>JBKQNE010000233.1:0-19297 GCA_052146355.1 Binataceae bacterium (SeqCode) | reverse complement strand
GAGCGGCGAGGGGGGCAGCCCCCCTCGCTCTCCTCCCAGCAAAACTACGAAAAAGTGTTACCTATGTTGCCGGTCTAAAGTGTTACCTATGTCTCCGGTCGCTCACGCCCCGCGCCGGATGAGGGGGACCAATGCCTCCACGTTCAACGGATTGTAATGACGGATCGTCCAGTCCGCCGACCATCGCGCGGGCACGCGGGCTACGAAAGACGGAGAGCAAGGTTGAGAGAAAGCTTTGGTGGATCGTTCGTGATCGGCGCCTCGCCGGTTACAAATTTCGTCGTCAATTTCCGATAGGCGAACATTCCGCTGATTTCTGCTGCTTCGAGAAGCGGCTAATCGTCGAAGTCGACGGCGTCCAACACGAAAACACTGCCGAGGAAGATTTGAAACGAGAAGAGTTTCTGCGAGCGGCTGGGTTCCGGATAATTCGATTTTGGGCGAAGGACATTTTCAGGAATCAGAAACGGGTCCTAGACTAGATTTATAATTTCTTAAGAGCATAGTGGTCCCCCTCATCAGGCGCGCGGCGCGCCACCTTCTCCCCGGGGGAGAAGGCTATGTGTGGCGGTTGGAATCTCTGGTTCATCCTCAGCGGCGGGGTGGGTTGTATAGGTGGAAGAATGAGAATGCCGCGATTACCAGCGCGTGGGTGATTTTTTCTGACTTGATTAGTTTCGGAATAGTCTTTTGTGGCACCAGCACGAGATCGGTTTCCTCGTTGCCGTCCAGTTGCGGCTTGCCGACCGGATGCGCGTCGCGCGCGAAAAACGTGTAGCAGAAGTTTCCTTCGATGGCGGGGTTCGGGTGGACGCGGCCGATGAAGGCGATTCGCTTCGCGTCGTAACCGGTCTCCTCGACCATTTCGCGGCGCGCCGCGTGTTTCGGCGACTCATCTTCGGGATCGATCATTCCGCCGGGAATTTCCAAAGTGAAGCCGCGGATTCCGTGACGGAACTGCTTGACCATCACGACGTCGCCGGCGCGCGTGAGCGGGATGATGTTCACCCAGTTGGGCGCATCGAGAAAAAAGAAGTCGTGCTCGCCGCGACGAGGATGCCCGGAGCGGCGGCGATGAAGATCGAAGATCGGAGTGCGGTAGACAATTTCGGTGTCGATGACGCGCCAGCGGCTGGGTTTCATTGTGGAAGGGAATAAACCACAACCGCATCAGGAAAGAGAATCAGACTGCGCTGGCGCCTTCGTACGCAGAACCCTCACCCGCGCCGCGTCTCCCTCTCCCGCTTTTTCCGGCGGACGCTTCGCGTGCGCGGGCGAGGGGGCAGAGTCCAGCCTTAGAACAGCCGGGAATACTCGATGGCGGGGCAGCGATCCATCACGACCGTCAGGCCCGCGTCTCGTGCGCGCCTGGCGGCATCGAGGTGGATCACCCCGAGCTGGCACCACAATACGCGCGCTTTTTTGGCGATCGCCTGCTCGACGATCTCGGGAACGAATTCCGGTCGGCGGAACACGTCAACCATCTCAACCGGATCGGGAATCGACGCGAGGTCCGGGTAGCATCGCTCTCCGAACACCGCCGTGAGCGCATCGGACGCGAGCGCTGGATTTACCGGGATGACGCGGAAGCCGCGCGACTTGAGCAGCGTCGCGATTCGCAGGCTGTCGCGCGCAGGATTGTCGGAGCATCCGACGACGGCGACCGTGGTTGGCCGCGACAGGATTGCGCGAATCGCGGAGTCAGGAGGATTCTCGAACTCCATCGAAGCACCTCCGCGGATGGGAGCTAATCTTCGAACAAGCGGTCGATGACGGCCGGGATGAGGCGTTTGATTTCATCGCGGCAGGCGGCGAAAACCAGATCGCCTTTCTCGTATGGGTCGTCGATGTCACCTTGCTCGCCTGCGAACGATCGCAGCGTATGGACTCTGCGGCCGGTCGCACCCGGAAATCTCTCGACCAGGCCCCGCGCCTGCTCTTCAGTCATCGCGAGCACCAGGTCGGCGGCTTCGAGCAACTCGGGATGGCGCTTCAGGTCGGTCGAAGTCGCTTCTTCGCCGAGATGGATTCCGTCTTCGCGCAGCGCCATACGCGTATCGAGTGACACCAGAGCTCCGTCGCGCGCGTAGGCGGCGATTCCCGCGGAAGTGACACGCACCGATTCATCGATGCCGCGCGCTTCAAGTTCGCGCTTGAGGATGTGCTCGGCCATCACGCTGCGCGCGGTATTGGCGGCGCAGATAATGAGGACGGAACGAAAGCGCGGCTCCCGGGGAGCCGCGCTTTCGGACTTATGCTTGTGCTTCGTCAATTGCTTCAGACGTTACCCGCCATGACCGAGCCCATGTTCTCTTTCTTGGTCAGGCCCTTGGCGAGCTCTTCCTTGAGCTTAGCACCCAGCTCGGCGGGCTCCCACATCGCGCCCTTCTTGGCGACCTTGCCGACGGAATGCCAGCCCTGCACCAGCCATACCGTTCCCATGCCGACGCGGAAGACTTCGCCATGGACGTCCTTGGCGTCGTCGCTGCCGAGCCATGCGACGAGCGGTGCGACGTGCGCGGGAGTGAATGCGTCCCATTCGCCGGACTTGGCGGTCGGCATTCCCGCGGCGGTCTGCGGGGTCGCATCAACTGTCAGGCGCGTGCGCGCCACCGGCGCGATCGCGTTGGCGGTGACGCCATAACGCTGCAGCTCGCGGTCAACGATAATCGCGAATGCGGCGACGGCGGCCTTCGCCGAACCGTAGTTCGACTGGCCCGCGTTGCCCAGGATGCCGGAGTCGGAACTGGTGTTGATGAGCCTGCCGTTGAGCACGTTGCCGGCCTTATGCTGCTCGCGCCAGTAGGCGGAGGCATGGCGGGCAAGGTTGAAGGTGCCCTTGAGATGGACGTTGACGACCGCGTCCCAGTCCTCTTCGCTCATGTTGAAGATCATCCGGTCGCGCAGGATTCCGGCGTTGTTCACCACGATGCTGAGCTTGCCGAAGTTGTCTACCGCGCAATCGACGATCCGCTTGGCGGCCTTGAAATCGGTGACGCTCTCGAAGTTGGCGACGGCCTCGCCGCCGGCCGTGCGGATTTCCTTGACCACGTCTTCCGCGGGCGATCGCGACTGGCCGGTGCCGTCGAAATGTCCGCCGAGGTCGTTAACCACGACCTTGGCTCCGTGCTTGGCAAGCAAGAGCGCTTCTTCGCGGCCAATCCCACGGCCAGCGCCAGTGATTACCGCTACCTTTCCATCCAATAGTGCCATCGTACTAGTTCCTCTCCGCTTTCTCTTTCGAATTAGGGGCCTGCTGGGCTACATCCCCAGGCCCGATAACGTCAAAGGTCTCTTCCTCTTCCTGCATCGACTGATCGACCGTTGCCGGAATCTCGTAAATCAAATCAATGACCAGCTTCGATTTGTCGACATCAGCGGGGTACAGCATGATCGTCGCCGGCCGACCGCCCTTGTGAAAATCGCAAGACCAGGTCCTGCGTGCGGGCATGATCAGGGACGACGTAATGTGAAACTCGTTCTTCTTCAGTTCGTCCTTGTAGAAACCCACCACCTCATTGAATTGCCCGGGCGTCTGGAAGACGATCTCGCGCATCGCACCCTTGGGCTTGCGAACGTCCTCAACCGTCGCGCCAGGGTAGATGGGCATCGACTTAAACAGGTCGGGCGGGATTTCCTTGCTCGGCTCGTCGGTGGTCTTCGATGGCGTCGGCACGGCAGCGGCGACCTGCTTGGGCGCTTCCGATTTGCAGGCCGTGACCGATCCACAGACGAATGCGATTCCGCCGGCAATCAGCAATGATCGCAAGAATGCGCCCGGTCCCCAAGCGCTGGAGGGGCGAATGAACATTGAAGGCGCCTGGAACGTCTTCTTATAAGGTAACATCGGCAAGTCGAAAGGTTCCGCTATCAGAAAAAAAGACCGCTTGGCGGTCAAATTGTGGATAGACTTGAAGGAGTGAGAAGTCAAGGCAATCAGTGTCCGGTAACCAGACCCGGCGCAAGAGCGGGCTGGCGGTTGCGCCTGAATTGATGCTCGCTTGGGCCGCGGGGATCAAACTCATATTTGCGTTGAGGGCGGTCCGGCACTAAGCTCGATTTAGCCATCAGTCGAACAGGACTTCGTTATGCGGTCGCGTGAGAGCGCTCCGACACGGGTCTTTTTTGTCGTGGCAATTAGTCGCTCTTGACAAAAATCAGTCTTTATTGCATTCAAAGGCTCCGCGCCGTTTCCGCTACCTTGGATCTTAACCGGCTGGTGGGATCTCGAGTTGAGAAGGAAGAGACAGGCATAGCGCGGTCGGTTCAGGGGAGAACCGTAGCGAGAAGTTTGGGGCCGTTAGCACAAGGTTCGAGCGGGACCAATTACACCGCTCAAAATCTAACCACATTGTGAGGGTAGGCGATGCAAAGTCAGTTTGGCATTATGGGAATGATACAGCAGGGCTACTACGCAACGTATCCGCTGCTGTTTATTTCGGTCGTGTGTTTCGCGATCATTTTCGAGCGCCTGTGGGCGTTGCGCGGAATCGGATCGCGTGCGGCGAAGTCTGCCGATGCGCTCATCCCGCAGCTTCGCGCCGGCAAGTTCAACGAGGCGCTGCAGGCCACGCAGGCTCGTGGGAATCCGTCGGAGCGGGTCTTCCATACGTTGATCTCCGCGTCGCAGACGATGGACCGCGAGGACCTGTCCGAACTCGATGACGAACGGCGCTACCAGGAAAGCCTGGAGCTGAAGCGCTACATCTGGGTGCTGGCGACCGCCGGCGCGTCGGCCCCGTTCATCGGGCTGTTCGGCACGGTCGTTGGTATTCTGGTCGCGTTCCAGTCGATGGCGATCATGGGCACGGGCGGTTTCTCGGTCGTCGCGGCCGGTATTTCGGAAGCGCTGATTTCGACCGCGCTTGGACTGGCAGTCGCGATTATCGCGGTTATTTTCTACAACTACTTCTCGGTCAAGATTGAGAACATCAATGCCATCCTGCATATCAATGCGGATCGCTTGATCGACGCCGGCCTCCAGGGGAGACAAGCACATGGCCATTAGTGGCCCTAGCGGCGGCGGTGGTGGCGGTGTCTTCGCGGACATCAACATCACGCCGCTGACCGATATCTTTCTGGTCTTGCTGATCATCTTCATGGTGACCACTTCGGTTACCATCGAGTCGGCCGCACATGTGGATTTGCCCAACGCGACCAACACCGCGCCCGAAAACAAGGGCGTGATCGTGACCTACACCGCGCAGCACGAGTTGTTCGTGAACTCGAAGGACGTTCCCGAGCGCGAACTGCTGCCGAGCTTGCGCGAAGCATTGGGCAAGGTGGATGCGAAGATCGTCGTGTTCCAGGGCGACCGCAAGGTGCTCCTGGGCGACATGGTGAGAATTCTCAACATTGCCAAAGCAGCGGGTGCGGGCCAGATTGCGATCGCAGCCAAGCGGGTGACGGGTGCGCAGCTCTTCAACCAGAGCTCGGGAGGCTGAGCGCCGCGGCGTGTTTAACGCATCCGCGAGCGCATCCAAGAGGATTCGCCAATGGCAATGATGACCAACAAAGGCGGCGGGGTTTTCGCAGATATCAATATCACCCCGCTGACCGATATTTTCCTGGTCCTGCTGATCATCTTCATGGTCACCACGGCGGTCACGATCGAGTCGGCGGCGCACGTCGACCTGCCCAAGGCCGAAGCGCAAACGCAGCCCAATGACAAGCCCAAGGGCATCATCGTGACCTACACCTCTGATCATCAAATCATGGTGGGTGACAAGGCAGTAACAGAACCGGAACTGCAAGCCACGCTGGCGCAGCAACTCGCACCACTTCAGGATTCGGACAAGATCGTGATCTTCCAGGGCGACCCGAAGGTAATCCTGGGCGACATGGTGCGCATTCTGGACATCGCCAAGAGTGCGGGTGCCGCGGCGATAGCGATTGCCGTCTCGCAGCTTCCGCAGGGTGGTGGGGCGCCCAGCGGCGGTGGAGCGTAGACCTTGATGAAGGCCGGCAAGGAGTTCAGCGAATGCGGGCTCGACCCGGGACGACGCTTAGGCGCGTCCTGAGCGGGGAGCACATCTTTCTATGATCGCTTTAATCGTAATTTTACTAGTCATCTCGACCTTCGTCGTCGCGCTCATCCTGTATCGCGTGATGGCGAAGAGAGAGGCGGAAGCCGAGAAGCATGGCGAAGAAGACACGGCCGACGTAACCCGGCTTCAGGCTATCCGCGATGCCTTGCGGCTAATGATCGGACCATTTCCGCTGTCCGTGGCCCTGCACGTGCTGGCGCTACTGTTCCTCATCATCACGGTGCACGAGCAGCGTGGCCGCGAACTGATCATGGTGAACTTGGAAGCCGGCGGCGGTGGTGGCGGTGGCAGTGAGATGAACGATCTCGACATGCCCGAAGTGCCGATGCCGGACACCGCTCCGCAGCAGATGGATACTCCGCAGGCTGTAGATACCTCGCAGGCGGTTGGCCTCGCCAACGACTACGTGCGCGCGGCCGGCGGCGGCGGAATCGGAATCGGTCGTGGCGGCGGCATGGGGTCGGGCTATGGCCACGGTATCGGATCGGGCTTCGGCGGGTTTATCGGCGAGCTGCGGCGCAAGGGTCTGGATGTCGTGCTGGTCATCGACGGCACCGGCTCGATGAATCTGATTATCGACGACGTCAAGGCCAAGATGGCGCAGCTCATCCAGTCGATCCATCGGCTGGTGCCGATCGCGCGCGTCGGGATCATCATATTCGGCGGCAAGGGCGAGGCGATGGAAATCCAGCCGCTTACGCTATCGCCGCAGAAGTTGTCGGACTTCCTGTCCCACGTCACCGCGAAGGGCGGCGGCGAATGGGAAGAGGATACTTTCGGAGCGTGCGAGTACGCGATCGACAAGATGGACTGGAAGCCGTACGCGAAGAAGGTGGTGGTGCTGGTCGGCGATTCGCCGCCGCATAAAGAAGACTTCGTGCCGCTCATCCAGTTGATCCACAAGTTCAAGGACGAGAACGGCACGTTCAACACGGTTGACGTGGCGGCGGAAGAGCACGAGCGGTTCGAGCGCGAGTTTTGGCTCAAGGTGCATCGCGAGGAGCCGCCGAAAATCTCGCCGCTGCCGGAGTTCTACCAGCAGACGCGGGCGGCCTATCAGGTGCTGGCGAAGTCGGGCGGTGGGTCGATGAAATCGCTGACCAAGGACACGCACATTAACCAGCAGGTGTTGATCCTGGCCTTCGGCGAGCAATGGCAGAACGCGGTCGCAGCCTTCGGCCGAGGCCTCGGCCAGTAAGTAACGAATCATCGCGGGCATTGCCCCGTCTAATCTGATAGAGACGGGCGGTATGGCAACGACCAAGACTATAACCAGCGCGGCCGCCATCGTGGCGGCCGCGCTTTTCATTCTCGCAGCCGCAACGCCGGCGCGCGCGGTCGATTTCCACAATCCCCGCGCGGAGCGCGATCTCACTCCCGCTCTGCAAAAATCGCTCAGCGACAAAGTCTCTGACGAGGCCGGAACCTACTTCGACGAGCAGGACCAGAAGCGGGCCGCGGGCAAACCGTATGTCGATTTGCAGCAGAAGTTCGAGTATTTGCCGAACTATGGCCCGCACAATCAGCTCGTAGTCAGCGTCAAGCTCGGAGGTGCGGAATACGATCCGAGCAAGCCCGGCAGTTCCAAAGGCGCATCGACAGGAACCTTGAAATACCTGGTCTTCACCTACGCGCTACAGAAAAACACCTGGGTCGAACTGAACAAGCCCAAATGGGAAAGCCAGGCTCTGGGCGCAAAGGCGGCAGCGCAGATGACCAAGCATCAGGAGATCGGCGATCAGCGCAAGGCCGCGAACGAGAAAGCCGCGCAGGCCAGGGCCGCGGCAGCGGCGGCAGCCGCGGCGGCGCAGAAAGCCGCCGATCAGTCAGGCCATTAAGCAAGGCAGAAATCCTCAGATTTCGCCGATTTCACAGATTCCGGAATGGGTGGAACGCTCTCGCCCGTGACCAGACGTTGTTGTCCAATCTGTGTAATCTGTGAAATCTGCGGATTTTCTTTTGTTTGCAAAATCCGCGGTATCTGTCTACTCTGACCATACAAAGCAATATGGGTACCTCTAAAAAGACTATCAAAATCGACTTGGGGTCGTCGGTCCCGGTCTATCGGCAGATTGCAGATCAGATCCGGGCGATGCTGGTCGCGCGCGAATTTAACCCGGGCGAAAGATTGCCCACGGTGCGACAGGTTGCGGTCGACCTCGGAGTAAATCACAACACGGTCGCCGAGGCGTATCGGAACCTGGCCGAGGAAGGCTGGCTCAGCCTCGAGCGGGGGCGCGGTGCGCTGGTGGTATCGCGCAGCACCCCGGCTCCAAATCCGAGAACGCGCAATGCGTTCTCACAACGCCTTCGCAGCCTGATCGCGCAGGTGCGCGCGGCGGGAATATCGCCGCAGGTGATCCGGTCGGAATTCGAGGAAGTCGCCACCGCGCTGTTCGGAAGAGAGGGTAAAGGCAGCGGAAAATGATCTGGCTCAACGTTCTCCATATGAATCCCGTATGGAGTCTCGTTGTGCTCGCCGCAGCATCACTTGAGTACCTGATGCCCGAGCTCAGCAGGCCGGGGGTCGCGTTTTCAGTCACCGTAGCGCCGCAATTCAGGTGCTCCGTCAGGCACGCCACTATCGTAAGGTACTATCGTCGCGGGGTTCTCTTCTCCGCGTTTGCGGGGCTGATGATCGCCTTCGGCGCGGCGGGCCCGCTCATCGGATGGGCCGGGCCGGCGGCGTTCTGCACCCAATACCTGCTTTTTCTGCTCGCGTTCCTGCTCGCACGCCGGGCGACCATGCCCAGCCGTATCGCGGCGCCGGAGACGCGCGAGGCCGATTTGTCGCGGCGCGAACCGCCAGCAGTGCTGGCAGTGCTGGTGATCGCTCCGCTGCTGACGATGGCGGCCGTGCTGTTCTGGACTTACAGCAATTGGCAGCAGATTCCCGATCCGTATCCGATCCATTGGGGATTCGACGGGCAGCCGGATTTGTGGGTCGAGCGGACTCCCATGCACGTCTACGGCGTACTCGGCCTGCTCGGCGGTCTGGCCGCCATGCTGGCGTTCTTCGGCTACGGGTTCCTGTTCTGGGCGCGGCGCAACGTCGGGTCGGAACACACGCGCTACAGCTTCCCGGCGGTATGGATAGCGCTGTTTCTTGGCGCCGAATATTTCGTGGCTGCATCGGCGACGTTGCCGCTGGGGCTCGATATCAGGCCGCTGGAGTTGATAGTCCTTGCGATCCTTGCCGCCAGCTCGCTGTATCTAATCGTGATTGGGCCGGTCGGAGCGCACGCCGCGCGGAGGCCCGATGATCGGACTCCGGACGAGGCGTGGAAGTTCGGAATGTTCTATTTCAACCCCCATGACGCCGCGTTGTTTGTGGAGAAGCGCTTCGGTCTCGGATGGACTATCAACTTCGGCCAGACGCGAGCCTGGGTTCTGATCGCGATGGCGCTCGCTCCGCTCGGAGTGGGGTTTGCATTTGTAATGTCGATCGCTTCCTGAGGCATCAGAAGCGTTTAGAGCCGAAAGGTTGGTAGTGAGGATGAAGGCGACGTTAGCGGCGGTACTTGCCGTTCTAATGGTGGCGCTGAGTTGGTCCGGGGCCCGCGCCGAGGATCGGGCCGAGGCGGCTAAGGAAGCGACCGCGGCGGCGGGGAGCTGGCTGCAACTGGTGGACGCCGGAAAGTTCAACGGAAGCTGGATGGACGCTTCCATCTACTTCCGCAACGTAACCACCAAGCAGCTATGGAAGCAGCAGGTCTCCCTCTGGCGTACCGCGCTCGGTCCGGTCGTTTCGCGGAAGCTCAGAACGGTGCAGTACCTGACGACCATGCCGGGAGCGCCGGATGGCGAGTACGTGATGATTCAGTACGACACGTCGTTTGCGCACAAGAAGTCGGCGGTCGAAATAGTGGTGCCGATGATGGATGCGGACGGCAAATGGAGAGTCTCTGAATACTCAATCAAGTGACTTCGCGGCCAGCCGCGTTTAGGTAGTAGTGGCGGTCAACACGGACAGACAACAGACCAACGGTGAGCGGCGGAGGATCGGCGGCATCAATCGCTTCGTCACCGGCCTGATCCTGGCTCTTGCCTTCGCGCCCTTTGTGGCCGGGAAGGTCCGCGCCGAGGTCAAAGCCGGTGACGTCATTACCACGGACAACGCCAACAAGGTCGTTGGCCTGGTGAGCCCGGGCAATTTGATCCTGGTGAAGCAGGGCATGACGATGAAGATCATTCCCACCGGGCGATTGGATTGGCCGAATCCGTACAAGGCTGCGACGGAGAAATATTCGGGGCAGGTCCAGCTCTCACCGAGCGGCGAACTCGGCAACTATGTGGCGGGGTTGCCATTTCCGCTCCTGGATGCGAACGATCCGCAGGTCGGACGGAAAATAATGTGGAATTTCAGCTATCGGCCGCTTTACACGGACGATATAGACATCCGCGAGGTTGAGGTCGAAAGCCGCACCGCAGATCCCACTGTCTCCGATTCAATCGAGCGTTTCACGGCTGGCCATCTGGCACTTTACGACAATATCAATCGCAACGAGGTGCCGCCGACTCCGGTCGATTTGGATTTGACCGAGGGCGGCATCCGCTACCGGTTTGCAATTTATCCGCTCCTGGAGCCGTCGGATCTCCGTGGCGCGGGCTTCCTCCGCTATCGGCACATGGATCCATCCATGGAAGATGACGCGTGGGTCTACAGCTCGTTTGCGCGCAGGGTCCGGCGGGTGGCGGCCAATACGCTGGCGGATACGATCGAGAGTGGCGGGAGCGATTCCTCGGGCGGGCCGTCCACGACCTATGCGAACGCACTTGATCCGGATAGCTACTTCGGTTTTGCCGCGAAGATAGAGGATTTCGATTACCGGCTGCTCGGCGTCACGCGGATGCTTGCCTGCGTCGAGGCCGAAAATTCGCCGGCTAAGGCCTGTCCGTCTGACGGTGGGCGCACGGTATGCCCGGAAAACTGGGAGATGAGGTATCTCTACGTAATCGAAGCGACTGCCCGGAAGACCTCGGTTTTGGGCAGTACCACCTCGATTCCGAAGCGCATTCTCTACATCGACTCGGAGGGATGGTTCGTCACCGCCTCAGACCTGTATGACCAGGAAGGCCAGCTCTGGAAGACGGTGGCGACCTTCAATGCGTATCGCGATCGTCCCACACCCGGTTCGCAAATCTCAGTGTGGCCGTTCAACCGGATGTTCCAGACCGCGCTGGTCGATGAAGACGTGCGGACCGGATTCGCGACAGTGCTGTATACACCGAGTCGCGACAGCGACTTCGACGACACGTGGTCTATCAACCAGGGAGTAATAACCCGGTATATGCTCGAACCGAGCGCGATCGAGCGGCTCGGGCACTGAGGCGCGAACGCAGGGCACCAATCAAACATGGGCATCCGGCTGGGGGGAAAGGACGCGGCCTCCAAGTCCCCCGACTGAAAGCGCGTACTTCCCCCCGGCAAAACCAGCCCGACCCCAGGCGCAACATCATTTGCGCAGTGACAGTAAGAAGGAGACCTTCATGGGTATGATTCGCGGTGCTGTCGCCGTGTTCCTGATAACCGCGGTGCTTGGCACTATGCCGGTGTATGCGCAGGTCAAACCCGGCGACGTCATCACCAAGGACAATGCGAGCGCTGTGCAGAACCTGTTGAGTCCGGGGAACCTGGTGCTGGTGCAGCAGGGGATGCAACTGAATATCGTGCCGGCCGAGAAGCTGGAATGGCCGCCCCCCTACAAAAGCGCCACCGAGAAGTATTCCTCGCAGGTTCGTCTCGCGCCCGATGGAACCTTGCAGAACTACGTCGCAGGGCAGCCGTTTCCGCTGCTCGATCCCAACGATCCGCAGACCGCGACGAAAATCATGTGGGATTTCAGCTTCCGGCCGCTTTATTCGGACGACCTGGATCTGCGCGATGCGGAAGTGGCGAACTATGCCAAAGACGCGAAGGGCGAGCCTCTGGATTTCATGACTGTGGGTCACTTCGCGTTCTACAACAATATCGGCAGGATCGAAGTGCCTCCCATACCGACCGATCCCGACGCCGCCGCCAGCGGCATCCGCTACCGGTTCGGTTTCTATCCGCTCCTGGAGCCGTCGATGCTGCGCGGATTCGGGCTGATTCGGTTCCGGCATATCGACCCGAAAGAAGAGGACAACACCTGGACGTTCCAGCCCGGAACACGCCGGGTGCGCCGCCAATCCACGAGTATCCTGTCGGATGCGATCGGGATGCTGGCGGGGTTCGGTTCGCACGGGGCCGCATCGAGCGGCTATGGCAGTGCCGGAGGCTCCGCCTATGCGTCGGTGATCGATCCCGATTCGTATTTCGGGTTCGCGGCGAAGATCGAAGACTACGACTACAAGTTTCTCGGCGAGAAGGACATGCTGGCCTGCGCTCACGCGAAGAACTCACCATCGGTGGCGTGCCCGTACGACGGCGGCCGCACGATATGCCCCGAGAACTGGGAGATGCGGCATCTGTACGTCGTCGAAGCGAACGCCAAGCCCGGTAACAATACGGTCATCCCGAAGCGGATTTTGTATATCGATTCGGAAGGATGGTTCATCACCGCGTCCGATCAGTACGATCGCGAGGGTGCGCTCTGGAAGACCATCGCGACTTTCAATGCGTATCGCGATCGGCCGGTGCCCGATGCGAAGGTTGCGATCTATCCGTACAAGCGGATGTTCCAGGTCGGGCTGGTCGACGAGGATCTGACCACCGGCGGAACCTCGGTGGTATACATGCCCGGGCCGGAATCGACCGACCACGAATGCTGGTACATAGACATGGGCGTCGTCGACAACGCATTCATGACGCCCGACGCGCTGGTGCGCTCCGGCAGCCGCTGATCGCGATTGTCATAGGGCCGGGCGGTTAGCGCTTGGGTTCACACATGATTGCTGCGACCCCTAGCGGACCCATCAGCGTCGAATAACCCTTCCATTCGCCGGAGGCGGAGGAGACCAGAATAAAGTCCGGCTCTATGATTTTCTTGCGGGGAACTTTCAGGCTGTAGATAGAGGTGCAGCCCGGCTGCCCGCCGCCTTCGTGCAGGAGGAAAGTCATCGTCGCCTTGCCCGAACCGTCGGCGCTCAGGCGATAGGTTCCCTGCGAAAGATCGTAGATACATGAGCCGTGCTCCGGAGGCGCCGTCTGGGGAAAGAAGTCGCCTTCGAAATGCAGGTTGCCCTCGGTCAGAGTTCCCTTTCCGTCGGCAACGAGCCTGATAAATCCGCGCTTGAACCCAAGCATCGGCTCACCGGCGGAAGCGGGCCATAGCGCGGTCGAGATATAGCAATCGATTTCCCCGGACATCGTTGCGTCCGAAAATGCCGGCTCGGCCTGGAGGGGTCCGCCGAGGCGCAAAAGAATCAAACACGCGATCGCCAGCCCTGTTGCAATGGGAGGCAGATGATTGCGCATGGCCAACGACCTCGGTGGGCGCCATGTACTGCGATTGCACGTCGCCGGCACTCATGTATAGTGTAATCAGACAAATGGCAAGCGATGGCGCAGACGCCACAACTTGTCATCCGCGCTCGAGGACAGCCATGAAATATTTCATGGGGCTTGCTTCGGTTGCTGTTGCGCTGATCATTTTCTCGACCGACAGTGGTGCCGCGCTGGTCAAACCAAGCGACCTGGTCACCCCCGATAATGCCGCGTCGGTCAGGAACGCACCTGGCGGCGCCGCGCTGTGCTGCGGTTTGACGATGGGACCGATTACGCCGGACCCGGATGCGGACCTGCCGGTCAACCCGTCAATCGATCAGCAGATCGCGGCGGGACAAAAAAGAATTCTCGAACTTCGCGAATCCGATCAGACTCTCGATGGCGACTCGGCCCTGGTCGCGTACTTCAACGACCTCGTTAAGAGACTCATCGCGGCGCAGGACATCAAGCCGCCTTATCCGATCGTCGTCCACGTCTCGACCGCGCCCCTTCTGAATGCGTACGCGTCGGTCGGTGGCCAGATAATCGTCTACAGCCGGATATTCGAAGAGGCGGACAATGAAGCTCAGCTCGTGGCGATACTGGGCCATGAGCTATCGCACGAGATTCACGATGACTACGCGTTCTTCTGGAATGCGTCACAAGGTCAGGAAGACTCATACGGCCAGGGCGGTTTGCTGGAGAGATCCCGGGGAATTGAGACGCGCGCCGACCTCGATGCGACTCGGATGATGTACGGGGCGGGCTGGGACCCGGAGGAACAGGTCAAGATGATGATGCGCATTTCGAAGATGGCGATGGTGGCACGCGGCAATCATCGCATCGAATATTCCACCCATCCTGATGATCAAGAGCGAATTGAAGCGGTAAAGAAGCTTATTGGTAGTTTTTCGCCGAAACCGAATCTGGCGAAAGACTCACAGAGCTTCAGAGACTTGAAAGATACGATGTAAACTTGAATTGGAACGAGGGAGGCTGATGAAAACGGCGCCACTGTTATTTGTCGCGCTGACGGTGACGGCGATCCTGTGCGGCTGTTCTGCCGACAAACCAGGCAGCGATCCGATGCGAGCTGCGATGATCGCCGCAGATCTTTCGAACCGCCATCCGGCAGACAGAGAACGCGTGCCCGACGACGGGACGCCCTACCGCCTTACAGATGAGCAGAAAAAGGCCGCTGCGTCCGCCTATCGAGCCGCGATGGCGGGTGAAGACCCGGAGTCCGCGTTGTAAGCGATCGTTCCCCAGAAAAACGTCCCCCAAGCGGGCATCCGACGTCTGAGCCCATGGGCAATGACCTCCGATAGAAGCCCACAGGCCTCGCTTGTCCTTCACCCGTCAAAGCTGTATATCGAGTCCATACAAAGGGCGCTGGAGACAATGGGCCTTTCGTTGCACCGCCCACCGGAGGTGGACCCGTGAAGTGCCTCACTAAGTTCGCGCTTGTCGTTCTGACCTCAGTCGTCCTGTCGCTGGCGGCCGTCTTGCTGGGGTTCGCTACGATTGCCGGAGCACAGAGTTCGGTCGGGCCGCCGATGGTTCAGCAGGCACAGCCCGAATTCGATCTGTCACGGCCGGCTTCCCAGCCTGGCGATGGAAGTCTGGCACCGCAGCACACCAATTCGAATGCGCTCACGATCGGTCCTCAGCCGGCAGGAGTCTCAGCGAGACCTGGTGCTGAAGAGGTTCCCGATGCGAGCGGTTACACACCATTTGAGTCAAATGACGCGCTGAATCGAGACTTTATCGAGAATAATGATCGGGCCCGCGCCGAACTGGGGATGACGATCGTGTACGGAAAACGCGTCTACGACCAGCGCGTCTCGACCTATTGCTCCGGGTTCAGCGCCAGTCAGCGCGCTCCCGAGAGTTTCGGACCGATGCGCGTTCCCGTACATGGATTGGAAGTGGTGTCGGTCAAACCCGGCAGTCCTGCTGCCGTGGCCGGCCTTCGCGGACGCGTTGTATCCAGCGAAGCGCCGGAGAATCGGCTCGTGTCCTGGCTATCTCCCGATCGCAGCGTCGGTACCGGAGATTTCATTGTCGCGGTCGACGGCTGGCCGGCATCGAGCCCGGAGGATCTTAGTCGCGTTCTGCGCAACACGCCGGCGGGTGGGTCCATTTTGCTCACCGTCGTCCACGAGGGAAGGGACGATGAAGAGCCGGTGGAGAGTTTGGTAGTCGTACCCGTCGAATAAACCAGGCTGGCAAAGCTCAACTGTTGAGCCGGCCTGCAGTCTGGTAGCACCTCCGCCGTTCGGCATCAGGCCGAACGCGCGTTTGCAGCGTCCCTTTTGTCGATTTTCTTAAACCGATACGCGGCTCTGGCGATGGCGCTTGCAACTTGCCGGCAATTATGTATAGTGTCGCCAGACAATAGACAGGTAACGGCAAACGGTGGCCACAACTTGTCACCCGCGCTGGAGGACGGCCATGAAACACTTCATAGGACTCGCTTCGGCTGCAATCGCATCGGCATTCATTTCGACGGGAGGTTATGCTGCCGTCAAACCCGGCGACCTTGTTACTCCGGATAATGCCGCGGCGGTGGCCGACCTCGTTAGCCCCGGGAATTTGGTGCTGGTCAAACAGGGGATGAGGATGAAGATCGTGTCGACCGGACACCTGGAATGGCCGCCGCCATACAAGTCCGCGACCGAGAAATACGCCGCCCAGGTTCGGCTCAATGATAAAGGTGAACTGGATAACTACGTTGCGGGGCTGCCGTTCCCGCTGCTCGATCCGAACGATCCGCAGGCCGCGGCGAAGGTGATGTGGAATTTCAGCTTCCGGCCGCAATACACGGACGACGTCGACATTCGTGATGTAGAGATCGAGAGTTTTTTCACCGAACGGCGCCAACGCTCTGGAGCGATTCGTCATCGGTCATGTGGCCTTTTACTACAATATCGGCCGCACGGAAGTCCCGCCCATCCCGACCGACCCCGAAGCGGGCGGCCCCGGGATTCGCTATCGCTACGGATCATTCCCGTTTCTGGAGCCGGCGGAGATTTCAGGATTCGGTTTTGTGCGCTATCGCAGCAACGATCCGAGCGTGGAAGACAATGCCTGGGTCTTCAATCCGGGCGCGCGCCGTGTCAGACGGCTATCCGCAAACGTCTTATCCGACGTTGCGCTGCCGGATTCGAAGTTGAACGGACACGCCGCCACCTACGTAAATAACTTGGATCCTGACTCCGCGTTCGGCTTCGCGGCAAAGATCGAGGATTTCAACTACCGGTTGCTGGCTATCAAGCCGATGCTCGCATGTGCCCATGCTGAGGATGTGCCGGCGAAAGCATGCGAGTTCGACAACAATCGCAGCGTCTGTCCCGAGAACTGGGAGATGCGTCAATTGTACGCGATCGAGGCGAGCGAAAAGCCGCTTGCCTGGTCGCAAAAGATAGGCTCGGACGGACTAATTATTCCAAAACGCGTTTTCTACATTGATTCTGAAGGCTGGTTCATCACCGCATCGGATCAATATGACAAGCAGGGGAAGTTGTGGAAGACCGTCGCGACTTTCAATGCCTATCGCGATCGGCCAGTCCCAGACGCCAAAGTCGCGATCTATCCGTTCAAACGGATGTTTGCGACTGCTCTGGTGGACGAAGACATTCAGGACGGCTACTCGACGGTCGTTTCCATGCCGGGACACAATACCGACGAGCACGAATGCTGGTACATCAACATGGGCGTCGTGACTCGTTCATTCCTCGATCCTAATCGGATGGCCTTCATGGCACGCTGACAGCACGAATCAGAACGAATCACGGAAGGGGGACATTCGTGGCGGTGGATCAGCGCTTTCAGTTCTTCTCGACCTCTGAACGGGTGCGGATTGCTTACTCGGTGATCGGCGCCGGACCTCCGATCGTGCGAACGCCGCCGTGGCTGAGCCATCTGGACCTGGAATGGCAGTTCCCGGCGATACGCGAGTTCTATCAATCGATGGCGCGTGAACGCACCGTCGTTCGCTACGACTCGCACGGCTGCGGGCTTTCGGACTGGGAGCGCGATGATTTCTCGCTCGCATCCGAAGTCCGGCTGCTGGAGGAAGTGGCGGACAACCTCGGTATCGAGCGGTTTGGGCTGTTCGGCTATGCCGCGGGCGGCGCGGTGGCGATCGCATACGCGGAGCGCCATCCCGAGCGGGTTTCCAATCTGATCCTCTTCGGCACTCTGGGCGGCGCGCGGCGGGCGACTTTCGTCCGTGACGTGCCCGAGTCGTATCAAGCGCTGATTACGTCTCATTGGGAACTCGCTTCGCGGCTGACCGCCACTCTTCAAGCGCCGGAAGCCGATGGGATCTCTCTGCAAGCGCTCGCGTCCCTGTACCAACAGAGCAGTACGGGGGAGAACGCTCTCAAAGCCCTGCGCGGATTGGTCTACGAAGCGGACGTGAGCGAATTGCTGCCGCGCTTGCAGATGCCCACGGCAGTGATCCATCGAATCAGAGATCCGGTTTTTCCCTATCAATGCGCACGCCAGCTCGCGGCTCGAATTCCCTCAGTTTCGTTCACCGCGTTGGAAGGCAGCTCGCATTTGCCTTACCTCGGTGACAGCACTTCGGTCCTGTCGGCGATAGCAGATGCACTGAATGATCGGCCCGGGTCGACTGTCCGAGTCTCGGTTCAAATCGAGCCGCGCCACCCCGCGGCTTCCGACTCGCGCACGGCGACCTTCCACCAGACCATTTTCCGCCGCGAAGGCGAATATTGGACCGTCGCATACCGCGGCGATCCGTTCAGGATCAAAGATGCCCGCGGGATGGCGTACATCGCGCAGCTTCTGCGCTATCCGGACCGGGAATTTCATGCCCGCGAATTGGAAATCAGGATGGAGCAGAAAGAGTCCGCGGGTTCTGGTAGCGGTCAGGTTCCGGCGGCGAATGAAGAGGAGATAGTCGACGCGGGCCTCCATCTTCCCGGCGACCTGGGCGAGATGCTGGATGCGCCCGCCAAGAGGGCATATCGGCGCCGGCTGGAAGAACTCCACAACGATCTCGAGCAGGCTAAAGCCTCGGGAAATGCCGAGCGAGCTTCGGAACTGGAGGGCGAAATTTCATTTCTGACCCGCGAGCTAAGCCGTGCGGTTGGACTGGGCGGGCGGGATCGCCGGGCAGGCTCGCTGGCGGAACGATCGCGAATCAACGTCACGCGCGCCACTCATCGATCGGAAAGATTGCCGAGCATGATGGGGCGCTCGGCGAACTACTCGCGACTCGAATCCGGACTGGGTTGCTGTGCGTGTACCGCGGCGACGAGCGCTCGAAGATCGACTGGGAGTTGTGAGCGAACAGTGCAATGACTATCTGTCAGGTCAGTTCCCCCGCCGTGAACCGCGTGGAACGCAATCGTTCCGGCCATCGGAACGCTTAATTTAACGAGGGTGTGTTTTTCTTTGGCGCGCGCGACCGCGTCGGGGTGGACGATTGCGCGCCGGTCTTCAGGGCAGAGCCCGGCTCGGGGGAACGGTTCGAAGCCGGCAGGAGGGGAGCTTCATGACAGCAAAGACTTCTGGTCCGAGCACGCGGTGGCGGAGCGTGCTGGTGGCCACGGTGGCGACAGTAGCCACGTTGTGGTCAACGGCGGCGAGAGCGACCATCACGCAGGGTGATTTTTCGGTCTTTGGATTTTTTGAGACCCGCGAAGAGGGACGCTGGGGTGAGGGCGGCAGCGCCAATAATGGCACGCCCACCACGTTCACTCATCCGACGCCCACCACGACGGTGGCGGATCAGGGCATCACGTCGTCATCTACGGGCGGCAGCTTCGACTTCAATCACTGGGACCTGGACGAAGCGCGGCAGTTGGGCGAT
>JBKQNE010000232.1:0-40972 GCA_052146355.1 Binataceae bacterium (SeqCode) | reverse complement strand
GCGCTGGTGACGAGGCAACTTTTGGTTCGTAGATCCAAACGGTCTAGATTCCTCGCTCCGCAGCCTCCGCTCGGAATGACGGAATGAATCGTTTCTCTTCGTATCGATTCCCGTTGATTCCCGAGCTTCTTCGTCATTCCGAGCGGAGGCTGCGGAGCGAGGAATCTAGTGTCCTTTGGAGTGACACTGAAATCACGCCGGACCACGTCTTCGATAGACCACGCTGGACACAGGAGCCTTCCCTTCTTCAACTCTTTGGACGATATACGAGATCGATTCCGTTGCCCGCGGGGTCGGACAGGCTCGCCATGCCGCCGCCTTTCGCATCGCGCTTGATTTCGCGATCGAGCTTGCCGCCCGCATCGACTGCGCGCTTCACGGCGGTGTCGAGGTCTTCATCGATGACCAAATCGAGATGGACCGGGGTCCAATGCCGGCGATAGTCGCGCGTAATCGGACCTTGGGGACCCGCCGGAATTTTCATGAGCCAAATAGTCTGGTCGCCTACCTTTACCTGCGCCCAATCCGGATGTTGCTCGACAACGGTCAGGCCCAGGCCGCGCCCATAGAAATTAGCGGCGCGTTCAACGTCGTCGATGTCGATGCAAATGTCGAACTTCATTTCGGTTCCTCCACTATGGCGCGACATGCGATCAGTGGCCGAAGAGGCCCTTCAGGTTCAATGAGCCCGAGCCTGAGTCGCCACCGCCCAGGAATTTCCCGAGACCTTTGAGCGCTTTCTGTCCTTTCTCTTCGAGTGCACGCTGTCCGGCGCGCTGCGCCAATTCAGCAACATCGGGAACGATTGCGGGTTTCGGGAATTGGCCGACGATGCGCAGAGGAATAACGACCTGGCCGCCCTTGTTGGTCAGGAAGACGACGTTCTTTTTCTGCTCGATGATCTCTTGTGAAAGCTGCTGCGTCAGGAGAACTCGCGCCGTCAGGTCGACATTCTTATCCATGTCGAACCATCCGTCACCCATGAGCGCATAGTCGACCGTCTTCATGACGATATCGTCCGACGTGATTCGTTGACCCTGAATGACGAATGTCAGGCCCATCTGCTCGAAATCGGTGTCGGGACTCTGGAACAGCTCCGGATGGTTGTTCGCGATGGGCTGCGGGACCAGCGAGCCAATCACCGGCAGATTCTGCGTCTTCTCGAACAGGCGGGCCGCAATATTGATGCCTACCAGCTTGCCCTGGGTCACCTGCACTTGACCGTTGCCCGCGAGCGTAGGCTTGATCGCGTCGAAGTTGCCGTTGTTGTTCCCGGAAAGTTGCAATCTTCCGCTCAGCAATCCGCGTACGGTTCCGGCGGCCTTTGCCTTCTGCGATTCCAGTGCCTGCTGCAAATTCAGATTCGTCATCGTGACCGCGGTGTTGAACGGGCCACCGGCATCGAGACGCGCGTCGGCATTCCCTACGATCGAACCACTGAAGGCGCCGATCTTGATCTCAGGTACGCGCAGTTGCTTTCCCGCGAGCGAAGTCGTGACGCTCAAATTGTTGTATGGGATGTTATTGATGTTTCCGGACGGTGAGGTGAGCTTATTGTCGTCCGCGAACCCGCCATCGGTCAGCGAAAATGTTCCTCTCGCCCGAATCTGATCGAGGTGCTCGTTTGGAGGCCGCCTGGAAGCAAAGTCCGCCGTGCGAAGTGAGTCCGCCGTGAAGTCGTAAGTCGCGTTCGGCGGATAGATCGGATCGCTATGCGCCTTGAGAGTCGCTTGGCCTGCGCCGAGCTTGAACGCGAGCGGTCCGATATCTGCGGCCGTACCCGCGAGCTTGATGTCGCCATTCAAGTCGCTGATCGCGGCACCTTGCCCAGGGCGAGGTATCGTCACACCCGCCAGCGTCACGACACCATCGGCGGACGGCTTTCCCCCGGCTAAGACAACATCGGCGTGAAGCTCGCTCGCGCCGCTGATACCAAGTTTCGATGCGGCCGGTGCGAGAGCCGCGAGCGAAGCAATATCGAAACGATTGGTGTCGATTCTGGCGCGGAACTGTCCGGCAGCGAATTTTATGTTGGTCGCTTTCAGATCGAGGTCGCCGAGCTTCACTTCGCCAATCGACAAGCCCATTTCGTCTGAGGTGCGGTTCGCGTCGATGTCCACCTTCAGCAACGCGCCCGCAGGTTTGCGAAACGAGTCGCCAAAATTGATCTGATTGGAACTGAGATCGCTCGCCACGTGAATGCTGAGCGCGCCAAGTGGTCCCTTGATCGTCGTGTCCGCACCAATCGTGTCCGACACCTCGAGCTTCGCGGGCATTGCTTTCGTGAGTTCTCGCAACTGATCGAGCGTAAAAGGACCGGTTTGCAATCGCAGGTCGACCGGAATCGCGGTGAGATCGATCTGCCCGCCGGCAATCACTGGTCCGATCTGTCCCGACAGCTCGAAGTTCTGTGCGTCACCGCCAAACGCCGCCATCTTTAGTTTCAAGTCAAAAGCCGAAATGAAACTAAACCCGCTGACTTCGAGATCGACATGCGAGATCGCGACGGCTGGCTGCCCAGACGCTTCATAGACGATCTTGCCCTCCTCAATCGCGAAGTTGTGAACCTCCAGGCCGTGAATGACGTTCGCGCCGCGCGAGGACTTGGGCGCTTCGGTCAAGGGAGATTGCTGAACCTCGCCTCCTTCCGGCAGTTTTTTCTCGTGCCGCTTTTCACGCTCCTGCCCCGCCTTCGTGCCGATCGTCATAACGTTGAGCTGTCCGTTGGCATCGCGAAGGATTCGAATCTCGGGATTCCGCAACACAACGCGGCTTATCTCGAGCTGCCGGGCCAGCAGCGGTATCAGGTCGACCTCCGCATTGAGATCGGAGACCTGCGCGAACGGTTGCGATGAAAAATCGGAATCGTCGGCGATTGAAATGCCGGCCAGGTCGGCGCTGACGCCCCATCCCAGGTGCACGCTGATTCCGGCAACCTCGACCTTGCGCCCGAGCGATTTGCTGACGCTGGCAAGCAGGGCGTCGCGATTGTCAGCAATGATCGAATTCAGATTGGCAACCGCGTAGAGCACAACCGCGGCGACACCCAGGACTATCGCACCCACGATGGCACCGATGATAAGGAGGGGTTTGCGCATCGGAGATTCTCTGCTCAACCGCAATTCCGATACCGCACTCTATTCCAACCTGGCGCGATCCGCACCCATCGCGGGACCAACTGTGATGAATCGATCGCGGACGTGATTCCACATTCGGCGCGCGCAAGGCATAATTTGATCCGACCTCGGCCGCGGTTTTGCTTCCGTCATGCCGAAAAAGAAAAAATCGCGGGACAGCCAACCGAAAAAGACCGCTGACAAGCCGGTCGTCTTCTCGCCTTTCAAAGATTTGAAAAAGATGCTCGCGCAGCGCGTGGAAAAAACCCCCGCTCTGCCGCCAAAACAGGCGCCCAAACCGGTCGCCACCAATGGGTCATTCCCGGCGATCGCCGAAGTCGCAGACGACGACACTCTGCTGCGCGAAGCGCTCAGTGGCGTCCGACCGCTCGATGGAGCCACGCGGCTGCCGATGGAGCGAAAGGTGACGCGCGCGATCGTGAGTGAGGACGACGAGGTTGTTGCGCAATTGTCGGACCTTGTGTCCGGCCAGGCGCCGTTCGACGTAACGGAGACGGAGGAATACGTCGAAGGGATGCGCGTCGGCCTTGACCCGCGATTACTCTCGCAATTGCGGCGGGGCGAATTCGCCATGCAATCGCACCTCGACCTGCACGGAATGATCCAGCCGTCCGCGCATCAGGCCCTGACCGAGTTCATTCTCGCGTCGGTTCGCAAGGGACTGCGCTCGGTGCTGGTCGTTCACGGCCGCGGCCTGCGATCTCCCGGCGGGCGTCCTGTTCTGAAACAGGCCGCAACCAATTGGCTTTCGCACGGCACGATCGGCGGTCATGTGCTGGCGTTCGTGACCGCGCGTATCCATGACGGTGGGGCGGGCGCGACGTATGTGCTGCTGCGACGCGAAAAACAGCGAGCGCCCTTCGAGATACTGGAAGGCGCGAAGAGAAGATAGGAAAAATCCGCGGATTTCCCGTAAAGAAAAAGGCGGGACCCGATTTGGAATCCCGCCTTCGTTCCGGAAAAAAGTTATTGACGTTAAATCTTCGCCTGCAGAAAGAACGCGATCACCAGGGCGTACAGAGTCAACGCTTCGATGAACGCGAGACCGATGATCATCGGCACGAAGATCTGACCGGCGCTGTTCGGATTGCGCCCGATCGATTCCATCGCCGACGCCGCCATCCGGCCCTGACCGATCGCGCTGCCGAACGCCGCGATTCCAATTCCGATATTCGCCGCAAGCGCGATCAAACCTGCCCGTAGCGCGCCTCCGCCCGCGGCCGCGGTGGCTGCGTCTTGCGCCATCGCAAACATCGGCGACATCAGCACGGCGAACGTCACCATGGCGGTGACCGTTCCAATTTTACGAACCATTCCTCGATCCTCCTTGTCTTACGCGATCCCGGCGCCACCGCTGCCGCATCTTCTTTCCTCTACCACCACAATTTAGCGGTCGACGTCCTTTGTCGCGAAAAGCCTTTATCCATGGTCGTGGCCAGTCGCGAGCCGCACATAGCTCATCGAAAGCACCACGAAAATGATCGCCTGAATTACGCAGACGATCGAACCCAGCGTGTAGAACGCGAGCGGAATTACCAGCTTGGTGAGTCCGGTGAAGATGCTCAGCACCGTGTGATCGGCGAACATATTGGCGTAAAGACGAATGCCGAGCGAAAACGGACGGAAAAGATTGTCGGCAAGGTTGATAGGGACCATCAGGAAGAAAAGCCACCAGACCGGCCCAACCAGATCGTTGCGCATCCACTGGATAGCGCCTTGCGCTTTGATCCCCTGGTACACGTAGTAGACGAAACAGATCGTTCCCAGCGCGAAGGTAAGATCGGAATCTCCTGTCGGCGGTTCCATACCTGGAATCAGCCCGAAGAAATTCGCGAACAGAATGAACATGAAGAGGCAGCCGAAAAACGGAACCCAATCGCGCCAGTGGTGATTCTCGGTCACGTCATGCACAAACCCGTCGAGCCATTCGACCAGAACCTCGGCTGCAGCGCGCAGGCTCATACCTTCGTCGGGAACCACCGGGTCTTTGACCCGGGCAAGTGAAGCACGCGCGAGCAAACCGAAGACGATGAGGATCCCCATCACGATCCAGGTTCCAACCAGAACCTCGGGAATCTTTCCGCCGCCGATTAGCTCGAGAAAGTTTACTGACTTTGGCAAAGGTTTCTTCTCCGCACGCGCGCGTTAAGGCCGAGTACTCAATGACGCACGTCCGGTTTCAATAATTATAGCGGTCATTTGTGTCAAGACGCCGAAGCCAAACCCGAGCCCATCGATGTGCGCGCGGGTGAAAATTAAATAGACCAAACCGACCACGATGAACAGCTTCATCGGAATCGCCAGGGCTCCGAGCCTGGCAGCGGAACTTGCTCCACCCGAGGCAACGGCGAGCGCGAGCCGGCCAAGAATCGAGAGCGCGAACAGGTTGGCGATAACAACCACAGCACCGAGGATGCAACCGATGGCGGCCTGCGAAGACACGAAATACCCAAGAAGCGCCGCGGTGATTGCCGCCAATATAACATTGGTGCGTTGAATCGCGCCGATCGTCGGCACGCTCCAGCCGAAATTCATTTGAGCATCCGTTGGGCGAGCTGCAGTTCGCGAATCAATCGATAAAATCCCAATCCAAGTCCGGTCAGGAACAGCACGAGAGTGATCCACGGGTCAGTGTGGAAATGGAGATCCAAAAAATGCCCGATCAGAGAGCCCGCGATGATCGGGCTCGAAAATTCGACTCCGATCGCCGCGAACCGTCCGACCTTTCCTGTGATGCTTGCCACGATCGTTCTCTAAAAAACCGAATTTGCAGATTGGTCAGTCGCGCGATGATTGCGCAAGCGCATCGCGCACCGACGCGATCGTCGCATCGATGTCTTCGTCGCTATGCGCCAGCGAAACAAACATCGCCTCGAACTGGGAGGGCGGAATGTTCACCTTTCGTTCGATCAGCTCGTGAAAGAATCCAGAAAATTTTCGCGTATCCGAAGTGCGAGCCTCATCGGCGCTGCGAACTTCCGCAGGTCCGAGAAACATCGTGAGCAGCGAGCCCGCGCGATTGACGCATCCCGGTGTATCGCTTCGCGCCAGAATATCGCAGAGTCCGGCTTCGAGCCGCGCGCCGGCGGCCTCCAGGCGTTTGTAAGTCCCCGGGCGCTTCAAAATCTTGAGTGTCTCCAGCCCTGCACGCACCGACAGCGGATTTCCCGACAGCGTTCCGGCCTGATAGACGGAGCCTTTGGGTGCAAGCAGATCGAGATACTTCGCGGGCCCTGCGATCGCGCCGACCGGCATACCGCCGCCGATGATCTTTCCCAGCATCACGAGATCCGGCTCGACTCCCATCGCCTCACTCGCCGCGCCGAAGCCGAGGCGGAATCCGCTGATGACTTCATCGCAGATGAGCAGCGCGCCATTTCGATGCGCGACCTCGGCAACGCTTTTCAAGAATCCCGTCGCTGGTAGCACCACTCCCATGTTAGCCGCGACCGGCTCGATGATCACCGCGGCGATCTGATCGTGATTGCTCTTAAAGCATTCTTCGACACTCTCGATGTCGTTGTATGTCGCAACGGCTGTGAGCTTCGCCAATTCAGGCGGCACTCCTGCGCTGTCGGGTACGCCGAGCGTCATGCCGCCGGAACCGGCGCGAACCAAAAGTGAGTCGCTGTGTCCGTGATAGCATCCGTCGAACTTGATTATGCGAGAGCTTCCGGTCGCGGCGCGCGCAATGCGAAGCGCGGTCATTCCAGCTTCGGTCCCCGAGCTCACCAGGCGCACTTTTTCCGCGCATTTAATCGCGGAAGAGATCAGTTCGGCGAGTTCAACCTCGAGTCTGGTCGGCGCGCCATAGCCGAACCCGGACTTCGCCTGTTCCGCTACGGCCGCAACGACATCAGGATGAGAATGTCCAAGAATTGCGGGGCCGTACGAGCACACGTAATCGATGAAACGGTTGCCGTCTGCATCGAAAAGATACGCACCGGCGGCGCTTTCGATAAAAAGTGGCGCGCCGCCGACTCCTTTCCACGCACGCACGGGAGAATTCACCGCGCCCGGAATGTTTTTTTCCGCGCGCGCGAACAGATCATTCGATTTTCTTTTTGAAACCATCACGTCTCGCGCCGTTTCTCTCGGTAACATCCTCCGTCGATTCATACAAACGAAGCCGCGATCGTGTCGCGCGGTAATTTTTTGATCGTGCACGCTGGCTTTGGAAGCCATTGTGCCGAATCATCTGATCCGACCCACGGCGAGCCGCAGATTGCATTGCGCGATGCGCGATCGATCGCGCGCGAGATTTCCTTTTCAATTCGCGCGTATAGAAGTTTCCGCGCACACACGCTTGTCACTCAATCGAAAAGAGTTTATCAACTTGCCTTGGCCGCGAATTTCCGTACATCGAGGTAACACTGTCACGCGAAGAGGTTCGCGAGCGGCGCACATGTCATGGCCCGAAAAGCGCGCGTAATCGCCGTCGCCTCCCAGAAGAAAATTGAACGAGGAGATCTCAAATCGGGTGAAATTAGTTGATAGCCCGCGGCGGCGGCATGCAGATTTGCTTTCGGGACCGAGGAAAAATGTAGTTATCCACAGGTGTGGATAAGGCTGTGTGTAGATCGATCGAAAGATCGTAGCACGCGCTTTTGGCGACCGGGACGTGGTGGGCGGACCGGGCATGTCGGGAGGGGAGCGTATGAACGGCTTGTGGCAAAAAGCCGCTGACCGTCTGCGTGAAGAACTCGGCCAAGTCGGATATGAGACCTGGATCGGACCGCTCAACTTCGTAGGAGTTCAAGGGCGAACCGTCACGGTTGAAGCACCGAACCGATTTTTCCGCGATTGGGTCAACGAGCGATATCTCAGCCTTCTCAAGAAGTCGCTGTCCGCGGAGGCTGGGGAAGCGATCGAGGTAAAGCTCACGCTCGGCGAGAACGGCAACGTGCCGCAAGCGCCGCGCGTGGCGAATGGTAAACCGGCAGCGCCGTCCGTGTCAGCACCATCGATGGATTCGCCGCGCGTCGATCGCCATCCGCAGCTCAATCCTCGCTACACCTTCGCGGAGTTTGTGGTCGGATCCGCCAACCAGTTCGCGCATGCAGCGGCGTTGGCGGTTTCCAATCAGCCCGGCGAAAAATACAACCCGCTTTTTATTTATGGCGGGGTGGGCTTGGGCAAGACCCATCTGGTGACCGCGATCGGGCATCACATCTACGGATCCGGCGACCGGCCGCGCAAGGTTCTCTTCATGCCGGCCGAAATCTTCATGAACGAACTCATCAGCTCGCTGCGACGCGATAAGATGAACGAGTTCAGGGACAAATTCCGGAGAGTCGATGCGCTGATTCTGGACGATGTCCAGTTCCTGGCCGGGCGCGAGCGGACCCAGGAGGAGTTCTTTCACACCTTCAATGCGCTCCACGGCGATCGGCATCAGATCGTTCTGACCTCGGACAAAGTGCCGCGCGAAATTCCCGAACTCGAGGAACGTCTGCGCAACCGGTTTGAATCGGGACTAATTGCCGATATCGCGCCGCCTGATTTGGAAACCCGCGTCGCGATCGTCCAGAAGAAGGCGGTTCTGGAAAATCTCCGCCTCGCTTCCGACGTGTCTCTCTACATCGCGCAGAGCGTGCAATCGAACGTTCGCGAACTGGAAGGATGCCTGACCCGGCTTGCCGCCCTCGCATCACTGAACAAGTCGGCGATTACTGTCGAGTTCGCGCGCCAGGCGCTTCACGATCTGATCAGGAACCACGATGCAAAGCCGGACGTGGAAATGATCCAGAAGACGGTCTCGGATTTCTTCCACATTCGGCTGGCTGATCTGAAATCCAAGAAACGCACGCAACACATCGCATTTTGCCGCCAGGTCGCGATGTATCTTTGCCGAAAGCTGACCTCCAGTTCTTTTCCGGTCATCGGCGAAGCGTTCGGGCGCGATCATTCTACGGTCATCCACGCCTTCAACCTTATCCAGCGAAGGGTTACCAATGACTCCGCCTTCAGGCTTTCGATTGAGAAGATCGAGCGCGAGTTGAAGGCCATCCGGGCCAATGCGGCATAAGTGTGGACAAGGTTGTTGAGGACCGGCGCATAACTGATCTGATAAATCGGGGTGAAGGTGCGAATGCGGCGGGCGTGGGATTGTCAGGAGATTTGGCTGACAGGTTGTACCCCGACAATTCTCTTTACAAATCAAGGGCTTGATAGGTTGCTCAACAAATCAACAACCGTTACTGGTACTACTGGTTCTTTTAAATAGATCTAAGATCTTTTAGGAGTAGTAAGCGGCGGAAAATCGATGGGACTCGTCATTGAACGTGCATCTTTGCTGAATGCCTTGGCCTTGGTTCAGGGAATCGTCGAACGGCGAACAACCGTGCCGATCCTTGGCCATGTTTTGATAGAACCTGAAGGCGGAAGTCTTTTGCTCAGTGCGACTGATTTGGAGGTCGGCATCAGGACCCGGGTCGTATGCAAATCTGGCAAAGACAAAAGCATAACCCTTAACGCGCGAAAACTTTTCGAAATCGTCCGTGAGGCCGAGGGCGATGAGGTCAAGCTCGATTCGCTTGATGGCGATTGGGTGGAGCTGAAGTGCGGTCGTGCAAAGTTCAAGATGATGGGTCTCGATCCGCGAAGCTTCCCCGCGATGCCTAGCCAGAGCGCCGGAAAAGCTGATGGATCGACTGCCAAAAAGGGCCTGAAGGCCGAGCTGAATATTCCCGCCTCCGTCCTCGCGGTCATGATCGACAAGACGATCTTTGCGGTCAGCCCCGACGAAGCGCGCTACAACTTGAGCGGAGTATTGGTGGAGTCCGCAGGATCGAACAAAGTACGAATGGTGGCCACCGACGGGCACCGCCTTTCGATGATCGAACGCGACGCGGAGGGCTTTAAAGTCGATAGCGGGGTTATCATTCCGCGCAAGGGACTTCAGGAATTGCGGAAACTCCTCGATCAAACCGGTGACGAGGAGACGAAACTAAGTTTCGACGGACAGCTCGCTTACCTGAAGCGCGGCGACACCGATGTCTCGATGCGCTTGGTGGAGGGCGAATTTCCGGACTATCGCGGTGTGGTTCCCAAGAGTTCGCGTTATCAGATTGCGGTCGGCCGCGATGCGCTATTTTCGGCGATCAAGCGCGCGTCAATTTTTTCCAACGAGCGCTATCACGGGATCAAATTTTCACTGTCCAGCGGCACGCTTACGGTATCTTCGACCAGCCCCGAGATGGGCGAGGCTAACGAATCGATCGATGTCTCCTTCAAGGGCGAAGACTTTGCGATCGGATTCAACGGTAACTATCTGCGCGACGCGCTGGGAGTAATTTCCTCCGAGAGCGAAATCGAGTTGGGTCTCTCCGACGATGCGAGCCCCGGTGTCGTCAGAACACCGGCCGACAGCACCTTCACATACGTCGTCATGCCGATGCGCCTGTAGTACCGCGCCTAGTATCCGCGAATTATAAATATCGCCAGACCCACGATTAGCGGGGCAATCGTATTCAAAGTCGCGTGAGCGACGATCGATGCCTCGATTCCTCGCTTCCAGTAGACCCATGCCAGCACCATGCCGACATATGTGCGCGCATCGAGAAACACCTGCGCGTAAATCGGCCGCCACCAGGCAACGCTCTGCCCACCCATCACATGCAGCAGCCCAAACAAGAGTCCGGACACGACTACCGCCGTCCACATGACTCTATTCGAGGCGTCGCGCTTCCAGAATTCTCCCAGCAGCCAGCCCATCACCGAGACGAGCAGCAATCGAAACACGATTTCCTCTCTGATGGGCGCTCCAAGAACGATCACGCCAATCGAACGCCACGTGACGAGCTGATTCATCACGTCGACGGCGTGAGTCCTCCGTGCAAGAAGCATGGGGTTGGTGCCCGCGGATGGACCTGAGCCGAATAGAAGGGATTGCGGCACCGCGATCAGAAACGAAATCGCGACGCAGAGTAGACCGAAGCGAATGGCAGGACGAAGCTCGCGCAGACGGTCAGTAATTGTGCCGCCTTCCGCGTCGATGATCGGCATCGGGGTAAGGTGAGCTCGCTTTGCGGCCCACAAACCTACCAGGCCACCAAGGTAGGTGAGCGCAGCCACCAATAAAACGAAGAGCGCGTATACATACACTTGCTACCGGGGTTCCAGATGCGCGAACCATCCGATGCGGTACGCATACTGCGCCATGGAAAGCTGGTGAATCGGTATGACCGCCGCCGCTGGAATTGCGACCAGGAACAGGAGAAATATTCGTTCGCGGCGCAAGGTCGAAGCTTGGTCTGGCGTCGACACGAGGGGGCCGTTCGGGCCGAGTCGCTGCTGGTACGTTTCCATTCTCGGATTCCCCCCCCCCGCGCTAGTGGTCGTGTCTCGCCGGCAATGCGTCCGTAGCAGCCCCTCCGGCAGTTCAACTTCTCGGATCGCTCTGGCCGGTCGACTCAATCTTCACCAATACAACCTTGTTGCGGAGCTGCTCCTCATCTTCCCAGGGAAACGATGGCTCGCTGAGTTCGACCTCCGTCGGCACGCCGATAGTGGGTAAATCCTTGCGCCGCACTATCACCCAGGCAATGCCATCGTTCTGAATTGCATTTATCAGGTCCGGCAACCGTTCGTACTGCGGCAGGGGCTGCGGTGGGTTCAAATAAAACAAAGACTCTTGAGTGCGATAGAACGCAACGTGACTCAGATCTCCGCCCAGTTGATGCAGTGTTTGGGTAGCGAATGGCTTTTCGCCACGATATTCATCCGCTGCCGGCATCGCGAAGACGTAGATGTACGCCATGACGACGTAGGCGGTGATTGCGACGGAAACAGCCGCGCGTGCGGGCCCGTACCTGCGCATCGCATAGACGATCCCGGCGGCACTGAGCAGCCACGCAATCGCAAAGGCGACCGGACTTGGCGCGGGGGGCATCTGCCCCAGGTTCCCAGGCAGGATCCATGATGGGGGTAACAAGATCGCGATACCTCCCAATGCGGCGATCGCGGTTGCGCCGTATCCGAACGCGAGCAGACGGCGCGACCAGTCGGAGCGTAGATCGCCACCATATAGCAGCCGCGCGACGACAATTGCGGCAGCCGGAAGAATCGGCAGGATGTAATAGCTACGACGGGAGCCCGAAAGCGTGAAGAACGCGAAAGTCGCCCAAAAATACACCAGGGCAAAACGATCGCTGCGCGCAGCCTCGTCGCCAATCGATCGACGCTTATGAATCTCGACGAGCGCGGCCGGCAGCAGCATCGCCCATGGCGCCATCAGAGCAAAGATCACGTAGACGTAGAGATAAATCGGACCGCGATGGTCAAACGGGCGGAAAAATCGCACCACGTTTTCCCGCCAGACCATCCGCAATCCCTTCTCCGAGCCTTGTGCCTGATGCGAAAGCGCAAATGGCGCGTAGTAAATTGCGAATCCCAGCGCGATCGCGAGAATCGATTTCCAGTTGAACAGCCATCGATTCCGACCGATCACCCATCGAATGCGCGCCGCCAGAGGGCCCTTAAGGAGACGATCGCCAAGCTCGCGCCACCCGTCGGCAAGCACGCAATAGATTCCGATCGTCATGAGCGGCAGGACAAATCCCAGCAGGCCTTTGGTGAGCGATGTGATCGCCATGATCAACCACAATCCCACCACCCACCATCCGTCCGGATGATCTTCGTGCCGGATAAAAAGCAGCAATGCTGCGAGTTCACCGGTCAGCGTCTCGACGTCCGCGGAAGCATGACGTGAAAAGAAAACGAAACTGAAGCTGGTTGCTAGAATTATTCCGGAGAGTAATGCCGTGCGCTTATCGTACAGCCTCCTGACGAGCAGCATCAGGAACGCAACGGCGAGGACACCTGCGATGGCGCAGGGAAGGCGCGATGCGGCCTCATTCATGCCGCCGGTTAGATACGTGGACCCGACGACCAGCCAATAGGAGCCGAGCGGCTTGTCGTAATAGACGCGGCCGTTGATGGTGGGCCAGAAATAGTTGTGCGTGGTGATCATCTCGCGCGCGATCTCGGCCCATCGAAACTCCGACGACCACAGCGCCCGATCGCCCAGGCGCGCGAGAAACAAAATGGCGGCGAGGAGCAGAATCGCGGTGAACCCGAGACACCATCGCGCGGACGATATTTCGATCGCCGGCGCCGCCTCGGACGACACATAGCTGCGGGGAGCTGAACTCATTGGAGCAAAATTCTATCCGGCGGCATCGCGTTTCCGCCATAAGCTCACAATCCCGCGTGGAACGCCTCCGTGGTGCATGCTAGCGTCGAAGACGCGGCGAATTTGCGCTTCTCCCGCACAGCAAAGGTTGCATTTTAGGCGGCGGATTTCCGTCGCATTCGAGAGCCGATGAGCAAACATCAAGAGCACCAGGGGCGCAAGCCCAATCGCCTGATCAACGAGCAGAGCCCATACCTGCGCCAACACGCCTACAATCCCGTCGATTGGCATCCGTGGGGCGAGGAAGCTTTGCGCCGCGCGAAAGAGGAAAACAAACCGATTCTCCTTTCGATCGGCTACTCTGCCTGCCATTGGTGCCACGTGATGGAGCGCGAATCGTTCGAAAATGACGCGATCGCGCGCATGATGAACAACAACTTCGTGCCTATCAAGGTCGACCGCGAGGAACGGCCCGATTTGGACCAGATCTACATGGATGCCGTCCAGATCATCACGGGGCGCGGCGGATGGCCGCTCACGATGTTCCTGACGCCGGATGCCAAACCATTCTTTGGTGGAACTTATTGGCCGCCGGAAGATCGGCAGGGCATGCCCGGGTTTCCACGTATCCTTGCCGCCGTGGCGAACGCGTATCAGAGCGGCGCGCACGAAGTTAAGCATAACGTTGAGAAGCTCACGGAGGCGCTGGGGGCGCTTTCGAAGTACGAGCCTACCGATGGTGACTTGCGCCGCGATCTCGCGGTAGACGCGGCCCGCTCGCTGGCAGGGGCCTACGACAGCATCAATGGTGGCATCGGCGGTGCGCCGAAATTTCCCAACACGTTTGTGTTCTCGCTGTTTCTTCGCGTTTTCGCCGCGGAGGGCGACGAGTCGATGGCCGAAATGGTGCGGCACACGCTCAAGAAGATGGCGCGCGGCGGCATCTACGATCAGCTCGGCGGCGGGTTCCATCGCTATAGCGTCGACGATCGGTGGCTGGTGCCGCATTTCGAGAAGATGCTCTACGACAACGCGCTGCTGGCTCGCATTTATGCCGACGCGGGCCGCGCGATGAACGAGGCTGAGTTTCTGACGATATCGCGCGAGATTCTCGACTACGTTCTGCGTGAAATGACGGATCCAGAGGGCGGGTTTTATTCCAGCCAGGACGCCGACAGCGAGGGTGTCGAGGGGAAGTTTTTCATCTGGACGCCCGAGGAAGTCGATCAAATACTGGGCCCGGAGTTGGCAGAGATCTCGGAGCGCTATTTCGACATCAGCGTGGAAGGAAACTTCGAAGGCGAGAACATCCTGCATCGCACGATCGAGCCGGCCGACGCGGCGCGGATGTTTGGAAAAAGCGAGGGCGAGATCGAGTCAGCCATCGGCACGATTCGCCAAAAACTGCTCGCCGAGCGCGAAAAGCGGGTTCACCCCGGGCGCGACGACAAGATTCTGACCGCCTGGAACGCGATGATGATCTCGGCATTCGCCGAGGGCTACCGGGCGCATCACGAGCCGCGTTACCTCGATGCGGCGCGGCGCGCGATCGATTTCATCATGACGAAAATGTGGGATGGCCGCGCGCTCAAGCGCTCGTACAAGGACGGTATCGCGCGGTTCAACGCCTACCTGGAAGACTACGCCCTGCTCGCGGGCGCGATGATCGACACCTACGAGGCATCGCTCGACCCGCGTTATCTCGCGCAGGCGCGAACTCTGGCCGACGTAATTCTGGAGCGTTTCGCGGACCGTGAAAAAGGCGGCTTCTTTTTCACCTCGGAGGATCACGAAGCGCTCATTACGCGCAGCAAGGCCGCGTTCGACGGATCGACTCCCTCAGGCAACAGCGCCGCGGTGATGGCCCTGCTGCGCATCGCGGAATATTCCGGCGACGAGCGCTATCGGATCGAAGCGCAGCGCGCACTGCGCCTGTTCCGCGAGTTCATCGAGAAGCAGCCATTCGGGTTTTCGCACATGCTCGAAGCGGTCGATCTGTACCATCGCGGCGCGACCGAAGTTGTTCTGGTTGGCGACCGTGGCTCCGTTGAATTTCGCGAATGGATCGAGCGGCTCGGGCTGGTTTACGTACCGAACTTGGCCATCTTTGAGGCGGACCCGAAGGGCGTAGCCGCGGCGGGGAATCTGCCGGAGCAAGTCCGCGACAAACGGCAGGTGGACGGACACCTGACGGCATACGTGTGCCGCGATCGTACCTGCTCGCCACCCATCACCGGCTTCAAGGAGCTGGCCGCGGAACTCGAAGCCTGAGCTCGCGCTCGTCGACATGAACAGAGGATCGCGACTCGCGGACCAACCTTTTCTTGCGCCGCTTTTCGAGCCCATCGTTTCAAATCGCCCCGGCCGACACATCCCGGGCCCGCTTCGCGTTACTCTGTTCAACGCCCGCGGCGGTGTGCATCTCGAGGGTATCGCGGCGTGCTTTGCGCGTCCTCCGCTGAACCGCAGCTCGCTCATTCTGCTCTGTGAATCAGATTGGGGAACGGAGCGGACCGACCGGCGCGAGATTGCCTCGGAACTGGCGGAGCGGCTCCAGATGAGCTTTGCGTATGTTCCGGAGTTCGGCAGGCCGGCGGGAGATGGCACGCACAAGTCTTTTCTCGGCAACGCGATCCTCTCGACGATGCCGCTCGAAACTGTCCGCGCCGTCGCGATGCCGCTGCCGGCCCCCGAGATGTTGAGTGAGTTTGTCCGCAGGCGTGTCGGCCTGCCGACGGGGCTCATCGTCAGGGCGCGCTTCGGCGGCCGCGACGTGACGGTTGGGGTGGCGCATCTCGCGAGCCATTGCGATCCGTTCGAGCGCGAACGGCAGATGGCAACATATATGGCGGAGTTCCCTCCGCATGGTCCCGCAATTTTCGGCGGCGATTTGAACACGACCACCACCGAATTGATGACCCTGCGCGCCTTGCTGAGCGCGTGTGCGCGCATGTTCATCATGCCGTGGCGGTTCCATTCGCCGCAGCGTTACGAGCCGCTGTTCGAACGAATATTCGAGCGCGGCCTGACGATCGAAGGGGTCAACGCGCCACGCCGGCCGACCTTTACCTTTAGCCGCGCCATACCGACGCTGTTCCGGCCCAAGCTCGATTGGATTGCGACGCGAGGACTGAAGTCTGTCCCACGCAGCGCGGCCGTAATCCCCGCGCGCCCGTCGTTTTTCTCCGCCCGCCTCTCCGACCACGATTTCGTGACCGTCGAACTTGAGCTGTAACTCCGAAGCAAAGAATCCGCGGATTTCACAGATTTCGCGGAGTTAGAATTCTGAGTCTGGTAAATCTGCGAAATCTGCGGATTTCTGTTTCCTCGACGCGTTCTTCCGCAGCGTACTGCCATTCGCCTACAATCTCGCGCGCCCGGAGGTCGCATGGCGATGGCTTCATTCAACGGCTTAGGTCTTCATCTCGGCAATCTTTCGCGCCTTTCGGATGCGGAATCGCGATCGATCAGCCCCGAAAATCCGACCGGCGAAAAGGGCAAGGGCGCGATGGCGCTGCCTGACCCGAAGACCAGTCCCGCGCGCAGCCTGGGTCAGGGATGGAAGGTCTCTCCCTACATCACGATTGCGGGCGGCGCGACCGCGGTGCTCGCGGACATCGCGGGGCAGGGCGCGATCCAGCAAATCTGGATGACGCCGACCGGGCCGTGGCGAAGCTCGATCCTGCGTTTCTATTGGGATGACGAGACGGCGCCGGCCGTGGAGTGTCCGGTGGGAGATTTCTTTGCCTGCGGATGGAATCGCTACGCGCAGGTGTCATCGCTCGCGGTGTGCGTGAACCCGGGCAGCGCTTTCAATTGCTACTGGGAAATGCCGTTTCGCAAGCGCGCACGAATTACGCTGACCAACACCGCGGAAACCCCGATGATCCTTTTCTACCAGCTGAACTACGCACTGACCGAAGTCGTGGACGATGCGGCCTACTTTCATGCGCAGTTCCGGCGCGTGAACCCGCTGCCATATAAACAGGTTCACACTCTTCTGGATGGCGTGAAGGGCAAAGGCCATTACGTCGGCACCTATATCGCCTGGAGCGTCAACAGCAACGGATGGTGGGGCGAGGGCGAGATCAAATTCTTCCTCGATGGTGATACGGAGTTCCCGACTATCTGCGGAACTGGCACCGAAGATTATTTCTGCGGTTCGTACAACTTCGACGTGGGGAAGGAGAACGGCGGCTACCGCGAGTTCACGACGCCATACGCGGGCCTGCCGCAGGTGATTCGGCCCGACGGGCTATATCAATCGCAGATGCGGTTCGGAATGTACCGATGGCACATTCCCGATCCGATTCGCTTCAAGCGCGACCTGCGTGTGACGATCCAGGCGCTCGGATGGCGCGGGGACCCGCGCCGTGGCGCGGAGTTCAAGCCGCTCCAGGACGACATCGCATCAGTAGCGTACTGGTATCAAACGCTGCCGGCCGCGCCATTCCCACCGCTACCATCGCCAAACGATCTGCGAATCGATTGAGGAATCAAAGGGGGGCCGATGATTCCAAATGAGCGGATGTGGCTCCGTCTTGCTAGCGCTGCCTGCGCATTGGCGATCTTCGCGGCGACCTCGTGCAGTCCGACCACGCGGGCGGCACTGGAGATGCGTCTGTGGCCGTGTCTCACGGACAGCGAAGCCGACCTGATCCTTCCCATGTTGGTAACTGCTACCGACGCCGACCCCGCATCTAAAGGAAAAATACCAGAGGAAACACAGCTCGTTCAGAAAAGTTGTCACCAAAGGGTGTATCAGCGCCGCGGCTCTGAATTCACTGTGGTTTATTATGGAGGACGCTTTGACGCCCACACCCGTCCTATTGGTCTCCGTCCGTCTCCAGAACAGGCCCAAGCTTGCTTAAATCATGCGTTACAGGACATTCATCAGCTTCATTTTTCTGACGGCGATGCGATCGTCAACACATATCGCGAGCGGTTCGCCGAGCATTGGGACGATCCGGAACGGGGTCTTGCGAAGTGGTTAGACTGCTCCGACAAAAATGGGTTTGCCTACTACGTGTCAATTGCCACCCTGCTCCATGAGACGACGCACAATCTGGCGAAGGGGGATTGCCTGTACGTTCCTGACGTAAAAGAGAACACATGCTTTGATTTTAAAGACAGAAGTTCTTTGCCCCGTGCGAACGTATTGTTACTCGGGGAGTTTCCAACCAAAGATGCCGCCGCACTCAGCGGCTTATCGCTGGTCCAGAACACCTATCAACAAGCGTGGAAAGCGTCCGCACAGACATTTCCTATCGAGTTATTCGATGAACTCAACGCATACACCATCACTGCCGAGACGATGACGGCCGCTTTGCACACCGATGGTGCTTCAATCGTTAGCAAAGATCCGAAGCAGAATTTCATTCTGTTGCCGCTTTTCATGGTGTACACGGTCAAATATCTGGACGCGGTAAAGCAGGAAAAGCCGACTTTGTATCAGGAGGACTTTGCCAAGGGCGCACAGAACCGCGAGGTGATCGATTTGCTACTCAATCGTGCGGAGAATGCCTGCAAGACTTGGACAGAGGAACTGGAAAAAGTCGGTATGCCCGAGAACGATGTGGAGCGCAGCGTCTGGCAGCAGTACTTGGCGATGAAGCCGAGTATCGCATCGTAGGGCAGGACGAAACGATTTTCGAAACAAAGAACACAGGCTTCTAGCCTGCGTCTGTTTCCTCAGATCGCGGGTGGTGCCGGCAACGCGCCGCGGGCCTTTTCGTAGGCCGATGCGACTTGCAGGACCGCTGCTTCCGCGAACGGGCGGCCTACTATCTGCATCGCCAGCGGTAGCCCTTCGGATGAGAGGCCGGTCGGAATTGCGATTGCCGGCTGACCCGTCACGTCGAATGGCTGCGTGAAGCGCAGAATTCCCGTCAGCACATCCACGGAGCCGCTGTCCGAATCCAGTCTGCGGCTCTCGCCGATTTTTGGCGCCGGAATTGCCGCGCCCGGCGCGATGAGCACGTCGCGGCTCGCGAGGGCCTCCATGGCGTGCGCCAACACGCGGGCGCGCGCCCTTTGCGCACGCACATAAGCGCCGGCGGGAATCATCATCCCGACTTCGAGCAAGCGGCGCACGTCATCGCCGTAATCCTGCGGACGGGTCGCCATCCACTCTTGGTGGATCTCGGTCGCTTCGGCCCAGGTGACGATGCCGTTGATGATGCCCGAGAGCGGCAGTGACGGAATCGTGACTTCATCCACGGTCGTGCCCAGCGCGCGCAGTTGCGCGACTGCGCTTTCGAATGAGCGCTGCACTTCCGACGAAAGCCCATCCATCAGCTCGCGTACGATACCGACCTTCAATCCGCCCACGCCAGCGTCGAGCTGCTGCGTGTAATCAACCACGCGCTCGCGGCTCGAGGTCGCGTCGTTGCGGTCGTGTCCTGCGATCACGTTGAGCATCAGCGCCGCGTCGCGCACAGTGCGCGTAATCGGGCCCACGTGATCCATCGTATAGGCGAGCGGCAGCACGCCATGGCGGCTGACGCGGCTCCACGTCGGCTTCAGCCCGATACATCCGCAGAGCGCGGCCGGAATACGAATCGAGCCGCCGGTATCGGTTCCGATCGTTGCTGCAGCCGAGCGCGCGACGATTGCCGCCGCGGAGCCGCCGCTCGATCCGCCGGGTATCCGATCGAGCGCGTAAGGATTGCGTACGAATCCCCAATGCGGATTCGATGACGTGATTCCGTATGCGAATTCGTGCAGGTTGAGCTTGCCGAGCAAAATCGCGCCCGCGCGCGAAAGCCGCGTCCACACGGTGCAATCGTGGCCGGGCTTGAAGTCCGCCAGGATTTTCGATCCGCCAGTCGTGACGATGCCCTTGGTGTAGCAAAGGTCCTTCAGCGCGATTGGCACGCCATGGAACGGCCCGCGCCATTTGCCGGCCACGATCTCGTGCTCGGCCTTGCGGGCGGCTTTGCGCGCGAGGTCGGCGGTCACGGTGATGTAGGCGCGGATTTTGTCGTCGGTGCGTTGAATGCGATCGAGATACGCCTCGGTCAATTCGACCGGCGATATTTCCTTGGCGCGGAGCTTCTTGCCGAGCGCGGCGACATCAAAGGAAAGCAATTCTTCGTATGAATGAGCCATCGCGCGCTCCTACTTCTTCGCGGCGGTTCGCATCGCCTCGGTCATCAGGGTCGCGTAGCCGAACGGCAGTTCGATTCCCTCCAGCCCCAGCGTGCCAAGGTGCTGCGCCAGCGACAGCATCGAGCCCGCGGTGTTGGCGACTGCACCCGCGGCGTCATCGCTGATGTCGTAACCGTAGATGTCTTTCAACGTGCGCTTCACGGTCTCCGGGGTAATGAGCGGCATTGGTCACCTCTTTTGAAATCGGTTACCGATTAGAGGAACAGTCATCGAACAATATTCCGCACGCGCAGCGTCGATATTTTCTCCGCGTCGTAGCCGAGAAATTCTTTCAGGACTTCGTCGGTATGCTGGCCGAGCAGTGGCGCGGTGTGCTCGATTCGTGCCTGCCTGGCAGAGAATTTCATCAGTGACCCCGTCTGCCACACCTTGCCCCAATTTGGGTGCTGCAACTCGGCGATCAGTTCGTTCGCCCGCACCTGGGGATCATCAAAGAGGTCGCCAAAGTGAAGAACCGGCACGGCGGGCACATGCGCTTCCGCAAGCATCGCGAGCACGGCCGCGCGATCCTGCCCGGTAAAGACGGCTTCGAGCGCCGCCGCCAGCTTGCCGTCGTTCGGTTCGCCGGCGGCGGTCGCCCAATCAAACGTCGACGGCAACGCCAGAATCCGCTGAAGCGAGGTCCACTGCTCGGCGGCGTTTAGCGATATGAACAGCCACGCGTCATCGCGGCATCGGTAGGCGCGCGACAATGCCGACCGGCCGCGATACTCGGCGTTGCCGTTCTCGAGGTCGGCCGGCCCCGGTAGAAAATGAATTCGCCCGCTTGCAGGGCCATCGCGGCCTGCAGCAGCGAGGTCTCGCAGAATTGTCCACGGCCGGTCAACTCACGCGCGCGCAGTGCCGTCACGCATCCCAGCGCCGAGATCATCGCGGCGCCGTAATCGCATATCGCGCAGGTCAGGTAGACCGGGTGCCCATGGGGACCGCCCTGGGCCGCCATCACGCCCGACCGCGATTGCAGCAGCGGATCGAAACCGGGCTGGTTGTGTTCGGGCCCGTGGTTCCCGAATGCATTCACCGACATATAGATGATGCGCGGATTGAGCGCGGCGAGAGTTTCGTAGTCGAAGCCGAACCGGCGCATCCGCCCGGGCCGCAGGTTTTCAACAACAATGTCGGCCTTTTTCGTCAATCCATGGATGATCTCGCGGCCCTCATCGGTCGCTAGATTGAGCGCGAGCCCGCGCTTGCCCTGATTCCAGCCCAGAAAGCCGAAACCGAAGTGGCGGAACGAGTCGCCCTCGAGACTCTCGATTTTGATCACGTTCGCGCCGAGTTGCGCGAGTATCATCGGGCCGTACGAGCCCGCGATATAGCTGGCAAAATCCAGCACGACCACACCGTCGAGTGGGCCCTTTCCCGAAATCTTCGGTTGAATAGGCGCAGCCGCGGTTTGCGGGGGATTCGATGCGGCGATCCATTTCCTCGCGACGTGATCGTCGCCGCGCGCCGCCGCCGGCCCCGAAATCGCGCCGGGCGTGTCGTTCAGGAAGAACGGCAAGCCCATCTGGACCGTGGCGCCCAGCGTTGGATCATTGATCTCCTGGCGCATGCCGAGCGCGCGCGTCTGTTCCCATTCGATATGTTCCTGGCGCGTCATCACCGGCGCGCACGGTACGTCGTATTCGCGCAGAATCCGTAGCCATTCGGCGCGCGGTTTGGTCCGGATGATCGGCTCGATGATGTCCTTGAGTTCCTGCCAGTGGGCGCTCGGAATTCCCCACGGTGCATTTTCGAATCGCGGGTCGGCGACCAGGTCGGGCCGTTCGATTGCGAGCGTGAACTTGCCCCAGAAGGTTGCGTTGCCGCAGGCCGCGAACAGATAGCGGCCGTCGCCCGCCTGGAACAATCGATAGCAGGGAATCGGGCCGAGCGGGTCCTGCGGCCCATGATACAGCGTGGTCATTTTTTCGTTGCGGATGATCCCGCCGGTCTGGAGCGAGAACGCACCCGCCAGCAGTGACACTTCCACCGCCTCGCCCGCGCCGCTGCCGTCGCGCGCGTACAGCGCAGCGGTGGCCGCCGTCGCCGCTATCAGTCCCGCCGAGTAGCTGGGGGCGGGAAAGACCAGTGCGACGGGATTCGCGCTGCGGGCCCACTGGTTGCCGGTTATGCCGCCCAATGCGGCCACAAGGTCGTCGTTCGCATCGAAATTCGCCAGCGGGCCGCTGCTTCCAAGGGGCGACACATTGACGGCGATCGCATGAGCGTTTGCGCCCTTAATCGAGTCATAGTCGAGCGTGAGTCGCCTCAGACGATCAGGGGTGAAGCCCGTCACCACGATGTCAGCCCATCGCACCAGTTCGGCGATTCGCTCGGCTGCCGAATCGATGTCGAAGAAGATCGGCTGCTTCGACCGGTTCAGAACATGAAAGTGCGGCGAGCCGCGGCGCAGCGAGCCATCTGGTGGCTCTACCTTGATAGTGCGTGCGCCCTGCTCGGCGAGAATCCAGGCGGCGTATTCCGCGCCGAGGTTGGAAGAGATTTCAACAACCTTGATGCCTTCAAGAGCGGTCGCCATTTCTCACCATCGATTCGCCGTCACTCGCCATAAAGAAGATGCATCCCGCGATGGACGATCGCGCGCGGCGGCGGCGGCTTGCGCGGCAATTGTCGTTGAGCGCGCCCCGCAAGATCAACCGTCCGCTGGAGCAGTTTGCAGAGGGCAGGACGCGTCAAGGCGACGGATTTCAATCGACTGCAATCGCCGATTAATCGCACCGTAACCTTTCGCTCGTACATTCACCGCGCCGCGCAATACCGTGCGGCGGCAGAGTACTGACCTACGGGAAATGGATTGATGAAAAGACGAACTGTGGTGGCCGTACTTCTCGCGCTGATCGGGGTGCTGGGAAGCTACGCGTCAAGCCGCGCCGTGCTGTTGATCAACGGTGCGGGAGCTACGTTTCCGTATCCGATCTATTCGAAATGGTTCGACGTTTACGCCAAGGCCGATCCTGACGTTCGCTTCAATTATCAATCGATCGGATCGGGCGGCGGGATTCGGATGCTCTCGAACCGCACCGTCGACATCGGCGCCAGCGATGCGCCTTTGAACGACGAGCAGCTCAAGGCCGCGCCGGGAAAGATATTGCACTTTCCCTCGGTGATGGGCGCGGTCGTGATCGCCTACAACCTGCCCGGCTTCAGCGGGCAATTGAAGCTGACGGGACCGGTCGTTGCGGGCATGTTCATGGGCAAGATCGTGAAATGGAACGATCCCCAGATCGCGGCGCTCAATCCGGGCGCCAACCTGCCCGCGACTGACATCGTCGTTTGCCATCGATCTGACGGCAGCGGCACGACCTACATCTTCTCGGACTATCTGTCGAAGGTCAGCCCGGCCTGGTCATCGGGAGTCGGCAAGGCGACCTCGCTGAAGTGGCCTGTGGGGCTCGGCGGCAAAGGCAATGAGGGCGTGACGGCGCTGGTTCAACAGACGCCAGGGGCGGTCGGCTATGTCGAGCTGATATATGCGCTGACCAATCACATCCCGTTCGCCGATCTCAAGAATCACGACGGCAACTGGGTCACCGCGAGCTTGCAGGGCGTGACTGCGGCTGCCGCGAGCGTCGCGAACAACATGCCTGCGGACTTCCGCGTGTCGATTACCGATGCACCCGGTGCGGATTCCTACCCGATCTCATCGTTCACTTACCTGCTGGTTTATCAACAGCAGTCGAATCACGAGACGGGCACACAGGTGAAGAGATTTATCAATTGGGCGTTGCACGCAGGACAGCAATACGCGGCACCGCTCAACTACGCGCCACTTCCTGCCCAGGTGGTGGCGCTCGAAGGTCCGCAACTGGATTCGATTGTGGTTCCGGCAAAGTGAGGCCGGCCAGGGAGGGAACGGAGGGATGCTTATGAAAGTCAGGTGGAATAGCCAGCTTCTGCGAGTGAGCCTCGCGGGGGCAATTATCGCAACCGCGCTCACCGGTTGCTCCACGATTCAGTCGTGGACTGGCGGCGGTAGCAGCGGCAATTTCCCGCCGCCGGGTGCGGCGATGGCTAATGGCAAGCCAACGGGGCCGCCGCCGGAGGTTGCGGATTGCACCCTGACCAACAGCGGATCGCCGAACAAGTATGTGTGCAACGGCAAGACTTACACCTCGTTCCAGCTCTCGAGATGGCGCGCGCAGTACGCCGCGCAGCAACAGTCGGGGCAATAGGGACCTGGCGATTACGGCGCCAGAAAACATGGGAGGAAACCAGTGAAAGTCAGAAAGTTTAGACTCGCGATTGCGGCCGCCCTGGGTGCCGCGATGCTCGCGTTGGGGCCGACGGCACCGGCACGGGCGCAGAGTGCCATGCTGAAGCTGTATGTCGACCCTGCCACCGGTCAGGTGTTCACTAAGCCGGGAAGGGGCCGCACGCTATTGACCGAGGTTCCCGCGGCGGCATTGGACACCAGCGCCATTGAGCAGAAGGTCGAGCAGAAGACCCAGGCGCAGCTCGATGCGAACAAGCAGCAGATCTCACAGTTGGTGCAGCAGAACGCACAGCTCCAGATGAGCAACTCGGATATGGAGCGGCAGATGGCCGAGATCAAGCCGGCGTGGCGCTCGTACATCGACAATTTCCAGGACAAGTTCCGGGTCGGAACGCTGGTCTACGGGGATTACCGGTTGTACACGCATACCGGTTTTCAGCCGCAGGAATTGACGCAAATCAACAATCCGGGCCCCCAGAACAATATCTTCAACTCGTTCGATATCACTCGAACCTACCTGAACTTCTATTTCTTTCCGACCGATGGGTGGACGGCCCGAATTACGCCGAATATCTACCGGCAGGTCGGCGGCAGCACCGCGGACGCGATCGGCAACGGTACCAGTTACTCGAGCAACCTGGACGGCAATCTGGGCTTCCGCCTCAAATACGGCTACCTGGAATACAACAAGCTGTTCAATGGTTTCGACCCAATGAAGGGCGACGCGGTTCAAATGGGCCAAATACCGAACGCCTTCGTTTCATGGGAGGAAGACCTGTACGGATTCCGTTATGTAAACTTGACCCCGTGGAACTACTATTCACTCTCGTCTTCGCAGGTCGGCCTCGCAGTCAATGGACCGATCAAGTTCAACGAATTGCAGTACGCTGACTACAATGTCGGCGTCTACGACAACTCGAGCTTCCACGCGCAGGAGGAGACCAACACCAAGCAGGCCATGGCGCGCATCAGCGCCTATCCGTTCGGCGCCAAATGGCGCTTCGATGGACTCGGCTTGACCTGGTTCTTCGACTACGGCTATGGCAACGTCGCTCCGGACACCGTCGGCGTCAAGCCATTCTACCAGGCACCCGAAGCGCATATCATGCGCTCGGCGTTCCTCGCGCACTACACGGCGGAAAACTGGGGCATCATCGGCGAGTTTGACTGGGGCCACAACGCCTTCAGCAGCGGTAATCTGTTCTCCGGCAGTGGACCGTCGACCACTACCACCTTCGATATCGGCAAAACCGCATATTCATACGCCAATTTCAACACGATGACGACGGCGTTCCTGAACAACGGCAGATCGGTGCAGAACGGCTTCGACCTGATGGGCCACTACCACATTCCGCGTACGCCGTTCACCGCGTTCGGTCTGTGGTCGTTGTGGCATCCGAACACTAATGTTCAGAGCGATCCGCTCGACTTCCAGCGCTGGGTCGTAGGCGTGCAGTATCAGGTTAACGAGTACCTGCGCTTCGCGATCGACAATCAGAACATCAACTACTATCGCGGGCAGACTGACATGTCCCAGGCGTATGCAAACTCGTTCGCGCCGGGAACATTCAAGAAGCCGGGCGACAAGCAAATTTTGGACGCGGTACCGGTTGATACGCACTCGTTCTGGATCAACATGGAGTTCAGCTACTAAAACCGAGGCCAGGTGTCCGGTGCGGCGTTAACCATGTGCCGCACCGGACCGACTATCTCCGACAAAAGGAAGAAAGCGCATGAAGCGATTGATTACTACCGGAGCGCTCGCGATAGGGCTCATGGTGATAGCGGCAGGATGCACGGCGCAGGAAAGCCGCTCAGCGGCATCGCAATGGATTGGCAAGGACCGTACCCAACTCGCCACTCAGATGGGCCAGCCGAAGGAAGCGGTGCCAATGACTGACACCGGGGGTGAGATGCTCTTCTATTCCTACGAAGGTCATCACTACGTTTTCGAAACTGGTCCCGACGGTCTGATCCAGTCGGCGGTACAGACCAGGTAGCCTTGTAGTCTGCCCAGCGTTCTCCACAGACCGTCCTCGACAAGCGGCGCGGCTTCTCCGCGCCGCTTGTTTGATAGGCTTTCCAGTTGATCAAAATCAGACTTTCGACAGTTGCCAGCCTGGACGCCCGACTCGACGCCTTTTTGAGCATTCGAGCGCGAGATGTGATAATCAGCGGTCTCCGAAAGGTCTGCTCGTTCGACGTGGAAGCGACGAGAACGGAGGTTCAAAATTGAAATCGGCAGTCTATGCTGGAATTATCGCAGCAACCCTGTCGATAGGCGGCCTTGGTTGTATGGCCCATGAGAGCCGCCAGGCGGCCGCCGAGTGGATTGGCAAGGACCGGCGGACGCTGGTGAAAGAGATGGGCGAGCCTTCATACGCGGTGCCGACGGACGAAACTGGCGGCGAGGAATTGTTTTACGCCTACCAGGGCCATCACTACATTTTTGAGACCAATGCGCACGGTCTGATCGCGACGGCCGTCCGCACCGACTGAGCCCACAGTTACTTTCGAGGACTACCTGGCCCACTTCAGCGGCTGCTCGTCGGAGCGAATTTCGCGACGGATCAGCTTGCCCGAATCGTCGTAATACTCAACGACGTCGACGTACCCTCGTTCCCGCGGGTCTCGCTCGATCATCGCGAGCTTGCCGCCCCGAAACGTCCGGATGGACTCCGGCCTGCCATCGAAGTCGTCATCGTGAATTTCGCGAACCAGAACCCCTTGAGAGTATTCCTGGACGAGGTCGATCTGCCCGTTGAAATTCCGGTCGCTATCAATCTCGACGAGTTGATCGCCCTTGTATGTCTTCAGAACGTCTGGCCGGCCGTCACCGTTGGTGTCGATCAGAATCTTGTACTCGCCGTTATTGATCCGATATAGCCATTGGTCAGGATTCCCTTCGTGGTTACGATGTGTGACATCGCCAAAGGGCTGGCGGGTGCAGGAAACGCAGTTGAAAGCCAGCGCGATCAGTAAAATCGCAGCCTTCCGCATGGTTCCTTATACCCGCCGCCGCATTTTCTCTCAACTTTGCTCCCTGGCTGTGGCACTCGCCTTTCTTGCGCTGCCGATGGCGGGCGTAGATGCCACGCCGGCACCGATTCTTACTCCGCTCGCAACCCATCTTGTGCCGCTCGGCGCGAGTCTGGAATCGCCCCTGGCGCTTCCCTTTGACCTTTCGGTTTTCGCGGCTCCAGCCAGGATGGTGCTGTTTTTTTCAGCTCCAGTCGCACATCAACTGAAAAGCGACATTAGAGGCCGCGCGTTCAGTTTCACAGTCGCTTCTCTCGCGGATTCGGATCTCGTGGATGCTCCACGCGGTCGTTCGCCTCCCGCGCAATAACTTCATCTGTCCGTCTCATAGTTTCCGGATCTAGCCGCCGTTCGCGAGTCGTCAGACGCGGACCGGCGGACTGACGCTGATCGCTCCAGGAGTTCTGGCCGGGAATGATTCGTTCGCTGATGAACTTGGCGCTGCGCGAGCGCGTGATCGTACTCGCCATGGCGCTGCTGTTGCTGCTGTCGGGTGCCTACTCTTTTTCCGAGCTGGATATCGAAGCATATCCCGATCCTGTCCAGCCACGGGTCGAGGTAATCACGCAGCCCTTCGGCCTTAGCGCTGAGGAAGTTGAGAAACTGGTCACGGTTCCGGCGGAGTTCGGTCTTTCCGGGATGCTGAATCTGGAAGCGATTCGTTCGATCTCGCTGTTCGGGCTGTCCGACATCAAACTCTACTTTTCGTGGAACAGCGACTACGAATTCGATCGCGTCCAGACGATCAATCAATTGAGTCTGTTTACGCTTCCGCAGGGATTTGCACCCGGCATTTCGCCGGAGAATTCCATCGGCGAGATCTACCGCTACACGGTCGAAAGCCCCGACCATGATCTGATGCGCGAGAAGGAGGTTGAAGACTGGATTCTGGAAAAGCAGTTGAAAACGATTCCGGGAGTGATCGACGTGTCGGGCTTCGGCGGGCTTACCAAGGAATATCACGTGGATGTCGATCCGAATCGCCTCAACTACTACGGGGTCCCGCTCTCTCAACTCATCGCGTCCATTCAGAACTCCAACATCAACGCCGGCGGCAACTACCTGACCGTCGGCGAGCAGGCGTTCGACGTTCGTGGTCTCGGGTTTTTTCGCGGCCTCGACGACATCGGCAACGTGGTCCTGAGCGCAAACAAATCGACGCCGATCAAAGTTTCAAACCTGGCCGACGTCGATATCGGCTACGCGCCGAGGCTCGGAATCGTCGGCAAGGACCATCAGAACGAAGTGGTTGAAGGCATCGTCCTGATGCGCAAATACGGCGACACGCTCCGAACGCTGAAGGGCGTCGAGGCTAAGGTTCACGAGCTCAACACTTCCGGCGCGCTCCCGAAGGGCTACCGGGCCGTGCCGTACTACGATCGAACCCACCTGGTCGATACGACGCTGCATACCGTCACCGAAAACCTGCTGGTCGGGATGCTCCTGGTTTTTCTTGTGTTGATCTTCTTTCTGGGCAACCTGCGGATGGCGATCATTGCGGCGATAAACATTCCGCTGGCGCTGTGCGGTGCGTTCACCTTGATGCATCTCGGCGACACTCCCGCGAATCTGATTTCACTGGGTGCGATCGACTTCGGCATCATCATCGATTCAACCGTCATCGTGATGGAAAACATCCATCGCCACCTGGCCTCTACCGAGCATCGGCGAGAGAACGTGCGCGCGACCATCCTGCGCGCCTCGCAGGAGGTCGGCGGGCCGATGCTGTACTCGACGCTGATTTTCATGATCGCGTTTCTGCCGCTGTTCACAATGCGCGGAGTCGAAGGCGCGATCTTTTCCCCGATGTCGCACACCTATGCGTACGCGCTCGGTACCGCCATCGTGCTTGCGGTAACGCTGTCGCCCGTCCTGAGTTCCTTCCTGCTGATTCGTGGCGCCGCGGACATTCGCAATCCCGTCTGGGAAGCGTTCCGCAGCTTCTATCACCGGTTGTTCGTGCGGGTATTGGGATGGCCGCGAACGACGCTGGCCGTAATCGTCGTTCTGATAGCCGGCGTGCTCTCGATGTTCCCGCTGCTCGGCGGCGAGTTCCTGCCCAAGCTCGAGGAAGGAAACATTTGGGCGCGGGCCACGATGCCGCTCACTATCTCGCTCCAGCATAGCGCCGGGATCACCAATCAGATCCGCGCCATCTTCATGCGCTTTCCCGAAGTCACCTCCGTCGTATCGCAGCTCGGACGGCCCGATGACGGCACCGACGCGACCGGATTTTTCAACAGCGAGTTTTCGGTCGAGTTGAAACCGAAAGACCAGTGGCCCAGGGGTTTGACCAAAGTCCAACTCGTCAAGCAAATGGACGAAAAGCTGACCCGCTACTTTCCGGGCGTGAGTTTCGGATACTCGCAGAACATAGAAGATAACGTCGATGAAGCCCTTTCCGGCGTGAAAGGATCCGATTCGGTCAAGGTGTTTGGGCCCGACCTCGATGAGGACGAGCGCATCGCCAACGAAATAAAGACGGTGATGGACTCCGTGGCGGGAATCACCGATACGGCGGTCTATCGTTCGTTGGGTCAGCCCAATCTGTTAATCGCGCCCGATCGAAGAGAAGCTGCGCGCTATGGCTTGAACGCCGGTGATGTTGCCGCGGTGGTGCAGGCTGCCATCGGCGGACAGGCTGTCACACAGGTGCTGGAGGGTGACCGCAGGTTCAACCTGGTGGTGCGATGGAAACCGCAGTACCGGCAGAGCCTCGACGCGATACGCCAGATTCGCGTAAACACTCCCGCCGGCGCACAAATCCCGCTCGACCAGGTTGCGCATATCGAGACCGCGCAGGGCGCGTCGTTCATATATCGAGAGAACCTGGAGCGCTATGTGCCAATCAGATTCGCAGTGCGTGGTCGCGACTTGCAGAGCGCCGTCAAGGACGCGAAGCGGCGAGTGGCGGCACAGGTAAAACTGCCTGAAGGCGTGCATCTCGAATGGAGCGGCGAGTACGGCGAATTGCAAGCGGCGAATCGCCGCTTGATGATCGTCGTTCCTTTCGCGTTGCTGCTGATAGCCGGCGTGCTCTACAGCGCGACCATGTCGCTGATCGATACGTTCATCATCATGGCGCAGATTCCCGTCGCATGCCTGGGCGGAATCCTGGCGCTGATCATCACGGGGACGCCGTTCAGTGTCTCGGCGGGCGTCGGCTTCATTTCCATCTTCGGCATCGCCGTGATGGACGGCATTTTGTTGAGCTTCTATATCCGCAACCTCTGGGAAGAGGGACATCCGTTTCTCGAAGGGATCATCATGGGTTCAGACCGCCGCTTCCGAGCGGTGATCATGACGGCAATGGTCGATGCGATCGGCCTCTTACCGGCGGCAATCTCCACCAAGATCGGCGCGCAGACCCAGCGCCCGCTTGCGATAGTCGTCATCGGCGGCGCGCTCGCGATCATGATCCTGACCCGGGTTCTGCAGCCAGTGCTGATCTACCTCTGTCATCGCAACTTGCGACTGGCATCAGAGACAGGGGCGCCCGAGTCTTTCTGATCGGTCTCGAATCCGGTGGTGATTAGGTCTCGAATCAAGCGACCGGCTCGATCACTGCTACTGTCATTCGTGGGTGTCGCTGCCCGAAGCGAGGTCTCAGAATGGGAGTCGTGCGGTGAGGATTACGTTGTGGTTGTAGCCGCGGTATTTCGTCACGGCGACCTGATAGCCGGTGCCGAAGGTAAGCCCCACGCGATTGTGGATGGGAATTCGCCCGATGAGCAGTCCCGGCGTCAGGTACAGCGTGTTGTGGCCATTATCATTGCCGTAAGACTGCCAGGTGTAGTTGGTCTCAAACTCGGGCCACAAATATTTGAGCACGTGATATTGAAAGGCGGTGTTGTAGACGACGGGTAGCCCGAGCCGGTCCAGGCCGCCGTTGGGCACCGCGACACTGACAGTCGATTGAAAGTCGAAATCGCCCCATCCCTTTCCGAACGCGATTGTGGGCGTGAAGATCGCATGCCCGTTGCCGTTGACCTGCGATCCGGTGGGTGCGCTGATACCTATGAACGCCGTGAGGATGTAGTTGCCATTCTCCTCGTTGGCGGACAGCAGACGATACTTCACCAGGAAGGGCCAGTCGGCGAAACCGTCGGTGTTGCGCGGGTCGTTGCGCTTGAGAAATGCCGGCATTCCGATAATCGTCTCGATGTGCTCTTCGGGAATCAGTTCGAGACCCTTGCCGCCGCCGAAATTGTCGATGGCCAGTCCGTTCTTGGCCGACTGAAAATACTGGTCGTAGCGCACTTCCTGCTCAAGGCGGGGCGTAACGGTAACCAGTGGCGTGACCCAGTGAGGCTGCTCGGCTTGCGTCCGCGAAACCATCGCGAGCCACGAATTGACGAAATTTTCGACCATGTCCGAGAAACCGACAGTGCCGGCAGACGGGGATGGCGGAGTCTGAGCGAAGGCGGCAGTCGAGCCCAGGCACAATGCCATTATCGCCAGCGTCAGAAGGGCTCTTATTTTTGTTCGACGAAAGGAAGTTCTCATTACTGGCGCATCATGCCAGTACTATGGCGGAGCGTCAATTACTATGGCGCGAGCTCTACGAATCCGTATCGCGAGGGGTGGAGTCGGCTGGTTGTGTGGGAGCCTGACGTGACCGACGACGCCGAAACGTAGGTGGACAACTCGCCTTCTTTTAGAGCTGATCGAGATACGGATGATCAGCGCCGATCATTGGCCGCAGTACTGAGCCCGTGGCTTGAACATACCCGACTGGCCCGGCGGCTGCCTTAGTAAACGTTCGCAACCAGCGGCGCGGTTCCCCCGCGCCGCTTTCTTTTCCGAACGCTCTGCGCATTCGAATGATGGCAACGCGAGGAATCCGTTAAATCTGTGGATTCTGCCCTCCAGGTGCTACCGTCGCCATCTTGTATTTCCCGACTTCCTCCATTCGCGAGAGCGCGTAGCGGAACGGCTCATCCGTGATTGTGACGGTGCCCTGGTAAGGATGCGCCAATTCGAGAATCGCAAGGATAGTTATCCCGAGCATAATAGAAAAGAACGCACACATCGCCGCCTGGGCGCGAAATACGTTGCTGCCGAAGAAATAGCCGAAGCCGATGGTAATTGCGCATCCAAGGTAGATGATGAGCCACACGACCGAGGGCAGGTCGTCGTCGTAAAAGAGAATGCGCTCGTTGCGCGCCTGACCGATTATGTTGAGCTGGTCGATCGCTTTGTCCACCAGCATCTGCTCGCGGCTGTCTGCGGTGTGATATGAGAGAATGACCGACCAGAGTTTAAGGGCCCGCCCTTTTTCCGCCCGATAGGTGTTATTGGCCATTTGCGGCCATTCTTTTTCGACTACATTGTGAGTGTATTCGAGGACCGCCGAATCGAGCTGGGTGCGCATCGGTTCGGAAAAACCTGCGCCCAGCTTATAGAGGCTCTCCAGCGCCGTCGCTTCCTCGTGCGAGTTGACATTGGCCTGGTTGAACCGCTCCCACGCGGCCACGATAACGAACGCAAGCACCAAACCGTAAAACGCCCCAAGCACTCCGAACGTAACCCCTGCCACCTCGTGGTTCCTTTGCAGATGGTCGACCGGAACCAGACGCCTTACGATATAGAGGCCCGCGACGCTGCCACCGCCAAACACCGCGATGACGAACGCGATCTGAGCGGCAGTTCCCCAGTAGAGCAGAAAATCCATTTTTCGAATCCTCCTCCGTCCGAACGACTGATGATGATCTTTGACCCCGCGGTCACTTTTCGCAACGCGCGCGGTCCTTGCGCTCCGGAGGGACGAAGACGCAACTGTCCGCGCGGTGGTTAACCATCGCGTGAGCACACGATTCACTGCATCGTTTCTCTGCGGCGATCTTCGGTAAGCCGCAGCGGTTTGGCCAGCACATACACCAGCGTGGGATGGAAGACCCGGGTCAGCAGCGCGATCGAGATTGCGCCGCCGATGACCACTATCGCGAGCGGCCTTTGCGTCTGTGCGCCGATTCGAGTCGAGAGCGCGGCGGGCAGCAGCCCCAGTCCATCGACCAGCGCCGTCATCATCACCGCCCGGAAACGGCGATCCGCGCCCATCACGATCGAATCGATCAGGGAATGTCCTTCATCCCAAAGCTGATGGATGTAGAAGTTGAGCAGGATGCCGTCCATGATTGCGATCGCAAAAATCGAAATTTTGCTCGTTACTCTCAAAGCCGCCTCTCTGCTTCAGGATGTGCGCAAAGGTCGGTCGGGAAGACGCGCCCAATTTGTGTGCCACGCGGGCCGCAACGTTCGATCGTCCGAAGTCGCTGCGAATGCGGCAAGCACCAAGTCTTACGGAATGATTATGAGTCCCGATGTTGCGGCGATTTGCGGGGTCGACGGCGGTCTAACCAGGGACTTTTGCCGCTATGCGGCCAACTGCGGGCCGCGAGCGCCTCTTTCAGTCAGGCGGCGGACAGATCACTTGGCAGGTCCATCACGATACGGGTGCCCTTGCCGCCGTCCCCGGCTTCACATGAAATTTTTCCGCCGTGCGCCTCGATGATCTGGCGGCAAAGATACAGCCCGACTCCCGTGCCCAGTGTTCCGGTGTTGCGGTTCTGCCGCTGTTCGACACGAAAGAATTTGTCGAAAACGCGTTCGCGGAATGCGGCAGGAATTCCGGCGCCCGTATCGCTCACTGCGATGTGCAGCGAGCGAGCGCCGTCTCCAGCTCCATTTTGGCCGGATGCCACGTTAATCGAAACCGATCCGCCACGGGGTGTGTACTTGAGGGCGTTGCTTAAAAGATTCGTGAACACCATGCCCAACCGCGCGGCGTCGCCGATCACGAACGCGCGCGGGCATTCAGGCGCGACGCGTACAGCAATCGCGGAATCCTCGAAACGCTGGCGGAGCGATGACGTCGCGCGCTCGATTATCCGGTACAGATCGACCAATTCGCGTGAAAGCCGCAGCTGTCCCGCTTCGATCCGGGTCAGGTCGAGCAGTTCATCAATCGTGCTGGCCAGCTCCTGACATCCAAGGAGTGCGGTGGCCAGTATTTCCTGCTGGCGTGGAGTTAGATTCTCAGCCCTCTCGTCGAGCAGGAGCAGATTCATCCGAAGCGTGGTGAGTGGAGTCTTCAATTCGTGCGAGGCGATCGCGACCAACTCCATTCGCAATTCATCGAGCCGCGCGAAGTCGGTGACATCATACAGAACCGCCACGGCGCCATAACGGCCCTTCTGGAACTCGGGAATCGGCACTGCGGTGAGCATGAACTTGCGCTGCTGGCCCGCCAGCGGCACAGAAAAAGCCCGGCTCAGATCGGCGCGGGTCTCAAGCTTGCGCTGGCCATGGATCGCCTCGCGGATGGCCGCGAGGTTCTCCTGCGGGAAGGGCAATTGCCAGAGCGAATTCACTTGTCCGGCGCCGGCGGCTGCGATCACAGATTTCGCCGATGGGTTGAGAGCGACAATGTGACCGTAGGGATCGATCACGACTACCGCATCGGGAAGCGCGGCGATGGTGGATTCCAGCGTTTCCTTCGCGCGCATCACTTCGCCGAGGTTGGAGCGGCGAAAGTCGGCCAGCGCCTCCGCCATCCGGTTGAACCCGACCGCGAGATGGCCCAGTTCATCGTTGGAGGTCACCGGCACGCGACGATCGAAATCTCCCAGCCTGATCGCCTCCACTGAGCCTGCCAGTTCCTGGATAGGTGTCAGCACCGAGCGTGCGAGCCCCACTGCGACCAGGGTTGAAATTATCAGCGCGACCGCCGAGATGGAGATAACCAAAATGGTTGCGCCGCGCGCCTCGTCCCGGGCGCGGATTCCAACCAGTTGCATCGAGCGGAAGTTCGATTCGCGAATCTTTGCGCAATCCGCTACCGCTTCTCGCAGCGCCGGATTCACGCGCTGATAGTACAATTTCGTTCCGCCGGGTTGTCCCGCGATCGCTATCAAGGCATCGCCCGCCGCGCGATATTCGCCGGCGTGCTCCTGCAATTGCATGGCCGCGCGCTTTTCTCCGGGTCCGCTCAACGTCTGCAATAGCTGATCGTACGATGCGCTGAATCGCTGGCGCTCGGCGGCGAGCTTTTGCTGCGCCTCCGCGCGATCGCCGCTCATTGCCAGCAGAAGAGCGTCGTCCTCGCGCTCCAGCGAATCCGACAGAACCGCAATAAGCGCGATCGTTTGCTGACTCTGCTGGATAGTGCGGCCTGCGACCGCGCTCAAGCGCGCAAAGGTTCCGGCGCTCCAGATCCCGGACACCACGGTCGTCATGACGAGCAGAATGCCCGCCATGATAAACCGCGTCTGTAGATGGCGTATTTTCATACGCGAGCGCTACTCGCGATTGCGGTAATTCCGCGACCTTCAGGCGAGACCATAGCGTTTACGTTTGCGCTGCAGCGTAGTCGAATCGATATCGAGAGTCTGCGCCGCCGCATCGAAGGAAGGCACCCGGGCGATAACGCGCGCAATATGTTCGCGCTCGATTTCCGCGATAGAGAAATCGCCGCCGAGCACGGCCGGCGTCGTCCGTGCCCGAACCTGTCCTTCACCCGAAGTTGATTCGTTTGCGGGCGCGGTGGAGCCCGCCGGCAAGCCAAGATCCTGCGCTTCGAGGATGCTCGCGGGCGAAAGAATGATCGCGCGCTCGACAGCGTTGCGCAGTTCGCGGAGATTGCCCGGCCAGGAATAATTCTGAATCGCCTCTTCGCATCGCGGCGAGAATGCAAGATGAGGCCGTCCCTGCCGGCGGCTGAAGGCGCGCAGATAATGGAGCGCGAACGGGAGAATATCTTCACGCCGCTCGCGCAGCGGCGGCACGGTCAGCGCGATTACGTTCATGCGAAAGAGCAGGTCTTCGCGGAAACGCCCCGCTTTAACTTCATCTTCCAAAGATCGATTGGTCGCTGCGATTATGCGCACATCGGCTTTGCGCTCCGCCGCCTCGCCGAGACGCTCGTAGCACCGATCGTGCAGAAATCGCAGCATCCGCGCTTGCGCGTCGGCGCTGAGGTCCGCCACTTCATCGAGAAACAGCGTGCCGCCCTCTGCCGCTTCGACCTTTCCGACCGTGTCCGCGATCGCGCCCGTGAACGCACCCTTCTTATGGCCGAACAGCGTGCTGCTCATCAGATCGCTGGAGAGCATCGGGCAATGGACCGTTACGAACGGGCGATCGGTCCGCTTGCTGTGCCCGCGAATCCAGCGCGCGAGCACCGTCTTGCCGGTACCGCTTTCTCCGCGCAGCAATATTACCGAATCCGAAGCCGCCGCCCGTGACACCGTCTGTAGAAAGGCGCCGTAAGCTGCATTGTGCGTCTCGAAAGTTTCTTCCTCTCCGCTCTCATCGAGCCGATCCTGCAGTTCCGATACCTGGCGGCGAAGCACGTTGGCCGCTACCACGCGGCGCGCCGCATGGCGCACCTGTTCCGGCGTGAAAGGCTTCGGAAGATAGTCGACCGCGCCCAGCCTCATCGCCTCCACCGCCGTTTCAAACGAGGCAAAGGCGGTTATAACGATCACGCCGACTCCCGCCTGTCGGCGCAGGATTTCGGGAAGGACCGCAAGCCCCGATTCCGATTGCAGCCACAGGTCCAGGAAGACGACGTCGAACCAGCTCCGTTCCAGAGCTTCCAGAGCACCTGCCGATGTACCCACCGTCATGACCCGAGCATCGTCCGCTTCGAGGCATAAACGCATCGATTGGCGGACGCCGGGGTCATCATCAACGATCAGCGCAGACCAGGCCCTATCCATTACAACTCCAGCGGCTGAACCCCACGGTTCGTTTCGCGGAACCGGGAAGCCATCCTTTTCATCCTTAACAATCATACTCGCCCGCCAGCCAATCGTGCAGCAAGGATCGGGCCGAAGCCCGGGAACTCCTATTAGGAGATCTTTGTAGAACTGAGGAATGACGCCTGCTAGCACAGGGTGTTATCCCGAGAGTTTGTAAAGCAATTGAGTGGAGCCGTCCGTCGAAGAAAGGAGAAAAGATTGACGCCCGGGCCCTTCCCGCCCGCCTCCAGAAGCCTTGCGGAGGGCAGGCGGAGGGCAGGCGGAGGGCAGGCGGAGGGCAGGCGGAGGGCAGGCGGAGGGCAGGCGGAGGGCAGGCGGAGGGCAGGCGGAGGGCAGGCACGGGAAGGGGAGCAAGAGCTGAAGCCCGGCGGCGTGCCTACCAGCCAACTGCGACTGTTGGCGGGCTGCAGCGGTGAGCAATGTTGATAGCTTCGCCGCAAGGATCTGTTTTCTGGTCCCCCTTCCCGTGCGGGAAGGGGTTAGGGGTTAGGTCGATTGCTGGGATTCCGATGCGCCAGACTCGCGCCTTGCTCGCACCATATTCCTCGCTAAGCATAAATTCACAAGCTCTGAGCGAAGAGAGCTGCCGACGAGCGAGGATCCTCTGCGCGCAAGCGGACCCGGTACCGGTTCCGCAGTCGCGAAGCGCTCCCTACTTTTGTAACGCTCTCCTATCAGCCACCATCTCATCGTGCTCGGCAGGGGTGGACATTTGGCCTCAAAGATAAGTACTTCCAGTAGCGGGTGCCGTCATGTCCAACGTAGTTACGGAAATTGAAGATTCGGTCGCGATTATTCGCCTGAACCGGCCCGAAAAGCTCAACGCATTCACTTTCACGATGATCGAAGAGATCAGGTCGGCGGTGGATCGGGCGGCCGGCGACGATCGCGTGGTCGCAATCGTCATCACCGGGACCGGGCGCGCTTTCAGCGCCGGACTCGACGCGGGCGATTTGCAGCGCTCCACCAGGGGCGGGGTGCCTGAGGATTCGAGCACATCATCGGATGAGCTGCCTGCTCTCTTCAGCTATCTGCTTCGCGTCTCCAAGCCGGTCATCGCGGCGGTCAACGGCGTCGCGGCGGGCGGAGGCTTCGTGCTGGCGATGATGTGCGACCTGCGCTTCGCGGCGGAAGGCGCGAGCTTTACCACTGTCTTTTCCAAGCGCGGCCTGATCGCGGAGCACGGAACGAGCTGGCTGCTGCCGCGGATGGTCGGTGTGAGCCGCGCGCTCGACCTGCTCTGGAGTTCGCGGCGGGTTGATGCGCACGAGGCGCTGCGAATTGGCCTGGTCGATCGGGTCGTGCCCGCAGAGAAGCTGCTCGATGAGACGCGCGCTTACGTGACCGAGCTGGCGGCGAACGTTTCACCGCACTCGATCGCCGTCATCAAGTCGCAGATCTACCGCCATCTGTCCGAGGCGCTCGCGCCTGCCGTTCGCGATGCGGATGCGTTGATGAAACAGACGCTGGCGCATCCCGACGCAAAGGAAGGCGTCGCTTCGCTGCTTGAGAAGCGTCCCCCACACTTCGAACGATGGCACGGAGGAAAAGCATGAGCACGGCCCAGTACGAGACTATCCGCTACGAGAAGTCGGGCGGTGTCGCCACGCTGACGATCAATCGCCCCGACCGGATGAACGCGATGACCAATCGCATGCTGCTGGAGACGGGGCGGGCGCTCGCCGTCGCGGCGCAGGATCGCGAGGTGCGGATACTGTTGCTGACCGGCGCGGGCGATCGCGGCTTCTGTCCGGGGGCGGATTTGCAAGGGGTCGTGGAGGGCGATGGCGGCACGGAAGACCGGCTCGATGCGGAGGCTTTCCGCGTCCCCGTTCAGCTGCATGAGATGCCCGCAGTCACGATCGCGGCGATCAACGGCGCGTGCGCCGGCGCGGGACTCGGATGGGCCTGCGCGTGCGATCTGCGTTTCGCCGCGCAATCCGCGCGGTTCAACACCGCCTTCCTCGATGTCGGCGTCGCGGGCGATATGGGCGGGCCGTGGTTGCTGCCCAGAATCATCGGCGCGGCGCGCGCCCGCGACTTGTATTTCATGCCCGGCAAATTCGATGCGGAAGAGGCGCTGCGCATCGGCCTGGTCTCGCGCGTGTTTCCCGACGCCACCTTTCGCGATGAGATCAAGGCGATCGTTCAGCGGCTCTCCGAGGCGGCGCCGATCGCGCTGCGCACCATGAAGTCGAACTTCATCGAGGCGGAGCGGATGGACCTGGCGAGCTATATCGCGCTGGAGAGCGAGCGGCATATGCCGATGTTCAATACTCACGACACCAAGGAAGCGTTCGCGGCAAAAGTCGGGAAGCGCAAACCCCGCTTCATCGGTCGGTAGCGTCTGTCCTCTCCCGCGACCGGGAGAGGTTAGGTGAGGGTCAAAAAGATCTTTTTCAGAATTTCAGCATTCCCGCGTCAGAGGAGGATTTTCCCATGTGGATTCGGCTTCGTCAGATAGCCCTGGTCGCGCGCGATCTCGCGCAAATCACCGACGATCTTCACGGAGTGCTCGGCCTCGAGGTCGGCTTTCGCGACCCCGGCGTCAAAGTATTCGGCCTCCAGAATGCGCTCTTCCCGGTCGGTAGCCAGTTCATCGAGGTGGTCTCTCCCATTCAGGAAGGAACTGCCGGCGGACGTTACCTGGAACGGCGGGCCGGTGACGGCGGCTACATGGTTATTACGCAGTGCGACGATCACGCGCCGCGCAAGAAGCGCGTCAACGAGTTGGGTATCCGCAAAGTGCTCGAAGCGGACGAGCCCGAGTATCACATCATGCAGCTTCATCCGCGTGACACGGGCGGCTCGTTCCTAGAAATCGATTTCCAGGCGGGCGACCTCTCGCCCGATGGCCCCTGGATGCCCGCAGGACGCAACTGGAAACCTGCCGTGCGCACCAATATCGTGCGCGCGATCGCGGCGGCAGAGATCCAGTCGCCCGACCCCGCAGGACTGGCATCGCGATGGAGTCAAATTGTGGAGATTCCCGTCACGCGCGACGCCAACGACAATCCGGCGATATGCCTCGAGAACGCAACCCTGCGCTTCGTGAAAGACGAAGACGGTCGCGGCGAAGGACTCGGCGGCCTCGACCTGGTCGCGGTGGATCGCAAGGCGATGTTCGCCAACGCCGAAAAGCGCGGCAAGCGCGTCGCCGACGATCTAATAATGATATGCGGAATGCGCCTGCGCGCGGTCGACGCGTAAAGCGCGCGCAGTCGGAAGGTAGCACCCTCACCCGCGCGTCACGGCTCTTGCAAAAATCGCAAGAGCCGCGCCGCTTGCCCTCTCCCGCAACCAAGCGGGCGAGGGGCGCAAGAACGCAACCTCATGAAACAAACAAGGAGGGGCGCAACTGACAGGCCTTCTCCCTAGTTCGGGGAGAAGGTGGCGCGCGGTACGGACCGGCAAGATCGGTAACAAAATAGACCGGCAACATGGGTAACAGATTAGAAGTCATGGCAGGAGGAAGCAGCGGATGCCGTGGCGAGAGGTCTGTTCCATG
>JBKQNE010000231.1:0-21706 GCA_052146355.1 Binataceae bacterium (SeqCode) | reverse complement strand
GGACGGAAACGCGGAGGTCTACTTCGGACCGGTGCGGCTTGGGAGCATCGATGGCGTCACTCTGAAACTGCTGTGCGCCAATCGAACTCAGCATTCACCGGAGCGGCGGGGGGGGCAGCCCCCCACGCTCTCCTCCCAGCAAAACTACGAAAAAGTGTTACCTATGTTGCCGGTCTAAAGTGTTACCTATGTCTCCGGTCGCTCACACTATTCCTCGGCGGATTCGCTTGCCTGGTTTATTGTGAAGCGTGGCACTACGACCGTGATTTCCGCGTTGGGATCTTCGACTACGGCCTGGCATCCCAGGCGCGAGGTGGGAGTCAGGCCCGGCGCTTTGTCGAGCAGGTCTTCTTCCTGCTCGGTTGCTTCGCTCAGTTGATTCGCGCCTTGCTTGACGATCACGTGGCATGTCGTGCAGGCGCAATTGCCGCCGCAGGCGTGTTCCAGATGAAGTTTGTTGCCGAGCATGATGTCGAGGATCGATCCCGGGCGGCCATCGTGATGGAACGGGGCGCGGGCGGGATCGAACTCGATGACCTGTTCGGGGTCGCCGTCTTCGAAAATTACTCTCAGCTTCGCCATCTTATCGGTCGTTCAACCAGACTATTCGCCGCACGAGCGGCGCGAAACCTCACCATTTCGGGCACTTGCGGGCCGCTTGCAGCTTCGCCGTCTTTTCGCCATCATGCTTCCAAGCGGATTCTCGCGGGAGACACGACGATGGCCACGCTCACCAAACGCCAGAAACAAATGGTCGACTTCCTGGAACAGTATATCAGCCAGCACGGCTATGCTCCGACACTGGCGGAGGTCGGCGAATACTTCGGGTTGTCATCGCTGGCGACCGTCCACAAGCATCTGCGCAACCTCGAGCTGAAGGGCGTAATCCGCCGCGAGCATAACCACAGCCGCGCGCTGGAGGTGCCCAAGGCCAGGCAGGGCGGAATCCGCGATATTCAGCTACGCGGGCAGGTCGCGGCAGGCGTGCCGATCGAGGCGATCGAAAACAGCGAGACGATCAGCGTGCCGGAGGAGTTTATCCGGCGCGACGAGACCTTCTGCCTGCGCGTCAAGGGCGAGTCGATGATCGATGACGGAATCCGCGATGGCGATTACATAATCGTGGAGTCGCGCGAGTCGGCGGAGAACGGCGAGACGGTAATCGCGCTGGTAGGCGGCAACGAGGCCACCGTAAAGAAGTTCTATCGCGAGTCTGACGGGCGCGTGCGGCTACAGCCCGCGAACGCATCGATGCAGCCGATCATGGTGGATCCCACCGACCTTACGATTCGGGGCGTGGTGGTCGGGCTGATGCGCCACTACCGATAGGAATCCGCAGATTTCGCCGATTACGGGCGGATTTCACCAGGCACCTGATCGCCGCTTCGGGTTCGCTCAACGTGGGCTGATGCCCATAACCCAAAGTATGGTGGCGCGGAAAAGAGTTCGCGCATCGAACGGGGAACCGGTACCGGGTTCGCTTACGCGAACCTGTCCGGAGGCCAGAAGCCATGTCGACTTCGTACAGAAGCTCCTTCGTCACGTGCGTTCCTCAGGACTCCTCGCTAGCTCGTCGGCAGCTCACTTCGCTCAGGATGACACCCTGTGGCATCGGATGCCTCCCGGGGGGAGAGGTGGCGCGTTGCGCGCCGGATGGGGGTCCACTGAAATGAATATAGAATGCCCGATCCGTTGCTTGGCGGCGCCGGCGTCCCGCCGTTTCTTTGCCTAATTGGTCGGGGAAATTTTTTGGCGGTGCAATCGAGGTAATGTTCGACGGGCATGGTTGGACTACGCATCAGAGGGGAGACGCTATGAGCGCTGAGGCTGCTGAACATCGCGGGCTTACGCCCCATCGGGTTGAAGGACTGGCCGACGCGGTTTTCGCGATCGTGCTGACGCTGCTGGTCATCGATATTCACGCTCCCCAGGCCGGCAGTGGGAGGGCGCTGGCGTCAGCGCTTGGCGATCTGTGGCCGGATTTTCTGGCCTACGGCATCAGCTTCGCGGTGCTGGCGATAATGTGGTTCGGCCATCGCATGGAGTTTCATTACATCACGCGGATGGACCGGCACTCGCAGTTCACGTCATTGATGTTTCTGGGGGCGGTGACGCTGCTGCCGTTTTCCGCCTCGCTGATGGGAAGGAATTTTCAGCAGCCGCTGGCCGTCACGATCTTCGGCCTCAATTTGTTCGCGGTGACCGCGCTGCGCTGGTGGCATTTCCATCATGCGTCCACCGGCTACCGGCTCATCCGGGCGGACACGCCGCCGAAGATGGTGCGATCGATCAGGATACGGACGACGATCGTGCCGCTGCTCTACCTGATAGCGTGCGCGATCAGCCTGCTGAGTATTCCGCTGACGGTCGTCCTGTTCCTGATCATCCCGTTCGCGAATTTCGTGCCGGCGTCGATGGATCCTTCGCTGACGCCGTAGAAGAAGGAAATCCGCAGATTACGCCGATTTCACAGATTCTGATTTTCTGAATCTGCCTTTCAATCTGCGAAATCTGCGGATTCCGAGGAATCTGTGGATTCTGCTCTGGTCAGGTTGGCTTGATGTCGCCGGGTTTCGGTTCTTCGGCTTTTACGGTGGTGGCTTTGGTGGTGTCGTCGGGCTCGTTCATCGCCTTCTTGAAGTCCTTGATTCCCTTGCCGAGCGCGCCGCCGATGTCACCGAGCTTACTGGGGCCGAAGATCACCAGGATGATCAGCAGAATTATCAGCAAATGCCAGGGCGCGAAGAGATCCATATTCGTCTCCGGGGGTCCGTGGGGACCACCACTTAAAAGCTTATATCCCCGATATTGTCATTGCTACCGGCTATCCGGCGCGTCAGGCTGAGCGCGCCGCGGCTTCGATACCACCGCCCGCCGTGGGTTCATCGAGGTGATAGCGCTGGACCTTGCGGTAAAGGGTGGAGAGATGGATTCCCAGGGCCTGCGCGGCGCGCGCCTTGTCGTTATCGACCTTGTCGAGCACGCGCTTGATATGCTCGCGCTCCAGTTCTTCGAGGGTCATACCGGCGCTGTCGATGTTCGAGACAGCGGCCGCGGACGGACTGCGGAGCTTGTCGGGCAAGTCGTGCGAATGGATGACGTCGGTCTCGGCTAGGATGGCCGCGCGTTCCACCGTGTTCTCCAATTCGCGCACGTTGCCGGGCCACGGATAGTTGAGCATCAGGCGCATCGCGCCCTTGGAAAAGCGCACCCCGGTCCGCCCCAGCGATTTTTCGGATTTGCGCAGGAAATGATTTGCGAGCAGCGAGATATCATCCTTGCGCTCGCGCAGCGCGGGCACGTTGATGTTGATGACGTTGATTCGGTAGAGCAGTTCCTCGCGGAAGCGGCCGGCGCGCACTTCCGCATCGAGATTGCGATTGGTCGCGCACAGCACGCGGATATCGAACGCGACCGGGTCATTGGCGCCGAGCGGGTAGCACTCCCGCTCCTGCAGCGCGCGCAGCAATTTGACCTGCAGCGCGAGCGGCAACTCGCCGATCTCATCGAAGAAGACGGTGCCCTTGTCGGCGGCCTTCAGCAGGCCGACCTTGTCCTGGCCGGCGCCGGTGAATGCGCCACGCCGGTAGCCGAACAGCTCGCTCTCGAGCAGGTTCTCGGGCAGCGCGCCGCAGTTGATCGGCAGGAAGCGTCCGTTGGCGCGCTCGGAGCTGAAGTGGATGGCGCGGGCGACCAGTTCCTTGCCGCTCCCCGACTCGCCGGTGATGAGCACGCTGGAGTCGGTGCGCGCGACTTTTTCCATCATCCGGAAAATCTGCTCGAGCGCGTCGCTCTTTCCGATGATGTTTTCGAAGCGGTATTTCTCGCGCAATTCATGATGGAGATAGCGGTTCTCCTGGAAGAGGTGCTTCTCCTTGAGTGCGTTACGGACGACCGCCTTGAGATGCTCGTTGGCGAAGGGCTTGGTGATGTAATCGTAGGCGCCCTTGTGCAGCGCCTCGACGGCGGACTCCACACTGGCATACGCGGTCACGATTATGCCCATCAGCTCCTGGTCGCGATCGCGCAGACGCCCGAGCAGCTCGACGCCGTTGCCGCCGCTGGTCAGATTGAGGTCGAGGATGGCGACGTCGATTTTTTCGCGCTCAAAGAGGTCGAGCGCCAGCTCGGCCGACGGCGCCTCGAAGACCTGGTAGCCGTCGCTGCGCGCGAGTTGCACGATAATGGAGCGCATGAGCGGTTCATCTTCGACCACCAGGATCCGGAACGGGCCGGGGTTCGGAGCACTTGCGGCTTGTTCGTTGCTCATTGACCCGCCGCGGCGTGGGCATCGGATGCCGCCAACTCATGTGCGGGAAGGATGATCGTAACCTGGGTGCCTTTGCCGAGTTCGCTGTCGACCCGGATGGTGCCTTTGTTGGAAAGAATTATTCGCTGGCACAGCGAAAGTCCCAGCCCGACGCCGGAGCCGGCCGGCTTGGTCGTGAAAAACGGATCGAAGACCTTTTCCAAATGCTCGCGCGGAATGCCGATGCCGTTGTCCACGACCCGAATCATGATGTACTGGTGGTCGCCGCTCGGCCGGCCGGGCTTGTTTTCGGTGATCACGCGGATGGTGCTGCCTTCGCCCTGGGTGGCATCGGCGGCGTTGTAGAGGAGATTGAGCAATACCTGCTGAATCTCGTTTTCGTCGGCGAAGGCCGGACGCAGCTCCGTGCACAGCACCGGCTCCATCGAGACGCCGCGGAAGCGCTTGTCGTAGTTGATTACGCGCAGCGTGTCGCCGACCAGTTGATTGATGTCGATTAGTTTCTGATGTCCGGTGGCGGGGCGGGCGAAATTTACGAGGTCCTTCAGGGTGGTTGAGATGCGCGTAATCTGCGCGAGGATGGTGTGCAGGGTAGTGCGGCGCTGCGGCTCGGTCTCGCTGGGAAGGAGCGATTGCACCAGCGACGAGATCGACGCGAGCGGATTGTTCACCTCGTGCGCGACGCCGGCGGCAAAGGTTCCCGCGGCAACCAGCCGCTCGCTCTTGAGCAGCGAATCGAGGATCTCGCGGCGCTGCGTAACGTCGTGAAGGATCATCTGGATGAACTTTTTGTCGCCGTAGGGAATGAGGGCGGAGTTAACGTCGTAGTAGTAGGGGCCGATCGGAACGTCGTGGGCTTGTTCGGAACCTTCGTCGACCACTTGCTGGAGCGCTTTGGCGACATCGGCGCGCAGTTCCTCGGGAACAAAGTCGGTCATCGGCCTTCCGACGGTTACCAGATGCTCCTCGCCCGGCATCGCCAGATGCAGTTTTTCGGCGGCGGAGTTCGCGCTCAGCACCTTCCAGCTCCCCGGTTCGATCTCGTACATCGGGTCGGGCGCATGATCGATCGAGTTGCGATATTTTTCTTCCGAGGCGCGCAGCAGATGCTCGCGTGACTCGATGTAGAACTGCGAGACCATCAGCCGCCGCTCGTCGATCGACGCGACGACCGCATCACGCACGCGCGGCTGCTTGGCGCCATGGAGAGTCTGGTTTACGTGATTCAGGATTATCTGCTTGAGCGCGATGTGGATGGTGTTGAACTGCGAAGGTTTCGCGCGCGCCAGCATACCCACCTGGCAGTGCCGGCGAAGGTAGACATAGGTGTCGAGACAGTCGGGGTCGCGCAGATGAGAAACGAAGCGGATGAGCGAGTTGCGGAGATCCTCGGGGTCGTGGTCATCGGAATCGGACCAGTTGAAAATCAAGGCGAGCATCTGGGACCATTCGTCGATAATCCCTTCAAAATGTTCGTCGATCAGATCCGCAGCGGCCGCGCGTGTCTCAAGACTCGCGGCCTCGCGGCTGTAGGCTGCAGGACCAAACAGTTTCGCCAGAAGTCCCTCGATAGGGAGCAATTGCTGCCGAATTACTTCGAGCTCTTCGGGAGTCGCTTCAATTGGAGTGTCGGTTGGAAGATGGGGAGATTTACTTTTTGACGTAGCGCAGCATCCGCAAAACTTTTGTGCTTTCATAACGGCCAACCCGGCAGCGCGGTTAGGAACTTGCGAGACTTGTGCGGAGAGATCGAATCTGGGGAGAGCTTTCAACTAATCGCATACATTACCGCAGCTTGCTCGACATATAACATTCGCAATTTAACCATGCCAGCGCCACATTGCACGGAGTAGCGGCGGAAATTCGCACCCTGCGAACCTGATTGCGGAGGATCGGCCATTTAAGCAGGGATTGTTGACGGGCGCAAAACGTAGAACCGCATTCCAATTCGGCGCACGGCTGGGCGATTGGCCTGAAAAACCCTAATCGCGCTTGAGTTTTCCGGATGGCATGGCTTTCGCTCATTAGTCTCAATGAGAGCCAGATGCGTCCCGATATTGCCAACAGCCATCACGCCATCCTTACGCAAGGCAAGTTTTTCGCTCGCGCCGGGCACAAATTCTTTTTGAAGGCGATGCGCTTGCAAGGCGTGGGCGCGGCTCTGGACTTCGATGGGAAGCTCAGGCTGCGCAGGAGACTCGAAGACCTGAAGCACGCGCACACCACCGGGCTAATCCTGACTGAGGCGCAAGCGCAGCCCGCACTCGATATCGTTGCGGCAGCGGGGATGGTCGCGATGGTCGAGCTGGCCGTCGCGCCCGAAGACCTTCTCGACGCGAGCAGGATGCAAGCGGTGGTCTCGCGCCTCGCGCACACCGCCAATATCTATCGCAACCACGCGGCACTGGCCGGCTATCTAATCGACTATCCGATTTCGCAGGACGCGCTGCGCGTGGCGGGCCTAGCCAAGGTACGGCGGCGGCTACGCTATCTGCTGCGGATGTTGCAGGAGCGCGACCGCGAGGCTCTGTTCGCGATCAAGCATCGGCACGATACGCGGGCGCTCGCGCTCGAGAACGAGGATTTCATTTACAGCGAAGTTGCCGCGCTCGAACCGGCGGAACTCCGCGATTTCGTCGTGTGTCTCCATAATCTCGCGGACGCGCGCCCGGTCGTCATCGAATTTGCGCGGCCATCGCCGGGGCAGGATGAAGCCATCGCCGTCGCGTTCGGAACCGGCGCGGCGGGAGTGGTTGCGCCACCTGTTCCGGTGCCGCCTTCTGGCGATTGGCTGGGAGTGCGGATGCTGCGGGCGGCCGAATTGCTGCCGTTCGTGACGCTCAACGGGTCATGCCCGCCGCTCGCGGAAGAAACGCCGATGGTCTCGATCGTCATCTGCGCCTACAACGCCGAACGAACCATCAGCCAATGCCTCGAATCGCTGAGCCGTATTGCCTACCCGAACTACGAGGTAATTGTCGTCGACGACGGCTCGCGAGACCGAACGGCAGAGCTCGCCGCGGAATTTCCGCAATTCCGCGTCATCAGCCTGCGCGACAACCGGGGTCTCGGTGCCGCGCGCAACGCGGGCCTGAGAGCAGCGCGCGGCGAAATAGTCGCCTATACCGATTCCGACTGCGTCGTCGATCCGCATTGGCTCACCTTCATTGTGCGCACGATGCAGGAAGATCGCTTCGATGGATGCGGCGGGCCGAACTACGCGCCGCATGAAGATGCGATGGTGGCGGCCTGCGTGGCGGCGGCCCCCGGGGCGCCATCGCAGGTGCTGACGGGCGCGAATACGGCCGAGCATCTGGCGGGATGCAACATGGCGTTCACCAGGGCGGTATTGATGCGCATCGGAGGATTCGACGCGCAATTCACCTCGGCGGGTGACGACGTCGACATCTGCTGGCGAATGCTCGACGCCGGCTTTCGGCTCGGCTACAGCCCGGCCGCGTTCGTATGGCACTTCCGCCGCAATACCATCAGGGGTTACTTCGGCCAGCAGGGCGGCTACGGGCGGGCCGAGGCGATGCTGTATAGGCGCTATCCGGAGCGATTCAACGTGCTCGGCCAGATCAAATGGAACGGCACGATTCCGGGTTACGCGCGGACGTTGCCCCGCGGGCATACGCCGCGCGTGTTGTGGAACGCGCCCACCGCAGGAGCGCAGACGGTCTTCGATCCGGCGGTGCGGATGGCCTTCTTCCTGCCGCAGACCTTTGAATGGACGATGTTCTGGGCGATCGCTGCGGTTGCCTCGATGGTATTGAAACTCACCGTGGTGCCCGCACTGGCGATGCTGGCGATGGGTCCGGTGTGGGCGCTGTATTACGCGTGGCACGCGCCGCTGGAAAAATGCCATCGCGGTGTCGCGGCGCGAATGTTGATCGCGCTGATCGCATATTTCGGCCCGATGCAGCGGGCGCTGATGCGCTATCGGACGCGGTTGGGTTTTCGCATGGAGTATCTGCCCGCCGCTTCGCCGCGGCAGCGTCCGCGAATCGGATGGCTGCGGCGCGAGTTCCGGCTTTCCTATTGGAACGAGAAGCATATTTCGCGCGAGAGTCTGCTCGATCGCGTGCTTCGATTCGCGGGTTCGGGTCATCCCGCGATCGTCGAGCACGGGTGGAACGACCATGACATCGCGTTCGAGCCCAATGCCTGGACTCGAATTGTGCTTAAGACCGCGGACGAAGAGCATGGGGGCGGGAAGCTGAAGAATCATATTTCGGCGCGGGTTCGCATGAGCCGGCTGGGTCATATCGGCTTGGCTGCCGGGGCGGTTTGCACGTGCGCCGCGGCGATGGGTGGTGTGACGGAGGTGGCGTTTGCGCTTGGAATTGTAACTGTCGCCGCGGCGACGGGAGTGGCGTTTGAAATGGCTGAAGGGGCGCGGTTCACGTATCGAGCGATTGAGGGAGCTGCAGCGGAGCTAAAGCTCGTTCCGCTGGGTGTGCCTACTCGCGCGGCGCGGCGGGTGTCGAGGATGGCGAACGCCCCGATTGTGGTTGGTGTCAGGAGTGTCTCGCCAGTTGAACTTACTGGTCAGAACGAAGTAGTCGCTCGGTAGGCCATCGAGACCGGACTCAACCTAACCCCTGCCCCTTCCCTGAGTGGGAAGGGGAACCAGAGAAGAACGGGTCCCGGTTCAGATGTGCGAGGGTGTGATCGCTTACAGTAGGGAGCCGCGGAAGGGTTCGTCGCGCGGGGGTGGATACTGGATCAGGTTGAGTGCCCATTTGCGGGCTTGGCGGAGCGCTTCTTCGGCGCGGCGGAAAATCCGCTCCCGGTACATCACGTTCCACACGTAGGCGTCGACTGAGGGCTCATCGCCTAGCGTGATGTCGAGTATCCAGTCCTCGATTTCGGGTCCGCAGATTAGCAACCGAACCAGCCGTCCGTGGTCGAGCACGATGCCGCGCGCCTCGCGCGGGAGACGGAACTCGTCTTTGACGCGTTTGACGAGATGCGGCGGGTAGTGCTCTTCCGTCATCGCGATATAGACCCAATCGCCTGGCTTGGTGTCAGCGGCGCGCGCGATGCGCAGATTGTTGTCGGTCAGGTCTTCCTTGGCGCGGTCCTGGTCGTAGTCGCGAGCCACCTGATAGAAGGCCATCGCGACCGGCAGCTTGGGCATCTCGCCTTCGGACTTGGCCTTCTTGGGTTTCTTGACGACGGTCTCAACCCACCATCGATTTTCCACGTTCGGTTTGTTCGCCATCGTGGGGTCTATCTTACGCTGCTCGCTTGCGTCGCGCTCGCTTGTTCCCTCGATTTCTCATCGCAACTCGAGTTCGCTGTCCGCGGGTGGCCCTGATCCCCTTCGAAGTCGCGGTGGAGCGGCGTTTGGCGGCGGGTCGCAAACCGAAGACCATCCGGCGCATGAACAGGTCGGCCTTCACCTCGGCGTTGGTCCAGAAGATGTAATGCGCCATCTCGTGATAGATGAGCTGCACCCACATCCGCTCGCTGTTGTAGACGCGGCCGCGCTTCCAATTCTCGGGATGCATCAGGTGAATGCGGCCATCGTCGTAGGTCTTGCCCGCGGTCTTGCCCCAATCGAGGTACTCGAACCACGAAATGCGCGGGCGGCGAACCGAATAGAAGCGGCATAAGCGCGAGATCGCGCGATTGAACATCGGCTTGCGATGACTACGAAAAAAACCGGTCAGGTCGCGATCGATGGCCCGCCGGTGCGTAATCGGGGGAAGAATCATGCGCACGGGATGCTGAGACCTCCAGACCAAGTGGTGAAGTACGCAGGATCATACGAAGGCCCGGGCGGGGCAGTCCAATCGAAGCCGGAAAATGGCGCTAAGCGGCTGAATTATAAGGGTTTCTGGTCAGATTGCGTCACCATCGCTCGGCGAGCGAGGATGCTGATTGCACCGTACGCTGCCGCTTGTCTGCACCCTCACCCAAGCGTCACGAGAGTTGCGAAAAGAAGGCAACTCTCGCGCCGCTTGACCTCTCCCGCAACAAAGCGGGCGAGGCGAAATCCGGCCTTCCTCTCCCGGTTTGCGCTCGCGAACTGGTGACGCGCGCGAGCGAGGAGCATCGTCAACGTTAGCCTGTCGTTCTAACCGATCGCGCCGGACTCTTTGAGGCGGGCGATATCTTCCCATGAAAGGCCCGCTTCGAGGGCGACTTCTTCGGTGTGCTGGCCGAGTTCGGGCGCGGCGCGATGCGGTTGCGGGTCGACTCCGCCGAATTCGATCGGGCTGTTGACGACGCGGCAGCCGGGGATGTTGGGGTGATCGACGGGCGCGAAGGCGCCGATCGCGTGCGCCTGAGGATCATTGATCACTTCCGCATCGGTATTGACCGGCGCCCAGATCAGCTCATGGCGATCGAGAATCGGCGCCCATTGCGCTCGCGTTTGCGTCGCCACCTGCGCATCGATCTCGGCGGTCATCGCGGCGCAGTTCTTCGCGCGCACGGTCGCATCGGCGAAACGCGCGTCATCTATCCAATCGCGGCGGCCGAGCGCCTCGCAGAACTGCTTCCAGTAGCGATCCGCCTGGACCATCACGAAGTAGATCCACTTGCCATCGGCGCATCGATAGGAACTCCAGAGCGGGTTGATACGCTCGGTGCGGCTTTCGGATTCCGGCGCGCGCCCCGTCATCAGGCCGACGGTCAGATCGGTCGCGTTCATCCATAGGCCCATCGCGAAGAGCGAGACATTGATCTCCCGGCCGCGACCGCTGCGTTCGCGCGCGAGCAGCGCGGCGGAGATGGCGCCGGCCAGCCCGAGTCCGGCGGCGTGATCGATCATCGCGGGGCGCTGCGCGGGCGGCGGCAGGCCCGGTTCCTGAATCGTCGCCATCAGGCCCGATCGCGCCCACGCCGCGGCGTAATCGTAAGCGGGGCGGAAGCGGTCGGGACCGCGATGGCCGTAGCCATTGAGCGATGCGTACACGAGGCGCGGGTTGCGCGCCGAAAGAGTCGCGTAGTCGAGTTTCATCCGCGTGAGCGCATCGAGGCGCAGGCTAGTGATGAAAACATCGGCGCGCTCGATGATGCGGAGCGCGAAGTCGTGGCCCTCGGGCTTGCGGAGGTCGACAGCGACCGAACGCTTGTTGCGATTATCGAGTTCGTAGGGCGGACGAATCCGCGCGTTCGCGTCGGCCATCGTGCGCACGGTCATCGCACGGATCGGATCGCCCCCGTTCGGCTCCTCCAGCTTGATTACGTCAGCGCCCCAGTCGCCCAGCACGGCGGCCGTAGCGGGGCCCGCGACCCACATCGCAACTTCAACGACTTTGAAACCGGATAACGGACGATCCATCGCAGCTTTTCCTCACGAGAGAGAGCGATATCAGCAGACGGAATTAACCACAAAGGCACTAGGACACAAAGACGATACGGGATCGCTTCGTTTCTGTTGGCGGGGGAGTTGTCAGATTGAAGCTGTCTTTCAGCGGGCGTGGCGGGCGTTGGGGAAGTGGCGCTTGTGGCGGCGGCGCACGCGATTGACGGTGAGCCTTTGGACGCGGCTCGCTTCCTTGAGGCGCAGGCGCAGCGGCGCAACTCTCGTCTCGGGTTGCGTGCCCGACACCAGCGCCTGCAGCCGCCAGCGGAGCGCTTCGCAATCGATCCCGAGCGCATCGCAGACGTTCTCGAACGAGAGCGGGCAGGTGATGCCCTTGGTGAAAATCCAGGTCCAGGCTTCATTGAATGCGGCGCGTTTGCGAGTGCTGCCCGAGTGATGAAAGTCCTGCACGATATTGATCGCGTCGGCGAGCACGGCGAGCATCAGGCGCTGCTCGCTCGAAAGCGATCGCGTGCCGACCAGTTCGAAGAACTGGCTGCGCAGTATTACGTCTGGGAAAGGTCGCGAATCAGGAGCCTTAACGATGATGGTGCTCGTCTGAAGCATCTATGAAAACCTTCACCGCAAGCCGCTTGTCGGAAGAAAACAGCTCGTGGCGTTCCAGCAGTCCTCCTAATCCGGTACGTCAATATCGCTAATTCAGCGGACTCGAAATCTAGTGCGGCCTTCCGAACTTTGCAAGCGAATTCGCATCATCAGGCATGCTGTTCGTCGCGATAGATAAGAAAAAATTACGGCGGACCGATCGCTTGATTAGCGCGGCGCTATAGAGGATTCGTCCGTGCGCTCAACTGAGCACTCGCAGTTGGCCCCTGCGGCGATGCATCTGGTATGATCGAATGCGCGCGGCGGCAATCGTGCTGATGGCGCGAATCAATCGCATAGGTTCAGGGTTGGGCGGCCGGCTTACTCCGCCCGGGAGCGCGACGATGGCTGATTTCTACAGCAAGGAAACCTCGAAGAATCTGCGCAAACTGCGCCAGTTGACGCCGGACTCATTCAAAGGCTTTCTCGATTTCGATCAGGCGGTCTTCAAGGACGGCGCGATTCCGAGCAAGACCAAGGAGCTGATGGCGATAACCGCGGCACACGTCACGCAATGCCCGTGGTGCATCGAGGCGCACGTTTCGCGCGCGAAAGAAAAGGGATGCACGGACGAGGAAATCGCGGAGGCGGTGTGGGTGGCGGCCGCGATGCGCGCGGGTGCGGCGTTCAGCCACGGCGCGATCGCGATGGCGGTGACGGAAGAGCACAAGCACTAACCGCTGGCGGTACTAGCCAGCGCTCCGCGCGTCGGGCAGCATAAGCAGGATGGAGCAGGCATCAGCGGGCCGCAGAACCCGTACACTCGAGATCGGCGCGATCAAGGTCGGCGGAGATGCGCCCGTCGTCGTGCAATCGATGTGTGCGACACGGACGATCGACGTTGACCAGACGGTCGCGCAGGCGCATCAGCTCGCCAACGCGGGCGCGGGAATCGTTCGTATCGCGATGGACAGCGACAAGGAAATTCCGGCGATCAAGGAAATCCGCAAGCAGACCAAGGGCATCACGCTGTCGGTCGACTTGCAGGAAAACTATCGAATCGCCGATCGCGTAGCGCCGCACGTCGACAAAATCCGCTACAACCCCGGCCATCTGCATCACATCGAGAAATCCAAGACGATCGAGCAGAAGGTGCGATGGATCGTCGATGTCGCCCGCGACAACAACCTGGCGGTTCGAATCGGCGTCAATTGCGGATCGGTCGCGCCCGCGTTCCTGAAGAAATATCCGGGTGATCAGCTGGGGGCGATCGTCGAATCGGCCGCGTATCACTGCGACCTGATGGACGATCTCGGCTTCACCCGCTTCGTCGTTTCGCTGAAGGATTCCGAGCCGCAGAAAGTGGTCGAGGCCAATCGCCGCTTCGCCGAGCGCCGGCCCGACGTGCCGATTCATCTCGGCGTGACCGAAGCGGGACTCCCGCCCGACGGCATCATCAAAACGCGCATCGCCTTCGAGAAGCTGCTGGCGCAGGGAATCGGCGAGACGATTCGCGTATCGCTTACGCTGCCGAACGAGCGCAAGCACGAAGAAGTGCTCGTTGGCCACAAGATCATCGAGGACGTGCAGGCGGGCAAATTCATCTCGGTGCCCGACTTCGGCAAAGGCCTCAACATCATCTCGTGTCCTTCGTGCTCGCGCGTCGAGAACGAAAAATTCGTCGAGCTAGCGCAGCAGGTTAAGGTCCTGAGCGAGTACGCCGCGAAGTATCGCATCACGATCGCCGTCATGGGCTGCCGCGTCAACGGCCCCGGCGAGACCGACGACGCGGACCTCGGCCTGTGGTGCGGCCCGACGACGGTCAACCTGAAGAAGAAGGACAAGAAGGTCGGCTTTTTCACCTACGACGATGTGCTGGTACGGCTGAAGACAGAACTCGATCGGCTAATCACAGAGCGCAACGCGGCAAACAACTAATCAGCAAGTCACCAAGTCAGGGCAGCCTTCCTGGCGCCTTGGCGCGCATTCTCGAACTCACACCATGAAAGTTTTTCTTAACGATACCGCCGTGTCGATAACGTCGAGGAAGTAGCGCCGGGAGGCGAACTTCCACTTATCGCCTACTTTCGCGTACTCGTCCTCGTAGTAGCCCAAGCCGATCCGCCGCATCTCGAGCTTGGCGCTGAACACCTCCACGTAGCATCGGCCCGTCGCGCGGGTTCCGCCCTGCAGATCAACGATGGCGCTGTGGATGAACAGCCGAGGGTCTATCTCGCCGATCGCCTTTTCGTACATCTTCTTAAGCCGGGCGTGACCGCGCGAGATGGCTTCAACCTCGAGGCCTTCCACTATGAAAGTGCCACCATCAGTGAAGAGGCTGACGAGCCCGTCAAGATCGTTGCGCCATATGCAGTCGCAGTAACGCGCGGAAAGATCGCGGATCGCTTCGCGAGCAGCAACCTCACGCAGCAATTCGTCTGTGGTTGCCATGATTTTAACCCTCAACTGGCATCAGTCCCGGTGCGGCGCCCAGTCTAATCGCGGAGCGCAGCGCAGCATACAATTAACCACAAAGGCACCAAGGCACTAAGAAGGCAATCCGGACTTGGTACCTTTGCGGTTAGTTCGGTCTTCTCCTACGACAGTTTGATTTCGCCGCTCGCGATTTTCGCGAGCGTGTCGACGTAGAGCGCGTGCTCGACTTCGAGCACCCGCGCGGCCAGCGAGTCCGCTGTGTCATCGGGCATGACCGCGACCTTGCGCTGCGCGAGGATGGGTCCCTGGTCGTATTCTTCGGTTACCAGATGGATTGTCACACCTGATTCGCGCTCGCCCGCCGCGATGACCGCCTCGTGGATGCGCTTGCCGTACATGCCAGTGCCGCCGAATTTCGGCAGCAGCGCCGGATGGATATTGAGGACGCGGCCGCGAAAGTGCGCCAGCGTGCGCGGCCCGAGCTTCCGCATATAGCCCGCGAGCACGACGAGGTTGACGCCGTGCGCCAGGAGGGTATCGAGAACGGCGGCATCGAGGTCTTCGGGAGCGGGATGAGTGTGCGAACTGAGATGGCCTGTCGCGATGCCCGCGCGGCGCGCGCGATCCAGCACGGGGGCCTCGGAGTTATTGCAAACCACGACGCACGGGTCCGCATCGAGTCTGCCTTCGTGGCAGGCATCGATGATCGCCTGCACGTTGCTGCCGCCGTGCGAGGCAAGAAAGCCGAGCTTGAGATTCATTGCACGTGCTGCGGAATCCAAATCAACCTAACCCCCGACCCCTTCCCTGTGTAAAGACCGGGCAGATGGCGGACAGGTGTTCGGGCACATGGTGAACGGTTTTAAGTGCGGCCATCGAGATCGATTAAGGCGATAGACTGGTGGCAAAAGAAGACCGCGAAACGGCCGTCGACCGCGGTGGGCCGTAGGGCGACGGGTAGTCCGGCGAAGGCCTTGCCGACCTGAACGGAGCGCCCGCGGAAGTAGAGTTCGCCGCTGCGCTGGACTTTGCGGACTTGGTCGTCAGAGCCGTACTCGATGGCGGGCAAGGTTTCGGGGAAGCTGCGGGTGCTGGCGCGATAACGGGTCGCAGGAACTTCCAGCTTAAGTGCCTGATGTGGGCGCTCGAAGTTATAGACCTTACGCCAGCGGTCGAACTCGCGCTGGGCGGAACCGAGATCGCGCCAGACCCGGCTGCCGATCGCTTCGGCTTTGAGGGTGCGGTGGAAGCGCTCATCTTTGCCTTGGGTCTGGGGATGATAAGGACGGCCGTGCGCGACGGTAATTCCCAACCGTATCAGCCAGACCGTGAGTCTGGTGAAAGGGTAGCCCGGACCTCCGCTCCATGGCGGTCCGTTGTCCATCAGCATGGCTTGGGGTAGCCCGTAGCAGCGGAAGATCGCACGCAACTGACGCTCCACCGTGGTGCGCTGCTGGTTGGCGCAAGCCCGTATCGCCAGCGCGAAGCGCGAATGGTCATCGAGCACGGTCAGTGGATAGCAGCGCGCCCCGGTGAACAGCGCGACATCGCCCTTGAAGTCCATCTGCCACAACTCGTTGGGCGCGGCACGCTCGAAGCGTATAAACGGACCGCGATAGGTGGGGCTGGGAATCAGGCGCCCGTGACGCCGGAGGATCTCGGTGATGGTGCTGGGACTGGGTAGTTCCAGCATGCCCTGGCGCTCCAGTACTTTGCGAATCTTGCGCCCGCCCCACATCTCATGCGCAGCGCGCACCGCCAGCACTTGGCCTTCTATCTCCGCCGCAGTGCGTTGCGGCTGAGTCAGCCGGCGCCGCGAGTGGTCCTCCAGCAGCCGCTCGCCCGCCGCCCATCGGCGCAGCCACTTGTAGCCGGTCGTGGGACTGATCGCGTAGCGCCGACATAGCTCGCGCACATTGCTGCCCTCGTTGCCCGCTAAACTTACGAACTCTCTGCGCTGCTCTTCCACCGACACCTCGATCCACCCAACGTGTATCCTCCTCGCCTCAGTTATGGCGAGAAGTGTTCACCATCTGCCCGAACAGGTGTCCACTATGTGCCCGGTCCTTACACCCTGAAAAGGAAGGGGAACCAGAGGGAGACGCGAGCCGAGAGATCAATATCTTCTGATTAGCCTTGCGCCAGCCCGCAAGGAAGAGTGCAGAGGCGTAGACCAAGGTTTCATCGCGATGCGGCCTCTCGCTTTACGGGCGGTGGCGGACGTAGCAGGTCGGCGCGGGCGAGAGTCACCCGGTAGGGCGACTTGAGCGCCGCCATCATTTCGGAGATGGACTTGTTGAGTTTCGGATGGATAAGCGTCGGCGCCAATTCGCTCATCGGCGAGAGTACGAACTGCCGCTCGTGCAGGCGCGGATGGGGCACGGTGAGCGCGCGCGTGTCGATGGTTTCCTTGTTGAAGAACAGCAAATCCAGATCGATTACGCGCGGGCGGTATTTTCCGCGCGTCGGCTTGCGCCCGCGCACCCGCTTGCGGCCCATGATTCGTTCGATGGCAAGCAGCCGGCGCATCAGGACGTCGGCGGTGATTTCGGTTTCGACTTCGATGACGCCGTTCAAGAAGGCGCCTTTGAGATCGCCGACCGGCTCGGTCTCATAGATAGACGACTGGCGCACGACCCGCGTCTGAGGTATCTGAGCGATACGTTGAATCGCCTCACGATAATTGGCGGCTCGATCGCCTAGATTACTGCCTATCCCGATGAAAGCCCGATGGGCCATCCTTGCCGTTACAACCGAAGCGTCTTTAATCGGTCCACCGCCTCGACCAACCGTTCGCTCGACACCGTAAGTGAAAAGCGAACGTATCCTTCACCACCCTTGCCGAATCCGGAGCCGGGCGTAATCGCGACGCCGGCTTCCATCAATACGCGCTCGGTAAACGAAACCGAGGTGTAACCACGCGGAACTTTGGTCCATACGTAAAAGGTCGCCCGCGGCTGCTCGCATTCCAGCCCAAGGGCGCGGATCGATCCGACGAGCAGGTCGCGGCGTTGCTTGTAGATTGCGCAATACTCGGCGAGCTTATCGCCGTCGCCCCCTTCCAGGCCCGTGATCGCGGCTTCCTGCACCGCCTGAAAGACGCCGGAATCCATGTTGGTCTTGACCTTGCCGAGCGCGCCGATTAACTGGGCGTTGCCTATTGCGAAGCCGACGCGCCATCCGGTCATCGAGAAAGTTTTCGACAGCGAGTGGAACTCGATGGCGCATTCGCGCGAGCCGTCGGCCTGGAACACGCTCGGCGCGCGGTAGCCGTCGAAGGCGATTTCGGAGTAGGCGCTGTCGTGGGCGAGGATGATGTCGTGCTTGAGGCAGAATTTGACCGCATCTTCAAAGAACGAGAGGTCAACGGTCGCCGCGGTTGGATTGTTGGGATAGTTCAGCCACAGGATCCGGGCGCGGCGCGCCACTTCGGCGGGAATCGAGGCGAGATCGGGAACGAATCCGTTTTCCTTTCTGAGCGGCAGAAAAAACGGTTCGCCGCCGTTGAAGACGCATCCGGAGAAATACACCGGGTATCCGGGGTCGGGGATCAGCACGATGTCGCCAGGATCGACGATGGCGGTCGAGAAGTTTGCGATGCCTTCCTTGGAGCCGATCAGGGCGCAGACCTCGCGCTGGTAGTCGAAGCTGACGGCGAAACGGCGCCGGTACCAATCCGCGGCCGCTTTGCGAAATTGCGGCAAGCCTTCGTAGTCGGGATAGCGATGAGTTTTGGGATCGTCGGCGGCGCGCTTGAGAGATTCGACGATGTGGCGCGGCGTGGGCAGGTCCGGGTCGCCGATCGAGAGGCTGATAACGTCGATGCCCTTGGCTGCGACCTCCTTCTTCAGGCGGTCAAGTTCCGCGAAAAGGTAGGGCGGTAAAAGACCCAGTCGAGAAGCAATCTTGATTTGCACCTGTCGAAAAAGCCTCAGACCACGAGAACCTAGTCCTAAGTAACATACTTTAGGGACTGTCGAAACTACTTGTCGCGATAAATCGGCGTTCTCGCACAATGAGAATCCACAGGAAGGTCCTTTATTAAACGAACGAGGCCGGCGTAAAAATTAACTCCACTTGATTGTAAACGATCATGTTGTTAGAAAGTTTAACCGTTGAGCGGCGGCGGCGCGGCGCTGTTTCGGACTATTTACAAGCCTGATCGTGAGCATGAATCGGATAGTGCTGCCGCTAGCCCTGGCGATGCTGATGCTGGGCGGCGCAGCGATCGCGCTGTCGCAGCGGCCCTGGGCGCCCCGGGCGGACGTAGTTCAGCCGGTACCATTTAGCCATCGAGTACACGCCGGGGTGAACAAAATTCCCTGCGCGTATTGCCATGCCGATGCGAGCCGATCGTCGGAACCGGGCGTCCCGGCGGTAGCCAAGTGCGTGGGATGCCACGGCAACAGGATCGCGGGCGGCGGAATCCAGCCGGTGACGCGGCCGTGGACGGACGACACGCCGGCGGCGTTCGAGATTCAGTGGAATCGCGTGTACACGCTGCCCGACTTCGTGCGCTTCACGCATCGGCCGCATATTAATGCCGGGCTGCAATGCCAGACTTGTCACGGCCCGGTGGAAACGATGGATCGGGTGGTGCCGGCGTTTGAAATCAACATGGGATTCTGCGTGGACTGTCACACGGAGAAACAGGCGACGCTGGACTGTGTGGGCTGTCATCACTGAGTGAGGGAGCAGATGCGCGAGGGACCGTCGATATCCAGGCGCTCATTCATCAAGCTGGCCGCGACCGCGGGTGCGGCGGCGGCGATCCCTGGCTGCGAGCCGGCGGCGAGGAAGCTGAGCCCGTACGTGGTGCCCGATGAGAACGTAGTCCCCGGCGTGCCGAGTTTTTTCGCCACGACGTGTTCGGAGTGTCCGGCGGGATGCGGCGTGGTGGCGCGAGTCCGGGAAGGGCGGGTCGTCAAGCTGGAGGGAAATCCGGCCGATCCCATTGGCCAGGGTTCCTTGTGCGCGCGGGGACAGGCGGCGCTGCAAGGTCTGTACAATCCCGATCGCCTTGCGCATCCGCAGGTTCGCGGCGGCGACGGCGCGCTGCGAACGGTTTCGTGGGACGAAGCGGACAAAATGCTCGGCGACAGGCTGGCGGCGGCGTCGAAGGCGGGCAAGGATCGCGTGGCGTTCTTCGGTTCGCCGCAGGGCCCCACGTTGCGGAAAATCGCGCTCGCGTTTGTCGGCGCTTATGGCTCGTCGCGCGCGATATTTTACGAGGCGATCAACCAGGAACCGGCGCGGGCCGCGGCGAAATCGATCTTTGGGCGGCGCGATCTGCCGTCGTATCGAATCGATCAGGCCGAAGTGCTGATTTCCTTCGGCGCGGACTTTCTCGAGACATGGCAATCTCCGGTGGAACTCGCGCGCCAATACTCCGTGTTCCGCACGCCGCATCAGCGGCGCGGCACGCTGACCATTGGGCGGGCCACCTACGTCGGCCCGCGGCTCAGCATGACGGCGTCGAAGTGCGACGACTGGATCGCGACTGCTCCGGGAGCGGAGGCCGATGTCGCGTGGAGCGTGCTCAACGTTCTGATCAAGCAGCGCTGGGTTTCGCAGAACTCGGGCATCGATCTCGCGGCACTGACCAAGGCGGTCGCGAATTTCGATCCAGCCGCCACGAGCGCGCGGACCGGCGTGCCGGTGGAAACCATTACCAGGCTCGGCGAGACGTTCGGCAGGGCCGACGGCGCGCTGGCTTTTGCGGGCACGAACGATTCGCCGGCTCATCTTGCGGCGATGATCCTCAACGCGGTCACCGGTAATTTCGGCAAGACCGTGATGTTCCTCGAAGGGTCGCCGGCCGAAGAGACCAGGACGCCGGATGAAGTGGACGCAATGGTTGACGCGATGCTCGGCGGCAAGATCGACGCGGTGTTCATCGCGGGCGGAAATCCGGTCTTCACGATGCCCGCGTCGGCGCGAATGGCCGAGGCGATCCAGAAAGTTCCGTTCGTCGTCCTCGCGCTGCATCCACGATTCAGCGACAACAAACTGGTCTACTTCACTTATCACAAGCCGGCTGGCAATAATACCGCGGAGAGCGGGACCAACGCTGGCGTAATCACGCTCGCTCGTGGGCGATGGGACGGGACCGCGCTCAACGACGTGCGCGACATTTTTTCAGCGATTCAAGGCGCCAATGCATCGCGCATTGTCTTCGGCCGGGACGGCATGGTGTATATGACCGTCGGTATCGGCGACCCGCCGGGCGCCGCGCGCGCACAGGACCCCAATGATCTCGCCGGCAAGGTGCTGCGCCTGCGCGACGATGGAACTGTTCCCCCCGATAATCCCTTCGTCGGACGCCCGGGATACCGGCCGGAGATCTACACGATGGGCCATCGCAATGCATTGGGACTGGCCGTCCAGCCGGACAGCGGCGCTATTTGGGAATGCGAGGATGGACCCAACGGCGGCGACGAAATCAACGTACTGCAGCCGGGCAAGAATTACGGTTGGCCCGTGGTGAGCTATGGCCGGTTCTACTTGGGGCCACGCGTGTCGGAGATTCCGTGGCGTGAGGGGATGGAGCCGCCACTGGTCTTCTGGGTGCCTGCCATCGCCATCTCAGGCATGACCTTCTACACCGGCGACAAATTCCCAAACTGGAGAAACAACGTCTTCGTCGGCGGCATGCGCCAGGGCGAAGTTCCGCGATCGGGCCACCTGGAGCGGATCGATTTCAACGACAAGTGGGAGGAGCTTCACCGCGAATCCATGCTCCGCGAGCTCGAACAGCGCATCCGCGACGTGCGCCAAGGTCCGGACGGTTTCCTGTATGTATTGACGGCTGAAAACGAAGGCGCGCTTATGCGGATCGAACCCGCACCGGCGCAGCCGAATGGCCATTAGCACGCTGCTGGTTTACTTGTTGCTTAAATGCGGCGCATCTTTTTCGTTTTCCTGGCAAACGAACTCGATTAATTCGGTATCCACCATAATGCGCTGGTGCACCGTGACCGTCCAGGGCTTGGTGTAGGCTTTCGGGTCGTCAATGGTGACCTCTATTTCCAGGTGCCCAAAGTCGGGGCGGCGAAAGCGCTCGATGACGTGGGCGGCATCGGTTAATGGGCTGCCCTCGACATCCAGCCATCCCATATCGCGGAATCCCGCGG
>JBKQNE010000230.1:0-26329 GCA_052146355.1 Binataceae bacterium (SeqCode) | reverse complement strand
GTCAGGGCCTTTGAGGCCGCCGGAATGAGCACGAGAACCAGACGCGCGGATTTCCATCATGGCCAGGGCTCCTTCGCGACGCCCGTCACAGGCCGAATATATGACCGCAACCGGTTCTCCCTCTCCGTTCCTCACCCTTGCACCCGGGCGGGGTCCATATATGACACCACTTTCCTATATTGGTTGAGTGATTTTGTGGGAGAGGCGGCTCTCGACTTCGCAGACGCGGCTCGGAATGACGAAGTGCGTATGTGGGAGATGATGAGCCTGGTGCGCATTCGTGGAAGCAGAGCGACGAGAACTATCGTTCAGGGCTTGGCGCGGGTTTCGCGCAGCAGCTCGCCGATTCGGGCGGCGCGCTCCGGACCGGGATCGAACTCGAAATCCAGGTCGGGCGTGTAGCGAAGACCGAGTGCGCGGCCGATTTCGCGCCGGATAAATCCACTGGCGCTCTTGAACCCCGCGATGGCCGCGGCCGCCCGCGCGGATCCTTCGATATGGGAAAAGTAGATGCGCGCGCGGCGCAGATCATCCGTCATCGTGACGGCGGTCAGCGTCACTCCGCGCAGCCGGGGATCTTTCAAGTCCATCAGCAACATCGCGGAAAGCTCCCGCAACAGGAGTTCCGCGACTCTTTCCGCTCTGCGTACTTCGGCCACCTGGTTCTCTCCAAAACAGACTCGCAGCGGCCCCACACCGCTGGCAACGATCCAGTCAGATCCGACGATCATCAGTAGTTGATGATCTCGAACTGCTCCTCGCCGAGCGGCGCGAGTCCGAGCGAGTCGATGAAATTCACGACTTCGCGCAGGGCGCTGTCGACAAAGGATCGATCGTTGCCAACCTGGCAGATGCCGAGTTCGGCGCGCTGCCACATGTCGTGGCCGTCGGATTCGGCGATCGAGACGTTGAACTTATTGCGCACGCGAGCTTTTATCGCGCGGAGGACCTGCCGCTTGCCTTTGAGCGAGTGGTTTTCCGGCAGGAAGAGCGTCAGCCGCATTACGCCAACGACCATTGCCCCCTCCCCTCTACCCGCGCCGCGCGTCTGGATGCGCGCGCGCGTACTGGATCAGGTCTGAAGCTGCTTCTCCGCCGCGGCCTGGCCACGAGGCGTTTCGGTCCGCGTGGTTTCGAGCTTTCGCAAGACAGCTTCCAGCTCGAAGACCTCGATGATGTCGCCGGGCTTGACGTCATTGAAGTTCTCCAACGCGATACCGCACTCGAAATTGGTCAGCACCTCACGCGCGTCGTCCTTGAACCGCTTGAGCGATCCGATCTTGCCTTCCCACACGACGCGCCCGTCGCGGACCAGCCGCGCGCGCGCACTGCGCGTGACCTTGCCATCCACGACCATCGAGCCCGCGATCGTGGTGCCGCCCGGCACGTTGAATTCCTTGCGGACTTCGGCCCGGCCGATTTGCTTTTCGCGATAAGTCGGCGCGAGCAGACCTTCCATCGCTTCGCGCATGTCGTTGATCGCTTCGTAGATTATCGAGTACGAGCGAATCTCGACGCCTTCTTTCTCCGCGAGCTGCGCGGCCTTGGGTTCCGGCCGGATATTGAATCCGATGATGATGGCTCCGGAAGCCGATGCAAGTGTGACGTCGGTTTCGGAAATGGCGCCGGCGGAGCTGTGAATGACCTCCAGCTTGACCTCGTTGGTCGAAAGCCGAGTCAGACGATCGGCGAGCGCTTCAACCGAACCCTGCACGTCGCCCTTCAGGACTACCTTCAGTTCCTTGACCTCGCCCGCAGCCATCCGCTGGCTCAGGTCTTCGAGTGAAATTCTGCTGGTCTTGGCCAGTTCGCCTTCGCGCTGCTTGGACCGCCGGTACTCCGCGACCTGGCGCGCCTTGGATTCTTCGGTAACACCGACGAAAGCGGTTCCCGGCTCCGGCACGCTCGAAAGCCCGAAGATTTCCACCGGAGTCGATGGCCCGGCTTCGGTAAGCCGCTGCCCAAGATGGTCGAGCATCGCGCGCACGCGCCCATAGCTGACTCCGCATACGAACGGATCGCCTTGATGAAGCGTGCCTTCCTGAACCAGCACAGTCGCCACCGGGCCGCGTCCGCGATCGAGCTGCGATTCGACTACCGTTCCGCGGGCGGGCCGGTTCGGATTCGCCTTGAGCTCCATCACGTCGGCCTTCAGCAGGATGTTTTCGAGCAATAGGTCGATACCCTCACCCGTGCGCGCCGAGACCGGAACCGTAATCGTGTCGCCGCCGTAGTCTTCGGGAATAAGTCCCTGTTCCGTGAGCCGCTGCTTGACGCGATCGATGTTCGCATCGGGAAGATCGATTTTGTTTATCGCGACGATGATGGGCGCTTTCGCGGCGCGCGCGTGATTGATCGCCTCGACCGTCTGAGGCATCACGCCTTCGCTGGCTGCCACCACCAAAATGACGATGTCGGTGACCTTGGCGCCGCGCGCACGCATCGCAGTGAACGCCTCGTGGCCGGGAGTATCCACGAACGTGATCAGCCGGTCGCGAACCGTCACCTGGTAGGCGCCGATATGCTGGGTGATTCCGCCGGATTCTTTCGCGGTCACATTGGTATGCCGAATAGCGTCGAGCAGCGAGGTCTTGCCGTGGTCGACGTGGCCCATGACCGTGACGACGGGCGGACGCGGAAGCGCTTCGCCAACCGTCTCTTCGGTGGTTTCCTCGATCGCCTGCTCGGCATCGAAGGCCACGTTCTCGACGCTGTACCCGAACTCGCCCGCAAGCAGCGTTGCCGTGTCGACATCGAGAACCTGGTTGAGCGTCGCCATCTGGCCGAGTTCCATCAGCTTCTTGATGAGATCGCCGGCCTTGACGCCCATGTTGCGCCCGAGATCGCCGACGGTCACACCTTCGGTGATTCGGACGATGCGCTTGGAAGCCTTGGGCGTCGTGATTTCGGTTTTCCGCTGCTCTTTGCCGGGAAGGGCGCGACGCTTCTTGGGCACGCGCAATCCACGCATCTCGCGCTCGGCGGTGAAATCAACCGTGCCCTTCTTGACGACCTTCTTTTTGAGGCCACGTCCCGCCGGTTTGCCCGAACCACCAGGCGGCTGTGCCGGATCGGGCGGAGGAGGCGTAGGCGCGCCGAATCGGCTGGGGCCGACACTTCCGGGCCGCTGCGGCTGTCCCGGTCGAAGCGGAGGACCGGAAGGGCGCGCCGGTACGGGCGGCTTGGCCCGCAGATCTATTCTGCCAAGGACTTTCGGCCCACGCTGACCGTCGTCGAGCGTTGGAGCGGAAGACCCCGATTTCGTCAGATTGATAGCAATGCGATCGGCGACGGTCGGCCCGGCCGGTCTGGGTGTCGGTGTGCCTGCCTGCACGCCGTTTCGCGCATCGCGCGCCGGCGCCATCGGTGGCCGGCGTACTTCTCTCTCGACCGAGGGCCTGCCGGCTCTGAGGGCGGGCGGAGCTTCAGCCCTGGGGGCTTCGCTGACTTGAGCCGAAGGCGACGGAGCCGATTCGATCGATGCCGGAATTATCGCCGACTCAACGGCAACAGGCGCGGAAGTTGCCGATTCGGTAAGTTCGGGTTCTGGCGCGGCTGCGGGCTCGGGTTCGAACAGCGCGGGAGCTTCGACTTCGGGAGCCGGAATCTCCTCCATAAAAGGCGCGACGAAAGGCTCGTCGGCCGGAGCTTCAACTTCGAAATGGAAGGGCTGTTCCTGTTGTCCGCTTCCGGGCACTGGCTCGGCGTGCCGCCGGCGCATGACCGTGGCATTGAGCCGCTTCTCCAGTATCTTGCCGGCGCTGGTCTCGACGACTGTCTCGCGGCGCATCACGGCGGCGCGATGAGCCTGCTCGTCGAGATCGGCCTTGATTCGATCGACCTCATCCTGGCCGAGCAAACTCGACTCCGAGTGTGCATGCCCAAGCTTGAGGCGCGCACAGCTCTGGAGCACGTCATCGACAGATACGCCCCATTCGCTGGCAAGAGTTTTGATCCGCTTTCGCGCCATTTCACTTATTCTATTCGAGCGCTGCTTTTCTATCTAGTCGCGCTCTGATCGCCTGAATTATGGAAGTCCGCTGGTCGCGTTCAATCCTCACCTTGAGCGACTTGAACTCCTTTACCTTCGACTTCGCGAACCGTTCCAGACACCCATCGTCAAAATGCAGATAACCACCTCGGCCTACCATGCGCCCCTCGAAGTCGGGCACCACTTTGCCATCCACCACCGCAATTCGCACCATCGCGTCCTTGCGATCCTGCTTCATACATCCGACGCAAGTGCGAATTATGCCCGCCGGAGATAGCCCTTCGCTCCGCAACTTTCCCTACGGCTTCTGCTCCGCGACGGCTGCGCCCTCGCCTTCCGGGCTCGCCTCCTTCTCCGTGGCGGCTTCGACCGCGGCTTCCGCTGCCTCGGCCGCGCGCGCCTTTTCCGCTTCTGCTTCGGCCAGGGCGCGAGCCTCTTCCTGCTTGCGCTTCTCGGCGACGTGATTGCGAGCCGCCACGATTATCTGGCGCGCGCGCTCGGGGCTGATGCCCTCGACGTCGAAGTTTTCCTCATCGGCCTCGGCGAGTTGCTCGGACGACCGGAAACCCCACTGGAACAGGAGTTCGGCATTGATATCGCCGATGCCGGGAATCGCGTTGAGTGATGCGCGCGCGGCGCGGGCCTCTTCTTCCGCCTCGGCTTCGCTGCGCACATCGAGCTTCCACTGGGTCAATCGATGGGCCAGCCGCACGTTCTGCCCGCGCTTGCCGATGGCGAGCGAGAGTTGATCGTCGGGAACGATCACTTCCATGGCGTGCTCGTCTTCGTCGATAACGACCTTGGAAACCTTGGCCGGCGCGAGCGCGCGGCAGACCAGTTCGGCCTGATCGTCGGTCCACGGCACGATATCGATCTTCTCGCCGCGCAGCTCCTGCACGACCGCCTGCACGCGCGTGCCCTTCATTCCGACGCAGGCGCCGACCGGGTCGACATCGGAGTCCTTGGAATAAACGGCGACTTTCGCACGGCCGCCTGGTTCACGCGCGCACTGGCGAATTTCGACGATGCCCTCGTACATCTCGGGAACTTCCTGCGTGAACAGCCCGATCAGGAAGTCGTTGGAGGTACGCGACAGCACAATCGAGAGGCCTTTTTCGGAGAGATCGACGTCCAGAATAAGCGCGCGGATGCGATCGCCCTGGCGATAGCGCTCGTGCGGAATCTGTTCCTTCTCGGGCAGGATCGCCTCGGTGCGTCCGAGGTTGACGATCATGTTCTTGCGCTCGAAGCGCTGCACGATGCCCGATGCGATCTCGCCCTTGCGATCCTTGAATTCGTTGTAGATCTGTTTGCGCTCGGCATCGCGGATGTGCTGGATGAGATTCTGCTTGGCCGCCTGCGCCGCGATACGGCCCATCGTGGCGGTGTCCAGCTTGATCAGGATTTCGTCGCCGACCTGCGCCTCGGGATCGTACTTCGCGTGCGCTTCTTCCAGGGTCGCCTCCGCCGCGGCATTGGTAACGTTCTCGACGACGGTTTTGATCTCGAAAAGTTCGACCTCGCCAAGTTCGATATTGAAACGCGACTCGATGTTGCGTTCGGCGCCGAACGTCCGCCGCGCAGCCGAATGCATCATCTCCTCGACCGCGTTGATCACGATCGATTTGTCGATTCCCTTTTCCTTGGAGACCTGCTCGATGACCCGGTTCAGATCAACCTGCATAACGCCTCCCCCGGGACGCGGAAAAATCCGCGCACCATTGCCTTTAGTCCGGCCATGGACCGGAAATCGGATTGCCCGGCAGCGGGCATCCGCAATATTCGTTTGAGTTCAGTCGCCAAAATCGTACTCGTAATTCGCTCCCTGTATGTCGTCGAACGCGATTGTCACCCGCCGCTTGCTCGACTCATCATCCAGCTCGATTCCCGACTGTCCCACCTCGACCAGCTTGCCGAGGAACGACTTCTGTCCCTCGTGCGCGTGATGCGTCCGTATCTTCACGCGACCCCCGCGCACCGCTTCGAAATGCTCCAGCTTGCGCAAAGGACGATTTAGCCCCGGCGACGAAACTTCCATCGTGTAGCGCCCTTCGATCGGGTCATACACGTCGAGCAAGTCGCCGAGCACCGGGCTCAGCTTTTCCAGGTCGTCGAGCCCGATTCCGCCGCCCGGCTTGTCTATCAGGAGGCGCAGCAGCGAACTGCGCGTTCCTTTGCGATACTCCACCGAAACCAGCTCGTAGCCTTGACGCTCTACGTGCGGTTCGAGCAGTTCCGCAACCTTCGCTCCGACCGGATGCAGCGCGACCACAATCATCGTTTGTGCCCCGTCCGGCAGCGAGGTGCCTGAATTTCCCGGACGACGCCAACAAAAAAGTGGGCAAGGGCCCACTGACCATCCAACGATATACCGCTTCCCCGTAGTCAGCAAGGTACGCCCGGCCGACCCCGGCCCGGCTATGCACACCTACGCGCCCGCAAAAGACGCTCCCCATTTCCGGGTGCTCATGCCTGTGCTACCTCGGATGAATGCGCATCGAGGCCTCGCCTGGCGACGCGATCTACGACGAGCCAATCCGTATTCGGCTCTCGGGATTTCCGCCCCTCCGCGCCGTCACAGTCCGGGCATCCGCCGTCGACGGCCTGGGTCGCCGATGGGCTTCGACCGCGACGTTTCTCACCGATGCCAGCGGCGAGGTCGATCTCACGCGCGAAGCGCCGCGCTCGGGCGCCTACCGGACTGCCGACGCTACGGGACTGCTCTGGTGATGCAGTTGGATCCCTCGGTCGTTGAGCGGGGGCCCTTCGCGACCATTCGGCCCGATGCGGTCCACATCAATCTCTCGGTCGAAATGGATGGTCACCCGGTTGCCGACTCGCAACTGGTGCGGCGCTTCATGAAGGCAGGCGACGTGCGCGAGGAAGTCCGCGAGGACGGGCTGGTCGCAAGCTTTTTTCATCCGGCCGGCGGTCCGCATCCTGGAATAATCCTGCTGGGCGGATCGGGCGGAGGCCTTGCGGAGGATCACCCTGCCCTGCTTGCAAGTCACGGCTACGCGGTTTTGTCGCTGGGATATTTCGCGATGGCGGGACTGCCGCGCGACTTGATGGAAATTCCGCTCGAATATTTCGAACGGGCCATCGCCTGGATGCGGCGGCAGCACGCGGTGCGCGCGGACAAAATTGCGGTCATCGGCGCTTCGCGAGGTGGCGAACTGGCGCTGCTGCTTGGCGCGACGTTCAGCGAAATCACCGCAGTCGTCGCATACGTGCCCAGCGGAGTCGTATGGCCCGGCATCGGCGGGTCAGCCGAGCCGCGCTCGACGTGGACGAGGGGCGGCCAGCCTGTGCCGTTCATCGAACCTGCGCCGCAGGATCCTTCGGTTTGGAACAAACGCCCGGTCGCGATGACGCCGTGGTTCCTCGAGTCGATGAAAAATCGCGCCAGCGCCGAGCGCGCAGCGATCGCGGTCGAACGAATCAACGGTTCCGTTCTGATGTTTTCAGGTACGGACGATCAGATGTGGCCGTCGCTGAATCTCGCGGACTTCGCGGTGCAGCGCATGATGGAGCGCAAGTTCCCGCATCCTTATGAGCACGTGAGCTACGCGGGCGCCGGCCATTTCATCCGCTTTCCATACACGCCCGTGATCAGCGAGATCTTCCATCCGGTAGTGAAAACTCCGATGGCGCTGGGCGGAACGGCGGAAGCCAATCACATCGCCAATCTCGACTCCTGGCGCCGCTGCCTGTCCTTCCTAGCAAAGTTCCTGAGCTGATTGCGCCACCAAACCCTCTCCCAGGAGACCTTTGCAAAACTGCCGAAAGGCGCCTGCCGGCACTGGGTGTCATCCTGAGCGAAGTGAGCAGCGCGAACGAAGTCGACATGGCTTCTGGCCTCCGGACAGCTTCGCGCAAGCGAAGCCGGTACCGGTTCCCCGTTCGCGAAGCGCTCCCTTAGTTTTGGACAAGCAGAGGGCCAAGGGGCGTGTCGGGACCCGACTATTCTTCGTCGTCGCGGAGTTTCGCGAGTACCGACAGATCTTCCAGCGTGCTGGTGTCGCCGACCGTCTGGTCGCCCGATGCGATCTGACGGAGCAGGCGGCGCATGATCTTTCCGCTGCGGGTCTTGGGCAGCGCGTCGGTAAAACGAATCTCATCCGGGCGGGCGAGCGCGCCGATTTCCTTGACCACGTGCTTGCGCAACTCATCCTTCAACTGGTCGCTGCCTTTTCGTCCGCCTTCCAGCGTCACAAAAGCAACAACCGCCTGCCCCTTCATCTCGTCGGGCCGCCCTACCACCGCCGCTTCCGCAACGGTGAGATGCGAGACCAACGCACTTTCGACTTCCATCGTGCCGAGGCGATGACCGGAGACGTTCACCACGTCATCGACTCGTCCCATGATCCAGAAATAACCGTCCTCGTCGCGTCGGGCGCCATCGCCGGTGAAATAGCATCCGTCAATTTGGCTGAAATACTGCTGCCTGTAGCGTTCGGGATCGCGGAAGATCGTGCGCAGCATCCCCGGCCACGGCCGTTTGATTACGAGCAGGCCGCCCTGATTGGCACCAACCGGTTTTCCCTCCTGCGTGACGACCTCGACGGCAACGCCCGGCAGCGGGCGTGTCGCTGAGCCGGGCTTGGTGGCGATCGCGCCCGGTATGGGAGCGATCATTATTCCGCCGGTCTCCGTCTGCCACCACGTGTCGACGATCGGACATCGATCGCCGCCGATAACTTTGCGGTACCACATCCACGCTTCAGGATTGATTGGTTCGCCGACCGAACCGAGCAATCGCAGGCTCGACAGGTCATGCTTCTTGACCCACGAATCGCCCCATTTGATGAAAGTGCGGATCGCAGTCGGCGCGGTATAGAAAATACTGACGCCGTATTTTTCGATTATCTGCCAGAAGCGATCTTCATGGGGGAAATTCGGCGCGCCTTCGTACATCACCACCGTCGCGCCCGCCGCCAGCGGTCCGTACACCGTATAGCTATGGCCGGTAACCCAGCCGATGTCAGCGGTGCACCAATAGATGTCTTCGTCCTTGAGATCGAAGACCCACTTCATCGTCGCCAGCGTGTGGGTGAGATATCCGCCCGTGGTATGGACGACGCCTTTCGGCTTGCCGGTGGTGCCGGAAGTGTAGAGCGTAAAGAGCATGTGCTCGGAGTCGAGTTCAGCGGGCGCGCATTTGGAACTCTGCTTTGCCACTATTTCGTCCCACCACACATCGCGTCCATGGCGCATCTCGACTTTGTTGCCGACGCGCTTGAGGACCAGGACTTTCTGGATCGTGGGGCAGCGTTTCAGCGCCTCGTCAACGTTGGTCTTGAGTTCCACCTGCGCGCCGCGGCGCCATCCGGCATCGGCGGTGATGCACACTTTCGCTTCGGCATCGTTGATTCGATCGGCGAGCGCCTCGGCTGAAAATCCGCCGAAGACGACCGAATGGACCGCGCCGATTCGAGCGCACGCCAGCATCGCGATGGCGGCCTCCGGCACCAGCGGCATGTAGATCGCCACCCGGTCGCCTTCCTTGATGCCCAACTCCTTCAGCGCGTTCGCGGCGCGGCAGACTTCATCGGCCAGCATCTGGTAGGTGAGTACTCGCGAATCTCCCGGCTCGCCCTCCCAGATAATCGCGGCCTTGTTGCGGCGCGCACCCTTAAGATGGCGATCGAGGCAGTTGTACGATGCGTTGATTGTTCCGCCGAGGAACCATTTCGCGAACGGAAATTTCCATTCGAGGACTTTGTCGAACGGCTTGAACCAGTCGAGATTGCGCGCGTGTTCGCCCCAGAACCCTTCGGGGTCTTCCTCGGCACGGCGGCGGAGGGCGTCGTACTCGGCGAGGCTTTTTACCGAGGCCTTCGAGCTGAATTCAGCGGGGGGATCGAACTTGCGCGCTTCGTTCAGGACCGACTGGATTTCGCCGGAGGAATTGGACGCCACGCTCACACCCTCCCGCGCGCTTCGCGCGTCTTGAGGCTCAAATACAAAGTAGCCGCATCGCCGATTTCATGGCGATTGGAACGAATCTCGCGCAGCCACTCCAGCAGCTCGCTCTCGATGCTCGGGCTCAGTTCTGAGGCCAGTTCAACCGCGCGTGCCGCCCAGCGCAAAGACACGCGCCCCTCGGGCCCGCCGAAATCGTCAAAGAACCATGCGCAGCTGGTCAGAGTGGCCTGTCCCGCGCGCACCATTTCGAACAGGCGCAGCGCGTGCTCGCGCGAAACCTCACCCACAACGCCGTGCTTTCTGAAAAACTCTTCATGCACCGCCGGATTCGAATCGACGAGCAGCCGAATCGCGCCGAGGAGCGCAGGACCGGGGTCCTTGATTAGCCCCGGCGCGAAGCGATCGTAAACCGCCTCGACGTGATTCTTGACGAACTCCATCGCCGTGCGCAGCGGCGCGCGCCACTCCTGGCGCGTGGTGGACTCGATACGGCATCCGCATTCGGAACGCCATCGCTCGACACCGTGAGCGCAACTCCATGCGCTGGGCGCATCGATCGAAAACGTGCCGCGCGCGCCGCGATCCGCCAGGTACTGCTCGCAATTCGTTATGGCCACATCCTCGCGCCGCTGCAGCAGAATAAGCGCGCGCGCAAGCTCGGCCGCCCCGGTCTTTTTATGATGCCCGAAGGTCTCGCCGTCGGTCGCGAGCATCAGCACCGCTCCTTCAGGCAGGGCCAGCGCCGTCGCCGCGATCCATTCGGCCAGCCGCGCACCATCATCGAGTCCCTCACCGAAAGAAGTAGTGGCGGAAATCTCGCGATCGAAACGGAAGATCGCGACGGTCGCGTCTTCCCTGCTCCAGACAAAGGGCCCCACACCGCGCGTGTCGGCGCCTTCTCCGTGGTATGCGCCTTGTTGCGGCGCGAGAATAACGAACTTCAGTCCGGCGGCGGCGACGGACACGAGCGTGTCCTCATCGACCGCGCACTCCGGCAGCCACATCCCGAGCGGGCGGCGGCCGAAGCGATAGACGAAATCCTCGATACCCCACGCGATCTGCAATTCGCGATCGCGCGCCGGCAGCAGCGGCAGAATCGAATGGTTGTACGATTGCGCGATCGCGTTGCCGTGGCCATTCAGACGCTCGCGCGAAAGCGAATCACCCCGTACCATCGCCCGATACGCGGCCTTGCCGTGGCCTTGCAGCCACAGCGCCAGCGTCGGCCCAACGTCGAAGTTCAGCGATTCGTAATTGTTGCGAACGTGGACGACCGTCCCTTCCATCGTGTGCGCATGGGCGTTCGCGGTGTAGCACTCGCTCAGGATGCGCTCGTTCCAATTCGGAAACGGAGCCGCGCCGGGCTCCGGATTGATCAAACCGGTCCACGGACTTTCCCGCGGCGGCTGGTAAAAGTGCCCGTGGATTATGACGTAACGAGGCTCACCCATCGTATTATTATGTAGCGCGTGCGGGCGGATGGCCGAAAGACCGTCCGCCCGCCGTCAAATAGCTCTATCAACGGCTGTGGATAAAGGGGTCAGGCCGCGGCAGCGCGGAAAGAGCCGCGAATCGCCGGTTCGCCCCTCTGGTTCACAACGACAAGGTCGCCTTCAACCAGCTTCTCGCCGTCTTTTTCGAGCTTGTTGGTGACCTTGCCGGTGCAGGTGACCGTGTCGCCCGGCCAAACCCGCGTCGCGAACCGCACTTTGAACTGCCGGACGTTGCCGATTCCGGCCCAATCGGTGAGCGCCTTGGAGAGCAATCCCGCCGTCAGCATGCCCTGCGCGAACACGGTCGGAATTCCCGCCGCCTCGACAAAGGTCTGATCGTAATGAAGCGGAACGAAATCTCCCGATGCGCCCGCGTAGCGAACGAAGTCGGGACGCGTAACGCCTTCGACCACGAACTTCGGAATTTCGTCGCCGACTTTCACTGAATCGAACTTGAGTTTTGCCGCCATGATGATTTCTCCGAAAAACGTATGCGGAAGGGCTATGCCTTCACCGCCTGCCCGGTTTCGATCAACGTCGAGCGCGACACTGCGACTTTCTCGCCGCGCTGATTGGTGAACTCGGTCTCGGTGACCAGCAGCGTCATCTTGCCGCCGCGGCCGCCTTCTTTTTCATAGACGTCCGCGACCTTGCTGACGCCGGTCAGCGTGTCGCCCACGAAGATCGGTTTGAAGAATTCAAACTCCTGCTCGCCGTGCAGGATGCGCCGGATATCGAAGCTGCCGAGTCCCGGGCCCGAATCCGCATCGGTCCAGAACGCGCTGGTCTGCAGAAAAGTCACCGGCACCGGAATGCCGCCAAGCTCTTTCTTGGCCTTTTCGGGATCGAAGTACGCCAAGTCGTGATCTTTGATAGCGCGCGCAAATTCGCGCACCTTGCTCCATTCGATGGGCATCTTGAAGGGCTTGCCCGTGCGTCCGACGATGCTCTTGTCGGCCATTGTGCATATCCTCTCGTTAGCGGAAATTTCGCCAGTCGAATTTGCCGTACCACGACCACCCCGCACCCGACAAGCATCGCCCGCCGTCGCAGGGTTACCGCGGTGTGCTATTCAGCCGAGCGCGGGGCTTGGCCGCCGTCGACTATCAGCAGCGAGCCCGTCACGTAGCTGGATGCGTCCGAGGCGAGGAACATGCACGGGTACGAGATTTCCTCGACTCGTCCGAACCTGCGCAGCGCGCGCGACTGCGCAACCATCTCCTTGACCTTGGGATTCGGCCACACGCGCGGCGCGGCGCCCTCGGTATCGATTGGGCCCGGAGCGATACAGTTGACGCGGATGCCCTTCGAACCCCATTCGCTCGCGTGTGACACAGTTAGATTGATCACGCCCGCCTTCGATGCGCCGTAGGGCAGCATCTCCGCCGAACCGTGTACGCCCGCCGTTGAGGAAATATTGATGATCGATCCGCCCGACTTCTGCTCCATGAACTGGCGCGCCGCCGCCCGCGAGCAGAAGAATACGCCGTCCAGATTGATTGCCACTACCGCGCGCCATCCGTTGGGCGACAGGTTCAGGCTCGGCGTCGTGATGCTGGCGCCATGATTGTTGATAAGCACATCGAGCCGCCCGAACTGCTTCACCGCCTCCGCAACCATCGCGTCGCACTGAGCCGCATCGCGAACGTCGCACAACGCCAGCTCGCATTTGCCGCCCGCCTTGCGAATCTCGTCGCGGACCTTCTCCAGATTTTCCGCCTTGCGGCTGGCTATCAGGACCGGCGCACCGCGCTGCGCGAATTCCTTGGCGATCGACTCGCCGATACCGGTGCCGCCGCCGGTTACGATCGTTACCTTGCCCTCAACGCTGAATGGATCCTTCAACTTGATTGCTCCTCATAAATATTGACGGCTCCGCGCGCTGACCGCAGTCACCGGACAGCCCGGCACGACGGGTCCGAACTTTGGGACGAAATAGCGATAGCCGCCGCGAAAAGCCGAATGCGATTGATATATCGCACGGCGGCGGAAAGCCAGCCAGAGATAGGTCTTACGAGCTTATCGGGAGGAAACGGGCGATTCGTCAAACCGCGACGGTGCTGGGTCGAGATCGCCGGCGCCGATGGCTCATGCTTTTGGCGCGCGGCGTGATCTTTAGCCTCAGATGATGGGTCGCGCGCGGCGACTCCGGCACCCTGCGCGTCTCATGCTTCCAGGTGATCATCCGGCGCCGCAGCACGGCGGGATTGATTCCCAATGAATCGCAGACGGTCTCGAACGTGAACGCGTGGCGATTGGAGCACTCGGCCATAATCCAGCGCTCCGAATCCACGTACAACAGCCGCTTGCGCGTGCTCCGCGAGAGCACCCCCTGCTGATACACGTTGATCGCGTCCGCCAGCAGCGCCAGCATCAGCCTCTGCTCACCCGTGAGCCGATGGCCGCCTGAATTGTCGTAATACTGGCTTGGAAGTATCTGATGTAGCCCGATGACGCCGTCCAGGATTGCGTCCGATCCGAAGTATGCCATGCCTTCCGTTCCGTTGGGAGGAACCCGGACCTTCCGGCGGTCCCCCGCCCCAGTCCGCTCATCGACCGCGATGAGGCCATCCCCTATTTTCGTAGAACCAACGGGCGCGGAATTTGGTTCCCGAACGACGGTTGAAAAAGCGGGTTTTGGACGATTTTCGGGTCGAACCAGGGGCGATATTTCTAGCGCGAGGCTCCCCCGAGCTGGCTCAGCGCCGTATGGGCTTCGCTTTCTGCCGCCTGCTCGGCCGGATCGCTGCTCGATGCCGCCTGCTGATAGTAGGTCTGCGCGTTGCCGCGGTCGTTTAGCGCCTCATACACCCGCCCAACGTTCAATTCGGCTCGGGCGTTGCCCGGACAGGCCGACAGGGCGTCCTGGTAGTAGCCGAGAGCCTTGGAGAAATCGCCGCTCGCGTACTTATCCCCGCCCTGCTTCGTCGCACGAGCCATGATTTCGCGGTCGCAGGATCCTGGTGGCGGCGCCGGCTGAGAAGGCGGAAAGCTCTGCTGCTGCGCCTTCATCGACGCTATTTCCTGCTGCATCTGCTCGATCTGGGTCTGTTGCGCCTGGACCTGGGCCTGGTTTGCGTTGAGCGCCGCCTGGTCACAGGACATGGCGGCCAGCGCGAGCAGAAGGACCGAAAGCGGGAAAAGAAGGGCGCGGCTCATGGCCGGATAGAATACCGAATCCATAAGCGGCGATGTCAACGGCTTCACGCGTTTGTGCTAGGTTCTGGCGATGCTAACTAGGAATCGACTAGCCACTGCGATGGCGATTGTCGCCATCGTTGCCCTTGCCCCGATCGCGCTTCATTCCGCGCGTGCCGACGCGCCAGCATCGACGGTAGCCCCCGCCGATGCGCTCAAGCAACTGCTGGAGGGCAACCAGAGGTTCGTGGACGGCAAAAGCGAGCATCCCAATCAGGACGCTGCGCGCCGCGACCAGCTTGTCGGCGGGCAGCATCCTTTCGCGGCGATCCTTTCATGCTCCGACTCCCGAACGACGCCGGAAATCATTTTTGACCAAGGACTCGGCGATTTGTTCATCGTGCGCGACGCGGGCAACGTCCCCAACGCCATCGTGCTCGAGAGCCTGCACTATGCCGTCGCGCACCTCGGCTCCCGCGTCATCCTGGTGCTCGGCCACAGCAATTGCGGCGCGGTGAAAGCCACGCTGGCCGGCCAGACGGGAGATGTGCCCGAAATCGCAAAATTGATTCGCCCCGCGGTCGAGAAGTCCAAGGGCCAGCCGGGCGACCCGCTCGACAATGCGATCAAAGAGAACGTCCGTTTGACGGTGGCCAAGCTATCCGCCTGGAAGCCCCTGGCGGATTCAATCAAGAGCGGTGATATCCAGGTCGTCGGCGGAATCTATGACCTGCAATCGGGCCGCGTGACTTTGATCGACCAACCCGGCGGGAGTCCTTCGAAATAAAGCACCGATCCGCCGCAACGCTCAGTGCACGACCACGCCCGCCACTCCCGTTGAGTTGAGCCCGTCCGAGGTGGTGGCGGTCACCTCGATGACGTAGCTGCCGGGATTCGTGTAGGTGTGAAAGAAAAATATCGGCGGCAGCGTCGAAAACTGCCCGTCGCCGAAGGTCCATCGATAGCTGACGAACGGACTCGACTCCGGGTTGGCGTTGGACACGAGAAATCCAACGGTCAGTGGCGCGGGACCGTAGGACGGAATCGCCTCCACCACCAGGTGCGGAAGATGCGGAAACTCGATCGTCGGCGATGCCCGGTCGCTGGGCGCTGAGGAATCTCCCGGACCCATCGACGGCGGCGAGGACTCCTGGGCTTGCGCCGATGAGCCAATCGTTGCGAGTGCGCTGAGAGCCACCGCGGCTATCAACGCCGCGAGAGGTGCGGCGCCCGGCCGGCGCGCCCTCTCGCTGCGTGGGAGCATCACTGCATCACTACTCCGCCGTCCGGATGAAGAATCGAACCGGTGTAGTAGCGCCCTTCTTCACTGGCAAGAAACAGCGCCGTGTTCGCAACATCGACCGGCTCACCAATCTTCTTGAGCGGCACGCGTTCCAGCAGCACCTTCATAAATCCTTCGGCCTGCTGGATATTCGACGTCATCGGGGTGTTGATGAACCCCGGTCCGATCGCGTTCGCGGTAATGCCGTGCGGCGCCAGCTCGACGGCCAGCACCTTGGTGAGCATCCACACGCCTGCCTTGCTGACCGAGTATTCGCCGACGCCGGGAGTCGGAAGTTTCGCGGCGCCAGAGGCAATATTGATAATCCTGCCGCCCTTGCCAGCCTTGATCATCGCACGCGCCACTTCGCGATCGGTGACAAACACGCCGTCGAGATTGACGCTCAGCACTTTCTTCCAGTCTGCGAGCGGCTTCTCCGCAAGCGGACCCATCGCGGGCGTGCCCTCCTCGCCATAGCGCGCGTGGGAAATGCCCGCCGCGGCGACCAGGATGTCCACGCTGCCGAGTTCCTTGACGCATCGATCCACCATCGCGGCTACTTCCGCCTCGGCGCTGGTGTCGACCTGAAACGCGATCGCCTTGCGGCCGAGCGCGCGAACCTTGCCCGCCGTTTCCTCGGCCGCCGCCAGATGGCGATCGGCCACGAAGACGTTGGCGCCTTCTTCCGCAAACCGAACCGCCGTCGCGCGGCCGATTCCGCTGGCGCCGCCGGTGATCAGTGCGTTCTTTCCTTCCAGTCTCAAGCTCATCGCATTCACTCCCCTGCGATCGCGTCCAGCGCGATCCGATCGGTTTGTTACCACGCGCGGCGCCGCGGCTGCCAGCGTCATGCCAGCGCGCGGCTGCTGTCTCAATTCGGGCGTGAGCGGCCCACTTTGAAACTGCGAGTGGCCTAACTCGGAAGCTCGAACAAATCTGAAGCTTGGTTCTCTTGAACCACCACGCACGCGATTTCGACAGATGGCGTAAGGTTCGGCGGGATATAGTTTTGTATTCGAAGCCCGCTGGCTACACCAACGGCTTGCCCGCTCAGACCGAACCACAAAAGGAGTACGAGCGGTAGAGCAGAAGCGCCCAGCAAGAGCTTTGCGATTCTCTTCACGCCACCTGAATATGCCGACCGACCATGCATGGCACAAGTGCGAGCGGCCATGTGGCGCGGCTTCATCCACTCTTCTCTGGATAGCTCAATTGGGACAGCACCCTCGCGTGGACCGTTCTATCCTCGATGCGGCGGGTCGATTAGGATTGTCGCTTAATGGCGTATCAGCAAGCGGCTACCGCATGGCCGGAGCCGACCAGCCGGTTCGTAGAAGTCGACGGCGTCAAACTTCACTACCTGGACTGGGGCGGCGATTCCGGAAAACACACCTTCCTTTTATTGCATGGCGGCGCGGCTCACGTTCATTGGTGGGACTCGGTTGCGCCTCTGCTGGTTCCCTCTGGGCGCGTGATCGCGCTCGACTTCCGCGGCCATGGCCGCAGCAAATGGGCCAATCCGCCGCACTACGGCCCGCAATGGTACACGCGTGATGTTGAGGGCGTCATCAAACATCTCGGCACGCGCGTCATCCTGGTAGGCCATTCGATGGGCGGCGCGGTGGCGCAATGGGTCTCGACGACGCATCCGGAACTCCTCGAAGCTTTGATCGTCGTCGATTCTCCGCACGGTCCGCCGCCGCTATTCCGCCGCCTGATGTGGCGATGGCGTCGCAAAGCCCAGGGAGGCGTGCGTCCGGAGTTGGAGTCGTCCGAAGCGATCAAGCGCAAATTCCGGCTGCAGCCGCCCGGAACATATATGACCAAAGACGACACCGGGCGGCTTGCGATGCTCGGTGCGGAAGAGCTGCCCAACGGCAAATGGGCGTTCCGCCTCGACCCCAATACTCGCGCGTGGCGCAAGGTTGAGGGCAGGACGCACAAGCCGCAAATCAAAAAGCTGCAGATGCCCGTGTTGATTCTGCGCGGCGCCGACAGCACGCTGGTGGGCTCCGGAACCGCACGCAGGATGAAGCGCAGGATTCGCGGGTCCATCTACAAGGAAATTCCGCGCGCGTTCCATCACGTGCCGCTCGACAATCCGACCGACACCGCGCAGGCGATCATCGAGTTCGTCGAATCGATGTAGGAGCGCGATCTCCTGACGGGCCCCGAGTGCGCCGATGCTCGATCACTTGAAAGCGAATAACCGTGCGTGGGCCGCGCGGATGGTTTCGGCCGATGCCGACTTCTTCAAGCGGCTGGAGCGCCAGCAGGCGCCCGAGTTTCTGTGGATCGGATGCTCCGATAGCCGCGTGCCCGCCAACGAGATCGTAGACCTCGCCCCCGGCGAACTCTTCGTGCATCGCAACGTCGCCAACCTCGCTCCCCCGCAGGATGCGAACTACCTCTCCGTGCTGCCGTCGATGTGCTGAAGGTCAAGCACATCCTGGTGGTGGGACACTACGGATGCGGCGGAGTGAGCGCCGCCGTGGATGGCAAACGGCGCGGCCTCGTGGACCACTGGTTGCATCCCATCCGCGAACTCTCCCGTGAACACCGCCGCGAACTCGATGCGATCGCGGATCGGCGCGCCCGCCTCGACCGTTTGTGCGAACTCAACGTGATCCGGCAGGTGAGGAACGTCGCAACTGACGTCTTTGTGCATGACGCCTGGGCGCGCGGTCAGGACCTCCGCGTCCACGGCTGGGTCTATTCAATATCCAACGGCTTGGTGAAAGACCTCGACGTGACGATCAGCCGGCCGGAAGAGATCGATCGGCTGCGCTAGGTTCGCAGCAGGAAGTCGCTCAGGTCCATCGCGAATTTTCCGTCGGTCAGGCTCATCGCGCGGGGCGAGCGCTTGAGCTGAAGCTTGCTGATGTCCTGTTCGCGCGGCAGCAGAAAGATGATGTCGCCCGCCGGCGGCGAGACGACACGCACGCGCTCTTCACCGCGCCGCTCCTGTCCCGCCACTTCATAGGGGTTCACGTGATAACCGAAACCCCGGGCGCGAATCGATCGGTCGTCGCACTCTTCCACGATTCCGACAAAGATTCGGGTGTTATCGTCGCGGAACACCCGCTTGTCGATAATCACCACACGATCTCCCTCGCGAATTGCCGGCATCGTCTGAATCCTCCATCAACCTGCTCTCGATTCTACTACGCTGGAGCGCGCGACTCACCCCGTCCGCGACGCGCATCCTGCACACCGGCCTAATACGGCCGCCCCTCCATCTGTCGGCATCGCGCACTTTCGACGCTTAGGCGCGGCTGGTACCATCATGGTTTTAGCGATGCTTGCACTCGATAACATTACCAAGTCCTACGGCGCCAGACTCATTCTCGACCACGTGAACTGGTCGATGAACGATGACGCGCGCGTGGGCCTGGTCGGCCTCAACGGCGCCGGCAAATCCACGCTGCTGCGGCTGATTGGCGAGGTGTTCCCGCCGGATTCCGGCCGAATCGCCCGACCCCAGAAAACCCGCGTCGGCTATCTACCCCAGGACGCACCGGAGATGGGCGGCAGGACGGCGCTCGCCGAGACGCTCTCGGCGCTCGACCGGATGCAGGCGCTCGACGGCCGCCGCCTGGAAATCGAAAAACTTCTGGAGCGCGAACATTCCGGTCCCGGCCACGATGCGGCCCTGGCCGAGTTGGGCGATGTCCTCCACGATCTGGAGCTGCACGATTTCTACAGCGCCGAAAGCCGCGCGACCGCGGTGTTGTTCGGCCTCGGTTTCAAGGAAGAAGACCTCTCACGCGATGTCGCCGAGTTCTCCGGCGGCATCCGGATGCGCATTGCGCTGGCGAGGCTGCTGCTCGATTCGCCGGACTTCATGATGCTCGATGAGCCCACCAACCATCTCGACATCGAAGCGCGCAACTGGCTCGAGGATTATCTGACCTCTTACGAAGGCGGGATTATCCTCGTCTCGCACGATCGTTATTTCCTCGATCGCGTGACCACGCGAACGGTCGAAGTCGCGCGCGGCAAATTGACCGAGTACGTCGGCAACTACTCCCGCTACCTCGTTCTGCGCGAAGAGCGTTTCGCCCTCGAGATGGCGGCGTATGAAAATCAGCGCGCCGAAATCGAGCATATCGAGTCATTCATCAGCCGCTTCCGCTACCAGGCGAGCAAGGCGCGCCTGGTGCAAAGCCGAATCAAGCAGCTCGAAAAAATCGAACGGCTGCAGCCGCCGGTGGGCGCGGACAAGTCGCCCTCGATCGTTTTCCCACAATGCGAGCGCAGCACGCGGCGCGTGTTCGAGCTGCGCGGAATCGTCAAGCGCTACGGCGATCTGTTCGTCTACAACGGCGTCGATCTGATCGTCGAGCGCGGGCAGAAAATCGCGCTGGTCGGCCCCAACGGCGCCGGCAAATCGACGCTGATGAAGCTGATGGCGAGAATCGAGCCGCTCACCGCCGGCGAATGCATCGTCGGCGACAAGGTGGTCGCCGGCTACTTCGCGCAGAACCTCGCCGAGTCGCTCCATTACGACACCACCGTGTTCAAGGAATTGAGCGACAACGCGCAGGCGATGACGACGCCGGAGATTCGCGGGTTGCTGGGTGCGATGCTGTTTTCCGGCGACGATGTGCAAAAGCGTGTGGGCGTTTTGTCGGGCGGCGAGCGCGCGCGCCTGGCGCTCGCGAAGGTGCTGGCGCAGCGCAACAATTGCCTGCTGCTCGATGAGCCGACCAACAACCTCGACATCATCGCGAAGGACACGCTGCTCGAAGCGCTGCGCCGCTTTCCCGGCACCGTGATCATCGTCAGCCACGACCGCCACGTCCTGAACCAGCTCGTGACCGAAGTCGTCGAAGTGGGCCAGGGCCACGCGACCCGCTACCTCGGCAACTACGACGAATATCTAGCCAAGAAAGCCGAAATGGAGGCGCGCGCCGCTGCATCATCGAACGGCGGACTGCCCAAGCCTGCGCCCGCCGCGCCGAAGCGCGAGACCGCACCGCCCAATCCCCCGCCCGATCGCGACCAGAAGCGGCGCAACGATCGATCCGTCAAGGAGCGCGCCCGAATCGAGGCGGACATCGAGAAAAAAGAAACCGAGCGCGCCACGCTCGCGCAGGAAATGAACGACCCGAACTTCTACCTCAAGCGCAAAGACGCTGACGATCTGATCGCCAAGTACGAACGCCTGGGCCGCGAAGTCGAAAAGCTATACGGCGACCTGGTGAAGTTCGAAGATCCGCAGGCAGTCGGATAAATCCGCAGATTGCGCAGATTAACAGGCAGATTTCTGAATCTGTGAAATCTGCGTAATCTGCGGATTTCTGTTCCTATTTCTGTTCCTATTTCTGTTCCCGGAAAAATGCGCGGATGTCGTCGGCGAGCAGCTTCGGTTCTTCCATCGCCGCGAAGTGACCGCCCTTCGGCATCGGCGTCCATCGCTGGACGTTGAGCACGCGCTCGGCCCAATGCCGCGGCGGGCGTACCAGCTCGCCCGGAAACAGCGCCACCGCGGCCGGCGTCTCGATCCGCGCGCCGGGCTTCAGACGCCACGGATGGTGCCGGGCCTCGTAGTACATGCGCGTCGACGAATTAATCGAGTGCGTGATCCAGTAGATCATCACGTTGGTCAGCAACTGATCTTTGGTGAAGCGCGACTCCACGTCGCCGTGGCAATCGCTCCAGGTGCGGAACTTCTCCACGATCCACGCCGCGAGTCCCGCGGGAGAATCGTTGAGTCCGTACGCGAGCGTCTCCGGCTTGGTGCCCTGAATCCATTGATAGCCGGTTTCGCCGGCGCGGAATTTCTCCAGGTCGCCGAGAAACACTTTCTCTTCCGGCGTCAGCTCGGGCGCATTGCGGCCCTCGGTCGGACCGATCGGGATCATGTTGAGATGAATTCCGTAGAGGCTCGGCCCATAGACCTCGCCGATTCTGGCGGTGATCGCGGAGCCCCAGTCTCCCCCCTGCACTGCAAAGCGTTTGAAGCCGAGCGTCTCCGTCATCAGCTTGAAAAAGATGTCCGCGATCGCCTGGATATTCATCGCCCGCGCGCGCGCATGGTCGGAAAATCCGTAGCCGGGCAGCGACGGCGCGATCACCGTGAACGAATCGCGCGCGTCACCGCCGTGCGCGGCCGGATCGGTGAGCATCGGGATGATCTCCATGAACTCGTAGATCGATCCCGGCCATCCGTGGATCAGCAGCAGCGGTTTCGGATTCGGGCCGCGTCCTTCCTCGTGGATGAAATGAATTCCCAGCCCGTCGATGCCGGCGCGAAAGTGGCGAAAGCGGTTGAGCTGCGCTTCGTGCTTGCGCCAGTCGTAGCGCGTGCGCCAGTACTCGACCAGTTCCCGCATGTAGGCGAGATTCGAACCGTACTCCCAAGCGGTGTCCGGCACTTCGTCCGGAAACCGGGTCCGATCCAGCCGCGCCTTCAAATCCGCAAGCACGTCATCGGATACCCCGATCCGAAACGGTTCAGCCTTGGCCATAACTGTTTCTCCGAGTGGCAGCGCTTGTGTCCTTTAGACCCCGGTAGACCCCGGAATTTTCGATTCCGCCAAATCCGGCGGAATCCGCAGATTACACAGATCTCACTGATTCAGAAATCTGCCCGCTAATCGGCGTAATCTGCTGATTATTCCGCTTTTTTGCTCAATGCTTCTTTCGCGAGTTCGCTGGCGACTTTGCCGTCCAGCCGGGCGCCGAATTTGTCGCGAAGCGCCTTCATGACCGGGCCCATCTGCGCCGCGCCGCTCGCCACTACCTCCGCGATTGCGGCGCGAACCTCGTCAGTGGAAATTTCGGCGGGCAGATACGCCGCCAGGATTTTTGCCTCGGCCTCATTCTGCTCGATCAAGTCCGCGCGATTAGCCTGTTTGGCGAACCCCAGGGCCTCTTCGCGGCGGGCGCGTTCGCGCTTGACGAGCTGGATTATCTCCGCCTCATTGGCTTCGCGGCGCACGTCCTTCTCGACGCGCGTGATTTCGGCGAGCAGCCCGCGAATCACCATCGTGCGGCGTGTGTCGCCGCTTTTCATCGCGACCTTCAGATCATCTTGCAGTCTCTTTTTCACTTTCACCTGATGCGCGAGCGGCGACCGCAGTCGCCGCCGGCGCGTGTAGTTCTGAAACAGTTCGGGGCATTATTTCTTCGCCGCCGTGCCGGTGTCCACGTCTTCCCATTTCGGCGGCTCACTCGCCGTGAACTGCGTGCCCGACACCTTGTACTCGAACACCAGCGCCTTCTTCTTTCCCGTCGCACTGCTCTTCGTCGGGTCACTCTTCCTTGCCTTGAGTTCGGCGCCGGTCAGTTTGGCCTCTATGGCGGTCCCGCCGCTTTTTGGCACATAGCTGAACGCAGCATGATCCAGGTCGACGTAAGGCTGTCCGGAAGACTTCTTTTCGCTTTCCTCGGCAACGAACTGGTCGGAATCGCTGGCCACCGTGTCAAACAACGCTTTCTGCTGCGCCGTGCTCAACGGATTTTTGGGAGCGGGACCGCCTCCGACCGTGCCTCCTCCCCCGCCGCCGCCCCCGCCGACATTCAGATCCTTCTTGACTTCAATCGCGCGTACGCTCGCCGGAACCAAGAAAGCGGCAAGCAAAAGAGTGATGGACAAAATTCTGTAGACGCTTGGTTTAGCGGCCATTTTTCTTACCCCCATCCTTCGACCGCTATATACCACGACGCCCGAGGGTTCAAAACGATATGCACCCCGCCGATGCCCGCCTCCTGGACTGCGGCGGTCTACTGAAGCGCAAACTTGATCGGCACCAGCACCCAGCTCTCGACCGATTGACGCCCGCGATGCGCCGGCATGAAGCGCCATCGGCGCCGCACGGTTTCCAGCGCCGATCGATCCAGATCGTCGAAGCCCGATGATTCCGCGATCTCGGCGCGCTCGACGGAGCCGTCTATCGCGACCAGCACGTGAAGCGTGACGGTGCCCTCCTCGGCGCGCCGGCGCGATCGCGCCGGATACGGCGGCGCGGGATTCGCACCGTAATCGGCGTGCGCCACTTGAAGTCCTCCCCCACCCGCGCCGATGCCGCTGCCGGCTCCGCTGCCCTCCCCAGTCCCGCCCGGAAGTCCGCTGCCGCCCGATCCTGAATGCGCTCCGCCGCCATCGAGCGACGACTCAGCGCCGTTCGCCGCCCTGCGAATATGCGGGCGAAGCGCGGCCGCGTTGAGACTCGCCATCGCATCGGCTCGCCGTGCTGCTTCGGCTGGATCATCGATGGAAACATTTGCCGCCGTTCGCTCCGGCGATTCCGATCGCATCGGCGCTTCCGGCATCGGCGTGAGGCTCATGCGCACGTCGAGGGGTCCCTTGCCTCCTCCCGGCGTATTGCCGCTGCCGTTGCCCATCTCAACCAGGTAGGCGAGCACCCAGTCGTGCCCACCATCAGGCGGACGCGGCGCTAAATAGATGATCATCGCGATCAGCGCAACGTGCGCGAGAATCGACGCACCCAGCGCCACGAGATGACGCCGAGGCGGTGGGCCCTCATCAAGGACGACGGACGAATTGTGATTCAGTTCGGTCAACCTGCTCGCGCTCGATCGCGCGGAGGGCGGAAGCAGGTCAGCGCATGCAGATGGAACGATCGAACGGCACGCGTGCCTGAAGCCTCCCTCACCCGCGAAGGTCCAATCGGCTTCGTCGACTCGATCGGTAGTCTGGCTCGGAGCGCCGCGCTGATGAACGCGGCTCCTCACAGTTGCGGGGCAGCGCCGGCCTCTAACCGGCTTTCCCGACGCGAGTCGAAACAGACACTACCCGCTCGCGAGCGGCAGTCAATACCGCATCGATCGCGTCGCTAATGCGGGCAATTTGGCTAGCTTCCCAAATGTTCAATGATGCTGATTGCCTCCGCCGTGTCCCGCCGAGGGCGCCACATGCGGTGCTGCGTGAGGCGCGCCGCCGCCGTGAGCGGGCGCCGGATGGTACGCGCGCACCTGCTGCTGATGCTGCTGCTCCAGCGCCTGCTGCTGCATCCCGTGCTGGCGTTGCAGCTCCTGCTGCTGAGCGATATGCGCGTGCGCAACGGCCTGCTCCTGTTTCATCCGCTGCTGCTCCAGGTTCTGCGTCTCGCGATTGTGCTTCTCATTCATCGCCTGCACTTGCTGCGCGTGACGCTGTTCTTCCTCTCCTGCCTGGTTCTCGGCGCTCTGCGCGTGGCTATGCTCCAGGACCTGCAGCTCGTCATTGTGTTTGTTCTGCAACGCCTGGAGCTGCGCCGAATGCTCGCGCGCAATCTCCTGTTGCTGTTCCGCTCGATGCTGATCCAGCGCCTGCATCTGCTGATCGCGCTGGCGCGAAAGTGTCCGTTGCTCCGCCTCGTGCTGCGGACCGATCGAGGCCTGCACCTTCGACAACCACTCCGGATGCTTCTGCTGCACGAACGCCGGATCCTTGCGCGCCCACCAGTTCACATCGCGCCATTGATGCTGGCTGTCGTAGTCGCCAACCCACTCGGGGTGATGCTGCTGCGCCCACGCGGGATCGTGCTGCATCCACCATGAATCGCTCTGCCATATGTGATGGCTATCGAAGTCGCCCCACCAATCAGGATGGTTCGCGCGGACCCAGTCGGGGTTGTTCGCCCACCACCATGAAGCGGGCCGCCAGTAATGGCCGTCGTCGAAGTCGCCCCACCAGTCGGGATGATCCGCGCGGCATACATCGGGATGGAACTGCCACCACCATCCGGCCGGGTACCAGACACCCTGATAGGGATCGCCCCACCAGTCCGGATGGTCCCTGCGGGAAATATCGGGATGCAACATCCACCACCATTGCGCCGGGTACCACATCCCCTGATAAGGATCGCCCCACCATTCCGGATGATGCGCCGGAACCCAGGCCGGCTGCTGAGTCCACCACCATACCGCCGGATACCAGGTGCCCTGATACGAATCGCCCCACCACTCCGGATGATGCAGCCGCACCCAGCTCGGGTAGTACTGCTCCCACCATTGCGCGGGATACCAATTGCCCTGATACACGTCGCCCCACCAGTCGGGGTGATGCGTGCTCAGCCACGGATCGTGCTGCTGCTGCCACCACCACCAGGCCGGCTGCCACTGATGATGGTCATCGAAGTCGCCCCGCCAATCAGGGTGATGCGCCCGAACCCAGTCGGGCTGATTCGCCCACCACCATGCAGCGTCGTGCCACGTATGACCCTGATCGTAGTCACCCCACGCCGGCGCGGGCTGCGCCCGAGCAGGCGAAACGAAAAAGAACAAAACGATCGGAATGACCAGAAGAAGCGGCTTGAGCTTGCCCATGTATCGGCTCCTGGAAATGGTGCGCGCCTACAAGAACCAATCCATCACGTAAGATTACGTAACGCCATCATTTTCAGTTGCACCCCCGCAAATGGCACTCGGACGCAACGTCGATCGTGCCTCGCCCGCTGCTTTGCGGCCGCCTCCAGAAGCCTTGCCCGCCTCCAGAAGCCTTGCGGAGGGCAGGCGGAGGGCAGGGAGAGGTCGCGCGGCACGAGG
>JBKQNE010000229.1:0-4362 GCA_052146355.1 Binataceae bacterium (SeqCode) | reverse complement strand
CAGCATCTCGGCGCTGCACAAGCATTCCTACCTGAAGACGATAGCGGGTGCAGTTAACTACCCGCGTAACTTCGAGCTGGAAAAGATTGTTTCGCCAACCCACGTGGTGGCCGGCGCGGAGGACAGCCTGACGCCGCCCGCGGTCTCGCGCGAGATGGCGCGGCGAATCCCCGGCGCTCAATTGACGATCATTGAAGGCGCAGGACACCTGAGTAATATTGAGCAGCCCGAAGCGTTCAATCGCGCGGTGCTCGACTTTCTGATGGAGCATCGCGCCTGACCAAACCGCGGAGAGAAATCCAATGCCTGTAGTGAACAACGAGTCGCTGCCACAGTTTAATCTGCCAGGCCTGAACCACCGGACGTTTGCCGGTCCGGAGCACGGAATGAAGAGCCTCGAAGTATGGGGACAGGTGATCGAGGCAGGCGCGGCGACGCCGGTTCATCGGCACGCCTGCGAAGAGGCAATCGTGATTCTCGAAGGCTCCGGAACGCTCACCATCGAAGGCAAAGCGACCGCGTTTGGTCCGAACTCCACGCTCATAATTCCGGCCGACGTCATCCATCAGATTGCCAACACCGGCGGCACAAAGATGGTGGTAATCGCGGCGCTCAGCACTGCGCCGGTAAAGGTCCGCCACGCCGACAACGCAGCGATGCCACTGCCGTGGCAGGAACCGTAGTACCCACCGCTAGACTTCTCGGTTTTCGCCGGCGAAACGGCCGTACTGCTCAGAAAGGAGACCAACGATGGCCAGGAAGAACCTGGGGGATGCTTTCGGCGGCAAGATCACCACCCTGGAAGAACAGCGCGCGATTTGGCTCGATGCCCTCCACGAGGACGCTATCTGGGAGGGACCGACGTTTGAGATCCCGGTGGCGATGATTGGACGCGAGGCCGTGAGCCGCTTCATGGAATTTCTGCTGAGCGTGGTTCCACGCTTCAGCACGACGCCGGTGGCCGTTTATCCTACCGCCGATCCCGATATGATCATCCTGGAAGCCTCGGGCGGCGGCGAAACCGTCGACGGAGGCCGCTATACCCAGCGCTATTTCACTATGGTCACCAGCAGAGATGGTCAGGCCTTCCGTATGCGCGAATATGTCAACCCCTTCCAGACCTACAAGAGCTTTGGGAAGGAGCGGTGGGAGCGCGTCATCGGCGAGATCGCGGCGAAGCACAACAGGCCCTGGCCCGCATCGCAGGCGCCCGATCCAATCGTGTTGCCGCCGTTAAAGTAAAGGGTGGTGGCGGCGGGGGGAATTGAAAATCCCGCTCAGAATGAACGCGGTAGGAAACGGTAGATTTTCTCCGAGCAGACGATCGTGATCCTCCTCCGCGACGTCTTCTTTTTTGTCGTGCGCCCATTAGAGAAGTCCCGCGGGAAATCGATACGCGCGGATCGCGGTGCCGCTGAATAGTGCTGACTTCTCGTCGGCCGAGGCGCCGCTTGCCAGTCGCTTGCAGGCATTCCACAGTACCGCATAGCTGCACCATCGCCTTTGTACCGGAAAATTACTTTCGAACATGCAGCGGCGAGCGCCAAAATGCTCGACGCAAACCTCGAAGAACGGCCGCCACGCCGAGGCGATTTCTTCCGAGGTGAGCGGCGACGGGCTCGTCCCGCGCGACTTTTCGGAACGCTTCACCGGAAGAGCGCCCAGCTTCACGTGGACATTCTCATGCGTCGCCAGGTCCCTCATCCCATTACGCCACTCCGCAAAAACCTCCGCCGCGCGTCCCGCGTTGGGACCGCCAAGAATCGGCACACCGAAATGATTCAGAACGATCGGCGTCTGCGGGAAGTCGGCCGCGAGCGCCGCAACCTCGCCCAACTGCGGATGATAAACCCAGGAGTCAAAAGTGAGGCCGAGCCGGGAGAGGCATTGAAAGCCGTCGCGGAATTGAGTCTCGGCGAGAATACCTGGGCGCGGCACCACTTTGTGCACGCGCTCATCTGCGTCCCACGCCGTCGAAAACCGGATCGCGCGGAGACGGCCGCCACTCGCGGCGAGATGCCCCTGCAAGATCGGCTCGGCGCGCGATCCCAGCATCAGATTGACGTTGCCGACAATTGCCGCGCACGCTCGCGCCTGTCCGAAGCCGCCGCTGGCGCTCATCGCGGCGACTCCAGTGACGAACTCGGTCTCGCCCAGCGAACGGAGCTCTTCCGGCCCGTCGGCCCGGTACATTGAACCGCACTCTTCGAAGATCGTCGCCCGGATATTGTGCCCGGTCGATATATCAGCCAGCAGTTCGGGGAAAAGGTAAACGCTGCCGACACGGCTCCACAAATGATGATGGGTATCGACGATCGGCAGCTCAGGCTCGATAATTTCTTCGCGGTACTGGTCGAGCCAATCCGCGTCAACGCGTTCCGAGAAATCAGCTCCAGACGGCATATCTTGAACCCCTCAATGGTCGGCTACGCACAGACTCGCAACTGCTGTTCATCGTATGTGCCATACATCAGTACGGCCCGTCGATAAAATCGAGACAGCGCGCGATACTGTCAGCAGAGCGCTTTGACGGCGTGAGCGCCTCGGTCGAACGACCTGGACGCAGCTGGTCAAATCAGGAGACGGATCATGGCTGATTCGAGTAACATCTTTGAGCGTGGTCGTGGCGCGATAATCACCGGTGGTGCGAGCGGAATCGGTCTTGCCACTGCCAAACGTCTCGCGACGCTTGGGATGCGCGTTTGTATCGCGGATTCGGACGAGCCAGCTCTCGGTCAAGCCGCGCAGGATCTCAGCAAAGTGGCGCCGGGCGGCGATTCGGACGTGCTCGCGATTAAGACCGACGTTTCGTCAATCGCCGAAATCGACATACTTGCGCACGCCGCCTTCAATCGTTTTGGCGATATCGCCCTGCTGATGAATAACGCCGCGGCGTTCGATGGCGGCGACATCTTCGGTCCGCTGGAAAAATGGCATCGCCTGATGAACGTGAATCTCTTCGGCGTTTTGAACGGTGTCCAGCGCATCGGGCAGGCGATGGTGGAGCGGAAAAAGTCGGGCGCGATAGTCAACACCGGGTCGAAGCAAGGAATCACGACGCCTCCGGGAAACACCGTTTACAACGTTACCAAGGCCGCCGTGAAGGTTTTAACCGAAGGTCTGGCCCACACGCTGCGCAATCTTCCCGATTGCAGGATAACCGCGCACCTGCTCATTCCCGGGTTCACGTTTACCGGAAATATAGCCCGGCGGATGTCTGAGAAGCCGGCCGGTGCGTGGCTTCCCGATCGAGTTGCCGAGCGACTCGTCGACGGCGTCGCGCGCGGCGACTTCTACATCCTGTGCCAGGACAATGAAACCACACGCGAGCAGGATGAGCGCCGCATCCTTTGGGCTGCTGGCGACATCGTTGAGAATCGCTCGGCGCTCTCGCGCTGGGATCCGCGATTCAAAGATGCGTTCGAAACATTTATGAAGACTGGCCCGCGGCGCTGATGGTCGTGGCTGAAACCTACGAGTTCCTGACGCGATCCATCAAACGTTGGCGGTCCTTCTGAGAAAACATTGGATTCATGGTGAGTGGTCAGGCGGCGTGTCTCGAATATCGCAAACCAGCCCGCCGCTCGGCTCGAACGGCACAGATTCGGTGGCAGTCACGTCTTAGCACGTCGCCTCGACGAGGCTTCGAAACTCGCTCCAAGAGTGAACTTTGGCGTCGGCTCCCCCGACATCTAGCGTCGGCGAGCCGCCTCGCTCGAACCACACCGCCACCATCCCGGCCACGCGCGCGCCCGCGATGTCGGTGTCGATCCGGTCACCCAAATACCATACGTTCTGTGTCTGCAGTCGCATCTGCCGAGCCGCCGCCTCAAAGAGGTACCGGTGGGGCTTTCTCAGACCGAAGTCCGACGATGAGATCAAAAAGCCGAAGAACTCTCGCAGTCCTAGCTCGGCGAGCTGTTCAGATAGCGCGGATCCCGAGAACACAGAGTTGCTGATGATGCCGAGGGGGATACCCTCCCCTCGGAAGACCTCGAGAACAGACCGAGCTCCTTCCACGGCGCCGATGGGATTCGCTGCTTTCAGGAACTCTCTCTCGATCTCTTCCCACGTGCCCCTGAACGCCAGACCGTGCCGGCTCGCCAAGATGCGGATGAAGCTGACAAAGGGAACCTCCAGCAGGCTCGCCTTGCGACGCTGCAGATCCTCCATCTGCTCCAATGAAAGCTCGTACAGATCACGAGACCCTTGCCCACCGACTAGATACACTTCAATCCGTTCGTAGCCCCGTCGTACGTCAAACGCGAGGTCGTCCACAATCGTCTGGCCGAGATCAAAGACGATCCCTTCAGGTCTTTTGCGGTTTATGCCCTCCATAATTCAAATTGGTGGAGGCGGGGG
>JBKQNE010000228.1:0-32268 GCA_052146355.1 Binataceae bacterium (SeqCode) | reverse complement strand
AGCAGATCGATGCGCTCGCCCTGAAGCCCGAGGAAGTCCGTGAAAACTTCGTCGTCAGTGGCTACGTCTTTTTCCCCAAGGGCAGCTACAACCAGGTTGAGATGCTGTTAGTCAATCGCGAAAGCGGTGTGACCCAGACCGTGCGCGAACCTTGGCATTGACCCGCAGATTGCAGCTGCGCCCGTGTCTGTGGCGAATTGTTGATTTTTCAAGCGAAATCAGTTAATTCGCCACAGACAGGTTCGATGCCTGAATCCCCTGCCCGACCCCTGCGAATCGGTATCGTCACTGATTCATTGTACGAACGGTTCGTCGATGGTGAACTCCGCATTGCCAATGGAGGCGTCGGGGTTTATATCCATCAACTCGTACGTCACCTGTTGGACACGAAGGAGGACCATGAATATTTCCTGATTCGATTCGGGCCCGGCTTGCTCGACATTTATCAACACCCCCGTGCACGCAATATTTTCCTGCCGTCCACGAAGTTTAACAGAGCCCAAGCCCTGTTGGGCCGTCCTTACGCCAGCGCTGCGCGCGAGTACCACCTGGATCTCGTCCACTTCCCTAACCTGTTAGGCGGCGAGTCGCTGCCGCTATCGGTAAAGCAGGTCTCGACATTGCAGGATCTGACCCCCCTCCTCTTCCCCTCGTTTCATCCGAGACACAGAGCTTTGGCGACTCGGATTTTGTGGCGCCGCGCACTGCGCCGCTCCGATCGCGTCATCCTGCCTTCCCGCGCTACCGTGCGGGATTTGGCCGCGAGGCGCGTCACACCGGCAAGTAGATGTGTGCGTATTGCGCATGGAATCAATCCAATCTTTAGACAAATCGGCACGACCCCAGAATTTGCTGCTCGTTACCAGATCGATCGACCCTTCATCCTCACGGTCGGGGTTCTCGAGCCCCGTAAGAATCACTCAATTTTACTGGACGTCCTGCGCGAACTGCACCGGCAAGGGCACTATCTCGAACTCATCATCATCGGACGCCCCGGGTGGCGTTGGAAGAATCCGCTCACGATGCAAAAGCATCAAGATTTGCGGCCTTGGGTCAGGATTTTTGCCGATGTTACCGATTCCGACCTGGTGGAATTTTATAACCGCGCCGAGCTTTTCGTTTATCCTTCTTTCTACGAAGGCTTTGGACTTCCGATCCTGGAGGCGATGGCCTGTGGGACGCCGGTGATCGCCTCAAACACATCTTCAATGCCCGAAGTCGGGGGGCCAGCGGCCTTGTTCGCAGACCCCCGCAATCTGCAGGAGTTCGTGACCCAAGCCTTGCGAATCCTCCAAAATAAAGACCTCCGACAACACCTGATCGATACCGGCATTCGTCACGCGCGGCAATTCACATGGCAGGCTGCAGCAGAGGCAACTTTGGCCGTGTACCAAAGCGTCTGCGGCACTTCACCAAATCCGGCTCGACACGACCCTCAGTCATGAGGTGGATCGGCCTGGCGTGCGATCGTCCGATAAGTCTGCTCGATCCGCGATCGAAGCTTCGATACTCACCTCCTGTGCGTGCGTCTGAAACCACTGGTGGGTGCGCGACAGGAGTTCCGCCTAACCACTTATCAATCTTCACAATTTGTGCGGCGAGTTCGGACGGTTCGATGCTCGCAGCAACGAACCCGTTGACGTTTTCGACGATCAGGCTGGCCGCTGCGTTGTCGGGCTGGCGAACCACGCGGACCCGGTCCGAAAAAAATACGGCACAGCGCTGATTCTCTGGTACGTTGCCTTCGTACGCGTGGAAGTGTTCCCAGGCATTTCGATGGATCCGGGAATTCGTTTTGGCACGTCTTGTCTCGCTGGAACTTGGGTCCACGTTGCGACGGTCCTTGGTGGCTTCGCTCAGGCGCGTCCTTCGAAGATCTCGAATCCGAATACCGACTCTCTCGCGACCACATCACCGCAGCTCTCCGTTACGCGGCTCACGTAGCGGCGCATCTGCCGCCTGCTGTGGGAAGCTCGGTGAAAATCGTTCTCGATGAGAATTTTCCGCCGGCACTGCTGCGGAGGTTACGGGAAGCGGGACATCACGTTGATCACATCATCCTGCTTGGCCTGCGCGGCGCGCGGGATCGCTCCATCTTTGACCGACTGAACTCCGAAGATCTTCTTTTATGACACACGATCAGGAGTTCCTTTCTTCTGTCCCTCTCTCGCTCGCATGTCATAGTTTCGCGCATGACCCAGAGTTTGCCGATAAAGGCGCGCGTGGAAATTTGGTTCAGCACGGTTCGTGAGTATCTCTCTCGCAATTGGGGCAAGACGCTCTTCGAGGTATTCGACGACGGAAGGCTGGCTCCGCCCGTGGCGAAAGATCTCAACCACGCCGCGTGATTAAACCGGATGCGACATCGTCGATCAGTTTCACGTACTGGTGCGCAGCGCGCACCGCGGCAACTATCAGACCTTGATCAACGATGCGCTTCGAGAGCACTTGTAGCGTCCAACCTGTTCTTTGAAGAACCGTTCTGTTTGCCGCTCAGTTGACTTTGGTCAGACAGATGGTCAGACTCTGCGCGGATTTGCCTGTGCCGCTCGGCGAAGATTGAATCGCGAGCCTTTCGTTAGCCTGAGAGAGGGGAAGAATGAAACCGCTTCCGAAACGCTTCGGCCGGCTGCTGACCGCAGCCCTCAGTGCGGTTGCGATTTGGTCATTGGGTTCGCTGTGGAAAGGAACGCAGCAGCAAGCGTTCGCGCAGGCGATCACGCCAATTTCGGGAAGTGAAGGTGCTTATCATTTAAGCTACTTCGACGTGGCCACCGCCTTCCAACCAACGGTTGGGGGTTTTGGCGGAGCAGGCAGTTCGGGAGGCACCGGCGACGCCTTATTGCGTATCGTGGACGCGGGCAACTTCGAAACCACGGCGGCCGATGGTGGGGTGTGCGCGAACATCTATGTGTACAACGATGTGCAGGAAGAGCAGGAATGTTGCTCATGCCCGCTAACCGCCAACGCGTTGCTGACCGGTTCCGGGATAAATGCCCTGATCTCGAATCCCTTCAACCCCCTGGAAAGTTTGTCGGCTGGCGTAATCAAGATCGTAGGTTCTTCTCCGGCGAACCTCGCCGCTTGCAACAACACAGTCGGGGCGGTGACTGCAGCGGGGCCTTATCGAATAGCTGGGGGACTCCATTGCTGGATCACCCATACCGAGACGATGGCCAGCAATCAGGCGAGCTTCAAGCCGCCCTTTGGGTTCGTGACCAGCGCCTCGGTCGATGAGTTCACAAATGCCGGTCTCGACTCAGATGAACTTGCCAACCTTCAGGCCGGATGCGCAGCCATCAACAGCGCCGACACAGCGGCAAGCGAGGCCATAGGAATCTGCAGTTGCGTCTTTCCAGCGCCACCTCCACCCACGCCCACGCCCACGCCACTCCCGACCTCGACCGCCAGTGCGACGGCGACTGCAACACAGACTCCGACACCAACCCCGACCTCGACTGCCATCGCGACGGCGACTGCAACCGCGACTCCGACAGCGACCGCAACAATGACTCCAATTGGACCGACCGCCACCCCGACGCCGACCGCGACCGCGACCGCCACGGCGACGGCGACGGCCACAGCGACGGCGACGCCTACTGCGACGCCAACTACAGTGCCGGCGCCGGCGCTTTGTCCTGCTCCGGGCAGTACGGGCAATTACGCGGTCTTGGCTGGTACAACGGTCACTAGTAACAATGCTGGCGGCAACACCGCTGTTACTGGGAATCTTGGGGTGTCTCCGGGTAGTTCGGTGACTGGATTCCCGCCTGCAACGGTGAGTGGCTCTATGGACGAAGCCAATACTGCCTCGGCCAACGGCCAAGCACTCTTGACCACCGCGATTCTTGCTGCCGAAAGCCCGACTCCGCAACAAATACCTTCAGAGTTAGGCGGACAGACCCTTTTACCTGGCGTCTATAACAACTCGACGAGTGGAACTTTCACAATATCGTCCGGGGTTCTCACTCTCGATGCCCAAGGCAACTCGGCTGCTGTTTGGATCTTCCAGATGGCGTCCACACTGACAACCACCGGTGGTAGTGTTCAGATGATCAACATGGGCAACCCATGCAACGTCTACTGGCAAGTCGGTAGCTCAGCGACCCTGGGCGACTCTATTTTCCTGGGAAACATCCTGGCTCACGATACAATCGCGCTGACCTCCGGAATAACGGTGACGGGCAGATTGTTGGCGAGCACAGCCGCGGTTACGCTGATCAGCGATACAATTAACGGTTGTGTCTGCCCTGGTAATACTCCTCCTCCTTGAGCTATTCGGCGAGAAAGTAGGAAAGAGCGTACTCGATGGCTTGCAACGAGGGTTCGGGCCGTCCAGGAGTTCCGGCCCGGAGGGGCGTTCTCGAGCTGCCGAAGCCTGCTTCGCCAAGATTCCTGCGAGTGCGCGATCGATTGTAGTTCGCGTGTAGTTCGCCCCGACGTTGGGTTTTACGATCACGACTTGGGCGAATGGCTCGAAGCTCGGAAGGCCGGCTTTGTCATCGTCGCCCGCCTGACCGGCCCCATCACGAGCAGGCTCGCCCACCTGCGCTACAGTGTTCAGGCATTCGGTACCTTTTTTGGGTTGTGGTTCCTGTTGGCTTCTCGCAGAGATCCCGTTGCGCGCGGCTTCAGTGCCCCTGCGTATTACAATTTCCGGGCCGAAAAGACACTAGCGCGTGACACTGAGCAGCGTGAGGGTTACTGGCTGTGTGTCTACAATGTTGCTGATGTACAACTTTTGGCGGTTCTCTATTGGATTGGGGGTCATTTCGCGTCTAACGAAGCCAAGTGCAATGAGAAGGCGAGCAGTGTTATTTGCCGCGCCGGTCAATATGAGATGTCGCGGTCCCACAAAGTCCCCTTCCTCCAAATGGAATCCACCGCCCCCGTACGTAAAAGTTGCATCCTCGAACTTGCACTCGCGGCATTCGAATCCGTCGAGTTGCTGGATCGCCCCCGCCCGCAACGTGAGAGTCGTCCAGTTGCGGCCGAGTAGCGGAACAACCGGAATCATGTTTGGAGCGTTGATGATGGAACCGGCTGCTTCTGCAGAAGTCGACGTTTGGATCCCCGTAAGTAACAGGAACATGCAGACGGCTCCGGTTACGAACGACCCGAACAAAGGAATTACCTTGCGCATGGCTGTCCTCCTATGGATGTATCTCTCTGCCCATTCAAAACCGCCGCTAGTCGCAATGGGGACCGAAGATGGAGGTTCCGGAGTGGTTCCCAATCCGAACCTCTATGGGCTCGTTTGAGATCCGGACCGGCATCGACGGAGGCAACGGCACGCCTTACGTCCGAGGCCCGAGCGGAGTAGTACCAATGAAGACGGACTTCCCTCGTATGCACCAGTTCGAGTCGGCGCCGAACTCGCTAGGCCCACCGAACCATCCAAACGATCCGAAGTACATCTTGATCCTTTCGATCATTGCCGCGGACGTCGATGGCATCACTCGAATGACCGCCATCATGCCTCGGTCCTCGTGCTCGGCAATGTGACAGTGGTAAACGAAATCGCCGATATCCGCCCCGCGGAAGTCCATACGAACCTTGACCTTGGGAAAGGGGTGACTGGGGTCGCCGTCCCAAAATGGAACCTGGAGGGTATCTACGAGTTGTCCCTGGATGCTCGGTGCAGGAAGGCTGCCGTTGATCTGGAAGTTGTCCTGTGCGAGCACCAGAAAATGGAGCTGGTGCACATGGAACTCATGAGTTTCGAGCGTTCGGTTCTCGATCGTCCAGTCCTCTACCGAGCCCTGCGTGGTGACGATGGCAGGGGGGTTGTTCGGGTTGAACAGCGTGGGCGTTGCACCGTCGACGGTGATGAAAAACTGCGAGAGCGGATTGTTCTCGGAGAAATAGAGCGCGCGATTCGCAGCTGGGGTCGCAGTTGCTAGGTTCTCAGTGCGCCGCCTTAAGACCGGACTGCGACTAGCCGGTATCGCCCTCTCAGCTCCGGTTACGGCCTGGGCGGTCGAGTTGTAAACAGTCTCAATGGTTGCCAGCGTCCGTTGTGGGTCATTGTCTCCATCGCGGCCGGTATTGATCGCCAAAGTTACAAAATTGGCTTTGGTCGCAGCTGAAAGAGGCGCTTGCACAATGAATTCCGCGCGGCCCCCGGTCGGAAGGAGAATATCCTGTGCGCCGATGATCGTCCCCAGTCGGGTCCCACCCTCAGAACCAGTAGGAAAGCCATCTAAGCCAACGATTTGCAGAGTTTGCGCCGTACCTTCGAACTGAACTTGAAGATCGAGAATGCTGTCTGACGAAGAGTTTGACACGCGCCAAAGCTGGCTCTTTCCTGGCTGCATCTGTATCACCGCGGGAGTGTTGGTCGGATAGGCGATCGGAATGCTGTTCAAGGTAAGGTCCCAGGATGGGACCTTGCCACCGGGAGGCGGGCTGCCCACCACATTCTGGTCGCGAATGACTAGGATGCATTGATCCATCCCGGCGACGGAGGGTTGAACATTCTGGATCCCTTCGACGATGAGTGCGCCCGACGCACCGCCCTGTAAGGCGGTTTCAACCACCGTGTGAGCATGCGGGTGATACCAATAGAGTCCGGGCGGCTGATCTGTGGGGATTTGAATATCGTATCGAAACGACTGTCCAGAATTGATTGCAGTATGGATCACATCATCCTGGTGGCAGGTAGGAGGAGTATCGGTGCCATGAAAATGAATGTTGACTGACGAAGCGGTCAATTCGGCCTGCCCGCAGTTGGGTGGATTGATCTCCATCAGAACCGGAGCGGCTGGGGTATTGTTGGTCACATTGATGATGAGGCGGTCGCCTGGAAGCACATGTAGCGTCGGGTTCTCCAGGCCGTCCGGGGTCATGAAACAGAACAGAGTCCTGCCGTCAGCATCGGTAGTGGTTTGGTAGGAAAAATTGACCGTCAGAACTCCGTCGTGACTACACAGGGCGGGCGGATTCTGAACGATGCTGCCCGCAACCGAGCGACGGCAAGCGTTCGCAACAACTGGAATAGGAACAGGGGTCAGTTCTGTCTCGATCCATTCTTCTAGTTGCGCGCGATCCTCATGGCTCAGGCGTGCGCCGGGTTGCATGAGCCGGTACGACCATGGTGGCATGTCCTCTTTACTTAGCGCCCGCTGCATCCACCTGAGTTTTCGCTCTCGCATGGGAGGGTAGTATTCTCTCCACTCCGAGAAATTGATTTCCTTACGTCCCACGTCGACATCGTGAGCGACCGCCCAGGAGAGCGGAGCGATGCGGCTGTACCAAGGCCATCGCGTCTGGTTGGAATGACAGTCGTAGCACGCACGCCTGAGTGTCGTACCGACCTCGGGTGGCACGAAGAGTTCCCCTTTGGATGGAGGATTCGTCAGAGGCGCGGGAATCAGTTGAGCGACCGAGAGCGCCGCCACCGACGACACGACGATCACGGCTGCGAGCTTCTGAAGCATTTGCATGCGGAACCTTTAGTGGCCGCTATCTGGCAAGGAGCTTCATTTCCGCACTGGATGGAGCTGTCTGCTCGGCACGACGAGCGTTGGACTTGAATTGTTGGTTTCTGCAGCGAAATTCCCGAGGGTCTTGCGCGAGCGCCGGAGTGGTAAGGCGCCAGCACCAAAGGGTGTTCAAATGCGCTGAGCGACGTGTGTGATTTCGAACAGGACACAATCGGGACGCGCCGATTCATTGATAATGAGAGGTATTCTAGTTAACTTACACTGCCCGAGATGTCAAGGATTCTTGTGCGTTATGGTGCCTTTCCAAGAAAGTGTTCAGGCATTCGTCACTATTTTGGGTTGTGATTCCTTTTGGCTTCCTCCGTAGTGGGATTGGCGGTTGGCGCGAAGACACGGGAGAAAAAGCACGCCGCGGGCGCGTGTCACCAATGATGCTGCCGCAACACCCCGGGATCACGCCAGACGCGCTCTCGATAGCACCAAGGAACGGGGCGGTCTCGGTCTTCGGCTCTTTCCGCCAGTCATCCTTATTTACACCAGTACTGCTTCTGACGTGTTGTGCCGTGACATGGGTACGTAACCCGGCTCTCAAGAAACAGTGCGCAGGCATTCGACACGCGCAGCAATTCCCCAGGCAGGCAGCAGCAGAGCAAACTTTGGCTGTGTACTAAAGCGTCTGCGACACTTCACCATATCCGCCTCGATGCGAACCTCACTGGTGACGTGAGTCGGTCGGCTGGCGCACGATTGTCCGATAAGTCTGTTCGATGCTCGCGATCGAAGCTTCGATACTCACCTCCTGCGCGTGCTCTCGAAACCACTGGTGGGTGCGCGCGAGGAGTTCCGCCCCACCCCTATGAACCTTCACAATTTGCGCGGCGAGTTCGGACGGGTCGATGCTAGCAGCGACAAACCCGTTGACGTTTTCGACGATCAAGCTGGTCGCGGCGTTGTCGGGCCCGCGAACCACTATGGCGGGGGTTCCTCGCTCGATGCCTTCCATCACCACGACTCCATACCCCTCGCGCTCGGAGGGAAGTATCACACACATCGCCCTGCGCATTGCATCGTCGACTTGATGCCAGGGGACGAATCCGGGACAGATGACTACGTCTTCAAGATTCAACCGCGCGACCTCTGCCAGGAGCTTCGAGTGTTCGGTACCATCGCCAAACACCAACGCTCGAAGACCCGCGATGTGTTGTCGCGCGATGGAGATGGCCCCCGGAATCGCAGCCGCGTGTTTCTCGGGTATATGGCGCCCAGCGAATACCACCAGGGGATCTCGTTGAAGCTGAAGCGGCGTCGGCGCAGACGAGGTGGACATCCCTTTTAGGATCACTAGCCGCTTTCGATAGCCCTGCTTGCGCAGCAGCTCTGCGGTCAGCTGCGAGAGGGTGAAGGCGTCGGTAGTCAATCGGATGCAAAGGCTTTGCACGAACGCCCCGATTCGGCCACCTACAGGACCAAGATACCGTTTCCAGTAGTCGTCCGACCATACCTCGATCCAATCGGTTACTACCGGACTGCCACCCAGCGTACGCAGCGTTGCTGCAGAGAGCAACGCAAAAAAAGGAAAGCTGCACGTCTGAACGATATCGTAGCGTTTGCGGTTGCGCAGCAGATGAGCCAGGACACCTACGCCGAAACGGAGCGGGGGCAGAATTCGTCTTCGACCGGAAGCGGCGTAATAGCCCAGACCGCAGTCGAGCGCGACAAGCCGGACACCTGCGGGAGGATCGGGTCGCTCACTGGCAGCCCATTGGGTCCGTGTCAGAAACGTGACCTCATGACGGGTTGCCAACCGTTCGGCGATATCACGGTAAAATCGCTCAAAGCCGCCAATCGAGTGGGGATAGAGGCGGTCATAAATGAGGAGAATGCGCAACCTCGGCGAGATAGTCGCCGTTTTGTCGGAATCGATTTGCGGCTCGATAGTCATGCAGGCGGCCCGTTCTCGGTTTTCAATCTGGTGTACGTGATCGACCGCACTGTCAATGGAGGGTCCAACCCGCCAGCATCAATGATCGCTCGACGAGCTGCAAGTCCTGCGAGGCCGTGTCGAGGCGGAACATTGCGCCAACGAGTCAAACGAGCGAGCGGCGAACCAATCAGGCGCCTGACCGTACTCGCAAGCAGCGAAATCGGGTTCGTCGGAATTCCCGGCGCGCGGTTCGACGCGGGCGTCGCGATCAAATCGACTTCGTATTTTCGCCGAACCGTCGTGCTATTCTACCAGCGGAAGCCGCGATTACAGGTGCGCGCTGACGAGCAGCACTGCGAGTGCGAGAGATTAGGCGGCTCAACCCGGTCGAGATGGAGAGCTCGCTTCCGATGCTCTATGGTTTGAAACTCTCATAGCTGAACGCTTGCGAGAGGAGACTAACTTTCTCAGGCATCATGATTACAAGGCGGAGAGCATCTAGTTGCAATGGAGAGTCGGCGGAAATTCTGCCAGGATAAAAGCCAGCTTCCGATGATGGCCGTAAAAGCGACGATCCGGCGACACAGTCAACCGCACCGACCAGCGATAGAAGTGATGAAGCCTCGTGCGATACGACAGATTTGAGTCTCTTGGAAACCCCTACAATGGTCGAGGAAAAGCGATTCTGATCTCGATTCGGAAATTGCTGAATAAATTGAAGGCTGGGGAACGCGGCATTGCCTTGCTGGTGGTTATGATGGGTGTCGCCCTGATGACGCTGATCGTCTTCGACTTCAGCATGACCGCCAGTCTGGGGTTTCTGTCCGCCGCGAACCAGGCGAACGAAGTGCGCGCGTACTATCTGGCGCGGTCCGGGGTGGGAGTGGGACTCGGTTTGCTCGCTGAAGATTCGCGCCTTGAAATGCAGACGCAGCAGCAAGGTACACTTCCCTATGACAGCCTTCTCGACGTTTGGGCGACGCCCTTCCCTCCCATGAACGTCGACGGTGGGACGGCTTCCGTAGCAATCGTGGACGAGGCGCGCAAACTGAACATCAATCAGCTCGTGGCGGTCACCGCTTCGGGCACACAAGTGAATCCCTTTTACGCGGCGGTTTTCGAACGCCTCTTTACTATCCTTGGCATCTCTCCTGACATCATTCCGGCGATTGTCGACTGGATCGACCCCGACAGCAGCACTTCTCCGGGCGGCGCGGAAATGGACTATTACATGCGTCTCACACCACCCTATGCGCCGCGCGACGGATTCATGCCTACGATCGGAGACCTCAAGCTAGTACGGGGTATCGATGATGCCACGTTCAATCGGCTGCTTCCCTTCCTCACGGTCGCGCCGGAAAACCAAGTAAACGTGAATACTGCGCCGCCCGAGGTTTTGGCTGCTTTAAGCCCAAATCTGTTCGCGAACCAGGATCTCGTCAAGGCCATCGTCATAGCAAGAATGATCCGCCCTTTTTCCAACATGACCGATGTCGGCAATATTCCCGGCATGGGCGAATACATAACGCAGCTATCGGCGCTCTTTACCACCCGGAGCAAGTACTTCACAATAAATGGGATGGGGACTTACGCGGGCTCCCGCAAGCTCGTTCATGCCACTTTCTTTCGTCAGCCGAACGGCACGAGCCTGCTCACATCGTGGCAGGAAGACTAGGCAGCTAACCGAATTATCGGGAGTCACCATAGGCGCACTCTGACGGGATTGCGTGAGCACGCCGGCGACAGTGCGGCGCGATGCCAGAACTCCAACGATTTCCACGCATTCAAAGCCTTCGGAGACACCACCGAACGGCCGGCCGCTCCTTGTCCACCACCGTGAAAGAGATGAGGTCTTCGACCTTCGCTTGTTCGGTCGGCCAAGCGCGGCACCGCCGATAGATCGTTTTGAGAAGCCGACCCCCTTTCCGTTGCGGCAGCAAATTGGATGTTTAGTGAAGATTCCCGCTGACCTCGGGAACTTCGTCATCGCTGCCTTGCCCTACGTCCTTGGGTTCGCGCTGGGGCTGCCCCCAGGCTCTCCGCTATGGGTTTTCGGCGTCCTGTAAGGGACTGGGTGACGGGGGCGCTTTTGACGCCTGCGGGCAGGTCGTCATGCGGAATTTCGAGGGCGACCTGCTGGCCCTCGTGTTGAATGATGATCTGGGATTTCTGGACCGAGACCAGTCTGCCCGCGTCGGGAATGTCATCGCCTGGTGTGTAAAGCGATTGCTCACCGGCTTGGTCTTCGATTATCGCGAAGGGTTTGCCGCTGGTCGCAAGGGAAGTTCCCAGCAGTTTCAAATGAAGATCAACGCTCGTGATCACTGGTTTCGGTGGCGCCTGCGGCAACAGGTTGAAAATATCCCGGCTGACGATTTGGTCGTAGTAGGCGCGCGGGTGATTTTCCGTACCGCCGCTGGCCTTGGCCGAGACTGCAGCGGGAATTAGCGGGGCACCCTGAAGGTTTTGCAAGGTGATGTCGTCGACTGATCGCGCGGCGTAATATGCGATTCCCGCTATCAGCAGGAAATTGAATGCGACTATGTGCCGCTGGGTGAGCCGGAATTCCATTACAGAAGCGCGCTTTAGCTCCGTATGAGCATCTGTCCGCGAGCCGCCTTACCTCGTAATTTCACTGGTCCTTTCGGCGCCCCTTAGCATAACATATCCACCAGCCAGAGCAGGGATATGCACCGCGCTGATTGGGCCGCCATCGCTGACCGCGCTTCCAGTGGTTGCCGATTTTTTCCCTGTTAAAGTTGGCGGACCCGAATGGTCTGGTAAATCCTCTCCTGCAGGCGTTCGGAAGGGGGTGGGCTCGGAGGCTGGTGCAATTCCGCCCGCCGCCGGGCACGCCCCCTATCAAGTTACCTTGACTTAACTCGGCCACAGCGAGATCGCCAGATTATTCGTCGCTTTCTTAACCGGGGCGGGCTCGGAGGTGGTAAATTCGCTATCACCTTCGGCTCGGCCCTAACTTCACGCCGCGCGGGGAGTAACGTCAGCAATTCAAAACGGACTACGGCAACCTACAATAGTTCAGGAGCCGGGATCCACGCACAGTGTCTCTCCCCCTACCTAAGCGGGTTATGGCCTCGGATCCGGGATAATCGCGGGGGTAGAGGAGTCTTGCGGAGTCCGTTCAGCGCCACTCGAGACTATGGTACTGGGGCGTAAGTCCCAGCGAGATGGTTACTAGTGTCCGGAACGACGAGGGTTCACCGTAATTTAGGTTATCCACGTACTCGAAGGCAACCCGCGCTCGCCCGTCCAGAAGCATCTTCTCGCTTGCCCAGCGCTTGACCTCCGGGATACGCAACAAGCCGAAGGCAACCCCGCCGCTGTGTTCGTTCCCCAACGGCGAGTATGGATAGTAGGCCGAGTTGGGTTGAAAGAAATAGCGAGCGTTACCTTCGTACAGACTGGGCGCTTGCTCAGTGTAGAAAAAATCCATGTCGGCCTTATAGCGCAACCCAAACCATCGGCCGAACTGCACGTCAACCTCTGACGCGTTAGGACCGAGCGCATCGCCGTATAGCTGATTGTCATATGTACTGTAGAGTGAATTGCCACTCTGAACGGAATAATCACCAGGGGTAATTTCGTACTCGAAGCGGAAATCGGTCAGGCCATCCTTCGTCAGCCGCGGCAGGTAGACGCCGCCCTGATAGGCGACGCCGAGAAAAGGCAAATAGTGACCGAGAGTTGGGACTTCATAAGTAAGGTTGTCCGAGCCCACGATCTCCTGATAGACCTGCAAATTCCTGAGTTTTGGCACGCGAAATTTGAGGAAAACTCCGCCACGTGACTTGGTATTGCCTTGGGCCGGGTTGCCGGTCGCGATGCCAGTGAAGCGGCCGACAAATCCGCTAAAATTGTAATGGTCATTGTTACGTCCGCCAAAGATAATGGCGCGGGTTAGCCCTATCTCGAAGAAGGGTAGCGGTTTGAAGACCAACACGTGGCCAACGATCCAGGGATGCTGCGAGGCGGCCCGGTCCGCGTCCAACTGACCCATAAAGATCTCGCGCCTGCCGGGCCCGAGATAGCGGAATATCCAGGGAAGATATCGTGGATGGATGTTTTGAACGGTAAGTGCATAAAAGGGCTTTGCGTTGTCACTCTGTGAAAGCGGCGCAAAGTGACTCGTACCCCACCATCGTTCTTCCTGGCCAAAGGAGATTGCCGTGTTGCCGAGGCTTGCGACTGTTTCGGCCCCGAGCAGCTGCCCGCGGCTGGTGCCCGGAATGTCGTGAGTGATGGGCCCCGCCACCGCTCCCTCCGCATAGCCGGTCAGAAAACTACCGAACCCCGCCCATCCCGAGGCGCGGACGATTTCGTTGCTGCCAGGGTCGGTCTGCAACCCGTCGTTGTTCGGCAGCAGCGGCGTTCCTTCCTGGGCATTGATCGCGGTGTTAGGGCCGGTTAGCCAATGACGCCGCGGACCGGAGGAATAAAGATACTGGGCTTCCGCACTCTCCAGTGGATGGATCATCGAGGGCTGATTGTCCTCGCTGTTACTCCTAAGCCATCCGATCTCTTCACTAAGTTGCTGGTCGAGGACCTTGGTGAGTTGCATGGCCAGCGGCTCGAAATGCTCGTCCATCCGCATATTGCGTTCTGCTTCGAGCGTCAGCCTAGCGGCTTCGACGCGGCTGAATGGTTTGATTTCCCCCAGGTAAGTGTCGAGGTAGCCGAGTCCGTCAAGGGTCTCGAGCTCGTCGTAGATGGGACTGATCAGCGGGATCATGACCACGTACGTCGAAGCCTGAACCGCGCGCGCCCCGAGCCCGACGGTCAGGGCGATCACCGCAATCAGGCGAGAGGTATTTTGTAGACCTCCACAAACCATGCGTATTACGGCTGCATCGAGCCGACACCGCCAATTGGCGGTTGCTGGGATTGCGCACCGGACGCGGCAGCTGAGGCACGGGCTTGGCGCAACGAGTCGAGTTCATCCAGAACCGCGCTATCTCCATGGCGGGCTGGATGGGCCGCTTTAACCGAGGTACTGACGGTCTTGTGCTCGCGTGCATGCGGGGGAGGCGAGATACCGAGCAGGTACACCCACAGCACGCGACCAACGTAGTCCTGGGTCTCTGCGTATGGGGGAAGACCATTGTAGCGCCATACCGCACCCTCACCCGCGTTGTACGAGGCGAGAATTCGAGACAGGTCATAACCGGTTTCGCTGCCTGACAGTGCTGTCGCATCCCTTAGGTGGGCGAGGTAGCGGGCCGCACCGAGAGCGTTCTCCACCGGATCGCGCGGGTCGCGGACGCGGTAACGAGTTGCGGTTGCGGGCATCAACTGCATCAGTCCAATCGCGCCTTTTGGTGATACTGCGTCCGAGCGGCCGGCCGACTCAACCTCGGCGACTGCTTCCAACAACTCGGGGTCCAGACCGTACATGAAACCGACTACCCTGAACAGGGCGTGTTGGTCGATCTCGCCGCCGCCTTCGCGCAGTTCGGCGGCATCGCCGACAAAAGGCGCCAGAAAGACCAGCAGCAGTACGACAATCGCGGTCTTCGGGTACAATCGCACGATCTTGGTTATGCCCTTTCCTGGCAGCAATCTCCCGCTTTTAGCTCCACCGTACCCTTGCCCTGGCGGGACGAAATGGAGGAAGTGCCTGTGAAATTCCGACTTTCATCGCTTGCTATATCTGGGTCGCCAGGAGGCCGACGATCGCCAAGCCCGTCGCTGCATTCGCGATGATCGTGGTCACGTCTTTGGTAGTTTGCAGCCCGGTGACGTAAACGAGCCTCTCGGGAACGAACACGGTGTCGCCGGGTTCGAGATACGCGGACATCAGGCCACCAGAGATCAACGGCAGGACAGGAAAAATCTCTGACTTCCGCATGTCCTTGTAGCTCTGGTCGGTCATGATGGAGCCGTTAGCTCTGATCACAAAGATATGGTCGGCATCTCCGGTCTCTGAGACACCTCCGGCGCGCTGCAGATAGTCTTGCACCTTGAGATCGGGCTCGTAGATGAGCGCGACCGGACTATAGACCTGACCGAGAACATTGACCGACGATGGTTTGCGCGGAACCACAATCACGTCGTCGTCCTGAAGCACCAGGTCGCTCGGCGATCCGGCAAGCAGATCGAACGAGCTGACGTTGAGCGCAACTCTGCCCACCGCGCCCTGGCCGTCGGATTCCTGCAGAATCTTCTGGACCATCGCGACCGCGGAGGCCTTGTCGCTTTCCTTCTCACCGGTCTGCTGCGGCATCAGGGCGACCCGGACGAGGTCCTGCTTGAGTCTTTCACGGCTCTCGGAGAGTCGAGCCTCCTGCATCTGCTTGACCGCTTTGCGTTCGAACACGATCGCGGGCAAATATGCATCGGCCCTGAGTCCACCTGAATCGCGGAGCAGCTCCGAAAGGCGCTCGCCTTCACGAACAACATAGGGTCCCGGCCGCAGCACCTGGCCATGGAGTTTGACTTCCCAAGGCTTGTGCCAGTTGGAAGCCTGCTGTATGAAGACTTCATCGTGGGAGTCGAGCTGCGGGTCGTCGGCGCTGGCGGGTTCCAGCGCTAATGCGATGTTTACATCGATGAAGGAATGATGAGTGGTCGCCCCGTCGACCACTTCGGTGCGTGCTAGGGTGCCTTGTTTCCGGTAGGCATCGTCTTTTAATCCGCCCGCCTCGTAGATGAGATCGCTCAGCCTCATGCCTTGAGTCAACGGATAGGTACCCGGTTTGCGCACCGAGCCGCGCACGGTTACGGTCGGCACGTCATTTAGATCGTTGTCGCTGTAGACGGTCAGTTCATCGCGAGGCGCGAGCACCGTATCGAGAGTTGGCGAACCACTCTGCAACGCTGAACCAAGATCGACCGGCAGATACTCGATACGCTCGGTGGGTGCTAGGCGTCGCCGAATGGTCGCGTAGTCCAGGTAGGTGTGGTCGGAGACTCCTTCCCCCTCGCGGATCAGATCGGAGACCCGCATGCCCTGCCGCCACTCATAGCTCCCCGGGCGATTCACATTACCCTTGAGGACGACGACGTTTTGCTGCTGAGGCAGCACCGGAAAAACCTTGACCAGATCACCGTCGCGAACCATGAAGCGCGGGCGGCCAAGGGCACCGAGATCGACATCCAGAGCGATGCGCCGCTGGTGATTGTCGATCCGTTCAACTTGTAGCCGCTGGGCGTACCCGAAAGCGCTCACCCCTCCCGCGAGGTTCAACACGCTGCGCAAATCAGTTTCACCGCGAAGCTCGTAGATCCCCGGACTGTTAACATCGCCGGTGATTCCGACCACCGGTCCGATAACCGGCACGAAGATGACGTCGCGCGGTTCCAGGCGCACGTCGGCAGAGGAATCTCCATGCAGCAGTATGTTGTACAGATCGATGGTCTCGACGGTGTGATTGCCGCGCCGGAGCTCCACGTTACGGAGCGTGCCGACCTTGGCAATTCCCCCGGCCGCGACCAGCGCGTTGGAAATATGCGCGAGCGCGCTTATCGTGTAGAGCCCCGGCTGTGCGACCTTACCCATCACGAAGACTTGGATAGAGCGGATCGCGCCCATTGTGACGTTGACCTGAACACCCTCGATCTGGCCGGTGCGCGACTCCACGAGTTTTTTTGCCTGCTCGAAGGTCAGGCCCGCCACTGGAATCGGGCCGATGTGGGGCATTAGCACGGTCCCATCGCGCTGCACCGCTAGCTTGAGGGTTTGGTTCATTCGCCCCCACAGTAGAACCATCAGATTGTCGCCCGGGCCAAGCATGTAGTCGTCACTTACCGGCACGTTGCTTGCCGGAGCGAAGGTAGACACAGGTTCCGAGAACACGGAGTAGCCGAATTGTTCCAGATGCTCGGCGGACGGCGCCTCGGGCTGCCGGAACGGAGTCGCAAGACTCCGAAACTCCTGCTCGATCGCAGAGGTCTTGAGCTTCTGCCGCCTGCGCTCGAGCTCAAACTGTTGAGCGATCGAACTTCGATTCTGCGCACCCAGCATCTGCTGCCGCCCGTTTTGAATGATGGGCGGATTGGCTTGCTGGGCGCACTGTCGCAGCTTTTCGACTTCGTCGGATGCGAATCCCATCGACGCCGCCATATTTCGCACATCCTGGTCGCTCAAATGTTTAGCAGCAACCCGCGCGCACAACTCCTGGAGCTGATCTTCCGAAAGACTCCCTGATTGGTATTGATTGCTGAACTGTTGCAGTTGATCCGGAGAGATGTTCAGGTCCTGCATCATCGATGGTTCGCCCGGCTGTCCGGTGGTGAATTGATCGGGATTTGATTGGTCCGATGATTGGTCTGATGATTGGTCTCCGGGACCCACCACGAAATCGTCAGGGTTCGCGGACGGAGTGGAAAAGCTCTGGGCACCGGCGATTCGCGGCAAGACCACGACGCATGCCGCGATCAGTAGGACTGTCGCTACCTTTGCCGCACGAGTACAACCCAGCAGATATGCCATCTTTAACCTTTGACGAAAAAAGCTTGACACGGATGCAAGCGCAAGGATATCGACTAGCTCGCGCTTAGCAAGCCTCCCCACGGGAGCATCTTCGCCAAGGATTACTAGATTGCCGAGTTTGCGTCCAAAAATAAAGAGAAAAATGCCATGAAAATTAAGTTCGCCTTTGGGTTGACCGTTCTGGCGGGCCTGGCACTCGCCGGACTGAGCGCGGCCGCCTCGCGGCAAGCTCAGATCGTGTGCTCCGAAGACGTCATCCCTGAAAACACAGCGATTACCGCGACCGGAACCAGCCCGGTGTGCCGCGGATCGTGCCGGGCGCGCCGCGTGGAGCCAGTGCGGGGATCAGTCATGATCATCTGCGCCAACCAGGCAATTCCCAAGGACTACAGTCTCGACAGCGTCACCACCACTCCCGACTGCCAGTGCCTGGGCGACGAGGACAACGCTTACGTCGTCAAAAAGCTGGAAGTCTCCGAGGGCGAGGAAGAAGGGGAGGCTCTCGCGACCCCAACTCGCACTCCTGTTTCCGCTCCCACTCCGACTCCCTGGGAGCCGCTTCCCGATTTCCGCACCGGTGAATAGACCGAGTCAGCAGCCAGCAGCTCGCCTGCCGCGTGGTCTGTCGCAGTCAGCATCAGTTCCGGACGCTGCAACTTCTCCGGGGGAGGACCACTGCTTGGCTTCTTGGGCCACGGCCAAGCGAAGCGCCCCTGGAAATTTTGTCCTAACATCGTAGTGGCCGCTAACCCGAGACCGGCGGAAGCCTTGGGCGCGCGCTAGCCGGATCGAGGAACGCATATCGTACGGCAGCTTACGGTCTAGACGGATCATAGAAGCGCCTTTTGACCTTTCTGATTTGGAGCCGAACCTCGGTCGCCATCTCGTGACGGAAAGCGAAGCCAACGCCGCCGGGAAGCGCATACAATTCCGACCTCACGAGCGTCGCGGCCAACGCTAAGCTCGCCACCATCCCCGCTACCGCGCCCAAGAGCCGCCGGCGGCGAGAAAAGAATGACTGGATTTCGTGACCGGATAAGCCATCCGATTTCTTAGCGTCTATTGCTTCCACTCGCCCACATCCGTTGCGCAAGCCAGAATACTGCCCTGCACGGCACCATCCATAAAAGCCGTTCAACCTTCCCCGTGATAAATCGATTTCTTATTTTGTGGCAACGCTGCTGCGGGTACCCAACCGAGGCCAACACGGTCACTTCCCGAGGGCCAGCGCCGATCAAAACCAAGCGCTATGAGGCTCCGCGGTGATCTGGAAGGCATCTTTTCGCACAAAATCTCTGCTCCTTCGCAGACCAGTGCAGTCACCACTTCGGTCTCGACTATCCCGGCGGACAGACTTACGCTCCCTTTTGCACGATTTTGCGTCCGCCTTCGATCCGACTGTGTTTGGCTAATGCTACGCTGATGCTTGAGCCGCCTCAATCTCGCTCTCTTAGCGGCGTGAGGGATCGCCCCGATTGGACGCGGTCATCCTGGAAGGATCTCGATCTCCACTGAAGCGACACTATAGCGCGTTCGAGTCTGCCAGTATTCACCTCCTTCAGGCCGCCCCATGAGTTTGGGATGTGGCTTCGGAAGCTCCGACGCCGCCTCATATCGCTCGGATCTCTACTTTCCAGCGGGTATAGCCTCGGGTAAGCTCGAATCTGGCAAAGCGCGGCGCTGAGTTGACTTGAGGGCGACGTACCGTCCCGAGGATGAGGGTGCGGAGGGGATGCTGATGAAGGGCGCGAATTTTGACCTCAGGGTCGTCAGTGAAGCGGCCGAAGCAACGATAATCAAAGTGACCAGTAGGGACGAACGCGGACTACCGCGATACTCTCCGAGCTTCATCTCAGACTTGATGAGTGCGCTGAGTGCTCACCTGAGAATAGACTCGCCCAATGTCCTGTTCGAGGCCTTGGAGTCCGAAGGGCTCCACGAGCTCGTGGTTCGCGTCTTTCAGCCTATGCGTCAGTAGAGTTCAATTGAGCGAGTCTCTCCGCAGCCGCCACCGGAAGGCGGTGCAGGCGCGGGCGCACAGCAGTCCGCCAATAACCGCGGTGCGATGATTCTGCAGACGAAGACCTCGGTCGATGCGGACCGCAGCGTGGTCGTGGGGCCAAGCGCGTTGGTCGCGGTGCCGTTCACGACGTTGGAAACCTCTTCATAAAAGTTCAACTTTACGTAATCCCCCTCCGAGACCTGCGGCACCACCATATCGAGCGTAATACCGACGTTCTGGCGCTCGACCGAGTTGAAGATCTGGCCGGGGAGTCCGGCGTTGGCTGCGGCCGAACCCACGAACGGATCATCCCAGCTTTTGTTCGGCAGGAGCCTATGAATCTGGCTATTCGACCCCAACACCAACCCCGACCCAACTCCAATCCCGAAAGTATCTGCTACGGTAAAGATGTCACAATCGTCTGTTACCTTCGGCAAGGTGAAGGTCGGCACAGCCAAGACCAAGGTTGTGACGCTTACCGACACGGCGCCTCGAAAGGGAGGGTCGACCGTGAGTTTCAGCGGAGTAACGCTGTCTGGATCCAGCGACTTCTCCGAATGGACTACCTGCACGGGAGCGGTGCCGCCCAAATGGAAATGTACGGTGACGCTTGGGTTCACCCCGAGCGTTTCAGGGCCAGAAAACGCCACCGTCACAATCAACAGCAACGCCGCCAACAGCCCGAACGTTATCGGAATACGTGGAATAGGTAAGTTGCCAGCGATAGGCGGCGCGTCACCGTACTACACACGACCGATGCTCGGAATGACTATGGATCGCAGTCATGGTTGTATTAGTACGCAGGTACTAGTCGATGGTTTTCCGAATTTGGCGGCCTGGGCAATGGCGCCAGGTATCGAAGTCTTCTGGTGGTTAGTCGGCCTTGCTCGAAAAGGTGAAAAACGGAAATCTGCGGACCAAGTAGATTTGATAGCGTTCGCGGTTCGCTGAGAGGATCGCTGGCGGAGGCTAGTAGGGGTGCCCGCAGTGCGCGAAAGGCGACCCAGCCGCCAGACGGCCTTAACGGAGGAAAAGTTATGCGCAGACTTGCAATTGGCACTGCTTCCGCAATGCTGGCAATCGCACTATCGCTGTCGATGGCGAACTGTCGGAATCAGTCTTCCGACCAAAATCAGTCCCCCGACCAGAACCAGGCTGGTGACCAGAACCAGGCTGGTGAAAAGAACCAGGCTGGTGACCAGAATCAGGCTGCTGACCAGAATCAGGACGCCAAACAGAATCAGGCCGCTGTGGGAGGATCGCTGAATGGGACGGTCGATTGCGATGCCGTCATGCAGGCGCTCGGACATGGTAAGAAGGCTGACGAAGTGGCGGCGGCCATGAACATTCCCACTTCCACAGTTTTTCGCTGCCTGCGCCAGGCGAACAAGGCTCAGCTGGAACGCCAGATGCGCGAGCACGCCGCCGAAGCGGGCGCTGCCTCTGCGGAGGCATCGCCATCTGAATCAACGCCTTAAAGACCCCAAAGGCACGAACGGGATTTCCATCCGCTGCACGTTTTCTTTCTCTGACTCAAAGGCCCGGATCACTTTTGACAAGCGCGGATCGTCGGTCGCGATGTAACTTGACAGCGTCGCACGAATTGCCCGACGTTATCGGTCCGTTTGCGGCTTTGAGCCGCTGGCGGGAAAATCGCTTTTGGTCTTCTCGTAAGCAAGGTCAAGGAATTTTCGCACATTTCTGCCGTACCAAAAGCTCCGCAGAATGTTCCACTGTGCGCGGAGCACTCGCGTAGTAATCACTTTGGCTAAGCGGGGGTTTAATCAGCTACCAGCCAACGAGAGATACCAGCCCACGAGCGCAAGCGCGGCGGCGTGGCAGAGTTTCATCAGGTTCGAGCTAGCACAGCGGCCAACTTGCCGAAACGCCAGCGCCCGGCGCGTTTACGGCTCGACTGACCCGCGCTCCTGTTTCGATCGATAATCCGGTCGCGATGGTCGAGCGTTCCGATATCTGGACCGAGTGCGCGGCGAGAATCCGCAAGGTGGGCTGGCATCAGCGCTGCGAACAGCCGGGTGGATGCAAATATCGAGCGGCGATCTGGCTGACCTACCTGTGCGGCTCTCCAGACCGGCTGAACCCTGGCCGGAACGAGACCTACTGCAACGCCCCACGCTCGCATTGCCTTGAAGAAAGCAAAGGACGACGGACTCCGAATACTCGACCGCCGCAACGAGAGTGATTCGTGTGAGCGATCATGAATCGACGCCTCTCGCCGTGACCTCAGGGATCCGGGGGGTATGGAATCTCAATCCTGTGACCGCTCGTAATGACGAGGACCGCCTGCGGCCTTTAGGGTTGGACGAGATTCTGGGCGAGCAGCTCATCGAGCCCGCCGGCCTCATATTCCATCGCCAGCACCGACAAAGGCAGGCCGGTCGTTCGTAGTGCTTTTCAGTAGACCTTCAATTGGAATGGTTGTAGTATCCGCCTCAGTTCGCGGGCTGGGAAAAATGACCACACCGCCGCAACCGGCAAGCGTACTCGGGCGGGCTCGGCTACCAGCCGCTACTCCTCCTGGGCAAAGGGACCGAGCCCGTCCCGCGTTTAACCCTTTTAAAATTGACCCGGTTCGGCCGCAGGCAGGACGTTTTCTGACCTGTCTGACCCCGGGGTGGGTGCGGCCGCTCGGCGCTACCCCCGCTGACGCCGCGCTCGTTGTTTATTCGTGCGCGCTTTTTTACAAAAACCTTTCTCGAAGGGGTCTGCAGGGCGGCGTTGCTGGCGCGCCAAGAACAGCGGCCGAACACAAACATCTAACCACGACGGGATTTCTGTCAAGAAAATCGCTAGATAACAAAACGGCGCCGCTTGTTGCGGCGCCGTTTTGAGAAACACACGTATCTTACAGCTCAGTCACCTTTTCCGCACTGGCAGATGCCGATGGCCTCGCTTGCATGGATGTCCGCTTCGTTAATGGCTGCGCATCCGGCTTCGAGAAATGCAAGTTCACCTGCGTCGAGGGCAGAATGTGCGAACTCCTCGACCGACGTGTCGGTTACGAACCCAAAGGGTGGGGTGAAACCAGCCTGATTGCTGGCCATCTTCTCGGTGTGGTTGAGCCACGAATGTAGCCCACCCGCTATTACTCCACCACCTAAAGTAGCTGCAGTAACAGCTCCAACCGTGTTGTTGCATTCGGGTTCGGCCGCCGGTTCAGAACCTACTATTTTGATTACACCAGCCGACAGACTCTCCTTCGGGTTGAAAGGATTAGAGGTGAGGTTGGCTATAACCGAAAAGGTCTGCAACGAGTTGGCGGTCAGTGGGCACGAGCAGCATTCCTGCTCTTCTTGAACATCATTGAACACGTAGATGTTCGCACACACCCTACCTTCGGTAGGGTCGCCTTCCCAGTTGCCAGCGTCCACCGTACGGAGCAAGGCGTCGCCAGTACCTCCCGAACTCCCCGGTCCGCCGAATCCACCGACCGATGGTGTGAAGGCGGTCGCCACATCGAAGTAGCTCAGACTGTAAGCTTCAAAGCCTCCGTTTGGAATAGGAGTGATCGCCTGAGCAAACGATTGCTGCGGCGCCATTCGCAACTCCGGCCCACCGTACCAGATCGCAGCCCCCAACATAGTTGCCAACGTTAAACTGCCAATCCGCTTCATACGCTCCTCCTGAGTACCTTAATTTTGTCCCCCCGAATCCTGCCGCACGTTTCTATCAGGCGACGTGGTTGTAGCATTCTCTCGGTCGTTAGGGCAAGGCCCTCCAATAGGCTTAATCCATTTCTTATACGCAACTAAACCGCGCGCGAGGCCGGTCCCATCCTGGTGCCACTCGCGGCGTTGGTGCTCGGTATTGCTGTCGCATCGGTTGGCTGCGGCAGCAGCTCGAGCGGCGGCGCCCTAACATCTGCGCAGCGTCAGGGATCGCGCTCCTTTTCGTCCGTCGAGTCGGAGTCGGGGTAAAGATCAAAGCCGGCCTCGTCGTCGGGACTATCAGCCCGGGCTCGTCGGTCGATTTCTTCGTCTTCACTCGACTCGTTGCGAACCGTCGCGGGAGGGTCAAAACCCCGCGGAGTTGGTAAACCCTGTGAAGCTGGTGAAGACATCGGTTCGCCGCCACCGGGTTCACTGGGTTTAGCGACGCAGAGCAAAGGCGTGGCGATGTTGCGACTGCTCGCCCCTGCCGATAGCTCGAACGATTTGCCAACGCACGCCCCAAGCGGGTCGCCTGCATGTGCCGGTCCTCGCTCTCACCAAGAATATCTTCGGAGAGGGCATATAAGCGATCCACCCGCGGAGGTTCTCGAATAGAAGCACCTCGTCGAACGGGAGCCCGTGAGGCAGGCGGCAGGGAGTCGTTGAGGCTCAGGCCATCTAACTTCCTCCGCATCGCTGGTTGCTTGACGAAATTTTTTTCGCCAGCGCTGCTGCCATCGTTAGTTTGTTGGTTCATCTCGTCTAAACGCCCGGTCCGGCGCCGGGTGTTCCTGTTACACTCAGAGATAGTCAGTCGGATCCCGGATCGGGTCTGACGATCCGCACGCGGCCCTTCGGGAAGGGAACGCGGAATTTCAGGCGACCATTTTATCGTGCGGTGTCCTGCCCGGCGGGGCGAGCTTGGCGCTGTCGAAGCCTGTGAACGGCTAAGGTGCCACGCGTCCCATTCACAAACATCGGAAGAAGAACACGTTCGTCGGCGTCGGCGAAAGTGATGCATGCCGGCCAACAGTGGCGCACACCGGCTTGGAATGGAGCGACCTCGGCGAGCCACAGCGAGGCATGAGCAGTTTTTGCCGCCTGGGACTTCATCCCGAATGCGCGGCCGGCAGCCGTTATCGGATTCGAGTTTTGTGTGGGTCGGTCGACAAAGATCGCCTTAGAACGCCTGCCGGGCAATTGCGACGCAATCCAGTCCGGTTCTGGCGGATCACGGATGACGATGGGCTATGCAAAACTCCACGAATTGGTTCGTGCGCGCACAAAGAAAAAGGCAACCGGATTAGGATTTCAGCCTGCTAAGCTCGTCGCCGAGTCGGCTCGCGATCGATCTCCGGCGATCGACAAACCAAAAGGCCACGGACACAAGGAATGTGGTCAAGCTAATCGCCCCCCCTGCTAAGAGTGAAGCGGGTCTGTAGCGCAGTTCAACTTGCTGGTGCCCGGCGGGAACGTGAACCGCGAGCAGCCCGGGCACGGCGAGATCCCACATCCACGTTGGCACACGTGCACCAGACTCGAAGACTTGGCCATTCCCGCGGATAAGCCGCCACGATTTATCGTAGTTTTGATTTATCACCAGGTCGGTGGGCGCTGGTGTATCGACATCGTATTCGAGGGCATTCGGGGTCCATTTCTCGAGCCGGACCGTACCGAGCCCGTTCAGGTACTGCTCACCTTGGTAATTGCTTTGCTCATAGCCCTTGACCGGCGTGGGCCAGACCGCCCAGAACTCATGGCAGTACTTTGCGCCCGCGTCCCCCCGCGCGTAGTTGAGTTCATGAAAACGCTCTACCCGGAACACCTGGTGGAAGCCGTCGCTGGGCAGTGGTTGCACATCTGACTCTGACATGCTGACGACGTACCAGTAATTCGGCGTTACCACTAAGAAGCAGTCGACGGTCGCAGTCGCAAGCAAAATGAGAGCGATCGTGGTGCCGAATCGTGGCACCGTCTTCTTTATCCAATCGAGCCCGAACCCCGCCATCACGGCCAGCGTGAGTGTGAAAGGTATGATCGCGCGCGAAGGAACGCGCATATCGGAAAAGACCGGTAGGTGATGCATTATCTGCCATGGTGATAACGGACCAAGAGAGCCTGCCCACATGAGCAGCATGCACGCGCCTGCAAAGAGCCACACCGCGGTGGCGCTCCCGACCAACGCGCCGATGATCGCGGGTACGATAAATAAGCCGACATAAGCGCCTGATTCCCAGAAACCCCATTGCGTCTCTCCTGGCCCCCAGAGCATAAGGTCCTGATTGCGCGATAAAAGTATCTGACCCAGCAGGCCGTAGTCGTTCACATCGGGATTTTGAATCGGACGAGGATGCCCGCGCATGAAATCGATGGCGGGCAGCAACTTCACCGCCATGAATCCCACGCCAAAGGCGAGTGCTAGTCCGAAGACCAAAACGGGCCACGTGCTTCGACTGTTGAGCGACCATGCCGCCATGACCGCGGCCATCAAGAGGATTGCGTAGACGGTCGGATAAGGACTGCCATCGAAGAACGTGAGGGCGAGCGCCGCGCCGCTCAGGGCCGCGTAAGAAAGACGGCGCCGCTCAACAGCGAGCAGCGCGGGCACCAGGACCCAAGGCAGAAGTGCGAATGAGAGCAGATCAGCATGTCCGGCCGTCGCGTGAAGCGCGTACCAGGAGCTCGCTGGAAAGACGGTTGCGACGCCAATCGCCGCGATCCGGCTCAACCCGAGGATGCGCGCGAGCACGTAACCGCCCGCCCAAGCTGCCGCGAAGTGCAGGGGCACTTCGAGATAGAGACCCGCGACTGGTCCGGCGAGAAGGTGTACCAACGTAAACGGTGTCAGGAAGCGATCTTGCGGATTCCCAAGTTCCGGGATCCCGCCGCACTTATATGGATTCCACAGCGGGAGTTGATGAAAACGCACTATGGTGTCGTACGGTACCCATGAAAGGGCGAGATGAAAGTCCCAATCCATGAGCAGGCCACTCGGTACCGCTAGCGCCGTCAGGAGCGGGTAGCTGAACAAGAAGCCGAGTGCGAGCGCTACCGTCGTAACCGCGGCAGGCTCTCGCCAGCCTGAGCAACGCCGCGTCCAGCCTGGGAAGGAAGACAATCGCACAGGGTTTTGCTTGGGTACCTTGGGAGATGCAGCCTTAAGCGCGTTCGTTTCCTCAGGACCTACGCCGCCCAGACGCGATCTACTTGGTTTCTGTGCCAAGCCTTGATCAGGGCGCCCAGCTCGGAAGAATCGGAATCATGATCCTCGTGCCGATTCACCTTGTACCTATTCCGGGTGATGAAATCCAGCCATAATTCGCCCGTATGGGTCGGGCGGATAATGAGAGAGTCGAACCGCGCGAAAGAGCGGGACCGGTAGACTCGCTGAACACCAGGGGGATGCCGCAGAGGACGGTGTCGACTTACCGCTCTGATGCGCTTCCATGGTCGGGCACGGACACGCTCGCGATTTCGGGGCTCCTGCTCCTTGCGGCAGCAACCCGTCTTTGGCGCCTCGCGAGTCCTGCCGTGCTCGTCTTTGATGAGAGGTTCACAGTTTCGATGGCACGCTGCTATTTGGCGCACCTGCCGTACCGCACCACTCATCCTCCCTTGGCGAGCCTTTTAATCTCCTTGAGCATCGGAATTTTGGGCGATAACCCCTGGGCATGGCGGCTGCCCAGTGCTGTATTCGGTACGACCCTGGTCGCGATAACCTACCTGCTCGGCCGCCGCATGTTCGAGTCTCGGCTGACAGGCGGATTTGCGGCAATGTTTGTGATTTGCGACGGTCTCTTCTTGGTCGATTCTCGCATTGGGCTTTGGGAGATCTTCTATCTTACATTCGCCGCGTTCGCCTACCTGATGCTGTTCCGATTCGCTCGATGCGAAGACGCGCAGTCCGGCCGCCGGGAGCTCGCATGGATCGGCCTAGCGCTCGGTCTGGGACTCGGTTCCAAGCTCTTAATCCCGGTTGTGGCGTTACTGGTGGTGACGGGATTCCTGGTGGTAACAATGGTCGGCGAGGCTCGCGCCGTACGATCCACGCTCAACGGCGATTGGAAGGCTCAATTAGCGGGGAGGATCGGTGGCGCGCTAGCGCTGGTTGGAGGCCTAAGCGGGTTTGTCTACCTTGCGCTTTTCGTGCCGCAATATTGGTTTGGGTGGTGGCATGGCATCGCCGATCAGATCACCTACTACCTCGGTGAATTCCAATTCCAGAGAACGCTCAGCGAGAGCTCGCATCCCTACGCCTCTCCTTGGTGGAGTTGGCCTTTCATGCTGCGACCGATTTTATACTGGACTAAAGGCGAATTCTTCGACAATCCAGACGCGCCGGTCGCGGGGATTCGAGCACTAGGGAACCCGGTCCTATGGTGGGGAGCAGTCGCGTCCATTCCGCTCGTCGCGCTGCGCACGATCATGCAAAGGAACATGGCGCGCTCGTTTTTGGTAGTCGGATACGTGGCCTACCTGTCGATGTGGATACCGATTCGTCGCTACCAGTTCGTGTATTACTACATGCCTGCTTTGTACCTGGGATTCTTGGCTCTCGCCATCACGCTCTCTGAATGCTGGCGAGGCGAGGCACGATACTGGGAACATGCCACTCTGATGGCTGTCATATGGGTAGCCCTGTTGCTTGGTATCGGAGCGACTCTCGGAACAAGTATCGCTGTCGCGCTGACGGGCGCATACCTAATCCTGCTCCGACGCAATACGCGCGCCGCCGGCGTCTTCGTTGCAGGACTGTTCGTAGCTTCTGTGCTCATCATCTTTTTCTATTTCACTCCAGTCTGGACGGGTCTGCCGATCTCTGCCGCGGGTTTCCGCCATCGCATGTGGCTGCACGGCCCGGGGCTGGCTAACTGGATCTAGCCAATGAGTCTCGCGCTTGCTGCCGTTTCAAACTTGAAGTCAAGTCTAGCCAGGGGAAGTCTACTACTGCTGGCCCTCCTGCTTTTAGCCCCTTGGGCATGGGGCGAGGCGAATATTCTCCTCAACGGGGAATTGAACGAAGGAACCGGCTCGACACCCAGCGACTGGCACACTGAGAGCTTGTTGCGCGACGCCAGTATGTTTTCATGGGTCCGCAAGCCTGGCGACCCCGGTGAGTTGCGGATCGCAATGGCCCGGCCGGGCTTTGCTCGGTGGAGTCAGGAAGTACGCCTGAAACCCGGCTGGTATTTGTTAAGCGGCGAGATGCGGATTGAAGGCAACAGTCGGCAAACTGGTGGCGAGATGATCGGCGTGTACGTCAACGGGCGCTCGTTCGGATTGTCTCAAGACTTTGACGTGTCATCGAATTGGGTTACTGGCAGCTTGTACTTCAAGGTAGGAGATCCGGGATCCAGCATCGAGATAGTGTGCCAGCTTGAAGGCGCCTCTGGAACCGTTTTCTTTCGCCATCTCCGCCTCACGGCGGCTTCGGAGCCACCATTGACGGCGAGAAAGGTAGATCTCGGCTCTGTGTTCCAGGAACGTGCCCTGATAGAGAAGCGGTCCATACCGGAGCCGTTCGAGAAGCCAACCGGCACTCTGTGGACGTTCCCCGTGACGATGCTCGTGTTCGCCGCGCTTGCTCTCTCAGGATGGCGAATCCTTAGAAGCTCAAACGGCGCAGAGCCCCATCAGAGTTCTCGGCGGTGATGTTGTCTTACGATCGATATTTAGGAAATGTACCTCTGAAGACCTGAAAGCCTTCGCCGGATATCCCGCGGCATGTCGCTCTCCGAGTCGTGCTTCCAATTATTGAACATAGATTGCCGTGGTCGGGTTCTCGCCCAGGACGAAAGCCCCTCCCCATAGCTACGCGCCACATGGACAATGGTGTGGGCTCGTCGCGCGGCCTGAACCTTCACTGAGTGACCGTTTTTGAGAAACTGATTTCCTTTGGGCCCATCATCACGAGACGGCTGCTCTCGGCGCTCATCCCTGATTTTGCGGGAGCGAGGTTGTCAAAGTTTACCCTGACGTGAATGTACTTACCGGCGGGCAACAGCGTGGGATTCAACTTGATCCAAACGGTGTAGCGATCGGCAGATGTTTCAAATGTCGTGTCGACCTCCTGGGGTGGCACCCTTAGCGTGGCGCGTACGGCCGGATTAGCGCCCAGCTGTTCTAGATGATTCGCCGGTCCACTCAGCTTCAGATTTGGCCGAAGCCGTGCCCAATCTCCGGGTATATCGAGTATGAGGCCTTTGCTCGTAACCGAGCCATCCGCCTCCTCGCCGATGACGCGCAGCAATGGCACTTGTGACCCGCGAGGCTCCTGAGCTGAGATCCCAAGCAGCGAATAAGCACCGTTCCGCCACAAAACCGTCTCCGACGCATGAGTTGCCGTCACCAGGGTAAGTTGGTTGGCAGATGAAACCAACCCATTTGCAGGCATGCCGAAGTATCTCGTGGAATCGGCGAGCAGTCTGATCTGCCCAACAACCAGCCGCAAGGTGTCAGGGGAAGTAGGCACCTTCGTTGGCGGCATTTGGAAATAGCCGCTCGGATTGCTCAACAGGGTCGAGGCTGGGTATAGAAAATATGTCCCCCACAACTGTTGCCACCACCTGTTTTCGGCAAACAAGATCGGGCGAGTTCCGGCTATTCGCTTAATTTCGGATAGCTCCACCAGGTCTGAACTGACCGACAGCTCGGTGCGTTTCATTTTCTCAACGAGCGGTGCCGTTACCAGGACACATATTGCGCCAGCGAAGAGCACTGCAGCGGCCTCTGCGAAAGTACGCATTTCCCGACCAATCACGCGCCTCACGCTTCGAGCGATGCCGGTCGCGAATGCAGCGATCAACAAGAACGATAGAATAGCGGCTAGCTTGTGATAACCGTACGAAAAATCCCGAATCGCCCATGAGTACAGCAGCAATCCGACCGCAAACAACGTAACGGCAAGAGTCAGCCGCAGGTTGCGCCACCAAGAGCATCCCCAGAAAGCGAGAAAAAATACTGGTATGCTGGCTATCGCCGCAGCACGTTCCCCCGCTCCGCTTAGGTAGGCGTTCATGAACCCGACCATGTCCGCCCCGAGCGCCCAGCGCGGCATTGCCCACCCTACTGCTGCTGTACGCACTCCCCACAGCCAGCTGAAGCAATACCAGAGGGCGATTGGATCAAGCGCAATCGCGATCCCGACCGGAAGCGCGAATCGGCCGACCAGCAGCCATCTCGACGTCTTCGAGCTAAACAGCCGTAGCGCCGCGTAGATCAGGTAGGGAACTACGAACAGCGGCACATCCTCCTGATAGATTTCGAGCAGCGCGCAGATTGTCAGCCCCAGCATCACTGCATACGAGAGCCAATCCCGCTGGTCGGCTTCGGCCTTCCACAAGAGAATGAACGCAACAATCAAACATCCCTCGCCCAAGATCTGACCAGCAAAGCCGTTATAAAAGAAGTACAGTAGGTTGACGTTCACCGCGCTGATCACCAAGGTCATGAGCGCGGCGAAACGATTTGCGCTTACAACCCTTGCGAAAATAGCGGCAAGCGGTGGCGTCGCTGCGAGGACAACGGCGAGCAGGACCGTAAGAATCTCGAACGTCGGCACATGAAAGAGGCGGGCCAGAATAGCGATCAGCAAGAAAGTCCCGGGACGACTGCCGGAGATTATTTGGCTGTTGACCAAACACGTGAGCGGCTGCCGAACGTCGCACAACGGAGCGTGTCGAAGACTTCCCTGCTCTAGGAAGCGGGCGGTTGCCGCATAAACCACTGGATCATTGTTGCTGAGGGACACCGTGGTTGGTCCCTGGCCAAGGCTAACTAGCGGATACAGTGCGAGGAACAGCGTGACCAGAGAGCAGATTGCAAACGCGCAACCGAGATTGCCCCATCCCGGTAGGGGTCGAGGTTTCACGACGAGGCTCCGGGCCGTAAGTCCGGCGCTCGCAAACGTGATTGGATAGACCGCGATTGCGGCTCCCATCCCTAGGCGACTCAGAAGAACTCCCATCACCGCCGCGAGCATCATTCCGATCCACGGTGCCAACCACACCTGATACGCTCTGAGTCCTCGAGGAAGCGCGAGGCTCGCCAAGCCCCAGCCCAAAAACAGCAAATAGAGATAGACGCCGGCGGCCAGTCCGATCGTTAGCATCTCAAACCCTTTTCAGAACCGCTCCGATTCCGCGATTCTCCCTTTAAGTGCATTACCGCAAATAATCCGCCTCTTGCCTTTTAACCACACGAGATCGTGCATCGGTAGTCCTGCGATCCATTCATGGATAGCGGCGTTCGGTTGCACCAGCACCCCGGCCGATGGGTGCGCGCCAGCGCCGATACTTGGCGCGCGCGGGCTCCTTCTCCACCACCCGGCTGCCTGCGGCATCAATCACCGCCAGTTGCAGGAGACCTTGACCCCACGCTATTCGGTAATTTACCTTTGGAAATGCTGCACCGAGAAGTTCGCATAGACATGGCGCTTGAGCCGGTTATGTTTATGCACCCGACAGCTTCGACGCTTATGACAAGTTGATACAACTCCTATTGACGATGAGCAAGTGTCGATGGTAAATTTCGTACGGGCAGTGTGCGGGAAGGGGGTTCGTGGAGGGGAGGAGGACTGCCATGAGAGAGAAATCGACAAAAGCGTCGCGTTTTAAAACCGCGAAGGTAGTCGTTGTCGGGCTGATCGCGTTTGCGGGGGTAGCCCTATTTGGTCCGCGCGTTCTGCTTGCATACCGGCCGATCATCGTCAACACCGCAGCTGACCCGGGTTCGGCGGGAGTTTGCGCGCTGCGCGACGCGATCACGGCAGCGAACAC
>JBKQNE010000227.1:0-59965 GCA_052146355.1 Binataceae bacterium (SeqCode) | reverse complement strand
GGGAGATCCCCCTCGCGCTCCCCCTGCTCAGAGCCCGCCAGGGTGGGTCAGTTTTACTTCGGCGACCTCGCGGCAAATTGGGTCAACATTAAATCGGCGTTGACAAAGACTTCCTTGTTTTCTCACTAGAGCATCGGGGCGTATTCCCTGGTCAATGGAATCCCCCGGAATTAGGGTTCGTCACACGCATCGATACTACTTTGCTGCGGGCGAATGCTCGCCCGGAGTGACGTGGTCAGGTCGCTTGGTAGCAGCAGCAGCGCTCTTTCCCGCGGGCTCGTGGTCCCGGCCGAGCCGATCGTAGGCCGGTAGCCATGCGCAGAATTCCATGACGTTGTCGTCGGGATCGTGAAAATAAACCGAAAGAGCGAAGCTCTTGTCGTTCGTGGGGTCCGCAGGATTCATTGAATAGCCGCCATCTGTATCGTGACGTATGTAGACGTACTTCACCCCAAGCTCATCGAGCTTGCGCCGATAGCCATCGAAGTTTTCCTGCGAGACTTTGAACGCAACGTGGTTCATAAGGCCGGGAGGCGTCGGCCCGCCGATGCCCTTATCCACCTGCACCTCGCGCTTGGGCATGTCCGGAAAGTAGAAGAAGGCCAGGCACTCGTCGCACCCGACGTCGAAGAAGAAGTGCTGACCGCCGTTCGATCCCGGCACGTCCAGCGTCTTGACGAGAGGGATGCCAAGCCGTCCTTCATAAAAATCGACGGTCCGCGCCATGTCGGCCGAGTTCAGCGCCAGATGGCTCAATCCATGAAGTTCAAAAAAACGTTCGCTCATTGGAGATCCTCCTGTGCCACAAAAATTAGCGGCGCTCGTCGCCGATCTCGATCGCGCCTTTCCTTGTCGTTTACCATGGGGCCGACAAACCCGGCCGACAGTTTGCCCTTCTTTCCAAATCGTCAGAGTTACGCCTTGGCCGCCGGCGCCGGAACCTCCTGCATGCGCGTGGTCGTGTCGTTGTCGAATTCCAGATGGAGCGCGCGCAGCATCATTCCGTGCATTCGATAGGTCGTGATCACATAGAACAGTTCCACGATCAGCTCGTCGCTCAGATGCCGCTTCAATTCCGCGAAGGTCTGATCCTCGATCAGGTTGCGTCCGATTAGCTCGTCAGTTGCCGCCATAACCGCGCGTTCTTCCGCGGTGTATTTGTCGGAGGTCGTCCAGCTCTTGATGGCGGCGAGCTTTTCCTGGGGGATCACGACTACCTCGGGCATTTGGGCGACCTTGAGATGTTGCGAGTACTCGAATCTGCAGTCACCGACGATCGCCGTGCGCAGGATCGCGAGTTCGCGCAACGCAGGCGAGAGCTTCCGGCCGGGCGCCAGCAGCCCCCACACGATTTCTGTCGACAGCTTGAAGATGTCAGGCACCAGCGCCAGCGTTGTCCAGTAATCACCCGGAGATCCGGTCGCGGTGCCCGGAAGTGCGACTGGATCCTTGTCTCCGAATACGCGTTGATAGATTGCACGAGTCTCTGGCGGAGCTTCCGCGAGACCTACCTGCTTTACCCGCTTACCCATGGCTCTTCCTCCTGGTCAAGTTCCGGCCCCGCATCGATGCGGAACTGCCAGCGGAACTTCTAGTCGAATGTTTTTCGATTTCCTTCGCTGCGCTGCCGCTCGTCGCGATACGCTCGCCCAGCGTTTTTAGAAACTTGCTCCATCTGCGGCGAAACCGCGGATCATCCTCGCCGAGGCCCGTAATCAGCCGAGCCAATTGCGGAAGGACGACCGGTACGATGCGCAGACCGATACTCGCAAGCAGGATCATTTCTTCGTTAAGGTCCTGCGGCAGCTCCCCGCGGAGCTTGGCCCGTCGCAGTTGCGCGGCTTCGGCTTGCAAAAAGGCGCGCCGCTCGCGCTCCGCCATCAGGTCCGAGCGCTTTCCTTCCAGCGCTTCCCACTGCCACATCCGGAGCTGGCTGAGTTGTGCTGGATTGGCGCAGATTGCTTCGTAGCCGAACGCCAGGTTGGAAGCGAAGTCGGCGCCCTCGCGCGACTCGAGCAGCGTCGAGATCCTGGCCATCTCACGATGGAGAACCTCGCGGTAAAGACCCTCTTTGCTTCCGAAACAGTGGAAGATCATCTGCTCGTTGATCGCCGCGCGCCCGGCAATCGCGCTGGTCCGCGCGCCCGCGAAGCCGTGCGCGGAGAACTCCTGCAGGGCAGCATCAAAAATTCGCTCGCGGCTCCGATTCAGGTCGCGCTCTTTACCCATCAGTCGGCCATCATCAAGTGCATGCTTGACTCTATTAGGCAAACACTTGGGTAATTGTCAATTGTGAAGTTTCAGCGTTGGAGGACGAGCGTGAAAAAACGGTTCGTCAATTGTGGCCGACGTTCAACTGCACCCATAGAACCAGTTCCGGGAGGGTACTAGCTTGGAAGCAGCGCTACGCCTGATTCGCTTTGCGGGGCACGGTAATGGAGCGACGTCAATTTGGTGCGAGCGGTGTGATGGTTCCGGTTATCGGTCAGGGGACCTGGTACCTCGAGGCCGCCGAGCGCAACCGTGCAATCGCGTCGCTCCGTCGCGGCTTCGATCTGGGCATGACCCACATCGACACGGCCGAGATGTACGGCAGCGGCCAGGCCGAGGAAATCGTCGGAGCAGCGATTGTGGGGCGGCGAGACGAAGTCTTTATCGTCTCCAAGGTTCTTCCCCGCAATGCGAGCAGGCGCGGCACGATTGCCGCCTGCGAGGCATCCCTCGCTCGGCTCCGAACCGACCGGCTCGACTGCTCTCTGCTGCATTGGCGCGGCCAATATCCGCTGGAGGAAACGATCGCAGGCTTTGAGCAGCTTCGCGGCGAGGGAAAGATCGTCTCGTGGGGCGTGAGCAACTTCGACGTGCCTGATCTTGAAGCCGTGATAGCCATCGCCGGCGAGGGTGTGCTCGCGTGCAATCAGGTCCTGTATCACCTGCAAGAGCGCGCGATCGAACAGGCGGTCCTGCCGTGGTGCGAGAGTCATGGCGTCGCGGTAGTAGGCTACAGCCCGTTCGGACATTCGCGCTTTCCAGGCGCGCGGACGAGCGCGGGACGCGTGCTCGCTGAAATAGCCGCGGCTCACAACGCGACGCCCCGGCAGGTCGCGCTGCGATTCCTGGTGTGGCATCCACCATTGTTCACGATACCCAAAGCTTCCAGCCTCGAGCATGTCAGCGAGAATGCGGGCGCTGGCGACCTTCATCTTTCACAAGCCGAACTGGCGGCGATCGACGCGGCCTTTCCGCTGTCGCCGCGCCGCCGCGGACTGCCGACGCTCTAAGATCGGGAAATCGCGAGCGTGACGGTCCCCCATCATCCGGCGCGCCGGGCCGGATGATGGGGACCCGGTAGACTACCGCGACACTCCGCTACTCCTTCGGCAGCGGCGAGAAGTGCGCGCTTACGATTTTCCATTGCGGGCCGCGCTTGGCGAGTACGAACGTCGTGCGGCCGCACTGGACCTTCGGCGCTCCGCCGCCTTTTGGGGTCGTGGCGATGCGATCGTAGCTGTTTACTACTCCCACCGTGTCGGTGATCGCGCGATATGACGGCTGATGGAACGCGAAGGTGGTTGATTCCGCGCCCGCCACGACGCTTTGCAGGTATTCAAGGAAGCTGGCCTTGTCTTCGAAGCGGTAGGGGACGTGATCGAAGATCTCCACGTCGTCATCGAGTGCGGTGATGAATGGACCGAAATCTCCCTTGGTTGCCGCCGAAATGATCTCTTCCGTAGCCCTGCGAACTTCTTCTTGTGCCGACATTGTGACTTCCTCCTGTTGGAATTGATTGTCAGGCGAACACCAGTCTCGGCCATCGCGGATCGCGCGACAATTACGTCGGAGGTAAGCGCCTTACCGAATGGTCCATGTGGACTTCGCAACCTGAATGTTTCAAGAAATTTGGACCCTCGGTATACTCCGACCGCAGTGAATCATATCGCTTATGACTTCATTATCGTCGGAGCCGGATCGGCCGGAGCCGTACTTGCCGCGCGCCTTTCGGAATCCGGCGCGCGCAAGGTTCTGCTGCTCGAGGCGGGACCCGACTACCGATCGGCCGACGCGCCTGTGGAGATGCGTATCGCGAACCCGGCGGGCGTGATCCTCGCTCCGGAGCATTTGCAGAAATATTCGTGGAACGCGCTCAAGGCGCGCCGCACCGAGTCACAGCAGCCGATCGTCTACTGGCGCGGGCGTGGCGTCGGCGGCAGTTCCGCCATCAACGGGCAGATCGCGATTCGCGGCATGCTCGACGATTTCGACATCTGGGAGCGCGGCGGCTGCGTGGGATGGGCCGGCCGCGACGTGCTGCGTATTTCATCAAGCTCGAAAACGATCTCGACTTCGGCGACCAGCCTTACCACGGCAACAACGGTCCGATTCCCGTGTGGCGCATGCCGCAGGAGAACTGGGGCGGCGTCGATCGTGCGCTGCGCGACGCGTGCCTCGACCTGGGTTACGGATGGTGCGCCGATCACAACGCGCCCAGGGGAACTGGAGTTTCGCCGTATGCGATGAATCGCCGCGGCGATACGCGAATCTCGACCAACGACGGCTACCTTGAACCCGCCCGTGGCCGCGACAATTTAACGATCATTGGCGATGCGCTCGTCGATAGCATCGAATTTGATGGCACACGCGCCGTCGCGGTCAGAGTTCGCACGCGAGAGGCTCCGGTTGATTGTATGATGCTGCCGCTCGCGGAGCCGACCTACCCACCGACGGTCGTTTCAGGGAAAGTGCAAAAAATCCAGTCCGATGAGATCGAATGGACGCGTGCACAAGAGACCCTAGAAGCATGTATCTGTTGAGCGCAGCCGACTGCATCCAATAGATACACAATCCGTAAACAATATTCTCCAAGGAACCTTCACGGGCTCGTTCTCCGTGGCATGTTTGATGCTGAATGACCGCTTAGGAGGAGATCGATCCCATGGAAGCGTCGCAGAAACCCGAAGTGCATCCAGTAGTACGCAATGGCCAGAAGCGGAGTGAGTCGAGAAGAGAAGGCCAAGAAGGCGTCGCTCCGATCCCCTGCCGAAGACCAATATCGCACCGCTTCAGAGCGTCGCGCTGAGGGCAAGGCACTGCGGGAGAAGCGCCGCGCGAGGTGCATGGAGGATGAACCGCCCAACGACCGCCTCGACCCGATTGAGATACTGGTTGAATCGGATCGGAGCAGGGAATCGCATCTTGTTCCGATTTGCCACAAGCGAGGTAAACGAAAATGACGGATTCAACGGGGGCTGTCCAACGTTCAGAAAATGCGGCTCCATCGGCGACACCAACCGCTCTGCCCGACCAGAAGGCGAACCGAAAAGCCGAAGTCCCAAAGATCCGCCCTCTAACGCCTCATAGGCCAAGAGTCTCTGGAAAGGGTCGTCCGGCAAGCCGTAAAAAAAGCCGTCCAAAGGCGCTCCCGACGCCTGTGCCCCGTCCTTCACGCGCCGAGCGCCTTGCCATGGGCAAGAAGCTGCGAGTGGCCTGCCCGCGCCATTCACACGCCGCTTGGACAGCGCTACCCGGCCGCCCGAATCCGATTGACCTGGTGCTGAAGGCCGACAAGGGGCGCATCCCTGAGCTTCTTTCGCTTCGCCACGGGCGCATGGTCCAGTCTCCCTTCACCTTCTACCGGGGATCGGCCCTCGCGATGGCGGTGGATCTGGCGACCACCCCGGCTACCGGCGTCCGCGTGCAATGCGGCGGAGACTGCCACTTGGGCAACTTCCGGGGCCTCGCCACCCCGGAGAGGCGCATCATATTCGCCATCAACGACCTCGATGAGACCCTCCCGGCCCCTTGGGAGTGGGACATCAAGCGCCTCGCGGCGAGCTTCGTGATCGCCTGCCGCGACAACGGCCTCGGCAAATCCACCGCCAAGGAAGCGGTTCTCACCTGCGTCAGGTCCTACCGCGAGCACATGGCCGAGTTCGCCGACATGAAGGCAATGGACCTGTGGTACTACGCCATCGATTCCGAGATGCTGATGGCGACTATCAAGGATCCCGAGATGCGCCGCCGCGCCATCAGGCGCCTGGCGAAGGCGCGTGAGAGCAACATCTCCGAAGGCGTCTTTCCGAAGCTCACCGTCGCTTCCGCCGGTTCGCCGATCATCAAGGACACCCCGCCGACCATCTATCACTGGAAAGGTACCGTCGCTGGAAAACCCCATCCGGCAGTCAGACAGTCCTTCGAACGGTACCGCGAGTCTCTGGCACCTGCGAATCGCACGTTGCTGGATCGCTACGAAATCAAGGACGCCGCGGTCAAAGTCGTTGGCGTCGGGAGCGTCGGCACCAACTGCTGGGTGGTACTGCTGATGGCCGAGGAAGGAGATCCTCTCATTCTTCAGATCAAGGAGGCACGCGCGTCGGTCCTGGAGGCCTATGCTGGGAAGAGCGTCTACCCGAATCACGGACAACGTGTCGTGAACGGGCACAAGCTCATGCAGCCGGCCAGCGACATCTTTCTCGGCTGGACCGTGGGTCCATTGGGACGTCACCTCTACGTCCGCCAGCTCCAGGACGTGAAGATCAAATTTGCAGTCGAGACGTTCGGAGCACCTGAGATGACCCTCTTCGCTCAGTGGTGCGGGCACACGCTGGCGCTCTCCCAGGCGCGTTCTGGGGACGCCGCGCTGATCAGTGGATACCTGGGCAAGAGCGACGCATTCGACGAGGCGCTCGCAGTCTTCTCCGTCGCCTACGCCGACCAGAACGAGAAAGACCATGCCGCGCTGGTCGCTGCGGTGAAAGCCGGACGGATCAAAGCGCTGGTGGAAGAGGAGAAATGAAACCAGGTCTTCGTGAGAGCCCTTAGAGAGGAACGGGTCAACGCGATTGTTGAATCCTAACTCCACAGTTCGGACTGCAGCGTCGCGCTCGATTCTGCTCGTAGCCCTACGGATGGTGACAGTGCCGCTTGTGGGGTACGCCCAGACTCAAACAGCGACACCTGCCCTAACTGAGGAGGAGAAACTGGAACGGGACTTCACCGATCCGCTTTCGACCCTGCCTCAGGTGATATTCAGGGATAGCTACACGCCGGCGAACTATGGACCAGGACCTTGCACGTCGCAAGTGTGCTTTAGGAATTACGAGACCAACCAATTCCTCATTAGGCCACTGATCCCGCGCATACCACCTGAGTCTTTGCTGCCTTTTGCGCAGCTGATCCGCCCAACATTTGCATTGGTAACCGTGCAAAGCTCCCGAGGTGGAACGCGAACTGAGTTCGGTGACCTGCCTGTCTTCGATGTTGCAGTACTGCCTTGGCCCGACAGGCAGAAAACCGGGCTCCTGATCGGAGTCGGGCCAACCTTTGTGTTTCCCACCGCCACCTCAAAGAGTGCCGGCCAGGGCGCATGGCAAGCCGGTCCGGCACTCGGCGCAATTTACACGGGTATTCCTGGATTGCTGATCGGTTTCATCGCGCAGAACCCGGTCTCCTTCGCGTACACGAATCCTCACCGCCCGCCTCAAAACACTTTTGAGTTCCAACCCGTTTTCGCACTTCATCTGTGGGACAAATGGTACCTGCGATCCGCTGAGGCTGACTGGATGATGGGTTGGCATCGTCATTCGCCTACGATGTTGCCGCTCAGCCTCGGGCTCGGCCGCACGTTAGTGCGTCCGGGACTACCCCCGATGAGTCTATTTGTTACGGGGCAATGGATGGCGTATCGGCAATACGCTCCGATCGCGCCCCAGACGACGATCAACTTTGGTCTGACGGTCGCGTTCCCGCAGTTTAGAGACTATTTCAGTCAGTAAGCTTATCTCTTCGATACCGTCGTTGAGAGTGTTGGGCGAGATCGTTTTCGGATGAGGTCGTGAGATGTCAGAGCACAGCGTGGAGATAGGGCGACGCGCCTCGGTGTACCAGAGGCTGAAGGCCGAATTCCTCAGTGTATTGCCCGCCGTCGTGTTCTTTTTCTTGGCCTTCAATCTGATCAATATCACTCACGCCCTGTTCTTTCATAAACAACAGATTGCCATCTATTCAGAACTAAACCTGCTCATCGGCGCGGCAATCGCAGGTAAGGTGCTACCTCTTGTGGATTTGCTTCCATTTCTGAATGTGTTTCAAGGCAAACCGCTGATTTATGCGACTCTCTGGAAGACATCCATCTATTCACTGGGGGGGGTATTGTTCCGCTATGGCGAACGACTCGCGCCATTCATTTTTGAGTACAAAGAGCTCGGCGTCGCAATTCGACAATGGATACTTCGGGAGGATTGGTACCGGTTCTGGGGAGTTCAACTTTGGGTGTTCGTAATACTGTTCGTCTATGTGGCTGCCAAGGAAACGATAGAAGAAATCGGCGGTGCTCGTATGCGCCGCCTCTTTTTTGGCTTCTAGCAAGTGTGGAGACTCCGTGAGTCAGAACCGCGAGCTGCTAACCCCAGCGACGAGATTGAGAAATGAATTTAGACTTACCTGACGCTGCGCGCAGTCCTGTTGTTCTCTGCCACGTCCCCAGGTAAGGAGGCGTCAGATGTTCTATTGGATCTATGATTATCCTGGACCGTACATGGCAGCGCTGTTTAGTGCCATGTTCGTTGCCGCGGCATGCCTGGCCATTCTTTTCTTTCATCGTTTTTTGCTCTCCTGGATTCATCACAAGGAGCGCGCCAACGACATGGTGTCTTTCGCTCTGTCCAGTTTTTCCGTGCTCTATGGAATTCTGGTCGGGCTTTCTTACGCTGGCCACTTATCAGAATTTTTCCACCGTGAGAGAGATCACCAACAAAGAAGCTTCTAACCTTGCGACACTGTACCGTGATCTCCGCGGCTATCCGGAGCCGATCAAAGGTAGATTGCGAGATGAACTGCGTGATTATACCCGCTACGTGATCGACGAGAGTTGGCCGCTGCAACGACGGGGCATCGTGCCCGCTGAAGGATCCTACTTGATAGGGCGGTTCATTGATGACCTCACAACGTTCGAGCCGGCGAAGAAAAGCGAGGAAATCCTTCATGCCGAAACGTGGCGGCACTTAAATAACTTTCTCGAAGCCCGGCGGGCTCGGCTCGCCTGGGTCAACATAGGGATTCCGGCCGTCTTTTGGTTGGTGGTCGTTCTCGGCTCCTTCCTCACTATACTTATGATCGCGATGATGGACATGGAGATACGTGTCCATCTGATCCTCGGCAGCGCCGTATCTCTTTTTCTTGGCCTGACAATCTTCGTCATAGCCGCGATGGACCATCCGTTCCGTGGCCATGTCAGCATCGGGCCGGATGCGTTCGTGCTGGTCTACGACAGGGTCATGAAACCCTCTGATACCGTCAGCACATCCATGGCTGCTTTGGTCGCCGATGCGGTGAAACTGGGAGCGCCAAAGCTCGAAGGGAGAGAGCCCCTGGCGGGCAAGGATGTCCCTGGCCTCTATTTTGGTCCGACGAAGATGAACAACTTCTTCGACGTGGTCGATGAGGTCGTGAAAGAAAATGGCGGAACGGCCGCTCTCTTCGTGAGGGCTGGTGACGAGTACGTCTGCGTCGCGACGAACATGAAGAAGGATGACGGTTCACGCGCGATCGGAACAGTCCTGGATGCCAAAGGGCCGGCGATCGAGATGATTAACAAGGGCGAAGCGTTCTTCGGAGAGGTGAGCATACTGGGCAAGCCTTACATCACGGGCTACCTGCCCATCAAGGACGCATCTGATCACGTCATCGGCATCTACTACGTTGGCTATATGAAGTAAGAGGACTCCCCGTCGGACTAGACCATAATTTCATCGCCGAAAAAGCTTGCCCGGACGTCGTAGCCGCTACTGAGGCAGAACGAGGTACGAACTGAAACCCATGTTTACCAGAAAGCGACATTCACCACTGCCGGAATGGGTTATACCCCTGTGCTACGCGGTAACTGCCGTCCCAGCGGGGATGATACTGCCCAGGCTTGAGCACCATTTTCTGACTATTACATCTTCCGTAAGCAGCGCCGTGGCATTGACGATCCTTTCCTCGATTACTTCGGGCATGATTGCATTGACTGGCATCGTCTTTTCGCTGGCCTTTGTGATGGTGCAATTCAGTGCGGTGGCCTATTCGCCGCGGCTGGTATCATGGATTTCCCGCGACCCGATCATCTGGCACTCGATAGGAGTTTTCACGGCAACGTTCCTTTACGCGATCGGGGCCATGGCTTGGATTGATCGTGCCGGTTCCGGCAGGGTGCCATTATTTAGTAGCTGGCTGGTAATTCTTTTGACGCTGGCCAGCGTAGGCATGTTCATTGCCCTCATTCAGCGGCTCGCGTTGTTGCAGATTAGCCGCATGCTCGCCTTCACCGGCAATCTTGGCCGGCAAGTCATTGAGCAGATGTATCCACCGCTCGAGACGCCGGCGAGTGCTGCTCGCGCCGATGAATTTGCAAAATTCCCTGTCACTCAGACCGTAGTGCACTCCGGTGGGCCGCGGGCGTTACAGGCCCTTGACATGCCCGCGCTGCTGGCTCTGGCGACGCAGACCGGTGGCTGCGTCGAAGTGTTGGCGTCCGTCGGGGACACATTGATCATGGGGATGCCCCTGCTACGCGTCTTTGGCGGCAATCAGCTGGTGAAAGACGAAACCTGGAAAAGGATTTTCGAAACGGGCCTGGATCGCACCTTTGAACAGGATCCGAAGTACGCCCTTCGCCTGCTAGTCGACATCGCCATTAAGGCGCTCTCGCCCGCGATAAACGATCCCACTACCGCCGTTCAGGCGCTCGACCAAATCCAGGATCACCTCCTGCGTCTGGGGCGCCGACGGCTGGAGATTGGCACGGTGCGCGACAGCGAGGGGATGCTGAGGCTGGTCGTCCCATACCCGACGTGGGAAGACTTTCTGCGCCTCGGATTTGAGGAGATACGCTTCTGCGGCGCGACCAGCGTGCAAGTCATGAGACGCATGCGAGCGATGATTAGCGATCTGATTGCGGCCTTGCCGCAAGAGCGTCACCCTGCGCTCGAACATCATCGGGAACGGCTGAATGCCACCATTGCTCGGTCCTTTGCGGATGACGAGGAGAAACTGGAGGCTTCCGTGGAAGACCGTCAGGGATTGGGCATTCCTCGCGCCAGCCGGGAAGTACCGGGGGAAGTGCATAGATGAAACTAAAGCGCTCCGTCGCAAGCGCACTTCACCAGTCTATTGCCGCGCTCGCGTTGGTGTTCATCGTGTCTTCATCGGCCGCGGCGCAGGACCGGAGCAATCCAACCGAGCTCAAAGTCGCTGTCGCCGTCGGCCCACCGTTTGTTATGCAACAGAACGGCTCGCTAACCGGATTCAGCATCGATCTGTGGAACGCGGTCGCGGCGCGAATGAATGTGAAAACGAACTATGAGACCATGCCCGACGCCGCCTCGATCTTGGAGGCGATGCGCTCCAAACGAGTCGAGGTCGTCGTTGCGCCGGTCATCATAACTGCAGCGCGGGACGAGGAGTTCGATTTTTCACTGCCCATTATGCAGGCGGGCATGCAGATTGTGGTGCGCGACACTGTGGAAACGGCTGCGCCAAACCCTCTAGAGGATCTGCTTCAGTTAGTGTTCTCCAAGACGGCTGCGATTTGGCTCGGCATCGCGCTGCTGCTGGTTCTGATCCCTGCGCATTTGGTCTGGCTGTTCGAACGCGGTCGTGAGGACGGCATCATCAAGAACCGGAGCTACATTCCGGGCATATTCGAGGCGACCTATTGGGCCATCTCGTGTCTGGCCACACAGGCGGAAAACATGCCGCATCAGTGGCTCGCGCGGACATTGTCCGCCTTCTGGATGTTTGTCGGAGTGGTCTTCGTAGCGTTCTATACGGCGCAACTGACCACGACCTTGACGGTCCGGCAGATTCGAGGATCGATTGGCGGACCGGAGGATCTGCCCGGGAAGCGAGTGGCCACCCTCGCGAATAGTCCCCCGGCGGATTATCTGCGCGCCCACAACGTTCAGGTCCAGGAGTTCCCGCAACTGGGCCTGATGTTTCAGGCCCTGCAAAGCAAAAAGGTCGACGCCGTGGTCTTCACTTCACCCGTGCTTCTCTACTACGCAGCGCACGAAGGAAAAGGTCTGGTTAAGCCCGTCGGTCCCGAATTTAACGTCGCGCCGATTGGTTTTGGCTTTCAGTTGGACAGTCCCCTGCTAAGGAAAGTCAACGTCGCGCTCCTTACGTTGCGTGAAAACGGTACCTATCAGCAGCTCTATGACAAGTGGTTCGGTACCACGTAGAACGAGCTAACTTGGAACATCGAGCCGGTAGTGCCGTTCTCCCTGAATGCGGATTGGGACCTGATTGCGCGGCCGAGCCTGACCGTCGCTTACGCGCCCACTCCGCATGAACAATCCGGGCTGGAAGACTTGCCCCGAAGGCGGCGCTTCAAACCTTCCGAATGCTACTCGATGTCGATGGCGATGGTGGAAGTAAGGACGCGATGCCTCGTTAGCGCGCCGCTCAGCCATGGCGCGTTGGGTTCCGTGAGGCACGCGGGAGCGCCGTCTCGATGCTGCGCCGCCCATGCGATGTACTTGTCGCGCAGCACCAGAACAGGGCTTGGTCCGCCATCCCCGCGATCCGGAATGACCATTTGTTTGAGAAAGGAAGTTGTCGAGCCGGGCCGGTTTTGCCGATCGTCGCCAAGGGACAGCGACGGCTTTCCAGGGCTGTCGCCCGGTTTCGCCACAGCCAGATAGGCTGAATGCGCCACCCATTCTTTGGTGCATCTCCGATCGCCGTCCGCCGCTGCGCCTGCGAGCAGCGCGGACATCAGTCTATCCGCCAAGGTTGGAACACACCCGGGTGGCCGTGTCTCGAATGCCTTCAATGCCCCCGCCACTACGTCGCCGCTGCGCAGTATGTTTCCCTGCACCGAAACCGTATCGTCGTGCGCGCTGCCGCACCAGGACGGCACCGATCTGCCTGTAAAGCTCGCAGTCCGCGGATCGCCACTCAGAGTTGCGACACCGTACTGGCGCCAATTCGAACCGTAGAAGGTGATGAACCCGTGCGGCCCGCCTTTGCCGAAGTTGATAATTCGCCCTTCTGGATCAAAGGCGGGATCGACAACGCGAGCGAGAACTTCATCGGCGGTGGCGCCATCCGCCATCAGCTTTGCGGCGACATCCTTCGATTCAAGATTCGACATCGCTTGTGCGATAAACGCGCCCTTGCCGGGCACCAGAATCGGCGTATTCGATACCCCACTGACGCACGATGCGACCGCGACGCCTACTTCGTGCGTCTCCGGATCGACTGCGACAATCGACCACGTCGCGAGGGCACGCCCCGGCTTCAAGAGCACCATCAGCATCAGCATTGATAGTGCCGCAGTCATAGTCGACGCATGTGAACGGCTGCGTGCAGTATGCGGCTTGCCCGGAGAGGTCGGAAGCGTCGATGGTTTTCGAAGGATGTTCGTATTGGGGGTCATCATATCGCAGTATGCGCAATTGGCGTGCCGCAGCGCGGCGACGTTTCAAGAAATTTGGACGCTCGGTATACTCCGACCGCAGTGAATCACGTCGCCTATGACTTCATCATCGTCGGAGCGGGATCGGCGGGAGCCGTACTTGCCGCGCGCCTTTCGGAATCCGGCGCGCGCAAGGTTCTGCTGCTCGAGGCGGGACCCGACTACCGATCAGCCGACGCGCCTGTGGAGATGCGTATCGCGAACCCCGCGGGCGTGATTCTCGCCCCGGAGCATTTACAGAAGTATTCGTGGGGCGCCCTTAAGGCACGCCGCACCGAGACGCAGACGCCGATGGCCTACTGGCGCGGGCGCGGCGTTGGCGGCAGTTCCGCGATCAACGGGCAGATCGCGATTCGCGGCATGCTCGATGACTTCGACATCTGGGAGCGCGGCGGCTGCCCGGGATGGGCCGGCCGCGACGTGCTGCCATACTTCATCAAGCTCGAAAATGACCTCGACTTCGGTGACCAGCCATACCACGGCAACCACGGTCCAATTCCCGTGTGGCGCATGCCGCAGGAGAATTGGGGCGGCGTCGATCGCGCGCTGCGCGATGCGTGCCTCGGCCTGGGTTACGGATGGTGCGCCGATCACAACGCGCCCAAGGGAACCGGAGTTTCGCCGTATGCGATGAATCGCCGCGGCGATACGCGAATCTCGACCAACGATGGCTACCTTGAACCCGCCCGTGGTCGTGACAATTTAACGATCGTCGGTGATGCGCTCGTTGACAGTATCGAATTCGATGGCAAACGCGCCGTCGCAGTCAGAGTTCGCACGCATCAGGGCTGGCAGCGCATCGAGGCCGCCGAAATTATCCTGAGTGCCGGTGCGATTCATTCGCCCGCAATCCTGATGCGATCTGGCGTTGGTCCGGCCGACGGCCTGCGCGAATTGGGCATCCGCAACGTCGCCGATCTGCCGGTCGGAAATGATCTGATCGACCATCCGATGATCGGGATGATCATCGGACTCAAGCCTGCGGCGCGCGCGTCGAATCCCCGCGCCCGTCACACCAATTGCGCCGTGCGCTACAGTTCCGGGCTCGGCGGCGCGGGCGAGAACGACATGTTCCTCATCGCGATGAATCTGCTCGGCTACAGCGCGGAAACCCTTGGCCTGGGCTTCATCTGGATGACGGCCTACCAAACTTACTCACGCGGGCGATTGCGTATCACGTCGCGGTCGCCGGAAATCGATCCTGACGTCCGCTTCATGATGCTCACCGACGAGCGCGATCGAGTGCGGATGCGTGACGGGATTCATCGCCTACGTGCAATCGAGAATCATCGGGCTATCGGCGCGATCGCGGATTGGGTCGGATTCGGCAATCCGATCACTGGCAAAGCCTCAGCGCCACCGGAGTCCAACGACGAACTCGACCGCTGGATGCTCGAGAATTGCTTCGATTCGCAGCACGCCGCCGGGAGCTGCCGGATGGGCCCCGCATCCGATCCACGCTCGGTGGTCGATACAAGCTGCCGGGTGATCGGGGTCGAAGGCCTGCGCGTGATCGACTGCTCGATCATGCCGGAAATCGTCCGGGCCAATACTCATCTCAGCACGGTAATGATCGCCGAGCTGATGGCCGATCGCATCGCGCGGGGCTGAACCGCAAATCCGCACGAGCGTCGATTCGCCATTGCCCCGCGTTGGTGCTTAGATCGACGGGCGTTCGGGAAGAATACTCGAGTAGAGGAATCGTTATGGCGTACGCACCTGCCCATCGGCCGTTCTACGATGCCGACAGCCACATCATGGAACTGCCCGACTTTCTCCAGAAGTATGCGGATCCGGAACTTCGCGCGGAGATGCCTGCGGTCAGCTACAGCGCCTCGCTCGTTACCGACGAGGAAGTGGCTGAAATCATGGCGCGCGGTGACCGGCACAGCGAGCAACATCTGGCCGAACTGCTGGCCATGGGCGATCACCTGATCGAGAAGTCAAAAGAGATCCAGGGTCTCGGTGCCTTCGATGGGCGCGAGCGCGCGCAGGCGCTCGATATGCTCGGCTTCAAGAAGCAGCTCGTCTTCGCTACCCATAGTCTTGCGATGCCGTTCTCGGCCAACTCCAAACTGTCGCTGAAGCTGCGTTACGGCGGGGCGCGCGCACATAACCGTCACATGGCGGACTTCTGCTCCGCGGACAAACGCCTGATGGGCGTGGCGGCCGTGCCGCTGGATGATCCCGCGATGGCAATCGAAGAGCTTGAGTTCGCGCTGCGCTCCGGTCTTCAAGCCATCTGGATTCCTCATCGTCCTTGCGGCGACAAGTCTCCCGGGCACGTCGCCTTCGATCCCTTCTGGGCCCGGCTGGTCGAGGCGGACACCCCGTTCGTCATGCACGTCGGCGGTGCGCCGCTGCAAATGGCAATTGAGTGGATGAACAACGGAAGGCCACCGGTCAAGGATTGGATGGGCGGCGGAGAGAATCTTCGCACCAAGGACATGGCAATCCTGCATCAGGCGATCGAGACGTTCATTTCCATGATGCTGATCGACGGCGTCTTCGAACGCTTCCCGAAACTGCGTGGCGCGTGTGTCGAACTTGGAGCCGGATGGGTGCCGTCGATGCTCACGCGCCTGGACTGGACGGTTGGGATTTGGAGAAAGACCGACACCAGCATCGCAGGCTTCAAACGCAAGCCGTCCGAGCAGATCATTCAGCAGATGGCGTTTACTCCCTACGTGTTTGAGGAGGTCGGTGCGTTCATCGATCAGTCCAGTCCGGACCTGTACTTGTTCTCGAGCGACTATCCTCATACCGAGGGCGGGCGCAATCCGATCAGCCGCTTTGAGACCGCGCTCGGAAATCGCTCCGAGGAAATACGCGACCGTTTCTACGCGGAGAACTTTCTGCGGATCTTTCCGGATGCCCGCGTGTAGTAGGTTCAGCGGAGACGTTTGCATCGCTCGGCGGCATTGCGAGTGAACGCTGATCCGGGTTTCCTCACTCCATCCCTTGCATTCGGGCGGGGTCCATGTGTGACACGCACAGCTCTCGATCCGTGAGCCGCGTTTTGCCCGCGCTACGCAACTGGGACGGATCGTTTGGTTTGACTCTGAGTAAACTTTTTTAGACTTGGATGTGTTTTGCGGGAGTGCGTACGCTCTCGCACATGGCCGCCACCGGCTCAGCATATTCATCATTTTTCTCGCCACGATCGCGCCGCTCCACGAACTTGCGCGGGCCGCTTACTTCGAGTGACAGACGGTCAGAGTTGACCGAAACCGGACGAAGGTCCAAAGCATTTTTTACAAAACGAACCCAATTTATCCTTGATTTCCCAGCGCTTTTTTGGGTTCGCCTAAAATTTAGGCACGAGGCCAGCCTGCTTGGAGCCTAACTCTTGCCTTGCTCCGGGCCCAGCGTTTCCTACTGCGGTGCGTCGGTCGCATTCGCGCGGAGCGAAAGAAAGTGGAGCAGTGCTTCGTTGAACATTGCGGGGTCCTGCAGGAACGCGAAGTGGCTGACCTGCGGCAAAATCAGCTCACCCGCACCCGGGATCAGCGATGCCATCTGATCGGTGTTCTCTCGTTTGATCGCTTCGTCGTGGTCCCCGTCGACGATCCAGGTTGGCACTGGAATATGGCTCAATTGCGCATCGGTGAAGTAGGGCTGGGTTGCCCACATGTGCTCGATGTCGGTCAGGAACGACTGGTATTGCGTGGGAGTCGGCGAGAGCTGGGCATACTGTTTTGCCGCGCGCGCTATGAAAGCGGTGAAGACCGGACTCTGGTTGACGTCCTTCACGCCCGATGGATTCGAGTTGGCTGCGAACGCGAACAGTCGCGTCAGGCGGTCCGGATGATGGATCGCGATATCCAGGCCGACGATTGCGCCGTCGCTCCATCCGACGATCGCGGCTTTGTCGATGTGCAAGTAGTCCATCAGCGCGAGCACATCCGAGGCCATCAGGTCGTAACCAATCGGTGTGTTCGTCCGCGAGCTGCGTCCATGCCCGCGGCTGTCCATCACGATCACGTGATAGCGAGGAGCGAGCGCGCGCACCTGCAAACCCCAATAATCCGAATTGGCCAGGCCCCCATGAAGCATGATTACCGGCGCGCCATGGCCAAACTCTGCGTACCACAGATGGATGCCGTTGACGGGAGCGAGACCGCTGCGCTCCGGCTTGGGCAGAGTGGGAGTAGGCGGCAGAATCATCCACGGGTATTGCGCCCACGCAAACCGGACAACACCCAACGCGAGAAGGATTGCGAGAACCGAAACGAAACGCCGCACGCCCGATTTCAATCCGATTGCGTCGCCCAATTCCAGGCATCATGGCCCGGCGCGTAGTTCATATTGCTCTGCGCCGGATCGCGGTTGACCAGCGGGCGCATGTACAGCGGATGTTTCATGCTGCGCACTTCGTGTTCGATCGTGAACAAGAGCGCGCCGGTCTGCGGATCGACGATGTCCTTGAAGCGGTATTGATGTTGATCGCTTTCCTCGGTGACCAACGATCGCTCCGCGAGACGGCGATGCGGTCCGGAGAAATCCGCGACGTAAACCTGCACGTGATGGCCATCGTAGGGCGCCAACGGCCCATCGATCTCGCGGAAAATGAAGTCCTGACCGATACCGACCGGCACCCGCGCATGGCGTCCTTGCTCATCGTCACTCACGGCCGCAGGTGCGCCGATGATCTCGCGATAGAAGCGCGCGATACCGTTCGCGCTCCTCGCGGGTACATCGAACTCGACGTAGGGAATACCCAGCGTCATTGGGCCGAAGCGTTTCTCGGGCTGGTAAGCACGAATGCGGTTTCCCCACGGACAAACGGCTTCCACGAACGATTCGTGCTCGTGGAAATCGAACTTGGTTTCCGCCAGTCGCTTGCGCACGCGGCCAAGCCGCTTCAGCAACGCCTCGCGGTCGGGAACTACGAGGCCGACATGGCCACGCAGCACCTGCGGCTGATTTCCCGGCAGATGGAACTGGCTGCGCCCGACGTTGATCCACATGTTGCTGACTCCCGTCATCAGAAACGGATCGCGAGTCAGCCCCAGCCCCGCCACGTAGAAGAGGGTGGCGAGCTGCTGATCGGGTACGGTTACGTTGACGTGTTCGAGCGAGACGATATTGCCGAGATCTTCGGTCGAACGGTCGTAGGAGCATTCCATATACCAGCCTCCTGGCGGAGCGTTGAGGACGATGAGCAGAGCTTTGCCTAGTGGACGAGTCTTCTCAACACCCTTGCTTGAGGTGGCCTACAGGGACATCGGACGCACGTCAACGATGGGCGGGGGATGCCGCGAGAGCGGCGCAGGGGTCATTTTCCCTTGGGCGCTTTGAGTCCGTTGATGAGCAGGTCGATGTGTGCGCGCGCGTAGGCATCGAAATCGACCGGATGCCGCTTGGAGAGAAGGAGGTTCCAGACCATTGCGCAGACGACCGGAGCGAACACCACTTGCGGGAAATCCGACGCGCGGGTTCGCCTGAACTCGCCGCGTGCCACGCCGCGAGCAATCACACGTTTCAGGATATTCAGTCCATGGGTAATGATTTCCCGGTAGTAGAAGTCGACCAACTCGGGAAATTGCGCGCCCTCGGCGATCAGCAATCGCAGGATCTGTCCGGAGCGGGGACTTTTCACGAGCTTCAGATAGACGGCCTCGAAGTGAGCCCGCAGCAGATCTTCCGCGGATCCTTCAAAGTTGGCCGCGAGCGCTTCGACCTCGCTGAGCGCAGGTCCCAGCGAGCCGCGCGCGGCCGCTTTGAACAATTCTTCTTTGTCCTTGAAGTAGACGTAGATGGTGCCCTTGGTAACACCGGCTCGCTCGGCAACATCCTCGAGCCGGGTGGCCGCAAAGCCGCGCCGTGCAAACTCCTGCAGCGCAGCTTCGATAATCTCGCCGGGGCGCTGTTCCTTGCGGCGCCGGCGCACCGAATCACGCGGTTGGCGGCGGGGCAGTAGTGCGGCTTCACTTGACACATTTCCAACGATATTATTGACTGACTCGTAAGTCAATAATTTTGACCTGATCCGATGAATGTTCAGACGACCATCGCAGAAAAAACCAGCGTCGACGCGCCGCGACGATCTTACCGCAAAACGGCCCTCGTCATCGCGGGAGCGTTTCTGGTCGCCGGTGTGGCGGCGTTCCTCTATTGGCAGTCGCTCAATGAAGCCGCGCTGGCTGACTCTTTGCTCGTATCGGGAAACATCGAGGCGCACCAAAGCCTGGTGAGCTTCAGAGATGTGACTTCGCGGATTACCGAGTTGCCCTTCGACGAAGGGCAATGGGTCGAACAGGGCACGCTGCTCGCGCGTCTCGATGACTCGAATTATCGGCAGCAGGTCGCCGTCGACGAGTCGGCGGTCAAATCGCAGCAGGAGCAGCTCGCATCGACGCGCCAGAGTCTGGAGGCTGCGCAGCACACGGTTGCCAACGATGAAGCTGATTTTGCGGAGAAGAACATCGACAACCAGCGCTATCAGCAACTCTGGGCGGAAGGTGCGACTTCGACCCAGAGCCGCGACTTGGCCGAGACCGCGATGAAGCAGTCTCTTGCGGCGCTCAAGCGCGATGAGTCGCTGGTCGCCGTCGCCCAGGAGAACATCGCCACCGGAGAAGCCAACGTGGTGAACGCGCAGGAGACGCTGCGCATGGCGAACTTGATGCTCGGCTACACGGTTCTGCGCGCGCCGTTCTCGGGCGTCATTCTCGTGCGCCAGACCGAGTTGGGAGAAGTCATGCAGCCCGGCACCCCGGTGGTGACGCTGGCGGATCTCAATCATGTGTGGCTGCGCGCCTACGTCAGCGAGACCGACCTCGGCAGAATACGATGGGGCCAGGCGGCGACGGTGACGACCGACACCTATCCCGGCAAGAAGTATCCCGGCCGGATTTCATTCATCTCGTCGAGCGCCGAATTCACGCCCAAGAGCGTGGAGACTCATCAGGAGCGCGTGACACTCGTCTACCGGATCAAGATTGACGTGGAAAATCCGAACCACGAGCTCAAGCCGGGCATGCCTGCCGACGCCTTGATTCATCTGGGTCAATCGAACGAGCAGGGCGGCTCCGATGGACAACCGATCATCGGACATTGAAGTAGCGGACCTGACCAAGAGCTTCGCGAATCTCGTCGCGGTCGATCATCTCAGTTTCTCGGTCGAGCGAGGTGAGATCTTCGGCCTGGTCGGTCCCGATGGCGCCGGCAAGACCACGACGATGAGGATGCTCACCGGCATCATGCCGCCGGACAGCGGCGTGATCACTGTTGCAGGCTGCGACGTCGTGGCCGATCCCGAAGCGGTAAAAGGCAGAATCAGCTACATGCCGCAGCGGTTCGGGCTCTATGAAGACCTGACCGTCGACGAGAACATCCGGTTTTACGCTGACGTTTTCGAGGTCAAACGAAAGGCGCGCGAGGAACGGGCGGCGCCGCTGCTCGCGGCGTGCGGAATGAGCCAATTCCGCACGCGATTGGCCGGCAATCTTTCCGGCGGAATGAAGCAGAAGCTCGGGCTGGTATGCGCCCTGATTCATACGCCCCGAGTGCTGCTGCTGGACGAGCCCACCAACGGCGTCGATCCGATCTCGCGCCGCGAGTTCTGGGCGATGTTGTATTCGCTGCTCGACCAGGGGGTGACGATCCTGAGCTCGACGGCGTATCTCGACGAGGCCGAGCGATGCCATCGCCTGGCGCTTCTGCACAACGGACGCCTCTTGTTTTGCGATGAGCCCGAGAGCCTGAAAGACCGCTTTCCGGGAGCCGTCCTTTCGATCGTATCGCCCGAGGGACACCGGCTGCGCGATGAACTTCGTCATGTGCAAGGTGTTACGGGAACGGTACTGGTCGGGGACGCGATCCACGTGTTCGTCGACAACGGTACGCTCCGGCTGGAGGAGCTTCGCCGGCGACTGGATACCGAACGCGTTGAATATTCGGAGATTGCGGAAGTGCGCCCTACGATCGAGGACTTGTTCGTGAGTGCGACGGCGGAAAAGGAGGCGGCATAGATGGAGAACTCGGTGATGGTCCGCGATCTCGTCAAGCGCTTCGGCTCGTTCACCGCGGTCGATCGCGTGAGCTTCGAAACGCAGCCCGGCGAAGTATTCGGATTCCTGGGCCCCAACGGTTCGGGAAAATCGACCACGATTCGTATCTTGTGCGGCCTGCTCCATCCGACCTCGGGTTACGCCGAAGTTGCCGGGCTCGACGTGACGCGATCCGCCGAGCTTATCCGCCGCCGTATCGGGTACATGTCGCAGAAGTTTTCGCTCTACAACGACCTGACCGTGATCGAAAATCTGCATTTCTACGGTGGTCTCTACGATGTGGTCGGACGGCAGCTCGAAGATCGCATCGAATGGGCGCTGACGATGGCTGGGCTCGTCGGCCGCGAAAACAGTTTGACTGCGACGCTTTCAGGCGGATGGAAGCAGCGCCTGGCACTCGGATGCGCGGTGTTGCATCGGCCGCCGATTATTTTTCTCGACGAGCCTACCTCGGGCGTCGATCCGGTCTCGCGCCGGCGCTTCTGGGAACTGATCCAGGAATTGAGCGCGGACGGGGTGACGGTGTTCGTGACGACGCACTACATGGACGAGGCGGAATACTGCAATCGTCTTGCGCTCATCTATCGCGGCCGGCTCGTCGCGCTCGGCACGCCGACCGAACTCAAGCTCGGTTCGGTGAACGGCGAATTGTTGATGATCGAGGCGTCACCGCTTGGCCACGCGCTCGAGGTCGTGAAGAAGGTCGATGGGGTCCGCGATGCGGCGGTGTTCGGCAACGCGCTTCACCTGGTAGTCGCTGACGGCGACACCGCGATCAAAGCGGTGCGCGCGGCGATGGATTCAAACGGAATTCAGGTCAGGCGGCTGGATCGTATCCGTCCCAGTCTCGAGGACGCGTTCGTCGCGCTGACCAGCGGCGATCGCGAGAAGAACGGAGTTGTCGCGGCCTGATCGTCGAGCGGCTGTCGCATGAAACTCAACCGGCTAATCGCGATCACGCGCAAAGAGATAGTCCAGATTCGCCGCGACCCGCGGAGCCTGATGATTGTCTTTCTGATGCCGGTCATGCTGATGGCGCTACTGGGCTACGGAATAAGTCTCGACCAGAAGAACGTTCCCACCTGCGTCTTCGATCGCGAAGGCAGTCAGCAGAGTCAGGATCTCCTGAAGCAATTTCAGGCTTCCCCCTATTTTCGGATCGCGATGGTCAACAACGACTACGCGAGCCTGGTCCAGGCGATCAATGACGGTAAATGCAGTCTCGGTGTGGTGATTCCCATCGATTTTGCCGAACAGCTGGAGAAGGGCGGGACGGTTGATGTGCAGGGAGTCGTCGATGCGGTCAACGACAACACCGCCAACTTGATCTTTGGTTACGCGGAAGCGGTCCTCGCCAAGTATTCGGCGAATGTGCAGTTACAGTACTTCCAGAGCAACGGCTACAACACCGTAAATCCACCCTTGTCCGTCGAGTCCCGCGCCTGGTTCAACGAAGATCTCGACAGCAGCAACTTTATCGTGCCGGGCGTGGTGGTGCTGGTAATGGCGGTCATCGGCACGTTTTTGACCTCGCTCACCGTCGCGCGCGAGTGGGAGCGCGGGACCATGGAGCAGCTTATTTCCACGCCAGTCACGCCGCTGGAAGTCACTATCGGTAAATTGATTCCGTACTTTTTTCTGGGCCTGGCCGACACGGCCTTCTGCCAGGCGATTGCTGTGTTCTGGTTTGAGGTGCCGTTCCGGGGCGGCATCGCGATGATGTTTGTCGCGTCAGGGCTGTTTCTCGCAGTGGTGTTGCTGCTCGGCTACTGGATCTCCGCGGCGACCAAATCACAATTGGCCGCGAGCCAATTCTCGCTGGTGCTGACGTTTCTGCCGGCATTCCTGCTCTCCGGGTTCGCGTTTCCTATCGACCAGATGCCGGTCGCGGTGCAGGTGATCACGTACGCGTTGCCGGCGCGGTATTACCTGACGATGGTGAAAACTATTTTCCTCAAGGGAACCGGCATCGCCCCGCTCATACCGCAGCTATTCGCGCTGACCCTGTTCGGGATCATTATCGGCCGGATGGCGCTGCGATCCTTCCGCAAGACCCTGTAGCGAGAACACTTATGCTGAATCGTCTCCGCCAGATGTTGATAAAGGAATTCATTCAACTGTTCCGCGACCCACGCGCGCGGTTCGGCCTGTTCGTGCCATCGATTCTGCAGGTACTCATCTTCGGCTATGCCGCGACCTTCGAACTGCATCACGTCAAGATGGCCGTGCTCGATCTCGACCATTCCTACGAGAGCCGCGACCTGCTGAGCCGCTTTGAATCCAACGGCCACTTTGAACTGACCTCGACGCTGACCAATCGTCATCAAATCTCTGAGCTGATCGATCACGGCAAAGTGACGCTCGCTATCCAGATCCTGCCGGGATTCGCGGAGCTCGTGCGCAAGGGGCAGACCGCGCCGGTGCAGGTAATCCTGGACGGGACCAACTCCAATACCGCCCTGATTGCGCTCGGGTACATTAATGAAATCGCGAACGACTATGGGCAGGAGTACGCGATGTCGAATCTACAGCGCACCGCGCCCGCAATAGCGATCCATCTGCCTGATGTAGAGCTCGCGAAGCGCCCCTGGTTTAACCCGAACCTCGAGAGCCAGTGGTTTTTCGTGCCAGGCATGATCGGCAGCCTTATGCTCACTTCCTGCGTCACGTTGGCGGCGTTTGCGATCGTGCGCGAGCGCGAGGTCGGCACGCTCGAGCAGGTGATGGTGAGTCCGATCTCGCGCGTGGAATTCATCCTGGGAAAAACCATTCCGTTCTTTCTGATCGCGGTGGTCCAGATGATCCTGGTCACGCTGATCGGCAGATTGTGGTTCCAGGTCCCGTTTCGTGGCAGCTATGTCGTCCTAGCCTTTGGCACTGCCGTTTTTCTGCTCAGCGTTCTCGGGGTGGCGCTGCTTATCTCGACGATCTCCGGAACCCAGCAGCAGGCGATGATCGCGTCGTTCTTCTTCATCATGCCCGCGATCACGCTGTCGGGATTTTCATTTCCAATCTCCAGCATGCCCGCGGCGATGCAGCGATTAACCTATCTTGACCCGCTGCGCTTCTACCTGGTGATTATCCGGGACAGTTTTCTCAAGGGAGTCGACTGGAAAGTGATGCTGTCGCAGATTGGCGCGCTTGCGATTATCGCGACGATTGTGCTCGGAGTAAGCGTACTGAGATTTCAGAAGTCGCTCGATTAGCGGAGAGAGGTTCGTATGGCGGTTCCAGGCGCATCGAAGCCCCTGAAACCGCCACCGAATGGTGCGTCTATTCGCCGCTCTGGCTGCTGCTCGGGCTACTGCTGGCCTCGGGCCCGCCGCCGAACTGCTTGAACAGCTGCATCTGCTGCGCCTTGAGCGCACGCCACTGTGTCACGAACTGTGACACTTGGGTACGCTGTGCGGGCGACAGGGAAGCCAGGACTTCCTGCGCGATCTTGACCTTTTCCGCGAGTAGATTACTCTGCGCGGTCTGCAGGGTTTGCAGATCGGTCGCGGTGTTGTTGCCGGCGATTAGATCGGTCTCCAATTGCTGCCGGGCGCTCCTGACCTGCGAATGCAGATTCTGCAGGTTGCCTTTCTCGGCCTGGAATATCGTGCGCATCTGATCGTGCGAGACCATATGACCCACGATCGGCGGCACCAGGTTTTCATGGTCGTGGCCGAAACCGTGAGCGTACGCCACACCGGTGATAAGCGCGGCGGCCAACATTCCGCCCGCGACACTCAAACCATACCTACGTTTCATGCTTCTGCTCCTTGTTATTCAAAACACCCAGTCATCGGCTGGGTCTCAAAGTCCATCTGAATTCGTATCCCAACTATCTTCGGTATCCTGCGAGGCCACGAGATTATCTTCGGGTTCTGCCTGGGGTTCTTCCTGCGGCTCGAACAGGCTGTCGATATACAGCCCATAGGAAGCCGCGCCGCTTGCCGTGCTGTCGATCGCCGGCGCTTGAGCTGACGACGATGCCAACTGTTCGGATGCTTTTGGCGCGTCGCCGACACCGGCGATGTGGGTTCCTGCCGTCGTCATTCGTCCGAACAGAAAGGCGGCCGCGACAATCGCGGCGGCGAGCGACCATTGCAGCCCCGAGTGAGCCAGCGAATGGCGTCTGGCAGCGGGAGGCGGCGATTGCGTCAGGACCGTGACGATATCCTTGAGATCGTCAGTGAGCTGCCGGTATCTGCGCGCGCAATCGAGGCAGCTTTCCAGATGAGTGCGATCTGCCCGCGCGCCTTCGCCATCGTGAAGCGACAAAAGGCTTTTCTCGTCAAGGCATGTCTTCATATCAACGCTCAACTGCTTTACGTAGATGCCGGACTGCGCGGAACAGATGCGTCTTAACGCCCGCCGCGCTAAGCCCCAGCGTTTCAGCCACTTCGTTAGTGGACCAGCCCTCGATGGAGCGCAGGACGAACACGTTGCGCTGCTTGCTCTTGAGAGTTCGCAGCTGCTGCCACACCCGAGCTTGCCATTCCCTGGCCCGCGCAGACTCTTCGCTCGATGATGAAAGCCAGGGCGCCAGTTCATCGAGATCGCCGCGCCTCGTGCGGCTCTTCCACCATCCCGAACGTTGCCGGTCACGACACGCGTTCACGGCCACTCGAACCAGCCAGGCTTCCCAAACTGCGGGCGGCTCCTGCGAGGTCAGGCGTTCGAACGCGCGCAGAAAAACCTCCTGAGCCACGTCTTCGGCTTCGTCGGTATCCCGCAACAACAGCCTGCACAGATTCAGAATCCTGGTCAGGTGCGCGCGGTAAATCCTTTCGTGGTCCGCCGCTATTTTGTTTTCGATACGCAGAAGGTTTCCGGCTTTCACTGTTCTCACGATCTAAGACGTAATCCGGCGATCTTCGGTTAACATCCGAAGCAAAGAAGGGCAGAGGAGTGAGGGTGTGGTCTGGAGGACAGATCAGATTATGGTGCGCAGAAACGGTGGTGTTGACCCAGCGGTCAGTGGGGCGTCTGGCTTATTTTCCTGCAAAACAGCAGTGACTCGGCCAACTCAATCTGATCGGTGCCCCGCTCTGCGGTGATATCTGCGAGGATGGCGGACAGCGTTGCTCGTGATGAGGAATCCAAGAGAGGCAGCCATCGCACCCGGTAGAATTCCGCGATATCGACCCAGGTCGCCATGAAGTCGACTTTGCGCGAGTCCACGCGAAACCCCGCCGTCTCGGCGGCGCGCTGGTAATCGACCAGGGCGCGGCGCACGCGCACATCGCGGGGCCGCGGCAAACTGTCCCGGAAGGCCGCCCAACGCGCATCGCCGATGACCATCCGCAGACGCTCGCGAGTGCCGAGTTCGCCGCCTGCGACGACCAGCACGCCCGCGGGCGTGAGGCATCGCGCGATCTCGGAAAAGCATGATGGAAGATCCGCGATGAATTGGAGTACATGGCTGCAGAAGACGCTCTGCCAGCATCCGGTGCGAAAAGGCAGCATCGTCGCATCGCATGACACCAGCATCGCCGATGAACTGCCGCCAATGCGCCGTCTCGCTTGACGGAGCATGTCGAGGGAGAGATCGCCGCCGGCGATCAGCCGGGGCGCGATGCTGTCTTTGAAAGCGGCGAGATAGGTGCCGTTTCCGCATCCGAGGTCGAGCAGGCTCTCGATATTTCCAAGTTCGCGGCGAATCTCGGCCAGCGCTGCTTCCCTGCGCTTGCGGTAATACTCGCCCGAACCGTAGGTGTCGGCGAGCTTGCCGAAGTACTCGGCGGTCCCGAGTCCCCCTCCACGGTTATCCTGCGGCGTCATGATGCATCAGTCGGCTTTGCCACTTTGTCGGCGCGCTCTTAGAATTGCGCGAAGCGCACAAGGTGACAAATGTTCTTTGTGATTTTTCCAGTGTTGGCACTTCTCGCGGCGATGATCCATCTGATCGCCGCCACCAAGCGTAACGCCGGATGGACCGTGATCGCGTCGATTTTCCTGCGCTACATTCTGCTTATCAACGTGGGGCTGGAGGGGATATTTGCCTTCTATGGGCACGCATTCATGGCGGACCAGATCGCGGAGAGCATCGGATGGGCGCCAAGTCCGTTTCAATACGAAGTCGCGATAGCGAACCTCGCTGTCGGAACTTTGGGTGTCCTGTGCTTCTGGTTCGGCGGCACGTTCTGGTTCGCGACGATCGTCGCGACGACCGTATGGTTATGGGGCGACGCGGTCGGTCATATCAGGCAGATCATCATCAACCACAACTACGCACCGAATAACGCAGGCCCGGCGCTTTATGATGATTTAGTGCTTCCGGCAGTCCTGATCATTCTCGCGATCGGCGCGCGTGTGTCGGTCCGCCGCACGTGATGTAGGATCGCAGAGAGACCACCATATCTGGTTCGACCAAATTTCCGTCTCTCAAAATTGTGGCATCGGTCGCTCGCTGGCCGGCCGCACCGTGATATCGGCGCTGAAGGTGCGTGCGGGCACCGAACCCTTTTCCCACGGGCGTGAGTAGGCCAGTTGAAGAACGCACGAGCCCGGAGCCGCGGCGAGGAAGTCGATTATGGTGTGTCCCTCGGCGCCCGGAATTTCCTCCGGCCCCGGCTTGAAAGTCGGTTTGCCTTTCTGCACCAGGATGCTTTTGTTCACCTGGACGACCTGCCAGGAATATCCCGTACTCGGCGTCGCGTGAAGCTGTACGCGGACCGTGTCGCCCGCGAAGACGCTCAGCATTCCGCCAGCCTGCGAATCGTCGATATCCACGGTCCGAGGCGGAGCCTGTGCGAATGCCCGCGCCGGCGTGGCTACGGTTGTCGCGGTCAGCACGAATGCCGCGGCGGCGATCGTCAGAAATGAAGACCTGAAATGCATATGAACACAAGCGAATAGCATAGAAGGTTGTCGACACGCACGTTGATTTATCCTCTGTATGCGTCAGCGCTGTTTGGGCTAATTCTGTGCAGATGAAAGTTGCACGCGCCCTGCGCAGGCCTCGTGCTCGCGACCTCGGTATTCCATTTGATGGCGTCGCGGGCAGATTCAACGCGATTACTGACGTAGCGGGCGTTGAAGTCGGTCACAGAACAATCATTCGCGGCCGGGGAAAGCTGGTGGTGGGGCGTGGCCCGGTGCGCACGGGAGTTACCGCGATATTGCCGCGCGGCCGGCGCGATCTGTCGTCTGTCTTCGCCGGGTTCTTCTCGCTCAACGGGAACGGCGAAATGACGGGAACCGCATGGATAGAGGAATCGGGGCTTCTGTCGTCGCCGGTGCTGATCACGAATACGCACAGCGTCGGCGCCGTCCGCGATGCGGTTATTCAATGGCAGGTTCAGCATCACAAAATGACGCAGCCGTGGTCATTGCCGGTGGTGGCGGAGACCTGGGACGGCTACCTGAATGACACCAACGGCTTTCACGTGAAGGCCGGGCACGCGTGGCAGGCGCTCGAAAGCGCGCGCGGCGGAGTCGTCGGAGAGGGCAACGTGGGCGGCGGCACCGGGATGATGGGATACGGATGGAAGGGGGGCATCGGGAGCGCATCGCGGCGACTCGCCCGCGCGGAGGGCGGCTACACGATGGGCGTTCTGGTGCAGCTCAACTGCGGGCGCGCGCGGGAGCTGGTAATCGCAGGCGTGCCAGTAGGCAAACATCTGCAGCCCGCGGCTGACGGGCGCATTCGCGAACTCGGTTCGATAATCACCGTCGCGGCGACCGATGCGCCATTGCTGCCGCACCAATTGAAGAGAATCGCGCGGCGGCTCTCGATGGGTCTGGCCAGGACCGGAAGTGTCTCTGGAAATGGCTCCGGCGATCTGTTCCTGGCGTTCACCACCGCGAATCCGCCTGCATCCGCGCACGAGCGCCACGTGACGCGTGTTGCGATGTTGAACAACTGGCGGATGGACCCATTATTCACGGCGGCCGTGCAAGCCACGGAGGAAGCGATAGTCAACGCGATGGTCGCGGCCGAAACGATGACAGGCATCGACGGCCACACGTTTTTGGCCCTTCCGCACGATCGCTTGCTCGCGGTGCTCCGGCGCTACGATAGGCTGCCGAGCTAGTGCCGGCGGCCTATTGCTGTTGCTGGGTTTGCTGTTGTTGGATCGTGTCCGGTAGCGAAGTTTCCGCTTCGCCGGTTTCGTTGATGTGCAATTCCACCGTCATGCTCTGGCGTTTGCCGGCGCTGCGATACACGCCGCGCAGGGGAGGCACGTCGCCATAGTCGCGTCCGATCGCGACGCGGATGTGGCGTTCGGTAACCCGCCCGCGATGAGTCGGATCGAAACCCACCCATCCCGCGTTGGGAAGCAGCGCTTCCACCCAGGCGTGGCTGGCCTGTTCATTGACCGGTTCTTTTTTGTTCTGCACCGGTTCGGGTGCAAGGTAACCCGAGACGTATCGCGCCGGAACGCCGGCCAGGCGCAGCACGCCGATCGTCAGATGCGCGAAGTCCTGGCAGACGCCGCATCCCGCCGTCAGGATGTCATCCAGATTCGAGTGCACGCTGGTCGCGCCTTTCTCGTAGTGGAACTGGTCGCGGATGTAGCCAACGGTGCGTCTCACATATTGGGTAACGTCCTCGCGTTGATCGGGCTTGGTGGACCAGAAGAACTTGCGCAGCCGTTCGCTGAACGGCACGTACTGGCTGGCATGGAGAAAGTCGTACTGTTCCTTGCTGCGCGCATCGTCGTCGGTGAGATATTCGGAGATACGAACGCGGGGAAGCTGCTTTTGCGGCTCCGGCAGGCGCTCGACGAGCGATTCGACGACGATCGTCAGCTCGTCGTGCGGCGGATAAACCGAGACCGAGTGAACGATGTTGCCGAAGCCGTCTTCGTATTCGAGGACCGACGCCGGCGGGTCGCTGCTGAACCGGAATTGCAGGACGCGCTGAAACTCGGAATTCAGGGGCTTGAGGCGAAGCTGGTTGTGCGATTCGTAAGCCGGCAAATCGTAGCTGAACTTGGTCGTATGTATGGTTTTGAGGCGCATGGTTATTTACTCGAAACGGAGATATTCGGCGAATAGAGCATCGCCGATGGCCGCGCATTCATCCTGAATCTGAAGCATGTATTCATGCATCCCTCCTTCGATCACTTCCCGCGCGCGTCCCGACGTGAGCATCGCCGACAGCTTGCCGCTTGTGAGTTGCTGCGGCTCGACCGGAGGCGGCGAGAGGTTCGAAATGCGTGCGGCTATTCGTGCCAGAGAAGTTTCCAGCCGGTTCATCGAAAACCTCGCCGAGCGCGGAAATGATTCGTCGAACAGCAGCATCTCGACCACGCGCTCGACCTCGATCGCGTTGCCGTAGGCGCGCCGATAAGCTTCCAGAGCTGACGCGCTCCGCAGCAACGCCGCCCATTGCAACAGATCCACCGAGCCTCCCACATCCTCAACCCGCGGCAGCAGGAAGTGGTACTTCACGTCCAGCAATCGCGCGACGCTTTCCGTCCGTTCCAGCATCTTGCCGATCATGAAAAAGTCATAGCCGGGATCGCGCGTCAGCGTGTCGGAGGTAATTCCGGATATGCGGTAAAAGCGTCCGCTCAGATCGGAAAAGAACGAGTACATGCCTGCCGACTCGATCGTCGCCATCGACCAGCCCAGCGAATCGAGATGCAGCGTGTTCAGCTCCAGCCACAACTCGGAGGAGATTCGATGGCGCAGCGCGCGGGCATTCTCGCGCGCCGCCTGGATGCAACTGCGGATCGATGAGGGGTTTTCATCATCGAAGGTGAAGAAAGTCAGCACCGAAGTTTCGTCCGAGGTGGAGTGATGCTCAGCGAAGATTTCGCGCTCGCCGGTAATCGCGAGCAGCGGGGCCCAGGGCTCCGAGTCCTCGGGCGGGCTTTCGACCAGCAGGTGGTAATTGACGTTGACTAGCCGCGCGCGCCATTCCGCGCGTTCCAGATTGCGTGCCGTCCAGAAGAGATGGTTCGCGATTCTGCGCAGCATCAGTCGGCGACCACCCAGGTGTCCTTGCTGCCGCCGCCCTGCGACGAATTAACGATGAGCGATCCTTCACGCAGCGCGACCCGGGTCAGACCTCCTGGCAATACGCGCGCCTTCGATCCGAGCAGTACGAACGGCCGCAGGTCGACGTGCCGGGGTACGAGAGAGACGCCGGTGCCTCCCGGTTGTTCCACGAAGGTCGGATGCGCAGACAACTGGATCATCGGCTGCGCGATGAATGACGCGGGGTCTTTCTCGATCGTTTCGCGCGCATGCGCCAATTCGCGGTAGGTCGCCTTGGGTCCGATCAGCACGCCGTAGCCACCCGACGCGCCGGTGGGCTTGATGACGAACTGATCGAGATCGCGGATTATTTTCTTGCGCACATCGGGATCGCGCAGCAGGTAAGTCTCGACGATCGGCAACAAAGGTTCTTCGGAGAGATAGTAGCGAATCATCGCGGGGGTGTAGGCGAAGACCGCCTTGTCGTCGGCGACGCCGGTGCCGATTCCGTTGGCGACCGTGACGGTGCCCGCGCGCATCGCATCGGTAAGGCCCGCGACTCCGAGCAGCGAATCGGAGCGAAACACGAGCGGGTCGAGAAAATCGTCGTCGACGCGGCGATAGAGCACGTGCACCTGCTGCAGGCCCTCAACCGTTTTCATGAATAGTTTGTGATCGACGCAGACCAGGTCCTGACCTTCGACCAGCTCGATTCCCATCTGCTGCGACAGGAACACGTGCTCGAAAAACGCCGAATTGTAGGGACCGGGCGTGAGCAGCGCGGCGGTCGGCCGAGTCACGCCCTCCGGCGCGATTTCGGTCAGCGACGCGAGGAGATCCGAGGGATAATTTTCCACGCTGCGCACGCCGCACTTGCGCACCAGGTCGGGCATCAAGCGCGTCATGACCAATCGATTCTCCAGGACATAGGAAACGCCAGACGGGGTCCGGACGTTATCCTCGAGAACCATGAAGCGCCCTTCGCGATCGCGTACCAGGTCGATTCCGGCGACCGTGACGAACACGCCGTTAGGAGGCTTGATGCCAATCGCGGCACGCCGATACTGGGCTGACCCGCAAATCATGTCGCGCGGTATTACTTCGTCTTTGAGGATTTTCCCCTCGCCGTAGATGTCCGCGACGAAAGCGTTCAGGGCGCGAACCCGCTGGCTTAGGCCAGCCTCGAGCGCATTCCAGGTCTGCGCGTCGATGACGCGGGGGACGAGATCGAAAGGGAAAATCCGTTCGGTGCCGGCATCCTCGCCATAGACGTTAAAGGTAACGCCCATCCTGAGAAACATCCGGTCTGCTCGCGTGCGCAATTCGTTGATTCGCTCGGAGCTGGCGGACAGCAGGTCCGCGACGATCGGCTCGTTGGCCGGCCGCGGCGTCAGGTCCGCCTCGAACATCTCATCGTAAGTTTCGGGCAATGGCCGGTATGCTGGCTTAACCAGCATAGGTCTGCTCATCTGAAGGGCACTCTGCGTCATTCAGTTGCGTCTGCGCATCGCTTGCGCAGTATCCAAGCTTATCTGAGCAAACCGGATGCCATCACGGAAGCTTATCGGCGCCGGCCACAACTCCGTCCGCGCTTTCTGCGAATGCGGTCCTTTTGCGATTGTAAGGGCCATGATCGCCAACTAGCCTAGGCGGGGCGCGGGCCGACCGTCCATTTCATCAACCATCAAGCGAGGCCCAAACCTGTGGCGTCTTCACGATACGGCAAATCAGTTTTCACGGTGATCGCATTGGTGCTAATCGCGCAGGTCGGTGCGATCTGCGTTGCCGATGAGAGCCCCTCTCGCGAGCGGCACGTTCGATTCAGCTATGTGACCGAGATTGGACCGATTGATCCGAGCGCGCAATCGCTCAAGATTTGGATTCCTCTTCCGCGCGAAGACGCCTTTCAGCACGTCACCGGAATTTCCGTGGAGTCGGCGTTGCCCAGCAGGATCGTCGACCAGAAGAGCGACGGAAACCGGCTCGTATTTATCGAGGCCAAGGGACGGTTGCCGCAAACAATCGTGGTCAAGCTCACCGCCGATGTCGTGCGGCGGCAGGAGTCGGCGGACCTTCGCAAGGCCGCTGCCGGGCGAGCAGAACCTGCCGATGGTGCGTTCGCCGAGTATGTGCGGCCTGACGCTTTGGTCCCGACCACCGGCCGTATTGCCAAGGTCAGCGCTCAGCTCGATGACGGCTCGGCGACGCCATTCGAGGAGGCGCGCATCATCTACGAATACGTCACGTCCGTAATGCGCTACGACAAGACGGGGACCGGATGGGGCCGCGGCGACGCTATCTACGCTTGCGACGTGAGGCGCGGCAATTGCACTGACTTTCGCGCTGGCGCGATCGCGCGGCATACCTGCCCGCTTCACAATCGGGTTTCCGCTCGGCACGGCTCGCTCCGACAAGATCCCCGGCTATCATTGCTGGGCTGAATTTTACGCGGGCGGGGAGTGGGTTCCAGTCGATGCGTCCGAGGCATGGAAGCATCCGGCGCGTCACGATTATTATTTTGGAAATCTCGATGCGGACCGGGTAGCGTTCACCAGAGGGCGCGAGATGGTAGGCCGCTTTCCAAGGATCAGATCAAGAACAGCTTCGCCTATTCCGATCTGGCGCACTGAATCGACGGCTTGATGTATCACCGGCGCCGCGGAGCAGAACAAAAAAAGGCGCCGCGAGCGACGCCTTAGGTCATTGATTTGGTCGATTAGTTAATGTTTGGTTTCAATCCGGCGACCGTAGGTGACTTCGCCCTTGTCGACTCGCAAGCTGAAACCACATTCAGGATTGGTGCAAACCCAGGCCTTGAACAGAACCGATGCGCCTTCCTGTCCGTAGTCCGAAAGGGGAATCAGGTTCCCATCGTTGCACTTCTGGCACTTCGGCCACTCCATCAGCCACCCTCCTTCAGACCGACCCGAACCGCTACGTTCCACGGCCGAAAATATCCGACCCCAATGTCTAAAGCAACGTCAGTGAAAACAAGGGTTTCCGGCGCCCACGGGCCAAATTTCACCGCCTCTTAAGAGATGCTAAGCTCAGCCTTTAATGTGTCACTACAAGAATAGAGCGATGCGCCTGCGGTTTTTGCATCGGATGGAAACCGGTGGTGGCGTTTGTGCGCACGCGATCGCATCGCTGATGGTCGTCGGCATGCTCGCCGCGCCGCCGGCATATGCGCAGGAGATGATGGACTCGGTGCCCAAGGCGCCACGCAGTTCGAGCGGGACGGGCGGGTCTTCGCTGATGCTCTCCGTGCCCAGCGTCGCGACGCCAGCGGCTGCGCCCAGTTCGGCGCCCCAAATGAATAATGAGTTGACGCTTCCATCCCTGACCCGTCAGCAAGCATCGATCCCCAAGCTTCCGCCTTCGGACTCCACCCAGGTGATTCCCGTCATCCCGCCGGATCAGGACGTGCTTGTACTGCCGCAGGCGAGCCGAGATTTCCTGGGGCGATGGGGTGGCAAGCTTGAGTTGGAGAATAAGTTTGGTCCGGCCGACGTGCCTCAGCACGCCATTGTGAGTCTCGTGTTCGGTGAGCGGGATGGGCAGGTCGTTCTGGCGACGACAGTGTTCGGGAGTCCTGACACGCAGATACTGAAGACCACCGCCACCGCGGAGGGTCCGAACAAGGTGGAGCTGGAAATCGCCGGCCTTGATCTCAGCCAGCAGCCAACCGTGCGCCATGTCGAAAAGCTGACGATGGAGCTGACGTCGAATAATCAGTTGCGATGCACCAAGCGCGTCGATCTGTATGCTTCGGGGTTTCCGCAGCCGATTGTGGAAGCCGAATACGCAGGGACGCTGGGCCAGCTCACCAACCGGGAAGATCGGATGCTCAGCGAGGAAGTCATGCGCAAGGGCGCCGTGCCGCGAGCGCAAATCGATGAGGGCAATCCTCCGCCGGCGTCTAGTTTTCAGCCGTCGGAATGATCTCGGCGCAGTTCTGCGCGCGCAGCAAATTCACCGCGATCATCGTCCCCCAGGACGGGACGTCCCACGACTTGGCAGCCCTCAGTATCGTTGCATCATCGTGTAAGCCGCCAGTGCGCCAGTCGACGAGGTCGAGGGCCTTCAGGCGATAGATCGCATTCTCCGCTACGTCTGGACGCTCGTCCCGCGGAGGGCCGGTGCAGGGCTCAGCGTTCCACAAAAGTGCCTCGGCCACCGAGAGTTGCTGAACCATATCGACGCGATACGGATAGTCGCCCCTGCCCGGCACGTAGGTCCATCCGCTCGCAACAACGACACCAAGCCATCCGAAGCATAGTGCTTCATAGGAATCCGCTGGAGTCGGTGGTCGCCACACGCGACAGCATAGATTGCAGTGCGCAAGTCCGATTGCGGCGAAGATTGGATGGCTGTTGAAGTTGTGGCCCAACGCCACCAGTGCCGCCCTTGTGGTCATCGGCTGCATACTTGATTAAGTAGCGCCGTGTCAGATGGAAGAGAAGAGGATCCTCGTGGATCAGCGTCGCGGCGTTGCTTTCAGTTTTGCGAGCTTGTCCTTCACGGTGCCCGAGGTGTGGTGCATCGTTGGAATTTCACAGCTCAGCTTCGCGATTGCGGCTTCGTCTTTCTTGTCGATCGTTGCGCCCAGTTCGACGACAGACTTGGCGATAGAAGCCCATCGCGGTCCGCCATGACCTGGGACGCGATGCCAGGCATCGCTGGCAAAGAGCTTCTCCAGGTCTTCCAGCGAGCAACCAAAACTTTCCTTGAAAGCCTCCTGAGCTTCTGTCGCAGAACTCGCGGCGGCGGCCTTTTGCTGAACCGCGATCAGGCGATCCCATGCTTTTCCCTCATCGGGAGGCAGGCTCGCGAGCGCTCCGAAGACCTTCTTCGACGCCGCGTTCATGCGGAACAATTGCGCGGCGTTTCGCCCTTCATGATAGACGAGGGCGACGAACTCAACGTACTCGGGGGGAACTAGGTTCTCTGGCACAGCAACTCCTTATCGATAAACGTCGCTCCGGTGTCGAATGCGCGCTATGATCAGCCGTAAACGATTGTCATCAATTTCATAGATGATCCGATAATCTCCCACACGTATTCGGTAAAGACGTTCAGCTCCCTTCAGCATCTTGCAACCCGGCGGACGCGGATCGGCCTGCAAATCGCTGATGGCCCGCAGTGTGCGCCGCGCGAAACGACACTCGCAGCTTCTTGTGTTTGAAGTCGCGCTGGGCACTCGGAGTGGGCTTTACCGCGTAAATCATGCACTTGAAGGCCGCGATCTGAACTGGCGAAGTAAGGAAGCAAGAGCGACTGTTCCCTTCCGTTTTGCGTCGCTTAGGGCCAGCTTTGCCGCCCTGAGATCGCTCGTATTTTCCAACTCCTCCAGCAGCGCAAGATCATCCGCAGGTACAACTGCGGCAATGGTCTTTCCATGACGCGTAATGGAAATTCGTTCCCCTCTATACGCAGCCGCACCTAAAACATCGGCGAAACGCGCTCGCGCCTCGGCTGCTGAAACCGTCAGCTCCGAGGCGGTTTCCCGGGAAACATGCCGCGTCAGTCGCGGGCTCCCCAGAACGATAGCAGGTTTCGGAGGGGTGGGGCGGTGACCTTTCATCGTACGATTCATTTGTACAAATTGTACAATCTGGACAAATGAACGGTCAAAAGAGTCTGGCTACTTCAGAGCGCGAACTGAAAACCCGCGATCGTTGCAGCATAGCAGCGAACGTTTGCCTTCGAGCGTGGTTTCCATCACGACTTCGCGCCCCCACAGGCGCTGCAGGTACGCCATCGTCTTCTCGCCGTATTCGAGATGCAGGTCGCGTCCGTCGTGATAGTGCTTCAGATACAGCGTACGGCTCTGGCCGAAATCCGCGTCTTCGACCTTGATTACCGGAATCGAATTGGTGCCGACGTTCTTGATCAACGTGTCCTTGATAGCGCGCCACCCTTCGTCGTCGGCGACCTTGGAAACCACGTAGTCCTCGCCGCGAGCCTCGTATTGAAAGACGTCCATCTCGCGGATCATTTCTTCGGTCAGGTAGCGGCGCAGAAACGACGAATCGCGTTCGACCTCACGCACTTCGAAGAGCTTCTCGCGCCCTGACTTGGTCGGCGCGCCGTCGCGCTTGATCTCATCGGCGGTCGGCTCGGTCCATCGCCGGTAGATGTCCTCCCAGATGCGAAGACCCAGATGATACGGGTTGAGCTGGCCCGGGATGGGGCGGACCACCTGGTTGTGACGGATGATAAATTCGATGTGCAGCCCCTGGTCGAGGTTGAGCGATTCCAGGATTTGCTTGTGCCAGTAGCTCGCCCAGCCTTCGTTCATGATCTTGGTTTCCATCATCGGGATGAAGAATTTCGCTTCTTCGTCGACGATGGTCAGCAGATCTTTTTCCCATTCCGCGAGGTATGGATTGTGGTCGCGGATGAAGAGCAGCACGTCTTCGTCGGGTTCGATCGGCACGTGATGCAGATCGGGCTCGATCCACTCGGGTCGCGCGTGAATTTTCTGAAAGGGATCGGGGCGTGGCTCCGCGCCTTCCAGCGCGCGATTGACCTGCTCCTCGGGGCTGAGCTTGCGAATTGCCAGGTTGCGCCGGCATTGCCACGAAAGCGAGTGCGCTGCGTCGAGAATCCGATCAACCTTTTCCACGCCGATTGAAGGGTCTTCAACATAGCGCCGAACCCGCATCGCATGGGCCTTGAAAGTTTCGACCGTCAGTTCTGCGCGGGTCGACTTGAAGGTGAAGTTGTTCTTGCCGAAGTCGTTGTGCCCGTAGACATGCGCCATCGTCAGGATGTTCAGCAACAACGTGTTGTCGCGCATCAGGTATGCGATGGCGGGATTCGAATTGATGACCATTTCGTACGGCAAGCCACTGACGCCGTGGTCGTAAAGCGTCTTCACCTTCTCGTACGATTTGCCGTACGACCAATGCGGGTAATGCGACGGCATGCCCGAATACGCCATGTATCCGAGCATCTGATTGTGGTCGCAGATTTCGAACTCCTGCGGAAAACAGTCCAGTCCGAATTCGTCGACTTTTTCGCGAATTTGCCGGTCCCATTCGACTAGATCGTCCATCGAGTACGCGGACGACTTTCTGCTGAGGTCGAGCCCGATGTCGCTCATTCCTGCACCCGATCTTTCGCGAGGAAGGCCTTGAACGACGGCCAAATGTCTTCTTTGCGTTCGATAAGCACGGTGTGGAAGTTCGGCGCCTGGATGCGCCGGAAGACATTCAGCATCGAGCTTTCATAGTAACGCGAGCCCAGCGGCTTTATCTCGCCATAGCCGAAGAGGTTGCAGATCTCGGCCAACTCCTCGCCGGCTTTCAGCGCCGTCGGATTATCTGAATCGAAATTGTCGCCATCGGAGCAGTGGAAGGCGTACACGTTCCACAATGAAGGATGGTAACGCTCGCGGATTATCTCCAGGGCCTTCAGGTAACCGGACGAGATGAACGTGCCGCCCGATTCGCCCTTGTGGAAGAACTCTTCCTCGGTGACCTCATTTGCTTCGGTGTGATGCGCGATGAACACGATCTCGACGTTTCGGTAGCGCGTCGAAATGAACTGGTAGAGCAGGAAGAAGAAGCTGCGCGCGAGGTATTTTTTCATCGTGTCCATCGAGCCCGATGTATCCATGATGCAGATAACAGCGGCGTTGGACTCCTCGCGGGTGTCGATCTCGATGTGCTTGTAACGCAGGTCGTCCTGATGGAACGGGAAGCGCTTCTTGCGGACGACAGTCTGATCCGGAGTTTGCAGCGCTACGATCTCAGGAGCGTCAATGGTGTCTTCGAATTCCTCCGGCTCTTCTTCTTCCGGCAACGCTTCCACGATTTTGCCATTGGCACGCCGCTGCGCCGCCAACATACGCATTACGCGCTGCTTGGCGGTGCGGCGTTTGTCCAGCCGCACGCGGATGCCCACATGGCGATAGCCTTTGCGCTTGCTGGAGTAATCGGACTGGATTTCGCGCAGCGCGCGCCGTTCGAGGTTCGGCAGTTCCAGGTCCTCGAACATGATCTCGATCAGCTCTTCGAGCGTAACGTCGGTCTCGTAGTAGTCGACTCCGGGGCGGTCGCCCGCCTCGTCGCCCTTGCCGGGACCTTCCTTGCCGGTCTTACCGACCAGCTGTCCGGGCTTCGAGTTACCATCGCCCTGTGCGGCGCCGCCGGAGTTGTCGCCGTAGACGAAGCGATATTCCTTGATGCCGCGAAGGGGGACTTTGATTACGCGGTCCTTGTCTTTGCCGATAATCGATTCTTCGGCGATGATGTCGGCGATATTTTCGCGGATTGATTCGCGGACTTTCTGCCGATGCCGCAGGCGGTCGCCTGCGGAACGATCGGAGCGCTCGGCGTCGGAGGGCCGGTATTCGCGGAAGATAGTCTCGCCGGTCGCCATACAGATATCCTTACCGGATCATACGCTGTTTTCGGGCCATGTCCGAGCGCGGACAGCGTTTGCAGAGTCTGCGTTCCTATGGGTTTGGCCACTACAAAAGGCGGCTGAATCTCCAGCTCCCCTTCCCAATGCGGGAAGGGGTCGGGGGTTAGGCCGTCTTTCTCCTTAGACCTATCTAACCCCTCGCTCCTGGACCTGGCCCCCGTCTGAAAGCAGGCGATCAGTCCTTCCACAGGTTGTTGGCGGCGTATTTCAGGACTACGTCCACGCACGATTCGCAGTAGCCGTTGTCGAGCAGATTTTTCACCATCGAGTTGTACTTGCCGCTCTGTTCTTCGTCGCGGGTGCGCGCCTTGGTGATGATGCGCGAAATGTCCCGCACCGACGTCATCAGCTTCTTTTCGATCGCTTCCTTCAGCGGTTCGTAACTGCGGTAGCTGATCTTTTCGCCGCGGCGCGAGGTCGCCCAGAGGTACGCGATTACTTCCTGCCTAAAGCCGTCCGCCGCTGAGCCGATAATCGCGATCTGCTCTTCGATCGATTTGAGGAATCCTTCATCCGGCGGAAGCTCTTCCTTGGTATTGCGATCACGTACCTTGGTTTTATTGACGTAGGCCTCGGCGTGGTCGAGATAATTCTGGAACAGCGCCTCCGCCTGCTCCTGGTAAGAATACACGAAGGCGCGCGTAATCTCTTTTTCCAGCAGCTCCAGATATTCCTTGTGCAGGGTGTCTTGCAGAAATTCCAGGTACTGCTTGCGCGTGTCGTCGGGAAGGTCCGCCTCTTTGGTCATCGAGATGAGCGCTTCGCGCACGTTGATCGGATTGATGCAGTTGCCCGCGACATTGTCGGAGAGCGCGTTGTCCAGCGCCTTCATGATGAAACGGGTCGAAATGCCGGACATGCCTTCGCGCTTGGCATCTTCCTTCAGTTCCTGGACGTCGATTTTTTTGGTGCGGCCTTTCTCGACGACTTCCTCGCCGTTGTAGAGGCTCAGCTTCGTCATCAGGTCGCACTTCGAAGTCGGCTCCAGCCGCGACAAAATCGCGTACATCGATGCCAGTTCCAGCGTGTGCGGCGCGACGTGAGCGCGGAAGTCGGAGTTGCGGATGATCTTCTGGTAGATCTTCACCTCCTCCGACAAGCGGAGGTTATAGGGCACCTTTACGACTACGATACGGTCGAGGATCGCCTCGTTGGTGTGATCGGCTTTGAATTTCTGCCATTCGGCTTCGTTCGAGTGCGCAAGGATGGTGGTGTCGACATAGACCATCCCGTGCCGTCCGGGCGCCGGGATTACCTTTTCCTGCGTCGCCGTGATCATCGCATGCAGGTACTCGGTCTCGTTCTTGAACACTTCGATGAACTCGACGATGCCGCGGTTGCCCACGTTGAGGGCGCCGTTCAGTTCCAGCACGCGCGGATCGCCTTCCGAATATTGATCGAGCTTCGAGATGTCTTCGCTGCCGATCAGGACCGAGGTGTCCTGATTATTCGGATCGACCGGCGGTACGACACCGACTCCGATGCGATTGCGCTTGGAAAAGCTGCGCGTCTCGATCGGGAATTCCTCGTAGCGCTGGTTGAACTCGACCTTGAGCCGATAGCGGCAGACCGGGCAAAGATCGCCCTCGATGTGCACGCCGAGCATCTTCTCGAACTCGCGGCGCAGGTGGCGCGGGATGAGATGCAGCGGTTCCTCGTGCATCGGGCATCCGTCAATCGCGTAGATCGTGCCCATCTGCTCGAGTCCGCGCTGTATTCTTTCCACCAGTGAGCTTTTGCCCGAGCCGACCGGGCCCATCAGGTACAGCACCTGCCGGCTCTCCTCGCCCTTCAGCGAGGCGGAGTGGAAATAGCGCACGATCTGCGCGATGGTGCGCTCGATTCCGAAGAACTCGTCGGAAAAGAAGTTGTAGACCTTTACCGGCTCGTCCTTGTACAGGCGTTTGGTGCGAGGGTCATCCGTTTCCTGGATGCCTTTTGCGCCTTGCGACATCAGCATGTCGTAGATACGCGCGTGCGAGAGCTTCGTCATCATCGGGTCGGCCTTCACGACTTCCAGGTATTGGAGCAGTGTGCCGCTCCATGCCTTGGACTCGCGGGCGGCGCGGTCTTCCTTGATGACCCGCTCGAAAGTGTCGATATCTGCCATCGGCCAAACTCCTTGGTTATTGGCGTTGAGAAGGAGACTGCCTGAGGGCGAGGGGCAGGAAAAATTGGGTTGTGCTATTTTTCAATCGCACTCCGCGTCTAAGTATAACGGAGGCTCAATTATGCAACAAGTAAATTCGCGTTGAACCGTCCACAGTTCTCCGCACCATCCACAGCTTCTCAGGAACAATACGATCTCTACCTCGGTCGCGGTTTTCTCAGTTACGCCGCCAGGTTCTTCGGTACGACTATCTTCTCGCTTAAGACGAGTCGACCGCGATCATTGTTCACTTGGGCGGCAAAAACCTCATCATCGTGCGCGAATGAGACCCAGGCGCCGGTTTCCACGGCGTGCGAAAGGTATCGCGCCTTCTGATCCATCGTGACGATCGCGTTGAGGTCGTACGCCTGGTTCCACGGCCCCCGCATGTGCGAGCGAGTTGGCACGATGTCGGCCAGGTGAATGAACGACGAAGCGCCGTCCAGAACGCGCGCGATCTGATGGTCCCGCGTATGGCCTCCGGTCGGAATCGCGGTGACGCCGGGAATGATTTCGAGCGTGCCCTCAATAGCCTCGAGGCGTGCCTTGTTCGGTTCGATTATCTCCATCGCATGGCGATACGCAGCGTGGAGCCGCTCGTTGCGCGGGTCGCGCGCAATTTCCAACTCGCCCTTCTGCACGAAGATCTTCGCGCGCGGAAAGGCCGCCTCCAGAACTCCCGAGTCGCGGCGGCGCACCAGACCACCGCAGTGGTCAAAATGCAGATGAGATACGATGACCGCGGTGACATCGCCGGGTTCCATGCCCATCGCGCGAAGGTGGTCAAGGAGCCATCCGTCGCCGTGATCGAAAATCTTGCGCTCGACGGAGTCGAGCCGGTTGCCGATTCCCGTGTCGACCAGAATCGCGTCGCGGCCGCGGACGATAAGCGGGCAGGTGAGGTTCAAGCGGATACGGTTGCGCTCGTCGGGTGGATGGTTGTGTTTCCAAAGCTCGCGCGGAACCACCCCCATCATGCATCCGCCGTCGTTGCGCCATAAGCCGTCGGTAAGGAAGGCGACTTTGAAGGCGCCGATTTCCAGCGATGGAGGCGTGTCAGCCATCTAGTGTCCTAAGTTGGAAGTTCGCAACAGAAAAGGAGCGACCTAACCCCTAACCCCTTCCCGCACGGGAAGGGGGACCAGAACAAAATCCCTCACGCCAAGCGGCTTTTATCATTTGGGCTGAAGCTATCCCGATAGTCTCTGACGGGCGATATTTTCAACGAACTTCCAACTCGGGAGACTAGGATCCCATCAGCCACAAGCCAAGCAGCAGCGCCAGTCCACCCATGATTGCGATCGCGCCGTGAGCCCGGACCATCCGACTAGTGATGCCTGCCAAAGCTTCGTCGTCCGCGTCGGCAGAGGTGCGCAACGACGCGGCCGTGCGCAGGGTCCAGGCAAGTGCGATCGACATTCCGATGAACAGGATAACTTTAGCGCCCAGGGTGAGTCCAAACTGCGAGGAGAACCGGAAATTGCGAATCAAACCCGCCAGCAGGAGATTCGCCGCGCCGGTGAGCAGCAAAACGATCGCCGCTACGATGTTGAATCTGTCGATCTTCGGCGCGGCGCGCAGCGCGAAATTGCGCTGCTCTTCGCTGCCCGCGGCAAGCGCGAGCCCTGCGATTACGAAAGCGACGCAAGCCGCCACCCAGCCCGCGCCCGCCAGCGCGTGAATCCATAGAATAACCGTGCGCAGTCCCATCCGGCGCTAGAGACTAGCCCGCGCGGGCGCGTTGGCGAAGGTTCGCCAGAGTGATCTGTTCGTTTGGGGGTTCAGGAGCTTTTGGGCTAACAACCATCGTGTCAGCGCCGGGCTGGCAGCCGGAAACGGTTAGGACAATTCGATTGAAGATCCGCCCGCATCGCATCGGCGGCGGACACGGTTACGGAGGTCACGCCAGATGCTCAATCCTTACATCGAGGCATCGGAACTGCGCGAGTTGCTTCTCAAAAAAGAAATTCGGCCACGCGAGGTGGCCGAATTTTTCATCGCCCGCACTGAAAAGCTCAATCCCAGGCTCGGCGCCTTCATGACCATCACGCCGGAGCGCGCCATCGCTGATGCCGATCGGGTCGAAAAGCTGAGCGACGCCGACAGACGCCGCAATCTGATGTACGGCATTCCGTACTCGATCAAGGATCTCAACTGGACCAAAGACGTTCGGACCACGATGGGCTCAAAGAACTACGAGAAGAATCAGCCCCCGGTGGATGAAGAAATCGTCGTCCGGATGCGCAATGCGGGTGGAATTCTGCTCGGAAAGACGACTACTCCCGAGTTTGGCGCCCGTCCGACCACGGAGGGCGGCTTGTGCCCGCCCGCGCGCAACCCTTGGAATCTCGATCACACCGCGGGCGGGTCGAGCGGAGGCGCCGGCAGCGCTCTTGCCGCGGGCCTCGGATGTTTGGCGCAGGGCAGCGATGGCGGTGGCTCGATTCGCATCCCGTCGGCGTGCTGCGGCGTGGTCGGTCTTAAGCCCTCACGCGGCCGCGTGACGCTCGCGCCGGTGTTCGGCGAAGCGTGGGCGGGATTCGCCACTTCGGGGCCGATGGCGCGATCGGTACGCGACATCGCGCTTTTCCTGGACGTACTCGCCGGCCATGTTTATGGCGATCCTTATTGGGCGCCGGACCCTGTCACTTCGTTTCGATCCGCGGTCGACATTCCGCCGCGGCATCTGCGAATTGCGGTGCTGCCCAAGAGCGCAATCACTCGTGGCGACAGTGAATCCGAGGCGGCGCTGGCCTCCGCAGCCAAGGTCTTCGAAGAATTTGGGCATACTGTCGAAGCCGTCGATGTGGACCCGGGGGCGCGGCTTAAGGACAGCGTGATGGCTCTGATCACCGCGGGCATCGGCTCGGTACCTGTCGAGAAAGCCGAGTTGATGGACCCTGTCGTGCGCTACGCGTGGGAGCGCGGGCGCAAGATCAGCGCACATGAGTACATCAGCATCGTCGCCACGATGCACAACACCGCGCGCGAAGTCCTGCAGGAATTGCAGGCGTATGACGTACTCCTTTCACCAACGCTGGCTCGACCTGCGGTGAAGCTTGGGACTCTCCCTACGAAGCCCGAAAACTATCTGGAAGAGTTGCCCGAATGGATTCCATACACGTTTGCGTTCAATGCGACCGGGCAGCCGGGCTTCTCGGTACCCAACGGATTCAACAAGGCGGGTCTGCCGATCGGACTTCAGATTGTGGGACGGCCAGCCGATGAAGTGACTATCATCGGACTGGCGCGCCAGTTCGAAGAAGCGCGCCCGTGGAAGGATAAACGCCCGCCCATCGATTGATTTTTGGGCTGAAGGGAAACGCCGAATGTTGCATCCTTATATCGAAGCGTGGGAACTGCGGGAGCTGGTGCGCACGCGCGAGATTCGTCCGCGCGAGGTCGCGGAGTTTTTTCTCGCACGCATCGAGCGGCTCAATCCCGGGCTGGGCGCCTTCTACACCATAACGGCCGATCGTGCGCTCGCAGATGCCGATCGGCTGGAAAAGATGAAACCGGCTGAAGCCGCGGAACTGCCGCTCTTCGGCGTCGCGTACTCGCTCAAGGACATGCTCTGGACCAAGGACATCCGCACGACCTTGGGATCAAAGAACTTCGAGGACTGGCATCCACCCGCCGACTCCGATTTGGCCGTGCGGTTGGCAAACTCAGGCGGAATACTCCTCGGCAAAACCAGTATGCCGGAGTTCGGGATGCGGCCGACGACCGAAGGCGGACTGCATCCTCCGGCGCGTAATCCGTGGAATCTCGAGCACACGGCTGGCGGATCGAGTGGCGGGGCGGCCGCGGCAGTCGCCGCGGGGCTCAACCCGATTGCGCAAGGCAGCGACGGCGGCGGCTCGATCAGAATTCCGTCGGCATGCTGCGGGCTGGTAGGACTCAAACCTTCGCGCGGGCGAATTACCATGGCGCCTGAGAAGGCCGAAGGATGGGGCAGTCTTTCCACGACCGGTCCGATTGCGCGAACGGTGCGCGATGCGGCCCTGATGCTCGACGTGATGGCGGGCTCATCGCTCGGCGATCCCTATGCGGCGCCGGCCAAGTCCCGGCCATTCGTCGATGCGATCGCGGCACAGCCTCGAAAGCTCCGGCTGGCGGTGATTCGCGAGACTGCCTTGGGTCCGGTTGATTCCGAAATGCTGAGCGCGCTGGACTCGGCGTGCGTGACGTTTCGCGAACTTGGTCATAGCGTTGAATCGATCAAGCTCGACCCCGGTGCGCTTCTCAGGAAGTTTCCGCCGATCGTGATTTGCACGCATATCGGCGCCATCGAAGTTCCGAAGCCCGAGTTACTCGACCCCGTGGTCCGGCCGAGCTGGACATGGGGCCGGATGATAACCGCGACCGACTATGTGAAAGCGCTGACCGCCATTCACAACACGTCGCGCGAGATCATCAAGACACTCGCGCCATACGATGCCTTGCTGACTCCCGCACTCACGCGGCCGGCCGTCCGACTGGGCACGCTTGCGGTGACGCCGGAAAGGGCGCCTGACGAGATGTATGGATGGATCTCGTTTACGTTCCCCTTCAATTCGACCGGGCAGCCGGCGATTTCACTACCCAATGGATTCAACAAATCCGGGTTGCCGCTGGCGCTTCAAATCGTCGGGCGTCCCAACGACGAAGCGGGAATAATCGCGATCGCCGCGCAGTTCGAGGAGGCGCGTCCCTGGAAAGATCGAAAGCAGCCGATCGAGTGATGCCGCGCGCCGGCGCCAATGGATAGTCAGCTCACATTGGTCGTCGCGCTCCATATCCACCCCGGTCACGAGGCCGAGTACGAGCAATTCGAATCGGCCGCCGCGCGGATCATGAGCCGCTATGGAGGCAGAATCGAACGAAGGATTCGCTGCACAGCGCCAGCCGCAGACACGCCGTACGAAGTGCACTTGGTCGCATTTCCCGACGCGCAGGCCTTTGAGCGATATCGCGAGGACGCAGAGCTGAAGGGCCTCGCGGCAATGCGCGCTCGTGCCATTCGCGCGACGATCGTCTGGTCCGGAGTCGACCTTCCCGCCTTCGAAATCTGAGCGTTCCCTGCTGGATAAGTTTGATCCGAGCTTGAACGACGGGAACGCGAGAACCGCGATGCTGGGCCATCTCTCGTTATTGATGCCGTTCATCAGTAAACGGTGCTCCTGGCCGATCGACTCTCAGGCGATCGCATCGGTTGAATCGCGCGTGCGGCTCCCGCAAGATTGCCGCGACCGGCGCAACTGCAATTCAGCGAATCTCGCCGGTAGCGAAGTGGAGGATTTTTCGATGGCGTGCGAAGTAGTCGCGACCTTGGACGAAATGATTGCGGTCCGCAGCCTGCTCAAGCATCCCTTTTACCAGGCCTGGACGGCGGGCGAGCTTCCGATCGAGAGACTGCGCAACTATGCGATCCAATATTATCCGCACGTAGCGGCGTTTCCGCGGTACTTGAGCGCGATACACTCGCGATGCGCCGACATTGCCACGCGCCAGGCGCTGCTCGAGAACCTGATCGAGGAGGAACGCGGCGCCGAGAACCATCCTGAGTTGTGGCTGCGCTTCGCGGAGGCGCTGGGAGTTTCACGCCCGTCAGTGCTTGAATCTGTTTCCTCGCCGGCCGTCGAAAATCTGGTCCGCACCTATGCCGATCTGTGCTCCAGCGAATGGCCGGCGGCCGGTCTTGCGGCGCTCTATGTCTATGAAGCTCAGATTCCAGCCGTTGCATCGGCGAAAATCGACGGATTGAAGCGCTTCTACGGCATCACGGATGATCGCGGCGTGGCGTTCTTCAGCGTGCACGAACAGGCCGACCAATGGCATTCGCAGACCGACGCGGATCTGATCGAGCGGCATTGCAGTGCCGATGCGGACGCATCCGCGTTTGCGATCGAGTCCGGCCGTCGCGCGCTCGACGCGCTCTGGTCAGCGCTCGATTCGATGTAAGCAGAGTCGGGAGTCTCGATTGCTTCGACCCTCGTTCGACGACTAAACCAAGTTTAGTTCGATGGCGCGCACAACTATTAACATTCATGCGGCCAAGACGCATCTGTCGCGGCTGGTGGAGCGTGCGGCCGCCGGCGAGGAAATTGTCATCGCTAAGGCCGGTCGTCCGATGGCGCGGCTCGTGGCGTGTGAACCAAAAAAGCGCAAGCGAAAGCCCGGGGCATGGAAGGGCAAGATTTGGATTAGCCCGGATTTCAATGCGCCGCTTTCCGAGGAAATCCTGCGAGGATTTGGAATCAAGTAGTGAACCTCCTGCTTGATACCCACTCCTAAGGCAGCGGCGAAACGGGCGCGCCGCTGATCCGGGATTCCTCGATCCACGGACGTCCACTCGGTCCGGTTCAGAACGGGGTTTTGGCTCAGGCCGGGCAGGCTCGGATGCTTAAATTTTAGGCAAACCCAAATAAGTGTAGGGAAATCAAGGATAAATTGGGTTTGTTTTGTAAAAAAAATTTTGGGACTTCTTCCGGTTCGGTCAAATTTTGACGATCTGTCACGCGAAGTAAACGACCGCGCAACTTCGTGGAGCGGCGCGATGGTGGCAAGAAAAACGGATGGATATGCTGAGCCGGTAGCGGCCATGTGCGGGAGCCTACGCGGCCCCGCATTACATATCAACGTCTAAAAAGTTCGCGCATCCACAAAAGTCAACGCGTCCACAGCCGGCAGCCGATGTCTTTTTACCTCAGGCGGCGAAGGAATGCCGCGCGAGATCACGTTCGTCGCCTGCGGCTCCGCAGCGCGGGCTTGCGCCCGCAACCCGGAGACGTTGTCTCCGCGGCTGCCCCGAACGAGTTCTGCGACTCTGAGAGAGTGGTGGTTGCGGGGCGCGAGGACGCACCGCGATCCCTCCACTTCGGCAGGCTCCGGTTGGGATGACATTCTGCGACTCTCGACGTTCGCATCGCGCTCTCCCACATTGGTTGCAATGGGTGTCTATCGACAGCCTCGATCCACGGGCAGGGACGCCCGCGCCACCTATAAGACAACTCAGACAAGGACTTCGGAGTTGCAAACGAATCGGTGGGGCGGCGCGCGTCCGGCCCGCCGATTGAGCGGGAAATACCAGCGCCACGCCACCGCGTACGTGCGTTCCGCGTGACGGTTGGCTTCCGGGATGTCACAATGCCGCCGGGATGGAACGCGACTCACGCGACTCTAAGAACAAGGTCTTGTATGATCTGGCGCGGGCATTCGCGGCAGAGCTGGACCTTGACTTACTGATCCCCCAGATTGTCCGCCGATGCCGCGACGCGCTGGACGCAGGCGGCGTTTCGGTTATGCTGCTCGACCGGGACCGCGGCGAGTTGTACTTCCCCTACAACTCGCAAGACGAACCCGAGGTCAGCGCCAGACTAGTCGGCCTGAGGTTCCCCGCTAATCGCGGAATCGCGGGCACGGTGCTGGAGAGCGGGCGCGCCGAGCGAGTAGACGATCCGGCCAATGATCCTCGTTTCAATTCCGCGGTGGACCGCTCCACCGGAGTAACCACCAGGTCGATCCTGGCCGCTCCGCTTATCGCCCGGGGGCAGCCCGCAGGAGTGATCGAGGCGGTCAACCATCGCACTGGATCATTCACCGATGATGACTTAAGCCTGCTCGAATCGCTCGCGGAAGTGATTGCGATCGCGCTGGCCAATGCGGACCTCTTCGGCGCGGCGAAGAAGGCAGAACGAGCCTTGCGCAGGCAAGTGGGCGCGCTCAGGCTGGCCAATCGCGACTTTGAACGCGAGATCGTCGGAACCGGCCCCGCAATGGAGCAGGTTTTCAAACTGATCGCGAGCGCCGCATCAGCGTCGATTCCGGTACTGGTTGAAGGTGAGACCGGGACCGGGAAGGAATTGGTCGCGCGGGCGATTCATCAGGCTGGCGATCGCGCTGCCGCCCCGTTCATCGCCGTCAATTGCGCAGCCTTCGCCGAAGGCCTGTTGGAGAGCGAACTGTTCGGACATCGTCGAGGCGCGTTTACCGGTGCAACGAGCGATGAGCCCGGCCTGTTCCGTGCGGCGGACGGGGGAGTGGTGCTGCTCGACGAAATCGGCGAGATGCCTTTGCCGATGCAGGCGAAGCTGTTGCGCGTGTTACAGGAGGGCGAGGTGACCCCGGTCGGCGCCATTCGGCCGCAGAAGGTCGACGTGCGGGTCCTGTCTGCGACCAACCGCAACCTCGGAGCGGCCGTCGCCGCCAGGACTTTCCGCGAGGATCTGTTCTACCGCCTGGCCGTGTTTCCAATTCGCTTGCCTCCGTTGCGCGAGCGCCGCGAAGACATCGTCTTGCTGGCCAATCGCTTTGTCGGGGTTAGCAGCAAGCGCAGCGCCAAGCGTATAGGAGGATTCGAAGCAGCGGCGCTCGATGCGCTCACTCGTTTCGATTGGCCCGGAAATGTTCGCCAGTTGCAGAATGAGATCGAGCGCGCTGTAGCGCTGGCCGCCGATGGTCAGACAATCGCCGTGACGCATCTTTCGGCCGCGGTCGCAGGCGGACCGAAGGCGCCCACGCCAACTGAAACAGACTCGGTCTTTCCGTCGCCGCAGAACCCCGGTGCCGCGGTGCTCCCGCTGGCCCGTGCGCGCGCCGACTTCGAGGCGCGCTATATCGCGGGAGTGCTGGCGCAAAATGGGGGCAAAGTCGCATCGGCGGCGCGGGCGCTCGGAATCTCGCGAGAAGCCTTGCACAAGCGAATCAGGAAGTCCGCAGGTTAATCCCGGTTCACACCTCCACTGTCCGGTTCACACCTTAGGTTGACAGCCCAGCAGGAGTGCACGCCTTCGGGCGGCTTTTTCAACTGGCATCGCCCTTGCTGATGGTCTCCCTCAGAGAGTGCAAACAAACAACGGATCGAAACCAAAGGAGATTACGATGAAGACGAAGAAGAGCAACTCGAGGACGCTGTCGGCCAAGGACATGAAAAAGGTCAAAGGAGGGCTCGGAAGCGCGAGCACTGTGAGCACCTCCACCGGTGTGAGCGGTAAGACCCCGCCGCCGCCTTCGGTCTAATCCTTGGGGATGCTGGCCGCCGCCTGGAACAGCGGTTCGGCCAGCATCCCCACAACCCCTCACACGCCTGAGCAACAACAATTGACGTCACCGCGGTCAGACAGCCTGCAAGGAAAAGAGTCCCCGCGACTGCAGGGATGGGATATTCCGCCGCTATGGCGGTTCGGCGAGCAGCAGCGCGGCTTCGCGCTCAGGGTGCGAGCCGAGCGTCACGATCGCGAGGCTGGCGAGGATCAGTGCCGCGCCCACGATCGTCGCCCAGGTCAGTGACTCTCCGAGCAACACCACGCCCAACGCCGCGCCGAGCAGCGGCTGGATAAAAAGAAACGGAGCCGCGGCAGAAGCGTCGATCACGCTGAGCCCGCGAAACCACATCCAGTAGCCGCCGACGGTTCCGAAGGCCGCCATGTAGCCAATCGACATCCACGCGCTCGCAGTGATCCGCGGCACTCCGAAATGAGCGACGGTGATCAGCCCCGCTGGTACCCACACGATCAAGCTGCCTGCCACGGAAAAAGCGATGAGCAGCACGGGCGGTATCCGGCTTAGGGATGCCTTGCTGCCCACCGTGTAGCCCGCCTCGAACAGGAGGGCGAATATCATGAGCAAGTCGCCTGCGATTCGCATCATGCCCGCAGGACCCGACAGGTCGGGCACCAGCCCGCGCGCAACGACCAGATAGACTCCCGCAATACCGACGATGAGCGCCGCGATTCCCGCCAACGTCACGGCTTCGCCGAGCAACAGCCAGGAGAGCACGGCGGTGAAGATTGTTTCGGTGGCGATCAGCAAGGCCGCATCTACCGCGGTAGAAAGCGAAAGGCCCGCGTACTCGAAGGCCTTGTTGAGAACGAAACCAAGAATTACCAAGCGCGCGAGTTCGCGCAGCGACGCACGATCGGATAGTTCACGGCGGAGAATCGCGCGGCCGGACCATAACACCGGCAACAACAGAAGTGTCGCGAGGGAGAACCTGACGGCGTTCAGTTCGACGAATGAAAGGCTGGCGAGCGCGACCTTGCCGGCCGAATATGTCCCCGCCCACAAAACATTAGCCAGGGCGAGAAGGCTCAACGCCTCAGCACGCGAGATCCGATGGCCGGGCAAAGAAGCGGCGGGCGGCACGAGCGGAAATTCTCAGCTCGCCGTGCGCATGGTGACGAATTCCTCGGCCGTGGTCGGATGGATTCCGATCGTCGCGTCGAATTGCGCTTTGGTGGCGTTGCACTTGAGCGCGATCGCCAGGCCCTGAATTATTTCTCCGGCGTCGGTGCCGATCATGTGGCATCCGAGCACGCGATCGGTCTTTTCGTCCACGACCAGCTTCATGAAAGTCGTCTCGTCGCGGCCGCTGAGGGTATGTTTGAGCGGACGAAAGCTGGACTTGTAGACGGCGATTTTGTCGAATCGCTTGCGCGCCTGTTCCTCGGTGAGTCCGACCGTACCGAGGTTCGGCTGGCTGAACACGGCAGACGGCACTCCCGCGTACTCCACGCTCATCGGGCGGCCGTTGAATAGCGTCTCTGCTACGGCGCGCCCCTCGGCGATCGCGACTGGCGTAAGCATGATTCGATTCGTACAATCGCCAATGGCATAGATACTCGGAACCGACGACTGCGAGTAAGTATCGACGACGATCGCGCCGTGGTCGTCCACTTTGACTCCCGCGTTTTCGAGACCGAGGCCGCGCGTGTTGGGTGTACGCCCCGTCGCATACATGATGATATCCGCGTCAAGCACCGTGCCGTCATCGAGATGCGTGCGCACGCCCGCGTCCGTCTTCTCGATACGCGACACGTTGGAGTTGAGGTGCAGCGCAATGCCGCGCTTGCTCATCTCGCGCCCCAGCGTGTCGCGCAAATCTTCGTCGAAGCCGCGCAGCAGTTTGGCACCACGATGCACGAGGGTCACGTGTATGCCCATTCCGTGGAAGATGCCGGCGAACTCGACGGCAATATAGCCGCCGCCCACGATGATCACGCGCGCGGGACGGCGTTCGAGGAAAAATGCTTCGTTGGAAGTTATTGCGTGTTCGGCGCCGGGCACTTTCGGCACGGCAGGCCAGCTTCCGGTCGCGACCAGGATATATTTCGCGGTGTATTTCCGGCCGCCGATCGCGACCGTGTGCGCATCGACGACGGACGCACGATCTTCGATTATCGTGACGCCGGCATCGGTCAGAAGACGGCGATAGACGCCGTTAAGGCGCTCGATTTCATGGTTCTTGTTCGCGATAAGTTTCGCCCAATCATGGCGCCGCGGACCGATTTCCCATCCGAAGCCCGCCGCGTCGGAAAATCCTTCGTCAAACTCCGAGGCGTAGACGAACAGCTTCTTGGGGATGCATCCGACGTTGACGCAAGTGCCGCCCAGGTAGCGTTCTTCGGCCACGGCGACCTTCGCGCCGAAAGATCCGGCCATCCGGCTCGCGCGCACACCGCCGCTGCCGGCACCGATAGTGAACAAATCGAAATCGTAAATTGCCATTTGCAGGAATCTCTCCTTCTGGGATTGGTCGCCCGTTTCTTGCAAGTCAGCGAATCCATACTACGTGACTATAGAGGACGGTTGCCTACCGCCGAGTGCGGCTCGAAAAGAAGCGCGACGGCGCCTAACCGTCACCACGGCGCATACGTCTCTTTAACTCGTACTTCCGGCGTGCAGTGCGTGATCGCTTTTCCCGGTCACTCGCGAGCGCTCTATCCTGAAATCGCCGCGAGCACGACTTGAAGATCGTTCCGATCCTTTTTGACTTGAACCAGCGGGAATCCGAACCTTTCCACCTCAGCCTTGAGCCAATGACTGAAGAGGGTGACCCACTCGACCTCCTTCCCTTTCACGTCGTCTGAATAGGTCTTGGCGTCGCCCGACAGGCCCCGTGTGTAGATGACTCGACGCATACGGTCGGTATCCTCGTCGACCAGGAACACCGCCTGCAACCGTTCGTCGTCCCTGAAGTCCCGCGCGACGAGATGCGGGAGGATATGGATGCCTTCCACGACAAATCCTTTGGTCCACATCCAGTCCTCCTTAATAAAGGCTTGGGCGACGGTCCAGACGGCTTCTCCCTGCTCCAGCTGGATTTGGAGCATCTGCTGCGCGGAGAATTCTGTGAGGAATCGTTCGACGCTGTACCCCTCGGGGTTGAATAGCTTGGGATGGTCTGCGCGGTTTGCGACCTTGCGCATGATCTTTCGCATCTGATCGGTCGAGAGCCATGGCACGCCGAATTGTTTTGCCACCTGATCGGCAACCGTTGATTTGCCCGTGGTAGGCGCTCCGCCGATCAAGATGATCCGTTTTTCTTCCATGCTGTCATCTGAATGATATCAGGAAATCCGTGAAGGCTTTGCAGACGGGAGCCTTTAAGTAAAAGCTGGCGGAAAGCTCTTACGCCGGCGGCTTTGCTTCTTTCTCCACGCGCGGCTAACTATTTCTCGATCGCATCACATCGTGAGATAGATCAGGCGGTAGCGACAATGGCAGATAAACGCCCCCTCCGGTTCGGCACGCTCGGCGCCGCGCTGATTACACCGAATGCGCTGATCAAGCCTGTTCATGAAGTGCCCGAAGCCGCGCTGGTCGCGGTCGCCGCGCGCGATCGCAAGCGTGCGGAGGAATTTGCCGCGACGCACGGCATCCCGCGCGTGCATGCGACCTACGAGGACGTAATCAACGATCCCGAGGTCGATGCGATCTACAATCCGCTGCCGAATTCGCATCATTGCGAATGGACGATCGCGGCTCTGCGCGCGGGCAAGGACGTGCTGTGCGAAAAGCCGCTGGCGTCCAATGCCGCCGAAGCGCAGCGAATGGCCGACGTGGCGAAGGAGACCGGCCGCTTCCTGGGCGAGGCCTTCCACTATCGTTATCATCCGCTGGCGGAACGAGTGCGCGGAATTATCAAGGGGCTCGGGCGCTTGCAGCGTCTCGAAGCCAATTTCTCGGTGCCGATTCCGCCTACCAATATCCGTTTCGATTGGAGCCTGGCGGGCGGCGCGACGATGGATCTCGGATGCTACCCGCTCCACATGCTGCGCGAGTTCTCGGGGCTGATGCCGCGCGTGCTGAAGGCATCGGCCAAAACCGGACCTAAGAATATCGACGTGGCGATGGAGGTTGACCTGGAGATGGCAGGCGGCGTGTCCGCGCGGATGACGTGTTCGATGGCGCAGGAGGCAGTGCTTGGCGCGACCTTCACGGCCACGGGCGATCGCGGCGAGCTGACGATAGTTAACCCTGTGGGTCCGCACTATGGAAATCAGATCACGTTGAAGACGGCAGATGGGACCAAGCAGGAGACCGTCGCGGGCGACGCCACCTACACCTATCAGCTGCGCGCGTTCGTCGCGCAAATACGCGGCGAAAAGACCTTCCCCACCGACGGCGCCGAAGGCGTTATCAATATGCGCATCATCGATGATGTCTATCGCGCGGCCGGCCTGCCGCCGCGCGGAACCTGAGCGCGTGATATCATCAAGTTGCGGCTGACGAAAAAAATTCGCAGGACGACGAAACGATGGCATACGTAGAAGGACAGACGATTCACGACGCCGACGCGCACATCATGGAAGCGCCCGATTTTCTGGACGGCTTCATCGACATCGCATCCCGCGAGAAGCTGCGCGCCAACAAATGGCTGACCGGGCCTCCTGATCTGATGAACGATTCGATGGACAAGCTGCGGCGACGCCATGATGATCCCAAGTGGCGATCCGAGAGCGGCGAGCGGATCCTGCTGCGCAAGAACTACGAGGCGCTCGGCTCGTGGCGGCGTGAGGATCGCTCGGAGGCGCTCAACTATCTCGGGTTTGCCAGCCAGCTTGTATTCACCACCTGGTTCCTGGGCATGCTCGACCTCGAGCATCGCGGCGATGCCGATCTCGCGAACTCGGTTGCGCGCGCTTTCAACCGCGCGATGGTCGATTTCTGTGCCGTCGACCGGCGCCTGCTCGCGAGCTGCTACGTGCCGCTCGCCGATTTCGCTGGTGCGGAAGCGACTGCGCGTGAGGCTATTGCGATCGGCGCGAAGGGGTTGCTGATTCCGTCGCGATGCCCCAAAGGCCATTCGCCCAGTCACATCGGGTTCGATCCGCTGTGGGCGCTCGCTCAGGAAGCGGGTCTGCCGATCCTGTTTCACGTCGGCGGTGGCGGCCAGCTTCTGTCGCCCGACTATTTCAAGAACGGCCTTCCGCCGGTGCCCGACTTTCACGGCGGCGACGGCAATTTCCGATCGGTCGACTACATGGCGATTCCAAATCCTCCCATGCAGACCCTGGCGACGCTGATCTTCGATCGTGTTCTGGACCGTTTTCCGCGGCTCAAGTTCGGCGTGATAGAGCAGGGCGCTTCATGGCTGCCCGGATGGATGCGGATGCTCGATTCGGCGCACGAGGCGTTCTTCAAGAACGAAGAGCGCTTGCAGAAGATGTCGATGAAGCCGAGCGAGTTCGTACGCCGCCAGGTGCGCGTCACGCCGTACCCGGCAGAGGATTCCGGCTGGATCATCGCCAACTCCGGCGACGAGATCTGCATGTTCTCATCGGACTATCCCCACGTCGAAGGGGGACGTAATCCCCTGAAGCGCTTCGAAGGGTCACTCGTGAAAACGCCCGAGCAGGCGAAACATCGCTTCTATCGCGACAATTTTGTCGACCTGATGGGCGCGGGATTGGCTTCCGATTTACACTAACTGGCGTTCTGGAATTATGAAGAAGGTTTTGATGGTTTGTTCGGGGAACCTGGATCGCAGCCCTACGGCGGCGATGGTGCTGGCGGAGATGTGCGCTCCGATGTGGGTGGCGTCCGCGGGTACGGAGCGATGGGCGAAAAACAAGGTGACGAAGGAGCTGCTCGATGAGGCCGACGTCATCTGCGTGATGGAAGACGCGCATCATCGGCATATCCACGAGCAGTTCGGCCCTGAGCACGCCTCGAAGGTGATCGTGCTCGATATCCCCGACAACTACGTCTGCTGGGACCCCGACCTGGTGCGGATGCTAAAACCGAAGATTCGCGCCGCGCTCGGCCTGCCGACGGCCCGCGATCGTTAGAAGGCTTTTCGGGAATCAAACTGGCGGCCAGCCTGAATTCTGCGAATCTATCGCCTGTGAGGCCCTCGCTATCAGTTTACTGCAAGTGCTCTGGCTACACATGTGCCCGGACTCGATCCGTCGATAATCCGCGGTGTTACGTTGCCATTGCTGCCGGGCGGAAAAATCTGCAAGCTGTTGTCCCTCTGACTGGCGGTATAGAGCTGGCCGATTCCGTCGACGGCGATTCCCGCCGGCAGATACAGATCGGTATTGCCTCCGCTGATCGTTCTTGAAGGTGGCACGTTTCCGCTCGAATGCGGCGGATAGACAGTGACCGCGAATGGCTCGGCTCCGGTGCAACTCGGAAAGCAGTGAGTATTGTCGCTTACGTAGATATTGCCGCTCGGATCGAAGACCGCTTGTATCGGGCCGTTTAGCTGCGTATTGGCGCCAGCGATCGTCGCAGTCGGGGCAACATCACCGTCGGCATCTGGAGCGAAGATCAGGACCGAATTGTTTGGGACATTGGTCACGTAGACTTGGCGCTCTCGGTCCAGGCTAATCTCCAGCGGACCCAGAGGTGGCGAAGCGAGGTCCGTGTTCGGCCCCGAGATGATGGCGGTCGGCGCGATGTTGCCGTTCGCGGCGGCCTCGAACTTGAGGACGTTGCTGCCGCCTTCGTTAGCCACGAAGATATTTCCCGACTTGTCGACCGCGACTCCGAATGGCGCGTTGAGGCCGGTGTTTGAGCCGCTAATCGTCCGCGTCGGTGCGATGTCGCCGCTGGCGCCATTGGGGAACACCAGAATCGCCGGATTCGAGTTGGCGGCATTGGCCACATAGAGCTGACCCCTGTGGTCCAGAGTTACGGCAGAGGGCGCCGTGATTCCCGTTTGATCGCCTTGAAGGATCGCGACCGGTGGCGAACTGCCCTCGGCCTTTGCCGAAAAGATCTGGATGCTCGACGGCGAGCTGAAACAGAAATACGGGACGTAAATCAGCTTGGCTGCCTGGGCGGTCGTCGCCAAGGAACTGCTGCTGCCGCATCCCGCGATGCTCAGAGCGATAGCAGCGACGCGGAGCTTCAGTTTCAGGTGCAAGCGCGTGAATCTCGGATTTCCAGGCTCTTCGGAAGCTGGCTATCAGATGCCCGCGCCCGGCGGCGAACTTCGGCTGTCGAATGATGGCGGGAGCGCGGGATTCGTACCTTCGTTTTGCTTCTTCATTTGTTCGCGGAGCACCTTGCGGAAAGCCGGTCCCCCGATTGCTGTGACGCGCCATCCCGAATCGGGCTCGCGGACGAACGTTACCACGATGGGGTCGCCGTCCTGATCTTTGGCCCGGGTAGTCGCGGTGTTGCCGGTGCGATGGAGATACCAGATGGCGCCGATTAGATCGCCGAAGGTCATATCGAACGAATCCTGCTGCGACGAACTCTCGACCATCCGTTCGAATCTGGCCTTGACGGTCTCGCTGATAGCACCCGACATCAGGTTTGCGAATCCGCGGCTCAGGACCTCGGCCGATTCGTCGGCAGGGTTATCGGGCTTGGCGTCCTCCGCATGGGCATTTATGGCTTCGTTGGTGGCTGCTTTGGTCACGCTTTCGAAATCGATGAAATTGGCGGCCGCGGTGGCATTATGGGCCTTTACGTTTCGATAGAAGGTGTAGATCGCGTGCGTGGGACTTGCGGGTATCGAAAAGAATACCCACCACGCGACTATCAAGAGGCACGCCGCTATGCTGATTTGCCGGACAGTGTCCTGGTCGACCTGGAGGCCCTGGATTTTGAAAATATCGCCGAGGGCGGACGCCGATTGGCGCTCCTTGGCCGGCGGCTGAACAGGCGGCTTCGCGGGGTGAACTTGGGCCGATTGCCGCAACAGATTCGGCGGCGGCGTTCCGCAGCGCGGGCACTTTATCGCTGTAGTCGAAACACGGTTGCCACACTTGGTGCAGGGCACGAGTGCCATTCTGAGCGGACCTCCCGATACGCGCCGCGAAAGCCGTACAACTGTATACGACCAGCCTCAAGCGAGGCGAGACTGGCCGTGGCGCAAGCGCATCGACAAAGACAGGAGTGAAGAACATGTTGATGGGATCGATCAATCACGTCTCTGTTACGGTCAGCGATCTCCCGGCGGCGATGAAATTTTTCCGCCCGCTGCTCGAGTTCCTGGGCTATACCGTCGGCCAGATTTTCCAGAGTCAGGCGGGAGCCGAGCTTACCGTGAACATCAACATGGCGAACGGTACCGCGATCAATGTATGGCAGGCGAAGTCCGATCTGGCGGGCAAGCCGTTTCAAATCTACGCGCCGGGGTTCCATCACCTGGCGTTCAACGTCGAGAAGCATGAGCAAGTCGACGCGGCGCGGGATCTCGCGGTGAAGCTCGGGGCGGAAATTCTGGATGGTCCGGGCGAATTTCCGTTTGGGCCCGGCGGTTACTACGCAGTCTATTTTCTGGGGCCGGACAAACTGAAATTCGAAATCGTGCACATGCCGTTGGCAGAGCAGCGATGGCGAGCGATGGCGGCCGCGATTGAGCGCGGAGTGGCGAAGTGAAGGAAGCGTAGCGCGGGCGCAGCCCGCGCATCGATCGGGACTGTCGACTTTCGGAACTTCGATCGACCGAGGAATTACGCGCGGCAGTGGTGACGCCAATATTCCGGCTTCCGGGATTCCTTCCAAGAAACAGCACAGTCATCCTGGATAAAGGACCCCCTCATCCGGCGCGGGGCGTGAGCGACCGGAGACATAGGTAACACTTTAGACCGGCAACATAGGTAACACTTTTTCGTAGTTTTGCTGGGAGGAGAGCGTGGGGGGCTGCACCCCTCGCCGCTCCGGTGAATGCTGAGTTCGATTGGCGCACAGCAGTTTCAGAGTGACGCCATCGATGCTCCCAAGCCGCACCGGTCCGAAGTAGACCTCCGCGTTTCCGTCCTCGGTTTCAAGAAC
>JBKQNE010000226.1:0-86952 GCA_052146355.1 Binataceae bacterium (SeqCode) | reverse complement strand
CCCTCTCGCGGCATGCGCTTGCGACCGAGTCGCGAGCGCGGGAGAGGGCATTTCAGGCTGAGTCATTTGCGCTCGCCGAAGATGCGGGCGTAGGTTTTTTGAGTGGCGGCGGCCTGGTCCTGGGCTTTTCGCCGCTCTTCGGGCGTGGCCATCTCGGCGATCATCTTGCGTTCGAGCGCGATGCCGTCTTTCAGAGGAACGTCCATGCCCCGATTGATCAGCGCCTTGGCGGTCTTGAGCGCATACGCGGCGCGCTCGATATAAACGCGCGCGATCCGCTCGCATACGCTCATCAACTCCACAGCGGCTACTACGCGATTCACCAAGCCGACACGAAAGGCGTCTTCGGGAGTCCAGGGAAGGCCGCTGAAGATCATTTCCTTGGCGACGCCCGTGCCGACGAGGCGCGGCAGTCGCTGGGTTCCGCCGCCGGCGGGCAGCGCGCCAAAGCGAATCTCGGGGAGGCCGATGGTCGCGGTGTCCGCGATCACGCGGATATCGCACGCCAGCGCGATTTCGCATCCACCACCCATCGCGGCACCGTTGATCGCGGCGATCACCGGCACGCGCGATTCTTCGAGCGCGCTGAACAGATCGCGCCGGGGCGTGACAAAATCGCCGCTTGCGCCGGGCTGCGCGCTCGACGCGCGTTGCCGCGCGCGTTCGGCAAAGTCACGCAAGTCGGCGCCGCCGCAGAAGTGTTTTCCGCCGGCACCGGTCAGGATCACCACGCGATACTGGGGATCGTTTTCGACCTCTTCCATCGCGCTGACGACATCGTGCATGAGCTGAAAGCTGATCGTGTTGGCGCGCTCGGGGCGGTTCAGCGTCAGGTAGCCGATACCGTCTTTGCCTTCGAGGATGATGGTTTCGTATTTCACGTTGTTCTCCATTTACATCGCGAACGAGTAGCCGCCGTTGACCGGGACCGTCTGTCCCGTCATCCAGCTCGACGCATCCGAAGAGAGAAACAGGATCATGTTGGCGACGTCTTCGGGCTCGCCAAAGCGGCGAATCGTGTATGAGCGCAGCATCCGCTTGGCGAACTCCTCGTTCGAAGTCGCTGCGGCGATCGCGGGGGTCCGCGTGGCGCCGAGCGCGACGCAATTGGCGGTTACCGAGAAGCGTCCGACCGCTTTGGCAACCGCGCGCATGAATCCCGCCGCGCCTGCCTTTGCGCCCGAGTAGATTTCCAAGTTCGGCTCACCGACGCGGCCCGCGTCGGAAATGACAGTCACAATTTTGCCGTAGTTCTTCGCGATCATGCCTGGCAGCGCAGCGCGCACGCAGTTCAAGACGCCGTACAGGTTGGTGCCGAGAAACGGCTGCCAATCCTTCGGCTCCTGCTCCCAGAAGGGCTTGCGCGAGACCGCGCGCGGGTCGGCGCCGGCGTTGCCGGCGTTGTTGACGATGATATCGACCGCACCGAACTTGCCACGCGCCTGCTCGAGCATCGCGCCAACCGAGCCGAAGTCGGTCACATCGCATTGCACGGCCAGCGCCGTGCAGCCCAGGCGTTCGACTTCCACCGCGACTGCCTCGGCGCGCGCGAGCACGAAATCATTGACCACCACGCCGCCGGCGCCGTTGTTGGCGAAATGCAGCGCCACTTGCCGCCCGACGCCCTGCCCCGCGCCAGTGACCAGGCCGACGTGTCCTTTGAGATCGAGAATGTTAGTCGCCAAGTTCGCCTCCTTGATTGTGTCAGACGAGAATTCCGGCTTCGGCCAGATGCGCGATTTCGTTTTCGGAAAGCCCGCACACGTCGCGAAGTATTTCGTTGGTATGTTCGCCGATTCGCGGGCCGCGCTTCGTCGAAGCCGCCGGTGTGCGTTCGAACTCGGGGCGTGGTCCTTCGATCTCAACTTCACCGATTACCGGATCGTCGATTTTTCTGAAGTGGCCGACGTGACGCAGATCCGGATCGCGCGCCAGGTCGCCGCCACGGCTCACGATATGCGCGGGCACGGCGGCCGATTGGAGCGCGGCCTCGACCGCATCGGATTCGCGCGCTTTCGTCCACTCCGCGATCGCGCGATCGAGATCGTCGCGGTTGCGCAGCCGTCCGAGGATCGTGTCGAATCGCGACTCGGCGAGTGCCCCGCCAATCAGGCCGCGCAATGCGATCCAGCGGTCCGCCGCTGAAGCATCGATCGCGACCCATCGATCATCGCCCGCGCAGGGGTACACGCCTTGCGGTGCGGCAAGCGGCGAGCCGGCAGCGCCGCGGCGCTCGGGAATTCGCCCGTTGGCGGCGAATTCGTAGTACGCGGGCATCATGAACTGAATGCCGCATTCGGCCTGCGCGACGTCGATGTAGCAGCCAGTGCCCGTGCGCGATCTGTTATGCAGCGCTGCGAGGATGCTCGCGACGATGAACCGCGGCGTGACCGCATCGGTCCACGGACCCCATGGACCGCACGGCGGCCGATCCGGCCATCCGAATTGATAGGTCGCGCCGGACATCGCGGCGCCCATCGTACCGACGCCGCTGGTTCCCTTCGCATCGGGGCCTGTCTGCCCGAGGATGCTGGTGGAAGCCATGATGATTTTCGGGTTGCGCGCGCTGAGGTCGGCGTAGGCGAGCCGCAGCTCGTCGAGCACGCCGGGAGTGAAGCTTTCCAGCACCACATCGGCCCACTCGCACAGGCGCAGCACGATCTCGCGCCCCTCAGGCTTGCGGATATCGAGCGTGATGCATCGTTTGCCGGCGTTGAGATTGTGGTAGCTGACGGAGCGTTCCGGACCCATTTTTCCGTCTTTGAAAGGACCGAGCGTGCGCACCGGATCTATTCGCTTCGAACTTTCGACTTTGATCACATCGGCGCCGAGGTCGGCGAGAGCGCGGCCGCTGGCGGGGCCGACCATCACCCAGCTCAGGTCGAGCACGTGAACTCCGGTCAGTGGGGAACTCATGCTGCTCTCCTATATGACTCCGTGCGCGAACAGCGCTTGAAGCTCGATTCGCGACAGCCCCAGATCTGATTCGAATATTTCGGCCGTATGCTGCGAAAGCGCGGGGGCGGGGCAGCGGGTTTCGATTGCGAAATTGGAAAACTGCGCAAACCGCGCGGGCACATCGATTTCGCGGCCGGGCGCGATGGCCACCGGCGTGAACAACCCGCGCTCGCGATACTGCCGTGATTCGGCCACATCGCGCATGTTCATTACGGGTGACGCGAGCAATCCGAGCTTTCGCGCGGCCGCACCCAGATCGGCTTTGGTCTTGTTGCGCGCGAGCGAGCGCAGGCCGTCGACGAGCGCCTTGAGATCCGCGGGCGTGCGTTTCTTCTGCTGCAACTCGCCGATGAAAGTTGTCCATGGAATCTCCGTTATCTCGTGCGGCAGATGGCCTTCCTCGCCAGCCCACTTCGCAAGGCGATTTGTCATCTGCCCGAAGACCGGGCCGAAAGCGACCGTAATCAGCACGAAGCCGTAGACGCATTCATAGATGCTTGGCACCTCGACGCCGGCGATCGAGAGCGAGCCGCCGCTGCGTCCGAATTCCGGATTGCCCGCGCTCGGCGCGAGCATCTGGCTCATCGCGCCGATCATCGCGGCGATTCGCGCCGACACGTACGCGGTCTGCCCGTGGCCATCGCGGTCGCGCGCCACCAGGCCAGCCAGCGCCGCGATGGCGGCATCGGCACCCGCTTCCATCATCGCCTGCGGCACGGGAAAAAAGAGCGGCGGGCGATCGAGATCTCCGCTAACCCCGGGGGCTCCGCTCGCCGCCATGACAACGAGATCCGACGTGACATATCCGCTTTTGGGGCCACTGCGCGCGAACGCGCTGATACGCGCACGGATCACCTTCTCGGGAAGAACGAATCGATCGAGCGGCGCGAGGCCGCTGCGCGAATCAACGGAATCGATCGCGATATCGAATTTCCCGGCCAGTTGCGCAAGCAGTTGCCGGCCGTCGACGCTCGCAAGATCCAGGGTGATGCCGCGCTTGTTCCGATTCATCGCATGCCAGGTGAGGCTGCGCTCGAGTCCGGGAATATCGTCGAGGAACGGCTCGATTCTGCGGCCTGCCGCTCCCGCAGGCGGCTCGATGACGACCACATCCGCGCCGAGCGCCGCAAGGATGCTGCCCGCGAGCATCGTCTCGGGCGCGGAAATTTCGAGCACGCGAATATCGTCAAGCATCGGCACGGTTTCCCTTGCGGCGAGCGCGCGCGGCGAGGCTGCGAATCACATTCCCCCGAAGCGCGCGGCACACCGCTTCCAGGTCGAACGCCGAAGGATCGAGAAAGCGCTGGATCGCCAGCCCACGCAGAGTCCCAACAATCATCGCGGCCTGCGCATCGGGGTCCGCATCGCGGCGAATCTCGCCCGCCTCGATGCCCTGCTCGATCAACTTGCGAACCGCGCCGCGAAAGTTCGCATCGGCTGCCGCCATGTCGCGGCGGATTTCCGGCACGGGGCCGAGCGCCTCACCAATCAGGACGAAGAGCGCGTTGCGACTGCGCGATGCAGCGGCACGAAGGTATCTCTCCACCAGCATCACGAGGGCAGCGAGTCCCTGCCGGCGCTCGACGTCGCCCATTTCATGCCGCGCAAAATTTGTCTGCGCCTCGCGCGTGACCGCGCGCACGAGAGCTTCCTTCGAGCCGAAGCGATGAGTGACCAAGCCGTAGCTATAGCCGGACAGTTCGCCGATTTGCGCCAGCGTGGTGCGGCTGCTGCCCTGCCGTTCAATCAGCTTGACGGCGGCATCGAGCATCCGCCTATAAGAGGTTTCGCGGCGCTCGCGCTGGGTGCGCCGGACCAGCCGGGGCCGCGATGGGGCAGTCTGAGGCATCGGGCGCCTTGTAACATATTTGTTGACTAACAAGCAAATGATTGATTAGATCGCGCTGGTCGCGCTACATCTGCTTCTGGAGGTCCACTCGATGCCCGATCGCATAGCCGCTCAGCCCGCTCTGTATTCCGCCGATTCGGGCAATCCGCCCGCGCTCAACGGCGGGCGCTGCCGCGCGTGCGGATACGTTTTCTTTCCGCCGCAGCAATATGGATGCGAATCGTGCGGCGCGCCGACCGACCAACTCGAATCCGTCACGCTCGCGGGGCGCGGCGCGCTGCATTCGTTCGCGACCGTTCATCTGTATCAGGGCAAAGGCATCGAGACGCCATTCACCGTCGGCGTCATCCTTCTCGACGACGGCCCTTCGATTCGATCGATACTGACCGGCCGCACGGACGAAGAACTCAAGGCGGGCGACCGGATGAGCGCGACGTTCGCATCGCAAGGCATCGACGATCAGGGCCGCGACGTGGTTGAACTGCGGTTTCAGAAAAATGGAGAGAAGTCATGAGCCGAACGCTGCTCGACCTGCGCCCGGTCTACGTCGTCGGCATCGGGCTGCATCGCTACCAGCGCCTCAGCGAGAGGACCTATGTCGATCTCGGGCTGACGGCGGTGCGTGAAGCGCTGGCAGACGCGAAAGTTCCCTGGAATGACGTGCAGTCCGCATACACCGGCACGGCACTTATCGGGATGGCCGCATCGCGTCCGATGCTGCGTCATCTCGGCGCGACCGGAATTCCGATGGCGCAGGTCGAGAACGCGTCCGCATCGGGCTCGACCGCTTTTCGCCAGGCGTGTCTTGAAATCGCAAGCGGCGTCGCCGATGTGGCGCTGGCGGTAGGCGTGGACAAGCCCGGGCCGGTCGCGATGGCGCCGGGGAAGACCAACATCCGCGATCTGGTCGGCGCGCGCGTGGTACCGTTCACGCATTTCGCGCTGCTGGCGAACGACTACATGAACCGCAACCACGTGACCGCCGAGCAGATTGCGCTGGTGGCGGTAAAGAACAATCGGAACGGCGCGAACAATCGTTACGCGCAGCGGCAAAAGGCTGTCACGCTGGAAGAAGTAATGGCGGGTCCCGCTATCTCGGGCGCGCTCACGCGTTTGCAATGCTGTCCGGTGGGAGAAGGCGCGGCGGCGGTTATCGTCGCATCAGAAGATGCGATCGCGCGGCTGGGTATCGATCGCAATCGCGCCGTTCGCGTGATCGCATCCGTCACCCGCACCGAGCGCGTCTATCGAGAAGCGAAGAACTTCGACGCGGAGCTGACGCGCGAGACCGTGGCGCAGGCATATCGCGAGGCCGGTATCGCGGCGCGCGATCTCGACGTGCTGGAGCTGCACGACGCATTCACGATCGAGGAGCTGCTTTACCTCGAAGCGATGGGCCTCTGCGAGGTGGGCGAAGGCGCGCGGATGATCGAAAGCGGCGCGGCAGATATAGGCGGGCAATGCGCAGTAAGCGCCTCGGGCGGACTGCTCGCGATGGGCCATCCGATAGGACCGACGGGCGTCGGCCAGATTGCCGAAATAACCCGACAGCTTCGGGGCGAAGCGGGAGTGCGGCAGCAACCCAACGCGCGGGTCGGGCTTGCGCATATGGTCGGCGTCGGCGCAGTGTGCGTTGTACACATTCTGCGTCACGAGTAGCGGGAGCAAAAAGCTCCGCATGGCAGTGAGGAGTTCGTTCTGGTTCCCCCCGCAGAAGAGGTTAGGTCGATTCTGCAGTGCCATAGCGGTTGACGCAGCACCCTCACCTGACCTCTCCCGTAACAGAACGGGCGAGGGATCAATCTCGAAAAGATCGGGCGTAAGGGAGAAGCAATCATGAGTAAAAATATCCAAGTGACACTCGCCAGCCGTCCGGTTGGATGGGTCAAGGAAAGCGATTTCAAGGTCGTCGAGACCGATATTCCGAAAGCCGGACCAGGACAGGTGCTGGTGCGCAATCTGTGGCTCTCGCTCGATCCGTATATGCGCGGTCGGATGAACGACGTGCAGTCGTATGCCGCGTCAGTGAAGATCGGCGGCGTGATGGTCGGCGCAACGGTCGGCGAAGTCGTCGAGTCCGATAATCCGTCGTTCAAGAAGGGCGACCACGTTCTGGGCTACTACGGATGGCAACTGTACGGCGTTTCCGATGGCCGCGAATTGCAGAAGGTCGATCCGAAAGCGGCGCCGCTGTCCGCATACCTGGGCGCGCTCGGAATGCCCGGGCTCACGGCGTGGTTTGGGCTGATCGAAATCGGCGCGCCCAAAGCGGGCGAGACGGTCGTGGTCTCCGCCGCCGCGGGAGCGGTGGGCAGCGTGGTCGGCCAGATCGCGAAGATCAAAGGATGCCGCACGGTCGGAATCGCGGGCGGCAAGTCGAAATGCGATCACGTCGTGAATGATCTCGGCTTCGACGCGTGCATCGACTACAAGGCCGGCAATCTCGCAAAAGATCTCGCGGCGGCGACGCCCAAGGGAATCGACATCTATTTCGAGAACGTGGGAGGCGAGATTCTCGAAGCGGTCACGGCGCGGCTGAATCCGTTTGCGCGCATTCCGCTGTGCGGACTGATCTCGCAATACAACGAAGTGCGGCCGCACGGCCTGAACAATCTCGTGCTCCTGCTGATCAATCGCGTGAAGCTGCAGGGGTTTATCGTTTCCGATTACGCGGGCCGCTCTGCGCCGGCGGTTGCGGAACTGGCGAAGTGGGTCGCCGAGGGCAAGATCAAATATCGCGAGACGATCGCGAACGGTATCGAGAACGCTCCGAGCGCTTTTCTCGGCCTGCTCAAGGGCGCGAACGTCGGCAAGCAGCTCGTGAAGCTGTCCTGAGCGCGATTCGTGTCACTGCCCGCGAAGATTGCCAACCGGCTGCGGCTGCCGCTGATTGCCGCCCCGATGCTGCGAGTGTCGGGACCTGATCTGGTCGTCGCCGCGTGCATCAACGGAGTGATTGGCTCATTTCCCGTCGCCAACAGCCGCACGCTCGATCAGCTCGACAATTGGATGATCTCGATCAAGGCGCGGCTCGACGCGGCGCGCGCCGAAGATCCATCGCGGCGGATAGCGCCGTTCTGCCCCAACCTGATTATCCGGCGCGCGCAAGTTCGCGACGAACTCGCCTGTCTGGTTCGCCACAAAGTCGAGGTGGTCATCACCAGCGTCGGCTCTCCTGAGGCGGCCGTCGGTCCCTTGCACGACATCGGATGCCTGGTCTTTGCCGACGTCGCGACGCTGCGTCATGCGGAAAAAGCGATCGCCACGGGAGTGGACGGATTGATTCTGCTCACGGCGGGCGCGGGCGGGCAGACCGGATGGATGAATCCGTTCGCATTCGTGTGCGCGGTGCGTGAGATGTTCGCGGGGCCGCTCGTGCTGGCGGGCGGGGTGTCAGACGGGCGCGTACTGTGGAGCGCGCAAGTACTCGGCTGCGATCTCGCATACATGGGCACCAAGTTTATCGCGACTCGCGAGAGCATGGCCGAGCCCGGCTACAAGCAGATGCTGGTCGAGTCGAGCATGGACGACGTGATGCTGACGCGCGCGTTTACCGGGCTGGACACCAACATGCTGCGGCCGTCGATCGCCGCGGCGGGACTGGACCCGGCGAATCTGCCGGAGCGCGTTTCGATCGAGGCGGCGAGCGAGCTTCACGGCAGTGGCGGCGAAGGGCCGAAGCGATGGAAAGACATCTGGAGCGCCGGCCATTCGATCTCCGGCGTAGACCGAATCCAAACTGCAGCGGAACTAATTGAGCAGACGGTGAAGGAATATGAGGCGGCCAAGCGAGAGACCTCAGAATTGCTTCGCGCGTAAGCTCCCATCAATCGTACGTGTCGGCCCAGTGAACGTATGGGCCAATCGGGGTAGCAGAACCCTCACCCTTCCCTCTCCCGCGACTGAGCGGGCGAGGGGCAATCAGTCGCGCGCGATTAGGCGACGCCCAGTTCTTCGTACACCGCGTTTAGTACTGCGGTGATTCGGGCGTCGTGTTTTGCTGCGGATGCATCGAGCATTCCGTTGAACACGATCGCTACTACGACTCGATGCTGCGGGTCCGCGAACGCTGACGAGATACTCGAGCGGAAGGAGCCGCTTGCTAGTGCCTCAGGTGCATGACCAAGTACGATGGTCAAAATCACACCAATCGTTGCCGAGGGCATTATTCGTATGCTCCCTCGGATATATTGCTGAACGCCGTCAGCGCACGATTGCGTCGTCATAAACCTCTTTGCTGAGAATCCGGTTACGCGACGATTTGCTCGCCGTCGATGATTCCGGCAGTGCGCGAAAGTTCGGCCACGACAGTTCCCCTATGCCCCGCCCTTCTTGCGCATCGAAACCTTGTCCCAAAGATTGATTTGATAGCCGTCAGGATCGGCCAGTTCGGCGCCGTATCCCCACATCAGCTTTTGCGGAGCATTGATGAACTTGACGCCCTTCCCGGCCAGCTTGCGGCATTTGCGGTCGACGTCTTTCACCTGAATGGTCAATACGCACTTCGCGCCGGCAAGCTGGTCGGGAGTTTTCTGCAGAAAGATGGTGAAGCCGGCTTTGTCCCGGATCGCGATGGTCGCGGTCTTGGGATTTTCGAATTCGACCTTGAAACCAAGCGTCTTCACGTACCAGTCGCGCGATGCTTTGCAATTCGAAACCGGCAGCATCATGTGATCGAATTTCAGCATCGCTCCACCTCAACCGGCGACCGACCCTGCGCTCATCACAGGTCTCGCGTGAATCGCCGCATCCCCGGCGATCCGCAGGCGGCCTCGAAATCAGGATGGCGCTTTTCGTCCGCAAAGGTGAATCCGGCCTTCGCGTAGGCGCGTTCCGCGGGATCGTTGCCGATGAGGAACGTAATCTGTGCTTGCCGGAGGCCGCGCAGGCGCCCATCCTCGACCGCGCGATCGATCAAAGTCTCGATCAATCCCTGGCCTCGATATTCCGGCCGCGTCGCGACGTTCTCGATAGTCCAGCAATCGTCGCCGCCCGGCATGATGCAGGTAAAGGCAAACATGCCGCGCTGCCAGATAGCCTCGAGCTCGGCATCGCCCCATCCGTAGCTTCGCACCACTTCCGTCATCGCCGGCGCCGAAAGCGGGTATGCGTCGCCGGCGCGAAATCGACAGAGCGCGGCGGCGGCGTGACCCTCAACCTCCGCGATAAGAAACAGCGAGTAGTGCCACCACGACCGGGCCTGAGTGAGCGCCAGGCGGCGGATGAATTCCAGGCGCTCGCTCTCTGGCCTGTCCAGCGCGATATCGAACCATCCCTTTTCGACATGAGATCGATTCGCAGCCTGGGTCGCCCAAGCGATAAATTGGGCATCCTGGGGTTGCGCGGGCCTGATTAGAGCTTTCGTCATGGCTAGTCCGTTTTGCGATGGCCGCCGCCAGTATACGAATTTCGGCAGCAAATGGTCATCCTGACTGATTAACCGCCGAAAGCCGGAAAAGTTACGGCATGGCCACCCATTAGCAGCAGGTTGTGCGTCGTGGCGGGCGCGCATATTTAGAAACGATCGATACAGCAGAGGCATCCACTTATGGACACGCGCGAGTTTCAAACCATCAAGGTCGAAGTCGACGGGCCTCTTGGCCGTCTGGTCCTGAATCGCCCCGAGCGGCTCAACGCGATTGGCGCGACGATGTTGCAGGAGTTCGTCGAGGCCGCGCGATGGTTCGACAGCCATCATGAGCTTCGGGTGGTGATCGCCAGCGGAGCCGGACGCGCTTTTTCAGCCGGCGCCGATCTCAAGGACTCGCCCGCCGCCGCGGCCACGCCCAGAACCGGCAACAGTTGGCTCTTTCGGCGCGAGGCCGGACAATACGGTCTGCGGGCCGCCGATGCGCTCGAACAGATGCGCGCGGTGACGATCGCGCAGGTACATGGCTACGCGGTCGGCGGCGGCGTGGTGCTGACGGCGGTCTGCGACTTGCGCGTGGCGGCCGATGACGCGACGTTTTTCATTCCTGAGATCGAGTTGGGTATTCCGCTTGCGTGGGGCGGAATTCCCCGGCTGGTGCGCGAGATCGGTCCGGCGATGACCAAGGAGCTGGTGATGACCTGCCGGCGCTTCAGCGCGGCCGAAGCCAAAGCGATAGGCTTCATCAACCGGGTCGTGCCGCCGGCCAGGCTGGCGGCCGAAGCGGAAGAACTCGCGCGCGAATTGATCGCGCGGCCCTCGGTGCCGATCGCGATTACCAAGGAACACGTTAACGCCGTCACGCGGGCGGTCTCGGGTTCGAGCGCGTTTGCCGACGGCGACGGGCTCATGGCGGCCTTTGGCGAAGATGAATCGCGCGCGGCGGGGCGCGCCTACATGGACAAATTCCTCGGCAAGAAATGAGTGGATTGGTCCGCCGCGTTCGGCGCGCGCGGAACCGGCGATGCTCCAGCTTCACTTCGCAAACCGACTCGAAAACCTGACCGCGCCGCTCGCACGCACCGTCGAGTCGCGTCAACGGCGTGACGCGCTCGCGCCGGTCTCGATCATCGTGCCGAACCGGGCCGTCGAGCAGTTCGCGAAATATGGAATCGCGGAGCGGCTCGGCGTCGCCGCCAACCTCAAGTTCCCGTTTCTGCGGCGCTACCTCGCCGAGCTCGCCGAGCGAGCCGACGCCGGCATCCGCGTGCTCGAAGTTCCCCGCCTTCAGGTCGCTCTCTTCGAATGCCTGCGCAGCGAGGCGCGGCGCGCCGACGGCACGTTCAAACCGGTGCGCGATTATGTTGCCGCCGCGAATCCGGCCGACGACGCGATCGCGGAGCTTCGGCTGTTCGAGCTATCGGGCCGGATCGCGCGGCTGTTCCAGGAATATTCGATCTCGCGCGTGGCAATGCTGCGGGCGTGGAGTTTGAAACCATCGGCCGCCGGTTCGGAACCCGAAGGATGGCAGCGCACACTCTGGACGGCGGTATTCGATCGCAGCGGCGCAGCCCGTCCTGAGTGGACCAACGACAATGAGCATCGCTGGATGCTCCTGGCTCATGCTCTCGCCGCGCTGACCGACGATCAGTTGCGGCAAGTGCTGCCGCCGGAAATTCACGTGTTCGGGCTCGCATCGCCCGGACGCGTCTTCCTGGAGATCTTTGCGCGCCTTGGCAGGCTCACCGACTTGTTCATCTATGCGCTGAATCCGTGCATGGAGTTCTGGGAAGACGTCGACACATCGGCGGCGGCCCGGCGCGACGCGTGGAGCCATCGCGCCGATCGAATCGGAAGCGCACTCGAAAACGAAGAGGACCCATTTCAGCTCTCCGCGCCTGCGGACACGCGCGCACTCCAGCTCTGGGGCCGCCCCGGACGCGAATATGTCCGGATGCTCAATGAGCTTACGGAATGCGACTTTCAGCCGCACTTCTCTCATCCGGCGGAATCGAGCGGCGCACCGCTGCTGGCGCGCTTGCAGGAAGACATTCTGGTTCGCGCGGTGGAAGGCCGTGGCGCAAGGCCGGCAGCATCGGCGGAGGCGCAGGCCGGCATTCGTTTGATCGCGGCGCCCGGGGTCCGGCGCGAAGTCGAAATAATCGCGAGCGAAATCTGGCGCATCGTCAGAGATAGCGAGAGCGCACCGGGCCGCGGCGCGGTCCGCTTTCATGAGATAGCGGTAATGATGCCTGACAACGCGGTCGACGCTTACCTGCCTCATATCGAGACAGTCTTTTCGCAACAGGGCGGCATCCCGATTGAAATTGTTGGGCGGCGGTTTGCCGGGGAAAGCCGCGTCGCCGAGGCGATCGAGCTTTTGCTCAGGCTGCCGCTCGGGCGCCTGACCCGCGACGAGATTCTACGGCTGCTGTCGCTACCCGCGATCGCCGGCGAAGAACATGAACTCGACCTCGAGCGATTACGCGCTTGGTGCGAAGAACTTGGCATCTTCTTCGGCGCCGACGCGGCCGACTTCGAAGACACTTACGTCCCGCCGAACCTGTTTCAATGGGACCAGGCGCTCACGCGGCTTTCGCTCGGGGCCTTCATGGAAGGCGAGCGCAGGGGAGCGGCTACTCTCTACGAAATTCACGACGGCGGCAGCCTGCCGCTCGAAATATCGGAAGATGAGCTACCCGCGGCCAGTTTTTTCATTCGGCTCGCACGCACGCTGATTGCGGACGTGCGCGAGGTGCGATCGCATCGCTTGTCGTTCGCGGATTGGTCGCGGCTAATGCAGACGATGATCGCGCAGTACGTCCACGTCTCGGAGCCCGCCGACGAACAGATACGCGACCGATGCCTTGAAGCATTGGGCGACATGATGACCGTGGAGAGCGGCGCGGTCGGCTACGGCGTCGCACACGCCTTCGCGAGCGCGTTGATTGAGGATATCGAGTCGCGGCAGGGGACGCTTGCGGGGCGCGGCGTCGCGGTAGGCTCGCTCGGCTCACTTCGATCGCTGCCGTTCCGCACGATTTTCGTGCTTGGACTCGGTGAGACGATTTTCCCGGAGCGCGACCGGCGCGATCCGCTTGACCTGCGGCTTCTCCGGCGCCATCCGGGCGATATCAGCCCGCCGGAACGCGATCGTTACCTGTTTCTCGAATCGATTCTCGCGGCGCGCGAGCGAGTGTTCTTTTCCTACCTTGCACGGAATGCGCAAACCGGCGACTCTTTTGAGCCTTCGACCGCGCTTCGCGAACTTCAGTTTATCCTGCGCTCGTATCTGCAAGAGGACGCGGTCAAGGCTCTCACGCTCGCTCATCCGGTCAGCCGATACGACCCGGACTATTTTCCGGAAATTGCGCGAGAGATTGAACCGGGGGCCGCGAGAAAGGATCTTGTGAGCTTCGATTCGGACGCCAGACGCGGCGCGCGGATGGCCGGGCTGAGAGACAGTCTCGTGCATGTGACCGGCGGCGCCCCGCTGCCATTGCGCGGCGAATTGCTGGCTCGCATCAACTCGAAAATCCGCGCGCGACTGGAGCCGAGCCTCGGCCTCTTCGACCTGCCGGAAAAAGCTGCCGCCGGGACTGATGAAATCAATCTTCCTTTGGCGGCAGTGCGCGCGTTTCTGGAGTGCCCCCTTCAGGGAGCGGCGCGCTACGCGCTGGGGATGGTCCAGGACGAAGCTACGGACGAGGAGGCAGCCGATGAGCCGATACGCCTGTCGCTGCCGGACCATACCGTAATGCTGCGCGATGCGTTCTGGGCGGCGCGCGGCGACCCGGACGCGTTCGCGCGGACATATCGGGACGCTATTTCGATCGCGCAGATGAAGGGGCGCGCTCCGGCGGGGTTGTTCGCCGATGCAGCGATCGAGGCCGACAGGGCGCGGTTTCTGCGCTGGATCGAACAATTGCAGGGGGAGGGAGTTCACGATCTTGCGCGATGGATCGATTTTCGAATCGGGCGGGCTGACGAATTTGCGCGTGCGGACCAATTACTCCCGGCGATTCCGCTCGACGTGCGAATCGTTGACGCTGACGGCAAGGAGTTTAGTCGCCGGGTCAATCTGTACGGACGTGCAGGGACGCTCGCGCCGTCACTGGATGTTGCGATTCGTCCGGTAATTCGCAAAGACGCACGCTCGTACGACTTTCTGGAGCTTTTCATCAATGCTATCGCGCTGAGCGCGGCCGGGGCACCGGTTGCGCACGAGTTCAGGGCGATCCTAGTCGGCGATCCATCGCCGAAACGCCAGGCCGAGGCGTGGCCCAGGACGTTCAAGCCGCCTGCGCCCGACGCGGCGCGCGCTTACCTTGCCGGACTCATCGGCGAAATGATGTCGCGCGCGCATGATTATTTTCTACCCATCGAGGCCGTTGCTGCCGCACGGGCGGCGCTCGCGAAGCGCCAGGACGTGTGCGACGCCATCGACAATGTTCGAACCAACGACTTTGTCTCGTGCCGTTCCGACTTCGGGCCGGTGCGGCGGGTCCGCGATCACTTTGAACCGCCCGACGAAGAAGAGGCGCTTGCGATCATCCACCGCCGCTTCGATTTGATCGATGCGATCTTTCAAGAGAATGCTGGATGATGGCAGGCCTCAACTACCGCCGTCCGGAGATCGTCGACAGGATACCGCTGGATCGCCACACGGTCATCGAGGCCAGCGCGGGTACGGGCAAAACTTTCACGATCGAGCATCTCGTCATCGAGATTCTGCTCGCCACCGATACCAGGCTCGAGCAGATTCTCGCGGTCACGTTCACGGAAAAGGCGGCGGTCGAACTTCGCGCGCGCATCCGCGCGACGATCGAGAAGACGCTGCGGGGAGAGTTGGAGGCGGACGAAACCATCGGCCCGTTGCGCGCGCTGAGTGAAGAGAATATCAGGCGGCTGCGGGATGCGCTCTTTGCGTTCGAGCGCGCGCCGATTCATACGATCCACAGCTTCTGCCATCGCATGCTTTCGGACCTCGCGTTCCAGAGCGGCACGCGCCTGGACGTCGAAGTCGCTGACGCGCGCACCCTATTTCACGAAGCGTTTCGCGCCGAGCTGCGCGAGCGGTTCGCACCTGACGAATGGATGAGCAGCCTGCTCGAAGAATGGCTCGCCGACGAGAAGCGGGATGCGGACAGGCTCGAAGCGCTGCTGTTCACGGCATATCGACGCAGATACCTCGAAACCCACGGCCCCGAGCGCAACGCCGCCGCGATCAGAGAATTGCTCGCGGCCTTCGATGCGAAAACACTTGCGAATGAATTCGATCGCACTGTCAGCCACAAGACCGTGCGAAGTAATGCATTCGCAGCGATCGAGGAAATCGCCAACGCGATCGAGCATTCAGGACGGGATGAGCTGGCTCTCAGGCGCGAACTGGAATCGGTCGAGTTCGAAAAACTCCTGAAAGTTGCGCCACCGCCCTATGCCGGACTTTCGGCCGGAACCCAGCGATTCCTGAGAGCCGCGGCAGAGGCGCGCTTTGCCGCAACGCTGGAGGCTCGGGTCGCCGATACCTTCCTTGCGCCGGTCGCCGCACGTTTCGATGCGCTCAAGCGCGAGCGGGGTGTACTCGACTTCGACGACATGCCTGGCTGGCTTTGCGCCGCGCTGGAAGGACCGCAGGGCGAAGCGCTCGCAGCAACACTTCGCCAGCGCTTCCGCTACGGACTAATCGACGAGTTTCAGGACACCGATGATCTCCAATGGCGGATCTTCCAGCGTATCTTCGTGGAAAGCCGAGGCACAAACCATCTGCTCGTAATCGGCGATCCCAAACAGGCCATCTATGCGTTTCGCGGCGCCGACGTGTTTGCCTATCTCACCGCGAGACGGGAACTCACGCGCGATCACAACGCAGCGCTCATTCCGCTGGTCGATAATTTCCGCTCGACCAGCGACACTATCGACGCGATAAACCTGACATTCGACAGAGCCCCTTCCCCCGCTTTCTTTGCGACCGGCGTGATCGGTTACGGTGAGCCGCTGAAGTGCGGCCGCCCCCGAATGCGCGCTACCCGAGGCGGCAGCGCCATCAAGCCGGTGACACTCATCGGTCTTCCGGCGGGAGGAAAGATGAGCGCGCTGCGCTATCGGGCCGCCCTTGGCCGTCACATTGCAGAGACGCTCAAGCAGATACTCACCGGAAAAGAAGCGATCACGATCGAAGAGCCACAAACAGAGTCGCGTCGCGTGAAGGCGGGCGGCGTTTACGTTTTGACGCGGACGCTCCAGGAGAGCAACGAAATCGCCACGTATCTGCGCGAAGCCGGAGTCCCGTACGCCTTCTACAAGCAGGACGGGCTGTTCGAGACGCGCGAGGCCGGGCACGTCCTGGATGCGCTGCGCGCGGTGGCGGAGCCGCATCGCCGTTCCAATCGTTACAAAGCGTGGGCGACTCCGTTCTTCAACGTGCAGCTTCGCGATCTGCCGGGGTTGGACGACGTTCCGCCGTCGCATCCGCTGATGGCGCGGCTGCTGGATTGGAAAGCGATGGCAGATCGCGAGCAGTTCGCCGAATTGTTCGGCGCGATGATGCACGGGAGCGGGCTGGCGCCGCGTGAGCTGCTGCTGGCGGACACTTTGCGCGAGCTGACGAACTACGAGCATATGTTCGAGATCCTGCTCGAACGCGCGATTGCGGAGCGCGCTTCGCTCACCGAGCTTATCGAGATGCTGGCGAGATGGGTCGATGGGCGGGAGATGCCGCCGGGAGAAAATCCGGGAGTCCAGCGTCTCGACAGCGAGCGCGATGCCGTCCAGATCATGACCGTGCACAAATCCAAGGGACTTGAAGCGGACGTGGTGGTGCTGTTCGGCGGCTACGCGCGCGGCTACTCGCGCGACGACGTCACGGTGTTTCACACCGGCGGCGCTCGCCAGGTTGTACTAGGCAGGGACGCGCGCGAAGCCGCACGCGCGCAAATCAAGGAGGAGGAACAGGCGGAGGATGAGCGGCTGCTATACGTCGCGCTGACGCGCGCACGCGCCAAACTTTATCTTGCGCTCTTTCCGAAGGATGCCACGCGCGTGTCGCTGAACGGCTATTACCGGCATCTCAACGCCCGGTTGAATGAGCTCGCGTCCGATACCGGCGATCATCGCGCACGCTTCGACGAATTTTTTGAGACGGTTCAAGTTCGGACCGCCGGATTGGATCGGCGAACGGACGCTACGAAAATTGCGGAAGCGATCCACGCGTGGGCTCCGCCTGAGGACCTGCTGGACGACCGCAAAGACAGCGAGATAGCGAATTCGCTGGCGTCGCTTGGCCCGCGACATGCGCCGCTGGTGATTCACTCCTATACTTCGCTGCGGCGCCACGCCGACGAACGCGAAACGATTGAGCAATCAATCTTCAAATATGATCTTGATGCGGAGGCGCCGGAAGTCTCCGAGCGGCAGGACCTTGCCGGTGGACGAACAGTCGGAATTTTTCTGCACGAGGTTATCGAGCGGATCGATCTCGCAGAGCTTACGGATGCACAGAACCTGGAAGCGTGGAAAGCAAAGGGTGACGTCCACGATCTGATCGCGGACGCATCGCGACGCCATCAGATACCCAATCGCGAGGCATGGCTGGAGCGCGGCGCGGAAATCGTTTTCAACGCGCTAAGGTCGTCCATCGCCCTGGGCACGGAAATCGTCCCGGGGCTGGCGCGATGCGCCAATACCCGCGAGATGGAATTCACTTTCCCCATCCCCGCGGCGGATCATCCTTTGCTAGCCGCAAACCATGGCGGCGATTGGAAAATCGAGCATGGCCTGCTGGTCGGGTTCGTCGACTTCGTGTTCCGCTATCGCGATCGGACCTACTTTGCGGATTGGAAAAGCGACCTGCTGCGCTCATACGATCCCGCGGCAATCGCGGCTCATGTTGCCGACAACTACGCAACGCAGGCGCAGATCTACACGATCGGCGTCGTGCGACTGCTCGGTATTCGCAACGAGCGGGAATACGAGGAGCGTTTCGGCGGCCTTGTCTACCTCTTTATTCGCGGGATCGAACGCGGCGGCGACGGCCGTGCCGGCGTCTATTTCCATCGCCCGAAATGGACTGAGATCGTCGCTTACGAGCGCAGCCTGATGGCACTTGGAGACGCACACGCATGGACGCGGTGACCTCCAAGTACGCGCACCTGGGTCTCGCCACGTCGTGGCGCGGTTTTGAAATCGCACGCGGCGGCAGCATGACACCGCTCGAGCGCAAACTGCGCGAACTCGAAAAGAGCGTCGCGGATCTGAACCTCGAACCTGAAGCGGTGCACCTCGCCGCAGAACTGGCCGCTCTCGAAGGCGGTCTTGATGACGATGCCAGGTTCGCGCTGATCGTTCTGATCGTGGTCACGCTGGCCGCTCTGGCGCAAGGCAGCACGCGCTTTCCGGTAGTCGGCGAAGCAGCGCAGGAGCCGATGAATCGGATGATCACGGCGCTGCTCGGAGCAAATCACGCTGAGCGCGAGGGCGTGCGGAACGCGATCGATACGCTCCTGACCAATAATGCGGCGCCCGCGGTGATTGGACGCAGCGAGCGCGATCGCCGCCCGCTGCTTTTTCTGGGTCCTTTCATCTATCACGAACGCCCGCTGCGGCTGGAGACGCGGCTTGCCGGCGATATTGCGGCTCTGCTGCAACGCCCGCGGCGATTTGACGAAGCGCGAATCGACGCCGCAATTGCGGACGTCGCGAAGCGCCCCGCTATGGCGGGAAATCAACCAATCGCCCTTTCGGATGAACAACTTCGCGCGATCAAGACGGCGGCCGGCCGTCGCCTTGCGTTGATCTCGGGCGGTCCGGGCACCGGTAAAACTTCGATTGTGGTTGCGATTCTCCGCGTGCTTACGCGCCTTGGAGTCGCGCCCGGCGAAATCGCTCTGGCGGCGCCGACAGGGCGCGCGGCTTTCAGGATGCGCGAGTCGGTGACGGCGGGACTGGCGAATATCGCCACTCCCGCGCCAGCGGACGATGAGCTTCGCGCCGGTTCCATCGATGCGGCGACGGTGCATCGTATGCTTGGTTATTCGCCCGATCGCGGCGTGTTTCATCATCACCGAAACAATCCGCTTGCCGCGCGGGTCGTGATCGTCGATGAAGGCTCGATGCTCGATCTCGCGCTGATGGAACGCCTGGTCGGCGCGCTCGGCCCTGATTCTCAACTGGTGATTCTGGGCGATGCCGACCAATTGCCTTCGGTGGCCGCCGGCGCAGCATTCCGCGATCTACTGCCGCCAGGCGGTGGCCATCCGCTGTCCGAGGCGAGCGTCCGGCTGACCCACAACTATCGAACGCTCACGGCCAGCGCGGGGGGCGCAGCCATTGTTGAAGCGGCAGACCGCATCAACCGGGGCGAGTCAGTGCCGCAATCGACCACCGCGTCTGTCGACAAAATTGCGTTCCAAGGCGTCGAACGGCTCGCTGCCGATCAACTAGAGCCACTGCTCGAAAGATGGGAGCACGCGCACATCAGCGGCGATGCGGAAATTGTGGCCGTGGCGAATCGCGAATACCGAGCGCCGGGTGGCACAGTTTCGCAGGAAGAGAGCCAGCAGCTCGCGCGGTTGTTCGGGCATATGACGCGATCACGGATTCTGTGCGTTACCCGGGTCGGACCGACCGGTTCCGAGATGATCAATGCACGTTTGCATCGCCGCGCGACCCACCGCTCCACGACCGCGTCCGCGCGTCAGGCGATTGCCCCAGGCGAGCCCGTGATGATGCTGCGCAACGATTACGAGCGGGGACTGTTCAACGGAGACCAGGGCGTGGCGGTGAACTCGCGCGATGCTGAAGGGCGGCGTTCGCTGGCTGTCGTGTTTCAGCGCGGAAAAGAATTCGTCGCATTTCGTCTCGACACGCTGCGCGACTCTATCGAGCTTTGCTACGCGACGACGGTACACAAGGCACAGGGCTCGGAGTTCGACACCGGGGCCTTGATTCTTCCCGAACGGGATCTTCCCCTGCTGACACGTGAACTCGTGTACACGGCGGTCAGCCGCTGCCGCCGCTCGATCGTCATACTGGGGGATCCTCAGACGCTGGCGGCCGGAATTGAGCGCAAGGCCGAACGATATTCAGGTCTGGCCAGCCAGCTCGCAGCCCGTCTCAAGCCCTCGGCGCCTCGACAGCTCTCGCTTGATTTCTGATCCGAAAGCCCGAGTCTTTCGTAGAAATAAAGAGGCAAAATGCGGCCGCCGATGGCTTCGCGTCCGCAAATCGGCCCAGGCAGCCACGGCGCGAGTGCGCGCGGTTGACAGTAGTTGCCCGTGCGGGATAATCCGAAACCATCGTGGAAACGACAGGTGTTGTTGTCAGAACCCCGGGCCAGGAGCTTTGGCATCAACTGTCGCGCTTCGACCTGTTCAGCCATTTCACCGACGAAGAGCGTACCGCATTTATCAACGCTTATGAGCGCGAGCAGGCCATGCGCGTGCAGCGCTTTGCCAAAGGCGAGATCGTTTGCCACAAGGGCGAATACGAACTCGACCTCTGCTTTATTCTGAAGGGCGCCGTCGATTTATATGATGACGCGGGCAAGGGGCGTTTCAAGGTCGCCTCAATTCCCGAAGGCGCCTTCTATGGCGAACTCGGCGCGCTGGGCGGCCTGCCGCGCACGACCGACGTCGTCGGGGGCGAAGACGGCACGGAGCTGTTTTATCTCCCCCGTCATTGCCTGAAGTTCCTGATCAGCAACTCCGAAGCGCGCCATGTGGTGACCGATCGCTACAAAGATCGCGCGATGCGCGTGCTAGCGCAGGAGCTCGATCTGTTTAAAGGCGTTCCGCGCGAATTCATAGATCAGCTAATCGATCACTGCGAAATCCAGCGCTATGACCTGCGCGGTATCGCGTTGCTGCGCCAAGGTGAGGAAGGCGACTCACTCTTTATCGTGCGCGATGGCTACGTGCAGGTCGTTCGCCAGCACGCAGACGGGACCCATCGCGTGATTGCTTATCTGCGTCCGGGAGAGTTCTTCGGCGAGATGGCGCTGCTGGGAGGCGGTACGCGCTATGCGGACGTGCTGACCGCGGGCAAATGCGAAGTGATCAAGATTCGCCGCACGGATTTTGAGGAGCTGTGCAGGCGTTATCCCGACATCGAGGCGCGGGTGCGCGAGACCATCGTGCGGCGCCACGAGCAAGAAGAGCTGATCACGCCGGAAATTTCGGATCTGCTCGAGCAGAGCGGGCAGCTCGGCGTCGTTCAGGCCGATGCGCTGTTAGTGATGGATCTGGACCTGTGCGTCAAATGCGACAGTTGCGTGAAAGCGTGCGAATCGCTCCACGGCGAGAGCCGGCTCATCCGCACGGGAGTTCCGGTGGGCAAATACCTCGTGCCCGCCGCCTGCCGCCATTGTGACGATCCCAAGTGCATGAACAGTTGCCCGACCGGCGCGATCAAACGCAGGCCGGAGGGCGAGATCTATTTCCAGTACGACATGTGCATCGGATGCGGTAACTGCGCGATTGCGTGCCCGTACGACAATATCGCGATGATCGAGACGGCCAAGTTCGATCGCGCACAGGCCAAGAAGGCTGAAGTACTGCAAAGGGATTTCTATCGGCCGTATCCGGTCGCCGCGCACGCGGCCGCGCCGGGCCTCTGGGATCGTATTTTCGCCCGGCACGATCAGGGCGAACGCGAACGGCTCGCCAAGGGCGAATTCGGGCAGGTTCGCGATCGCAACGATGCGGCACAGAAGGCGGCCGAAGCGGCACCCGCCGAGGCCACGCACGCGCATATTCCGATCGCATTTCCAATCAAATGTGATCTGTGTGACGGTCTGCCGTTCATGGGATGCGTTCACAATTGCCCCACCGGCGCCGCGATGCGAATAACGCCGGCGGCTTTGTTCGCGGAGACTCAGGCGGTCAGTTTTGGCGCACCACGGGTGCGAAAGGCGGTCGGCGGGAACGACTAGCCGTTTTCGCCATCACCGCAAGCGGGGGAGGAAGGAATTGAGCGGGGCATCCGCAAAGCGCACTACCATCGTTGTTTCACGGCGGGCCCGAGCTCTGCCCCTGAACGCGACGATATGGGCGCTGGTATGCGGCCTCGTCGTTCTCATCGCCCACGCATTCACCGTTCAGTATGGCCACCGGCTGGGCGCGTACTGGACGGGCACTATCGCGCTCATCTTCTTTGTCGTCATCGGATGGTACAGCGTCCGTAAACGTACCCTCTGGTTCTCGGTGCGGGTGCTGCGCACCACGGCGCGCTTTCTACCTGCGGGTTTGCAGCGGCAGATCGTGATGTCCGATCGGCTGGAGACCTGGCGCGCGCTTCATATCACGCTGGGGATGCTGACTATCCTGCCACTGTGGTGGCACATGAGCACCGGGCTGATGAGTCCGGTGGAAGCGGTGCTGGCGATCGCGGTTGCTATTCTGCTGCTCAGCGGATTCTTCGGCGTGGTCGTGCAGGACTTTCTGCCGCCGGCAATTCAGACCAGTCCCGAGCGCGAGGTCCGGATCCAGGACGTCGATTCGCGAATCGAATCGGTTTACGTCGAGGCGGAGGAAAAAGTCCTGGGCCATCAGGAAGCGCTGGTCCAGGCGTACCTTAAGAATATCAAGCCGATTCTCGAAACCGAGCGCTCGGCTTCGCGCATGCGGTTCTTCTGGGCAACCTTGAGAGGCCGCAACCCTGGCGCAGAAATATGCGCGAGCCTTCATGAAGCGGGCAAACCATTCGGCGACGAAGCATCGACCTGGAAAGAACTGGTCGACCTCGCGGCGCGCAAGATCAATCTCGAGCACAACGCTTTCAACCTCCACTTCAGCACCGACTGGCTTACCTTCCATATCGTGCTGGCCGTGATCACCTTCGGGCTGCTCATCTTCCACGTGCTTTCGGTGCTCTACTTCTACGGCATATGACGCGGCGCGCCCTTCTAATCGGATCCGGATGCGCGGCGCTGGTCGTGCTGGCCATCACGCTGGCGTTGCATCGCAGTTATTCGCCGGGGCAACTCCTGCAAGGCCATCAGCGCTTCGCCGCGGATTGCGCCGCCTGCCACGAGCCGTGGCGCGGCGTCTCGGTTGCGAGCACGGGATGCGTCGATTGCCACGGCCAGATGCCCAACAATCCGCACACAGGGACCAAGGTCAGCGACAAATCGTCGGGGATCATCGCGGGCAAGATGATCGTGAATTACCACGACGGGCTCGCCTGCATGTCGTGCCATACCGATCACATCGGACGGGTCGTCAATTTTCCCGAAGTCTCGGGACAGAACTGCTCGTGGTGCCATCAGCACGATTCGATCGACGACGTGAGCGAGCATCGCAAGAAGCCGATGCTCCTGATCGGCGAGACGATCAAGATTTTCGACAAGGTGTTTTCGCATCAGCAGCATCTGCAGGACACGATCGACCATCTGCAAAAGGCGCAGAAGCAGGTGCAGAGACTGCGCTCAGCCGAGCGCAAGCAGCAGGCCCAGGCTGAAGTAGCCGCGCTGACCGCGGTGCTCGATTCGTCGGGGCAGCACTTCCAGTGCCGCACCTGTCACATCGTGCAGCCCTGGTCGCCCGGCAAGCAAGACAAGTTCTCGATCGCGATGGCGGGATGCGCGATCAGCAACTGCCATTCGGACTGGCGTGTACCGGAACTCAAGCTCACCGCGATGGCGCCGCAATATGCCGCGCAGCAGAGTCCCGACACGCCGCAGCCGACGCTGATCGACTATGTCAATTCGGATCGCTTTCAGTTCGTGCCGGCGATCTTCGAGCATTCGGAGGGCCATCTCCGCTCGAACTGTGTCGAATGCCACATCCTGATGGAGAGTTCGACCAGTCCATCTGATTACAAGAACAAACGGGTCTCGAATTGCTTCACGTGCCATGCCCATCAGCCCGGAAAGTCGGGCTCCGAGCAGGCATCTGGCGCGGGAGTCTTAAGTGGCAGCATCGCGATGGCCGCGGTGTCTCCGCCTTCGGGCGAGAAAAAGATCACCGGATGCGCCGAATGCCACGCATTCCATATCAATTACAACGGCGCCACCAAAGTCGATGACTTCACCGGAAAAGCGCCGACCACGCGGCCGCATCCCGCAGCCGGGTTGCGCCTGGCGGCATATGTGGTCCACTTCTCGCTGCACAGCCAGACAGGAGCGCCGCAGGTTCACGTGCGGCCGGCGACCTGGCGGCCGTGGGGACTTGGCTTTGCGGCGATTGTGCTGATCGGCTTCGCGGCATTTGCGTACGTGCGCTATTTCCCGAAGGAACCGGCAGTCAAGCACGCGCACAGCCTGGTCGCGCCACAAAGAACGAACGAAATACCCGGGCTCGATGACAGCTTCCAAAGCAGCGTCGGCGGCGTTTACGTGGTCGGTGAGACGGCGGGTACCGCATCGATAAACCTCGCGATGCGCTCGGGGCGGCAATCGGTGGAATTTATCGCGAGCGCGCTCAGGGGCATCAAACCGGCGCCCGAGCCCGATGTTTACGACATCGCGATTATCGGATGCGGCCCCGCGGGAATAAGCGCGACCACGACAGCCAAGACGCGCGGCCTCAACTACGTCGCACTGGAGAAGACCACCGCCGCCAGCACGATACGCAACTATCCGCGCGGCAAATTCGTGCAATCCACGCCGATCGACATCGCCGAGTACGGCTCGCTGATGATGGAGGGCGATGATTCCAAGGAAGCCCTCGTAAAAAAATGGGAGGAGATGCTCGCGAAGACGCAGCTTGCGATCAACGAGCGCGAAGAAGTCACCGGCGTCAAACGGGGCGGTGAAGTCTTCGAGATCACGACTGCGAGCGGCAAGTCCTTCAAGAGCCGTTTCGTCGTGCTTGCGATCGGAGTGCGCGGATCGCCGCGCAAGCTCAACGTGGAAGGCGAAACCGCGGACCGCGTGTTCTACAACCTGATCGAGCCCGAGGAGTACAAGGACAAGCACATCCTCATCGTGGGCGGCGGCAATGCCGGTGCCGAGGTGACACAGGCGCTCGCGAATCCGGAGTTGCGCAATATCGTCAGCTATTCGTTCCGCGACGTCACGCTCGGTCCGCCGGTCACGCGCGAGAACGCGGAAAAGATCAGCGCGCTTCAGCAGCAGGGATTGATCACCGCGTATCCATCGACCCAGATGGCGGGGATCAAGCCGGGCAAAGTTGTCCTCGCTCCGCGCGCTGCGCAACCCGGCGGCCCGCCCCTGACGGCGGGCCCGGGATCGGTTGTGCTATCCGAGCCGACCGAACTGGACAACGACGTGATCTTCGCGATGCTCGGTGCCGAACTGCCGACGCGATTCATGAAGGCGATCGGCATCCGCATGGTGAAGAAGGGGCACTGATACCTGCGCCATTCGAACGAGGAATCAGAAAAACGAAGCCAACAAAAACGGGAGGGTCGATGACCCTCCCGTTTTTCTTTCGCTATACGCTATCGCGCCGATCAGATCGGTGGGATGTTGTTGCGCCAATGACGGAACTTGGTGTCGTTGTTCACATCGAACGGCTTCTCGCTCGACCGGTAGCAGGGACGCTTGCTCGTGTCTTTCACGTGGCAGTTCTCGCAGTTGGCTTCGCGGATGTCCATTTTGCGCAGATCGATCAGCCCCAGCGCCACCGCTGCGGCCATCTTGGCGGGATCGTTGCCAATCTGCCCGTGCTTGTCTTTAGGCACCCAGTCGGCGGCCGCGCCATGACAAGCTTCGCATGACACGCCTTCACTCGGGTCGGGAGGATTGTTCCCGCCGACTCCAGTCGCGTGGCAACTCAGACACATCGAACCGTCGGCCTGCGGATCGCTGACGTTGGCTTTCGCCGACGCCTGCTTGCCCCAGTCGTCGGTCAGATTGTTGAAGGCCTGCGAATGCGGGTCCTGGTTCCAGACATGGACGGGATTAGCTCCCGGCTGTCCGTTGGGCCCGATGATGTCCTTCAGCGCTTCGTGCTTCGCGTCGTGACAATCCTCACACTTGCTCTCGCCCGTGTAGGCGTGGCCGCCCGCGGCCCAGGCCCCCCGCGAGGCGCCCAGTGTGAGAACGAAGGCAAACGCCGCCAGTCCAACAGGAACTCCCGGAAGCCAGATCGACTGCCTTTTCATGGTCCCTTCCTTTACAACAGCCGCGCGCGAAAATCCATGCGCCTAGTTCAAGGTCGGATGCCGCGGGAATTTCAAATATGGGAGCGGCGTACCCAGGAACGTAATGTGATCTGCCGTGATTCCGGGCGGCGGTGCATAGCCCGGTGTGCCGCCCGCGGTGATGTAGTCGTCCTGGTCGACGCCATCGCCGCTTAGCCCGACGCCGCCCACCAGGATGCCGTTTATGTAGAGCGGCGCACTGCCCGGAAACAGCGTGATGCCGTCGCCATTGGGCTCGCACGGCGCGCTCGGATGAGCCGAGTAGAGGTTCTGCTGGATATTGAACAGGGGACCCTGCGGATTCCCATCGATTCCCGGCGGATAGAACGGCTGCGCGAGAAATCCCAAGGTCCGGGTCGTAAACGCGATCGGCGTCGACTGAGCGATCCCCAGCGCTTGGCGGATCTGAACGCCGAGCGCCTGGTTCGGATCGCTAAAGGAGGTGACCGAGCGTCCTTTCTGAATGACGATGTCCAGGCTGAACATGGTCGCATCGTTGGTGCGGAAGAGACCCAGGATGTTGCCGTCGGTGTCGGTCACCCCGACCTGCATGCGGGCCGGCACGCCGATCGGCAGGCGAATCGCGGCGCGAGTGGTTAACGCCCGCCTGATCGCGTCGGTCATGATGGTCGTCACATCCGATGCCAGCAGCTTGGTCGGTCCCGCCATCGGGCTGTCGATGATCGGGAAGCGCAGCTCACCGCTGGCCCCGCCAATGGTGACAATCGGGAAATTCGTGGGGGGAGTCGCGATTATCGGGTAGGCGGGATCGACCGCGCCGGGAAGGTTAGCAAACGGAATCATTTTGAAGTGACGCGAAAGTGGCTGCGCGACCCATTGCAGACGGATGCCGTTGAGCAGAATCTTGTCGGCAGTGATCGACTGCGGAACCGCGTAAGGCCCGCTGGTTCCCGCCAGCGCGATTATCTCGTTCTCGTCCCCAGTCGTGGCGCCTTCGACGCCGATACCGCCCGCTATCTGGTGATTCTTATAAAGCGGAATTCCGCCTGTCGCGGTGGTAATGCCGTTGCCGTTCAATTGAACGTCGCCACACGGCAATGACGAGAATCCCAGGCCGAACAGGGGACCTTGAGCCGTATCGACAACTCCCGGAGGAAAGTGCGGCGCGGTTATGAACGCACCGGTACGAGTGGAAAATGCGTTTTGATCGCTGCTGAGGAACGCCGCCGTGCGCGCTTTCTCGATCGCGGTGACGGCAGCCGCAGTGCCGCCGGGTTGCAGCTGATTGATCAAATCCGGGCTAGCTGCGTTCGCGGCCGCGCCGGTCATGATGAAGACGCCCAGCACGTTGGCCTCGCGATCGACGATCGCAACAGTGACCGCCTGCTTGTTGTTTACCGCTTGCGTGACAGCGCGGGCGATGACGTTTTGTACATCGGTCACAGTGAGGGGAGCGGTGACCAGATTTGGAATCGCGAGTCCGGGCCTTGGGGTCAGTAGCAGAGCTGCCACAGCCACCATCGCTATCGCTAATTGCTTGCCGCTGCGCCCTAATTTGCCGGATGCGGACTTCATGGTCGAATTACGCGCAGTTGAGCTGAGATGGATTACGGCGCCCAATTGAAAAACTGTCGGCAATCAATCCAATTGCGTTGTGAACTCGTACTATCGGCGAGCGGAAAAAGCAATCCAATGTTGTGCGTAGTTCCACCAAAACGTTCTATTACGGCTTGAAGTTGGCTTGAAGCTTGACGGCCTCTGCAACGCTGCACTATCTTCGCGGCGGCGGGGATAAAGAGTGATGGTTTTGTGCTGACGCCCGAACAGCGGATGGGGGCCTTGCTGTGGCGAGTCAGTCTGACTCTGGCGGCAAGCTGCTGCTTTTGGATTGCGAGCGCTGCCCATGGCGAGGGCGTTTCGCCCGCATCCGCTGTGCCACCATCGCAAAGCACGACCGCCGTTTCTCAATCCACAGATCCTCCCCTTCTCCTGGCCGCTGACAGCTCCGTTCCCGATTCATCTGCCTCGCCCGGCGCCGAGTCTGCAGACGAGAAGATGAAGGAGCAGGCGAATGAGTGGAACGGCGCAGCCCAGCCGATGAAGCCGCTGGGCTACGCGCCCTCCCTGGAACCGACGCCCAAGGTCCCGTCCGATATCGACTTCCTTCCGGTGCCGGACAGGTGGCGTATCGGCTTTCCCGATTGGGACCGCTATCCGCGCTCGACGCCCGGCGAATATCCGTACCGCAACGGTAACTGGTGGAACCCCTATGACCAGAACATGCTCAAGGGGGACTATCCCATCTGGGGCCAGCACACCTTTCTCGATCTGACGGCGATAAGCGACACGACCTGGTCATTTACCAGGCTGCCGCGCGCTACCGGCGTCAGCACCCAGCAGCCGAACAGCCCCAACTTTTTCGGCAGCGGCGATCAGAACAGCGTGCAGCAGAACTTCATCACGTCGTTCGATCTGTTTCACGGCGATGCCGGTTTCAAGCCGTTCGACTGGCAATTGAAAATCACCCCCGTTTTCAACATCAACTATCTCGGCACCGACGAACGCGGGATCGTCGATATCAATCCCGCCGACGGAACGACCCGCACCAACGGGCATATCTCGTTCCAGGAATTGTTTCTGGAATACAAAATCGCGGACCTGAGCCCGTACTACGATTTTCTTTCGGTGCGCGCCGGCATTCAGCCGTTCACCAGCGATTTCCGCGGCTTCATTTTCTCTGACGAAGATCCCGGCGTACTGTTTTTCGGCAATTATGAAGCCAACCGCGACCAGTGGAACGTCGGCTATTTTCGGCCGCTCGAAAAAGACACCAACAGCGGGCTGAACAGCATGATGGTGGGACGGCCGCAGAATATCATCGTCGCCAACTTCACGCGCCAGGACTTCTTTTTCGACGGCTACAACTTCCAGCTGGACTTCGATTACAACAACGACGAGCCGAGCACGTTGTTCAACGACAACGGATTTCAGGTGCGTCCTTCTCTAATCGGCACGCCCCGGCAGCACGCAGTGAATACCGCGTACTTCGGAACCACCAGCGAGGGGCACATCGGGCGCATCGACGTAACTCACGCGTTCTATGAGGCGGTGGGGCGGGACAGCCTGAACGGAATCGCGGGCCACGCGGTTAATATCAACGCGCAGATGGCCGCGCTGGAGCTGGCATACGATCACGACTGGCAGCGCTACAAATTTTCGTTCTTCTACGCCTCGGGCAACGGCAATCCGACCGGGCACACCGCGACCGGCTTCGACAGTATCCAGGACAATACGAACTTCGCCGGCAGCCAGTTCAACTATTTCGACCGGGTCGGAATCGGCCTGACCGGCACGCAGGTTCCGTTGATCAATCCGGGGAGCCTCCTGCCGGATCTGCGCGACAAGCTGCAGGGGCAGGCCAACTTCGTGAACCCGGGCCTGCTGCTTTACAACATCGGAGCTGACCTTAAACTGACGCCCGAGCTGCTCGCCTCGATCAACATCAACTACCTGGAGTTCGACAAGACCGCGGTGCTGGAATACGTGCTGCACCAGAACAACCTGAGCCGCGAAATCGGATTCGACTCCAGTATCGGCTTTCGCTACCGGCCCTTGCTGATCGACAACGTGATTTTCACCGGCGCCTTCGCGATGCTGACGCCGACGGCGGGATTCAAGGATATTTATCAATCGAACGTGCTGTTCTCGAGCCTGATGGGCGTGACACTGACGTATTGAAGCATCTGGAAACGTAACTTGAGACGACGCTTCCTCATCTTTCCAGGTCTGACACGCGCCGCGCGGCGCCTTCTGACATTAGCGATTTCGCTCACGCTGCTGTGGACGTTCTCCGCATGCCATCAGCCCTACGACCCTGCGAACCCGGGCGGCATGCCGCCGGAGCATCCGGTGCCGGATCGCGCGATCGTTACAAAACCCGCGATGCCGGAAGACATCTCCAATCAAACGCAGGCGCAGGCGGACGCGAAAAGCGCCGGATGCAAAGCATCGAATTGCCATGCCGGAATAGAAGAGATGCATTCTGACGGATTGGCGATCGGATGCACCGACTGTCACGGCGGCATCGCCACGGCGAAGACCAAAGAGACCGCCCACGTCCATCCGCTGTATCCGGAAGATTGGCCGAAGACCGGGCAATTACCGGTGCGTTCGTACTCGATGCTCAACAACGAATCGCCGGAGTTCGTTCGCTTTGTGAATCCGGGCGACTTGCGGGCGGCTCGGCTGAGCTGCGGCGGCAACAGTTGCCATGCCGACGCTGTTGAGCACGTCCGCAAGAGCATGATGGCGACGGGCCCGATGCTGTGGGAAGCGGCGCTGTACAACAACGGCGAGTATCCGTGGAAATTCGCGCGCTTCGGCGAGGCGTACAGCGAGAACGGCACCCCCACTCGAGTACAGACCCTGCCTCCGCCGAGCGCGGAGGAGACGCAGCAGCACGATGTGCTGCCGTATCTCGATCCGCAGCCGCGTTTTGAAATCACGCAGCCCGGTAACGTGCTACGCGTCTTCGAGCGTGGCGACGACAGGCTTTCAATCCGCGGCTACGGCACCAAGGTTCGCACCGATCCCGTTTACCAGGGTTTACAGAGGACGCGACTGCTGGACCCGACGCTATGGTTCCTCGGTACGGCCGACCACTCCGGCGACTACCGGTCCAGCGGTTGCAGCGGATGCCACGTCATCTACGCGAACGATCGCGACGCGTCGCACTCGGTGCAATATGCGGAATACGGCAACGAGGGTCATAGCTATTCCAAGGATCAGGCAATTCCGAAAGACATCTCCGGTTTTCCGATCCGTCATCAATTCTCCAATTCGATTCCCTCCTCGCAATGCATGGTGTGCCACGTGCATCCCGGCACCAACGTGGTCAACAGCTATTACGGAACTATCTGGTGGGATAACGAGAGCGACGGCGAATTTTTCTATCCCAAGGAACCGAAGAAGGTCAGCGACGAACAGGAAGCCGTCGATCTGATGGCGAATCCGGAAGCGGCCAACGTCAAGGGGCTATGGTCCGACAAGAAATTCCTGACCGATAGCTCCGAACTGAATCCAAAGCTGAAGAACATCCAGATCGCCGATTTCCACGGGCACGGATGGATCTTCCGCTACGCCTGGAAGCGCGACGAGGAAGGCAACCTGCTCGACAAACGCGGCAAGATCGTTCCAGACAACGCGTATAAGTGGCGCCGCGCCGTCAAACTGCAGGACATCCACAACGAGTACGGAATGCAGTGCGCGGATTGCCACTTCGAAGGCGATTCGCACGGCAACGGCAAACTTTATGGCGAGGTCCGCAACGCCATTCAGACGCGATGCGAGGACTGTCACGGGACCTACACCAAGTACACGAACTTTCTCGCGACGGGTAACGCGGGAACCGAAGACGGCAGGCCGATCAATCTGACCAGAAGTTCGCAAACGAAGAAGACCGCATTCGGAAACCGCTTCCGCCAACGCCGCAAGGAAGGCGGCGTTATCGAGGTCGAGCAGCAGTCGACCATGAAGCGCGATCTCAAGTGGCCGGTGCCGCAGCTTGCCACGCTGGACAATCCGAATTCCAAGGCCTGGAACAGCGCCTACGAAGCAGCGGCCTACGCGCACACTATTCAGAAGGACGGGAAGACCTGGGGCAACATCAACATCTCCGACGATCAACTCGCCCATCCGCTGAACGATATGGCCTGCCAAACCTGCCATTCGTCCTGGGTGCCGAGCTGCTTCGGATGCCATTTGCCGATGAAAGCGAACATGCGCCGCCAAATTCTGCACTACGACGGCGAGATGACCCGCAACTGGACCAGCTACGACTTCCAGACCCTGCGCGAGGACGTGTTCATGATCGGGCGTGATGGCATCACAACGGGAAATCGCATCTCGCCGGCGCGATCATCGTGCGCAGTCCTGGTCAGTTCCTACAATCCCGAGCGCGCCGTCATCTACACCCAGCAGACACCGGTCTCGGCGGAAGGCTTTTCCGCGGAGGCGTTCAGCACCACGGTGCCTCATACCGTGCGCGGCACCGAGACGAAGCGATGCACCAACTGCCACGTCTCCGACAAGAACGACAACAACGCCACGATGGCACAACTGCTGATGCAGGGCACCAACTTCGTGAACTTCATGGGCCGCTACTGCTGGGTTGCGGAAGGAAATGATGGTCTGGAAGCGGTAGTCGTCACGGAACGCGACGAACCGCAAGCCGTTATCGGGAGCCCACTGCACGAACTCGCCTACCCGGATGAATACAAAAAGTTCGTGAAGGGCGGGCGCATTCTGGATGAGGCGCACGAGCACGAATCCAACCTGCAAATCTCGTGGAAGGGAAATCTGCCCGAGTTTCATTCCGAGGTGCGCACTATCCAGAACCGCGGCGAATATCTTTTCACCGCGCAGGGCAAAGGCGGATTCGTCGTTTACGACATAGCCGATCTCGACAACAAGGATTTTGCCGAGCGTTTCACGACCGCGCCGGTCTCCCCTCTCGGGCAGCGCACCTACGTATCGACCAAAGATGCGACCTCGGTGTTGCTGCCGACGACGCTGCTTATCGATCCCATGCGCAAGCAGCGCCCCGAGAACCTCGAGCAGAAGGTCCCGGTCGAGGCGATGTACGCCTACGTCACCGATCGATACGAGGGACTGGTTGCGGTCAACGTCATCACACTCGGTGATGGAAATCCCGACAACAACTTCTTCGATCGCGGTCCGGGCTTCAATCCCGGCGGCGTGCTGAATGGCGCGATCGGTGGAACGATTGCTGGCAATTACGCCTACGTGCTGTGCGATCGCGGAATCGTGGTCGTCGACGTATCCAATCCCCAACACATGCAGGTCGTCGGCGAAGTCGGGGCGCCTTACCTGGTGAAGCCGCGCGAAATAACGGTGCAGTTCCGATACGCATTCGTGGTCGATTCGCAGGGGCTCAAGGTCATCGACCTGACATCGGCGCGCAGTCCGCGCGCGGTCGAAGGCGCGGTGGTGCCGATCGCCGATGCGCGCAACGTTTACGTCGCGCGCACCTATGCATACGTGTCGGCAGGCGCACAGGGACTGGTAATCGTCGACGTGAAAGCGCCGGAGCATCCGAAGATCGATCAAGTCTTCAACGCCGAAGGGCAAATCAACGACTTGAACGACACCAAGCTCGCGATGACCGATGCGTCATTGTTCGCATACATGGCCGACGGCAAGAACGGATTGCGGGTCGTGGAGCTGATTTCGCCGAGCGATACGCCCGGCTATGAAGGATTCTCTCCGCGTCCAACGCCCAAGCTAATCGCCACTTACCATACCCATGGACTGGCGTTGGCGATTCCCAAGGGGCTCGATCGCGACCGCGCGGTCGATGAAAGCGGCAACCAACTATCGGTATTCGGGCGCCGCGGGGCGCGTCCGCTGACTCTCGACGAGATGCAAAAGCTCTATCTACGCAATGGGCAGCTCTATACCGTAAGTGACACGCCGCCCGCGCGGTAGCCAATAACGTGGCAATGAACGATAGATAGGCAGGCAGAGCACATGCTTGGCGGACCCTATCCATTCGAATCCGGGCCGCCGAGACGTATCCTTTGCGCCATTTCCGGCATCTACGCGGTGGCTCGTAGTGTGCATTCGAGCAAGCTGGATCGAAACCGCCATAAGAGGTGATCACCGTGGCGAACTCTCAAATTGATACGCTGAGCATCAACACGATTCGCACTCTTTCCATCGACGCCGTTCAGCAAGCCAACTCTGGTCATCCCGGCACGCCGATGGGCATGGCGCCGGTGGTTTATTGCCTGTGGCAGCGCTTCCTGCGCTTCGATCCAAAGGACCCCCTTTGGCCGAATCGCGATCGATTCGTGCTGTCCTCGGGCCATGCCTCGATGTTGCTTTACTCGATGCTGCACCTTACGGGGGTGGTTGCGGTCGATCCACAATACGAAACGGTGGGCAAACCAACCGTCTCGCTCGACGACATCAAGCGCTTTCGGCAGCTCGACAGCCGCTGCCCCGGGCATCCCGAATATCATTGGACCTCGGGCGTCGAGACCACCACCGGGCCGCTCGGCCAAGGCATCGCGACCAGCGTCGGCATGGCCATCGCCGGCTTGTGGCAGACGAATCATTTCAATCGGCCGGACTTCGAGATGTTCAACTACAGTGTCTACGCGCTGTGCGGCGACGGCTGCATGATGGAGGGCATCTCGAACGAAGCGGCTTCGCTGGCCGGCCATTTGCAACTCGGCAATCTCTGCTGGATCTACGACAACAATCGCATAACGATCGAGGGACATACCGCTCTGGCGTTCAGCGACGATGTCGCGACGCGCTTTATCGGCTACGGATGGAACGTCACGCGGGTCGGCGATGCGAACGATCTGGACATGCTCGAGCGCGCGTTCCATGTGTTCCAGAACACCAATGATCGCCCGACCCTGATTATCGTCGACAGCCATATCGCGTATGGCTCTCCGCACAAGCAGGACACCAGCGCCGCGCACGGCGAACCGCTGGGCGAGGAAGAGATCAAGCTCGTCAAGCGCAATTACGGATGGCCCGAGGATGCGAAATTCCTGGTGCCTGAGGGAGTGCGCGAGAACTTCGATGCGCATGTCGGCAAACGCGGCCATGAACTAAGCACTGCGTGGAATGCCAAGCTGGAACAGTACAAGGGCAAATATGCGGATCTTGCGGACCAGATCCCTCGGATGCAGCGGCGCGAGCTGCCCGCGGGCTGGGACAAGGAAATTCCGAGTTTCCCCGCCGACGCCAAGGGAATCGCCAGCCGCGATTCTTCCGCAAAGGTGCTCAACGCGATCGCGAAAAATGTTCCGTGGCTCATTGGCGGCGCCGCCGACCTCGCGCCCTCAACCAAGACCCGGCTCACCTTCGACGGCGCCGGGGACTTCGAAGCGGACAACCGCACCGGCCGCAATTTCCACTTCGGAATCCGCGAGCACGCGATGGGTGCCGCGCTGAACGGAATGGCGCTGTCGAAGATTCGGCCCTATGGCAGCGGCTTTTTGATTTTCAGCGATTATTGCAAGCCTGCGATTCGGCTCGCCGCAATAATGGAAGTCCCCGTCATTTACGTCTTTACCCATGACTCGATAGGCGTCGGCGAGGACGGCCCAACGCATCAGCCTATCGAGCAGCTCATAGCGCTGCGCGCGGTCCCAAATCTGATTGTTCTGCGCCCCGGCGATGCGAACGAGGTCGCCGAGGCATGGCGCGTGATCATGCAACTGCAACACGAACCTGCTTGTCTGATCCTGAGCCGTCAGGCATTGCCTACGCTGGATCGGGCGAAGTATGCCTCTGCCAGCGGCGTGGCCAAGGGTGCGTATGTTTTAGCAGATGCGAAGGGCGGTAAGCCGGAACTCATCCTGATGGCGACGGGCAGCGAAATCAGTCTGTGTATCGATGCGTACGAGAAGCTCAGCGCCGAAGGCATTCGCGCCCGGGTAGTCAGCATGCCGTCATGGGAGCTTTTCGAGCGCCAGCCAGAGGTTTATCGCGCAAGTGTCTTGCCGCCCGATGTCCGCGCGCGTGTGGCGGTCGAGCAGGCGTCGCTTATGGGCTGGGCGTACTATACTGGCATCGGGGCACCGAATATCGGGATGAAGACTTTCGGCGCCTCGGCGCCATTGAAAGAGTTGCAGAAGAAGTTCGGCTTCACTCCGGACAAGGTTGTCGAGGCGGCCAGAGAGGCGATCGCAAAGAACCGTTAACCGGAGACGCGGCGCGCAACCGCCATTACCGAGGCACTTCAATAGGCAACGTCAATTGACGGATTTTCCCAAGGAGAGAACCAATGCAGATGGGCATGATAGGTCTGGGCAGAATGGGCGCCAACATGGTGCGACGCCTGCTGCGCGGAGGCCACGAATGCGTCGTATTCGATATGAACAAAAGCGCAGTAGATGAGCTGGTAAAGGAAGGCGCCGTCGGAGCCGCGTCGCTGGACGATTTTGCCAAAAAGCTCAAGAAGCCACGCGTATCATGGATGATGGTGCCGGCGGCGGCGGTCGAGAGCACGATCGCGGAGCTGACCAAGCGCTTCGAAAAAGACGACATCATCGTCGATGGCGGCAATTCTTATTACATCGACGACATCCGACGTGCCAAAGCGCTCATGACCAAGGGCATCCACTACGTCGACTCAGGCACCAGCGGCGGAGTATGGGGACTGGAACGCGGCTACTGCCAGATGATCGGCGGCGAGAACGAGGTCGTGAAGCACATCGATTCCCTGTTCGCGACACTCGCCCCGCCGATGGACTCCGCACCGCGCACGCCGGGCCGCGAGAAGACGAAGAGTACTTCGACCGCGGAGCAGGGCTACCTGCACTGCGGCGGCAACGGCGCGGGCCATTTCGTGAAAATGGTCCACAACGGGATCGAGTACGGAATCATGGCGGCGTATGCGGAGGGCTTGAACATCCTGCATCACGCGAACGTCGGCAAGCAGCAGGGGGCGGTCGATGCCGAAACGACACCGCTGCGGGACCCCGAGCACTATCAGTACGATTTCAACATGACCGAGATCGCAGAGGTCTGGCGCCGCGGCAGCGTCATCGCTTCGTGGCTGCTCGATCTGACGGCGCAGGCGCTGCTCGACGACCCCGAACTAAAGAAGTTCGCCGGGCGCGTGTCCGACTCGGGCGAGGGACGATGGACTGTCGACGCGGCAATCGACGAAGGCGTGCCCGCCTACGTTCTGACTACCGCGCTTTACGAGCGGTTCAGCTCGCGCGGCGCGGCGGACTTTGCCGACAAGTTGTTGTCCGCGATGCGTTATGAGTTCGGCGGACATCTGGAGAAGTCCAAGTAACGGAGCAGCGAACGACTCGATCGTTAAATCCAAAAATCGGCTGGCCGGGGATCTCCCGCGAGCCTCGCAAAGGACAAACCTATGGCGACTGCACAGGAGAACCCCGTAACGCCGGCCGCAAAAGCGCGAGCTGGCGACCCGTGCGTAATGGTGATCTTCGGCGCGGCGGGCGACCTCACCAAACGCAAGCTTATTCCCGCGCTCTACAACCTGCTGGCAGCCACGCTGCTGCCCGACAAGTTCGCGGTGGTTGGAGTCACCTCGGCGGAATATTCGGACGACGAATTTCGCCACAAGCTCACGTCCGACATCCACGAGTTCGCGACGGCCAAGGTCGACGATAAACTCTGGGACCCGTTCGACAAACGCGTCTACTACGTTTCCGGAGATTTCCGCGACGCCAAACTGTACCAGAAGCTCAAGGACTCGCTGGCGAAGATCGACAAGGAACAGGCGACGCCGGGAAACTACCTGTTCTACCTGGCCACGGCGCCGCAGTTCTTCGGGGAGATTGTCCGCCAGCTCGGCGCCTCAGGACTGACGACCGAAGAAAACGGCAAATGGCGCCGCGTCATTATCGAGAAACCTTTCGGACGCGATCTCGATTCCGCGCGAGCACTCAATAAGGAAATCAAGAAAGTGCTGGACGAGCCCCAGATTTACCGAATCGACCATTACCTGGGCAAAGAAACTGTGCAGAACATGATGGTGTTCCGGTTCGGCAACGGAATCTTCGAGCCGATCTGGAATCGCCGCTATATCGATCACGTGCAAATTACGGTCGCGGAGACAGTCGGCGTCGAACAGCGTGGCGGATACTACGATCAATCGGGCGCGCTGCGGGACATGGTTCCCAATCATACCCTGCAACTGGTCTCGATGACCGCGATGGAACCGCCGATCTCCTTCGACTCCGAGGCCGTGCGCGACGAGAAGGCCAAGGTGCTCCATGCAATCCAGTCGTTAACGCCTGAAAGCGTGTTGACCCACGCCGTACGCGGCCAATACGGCCCCGGCACCGAAGAGGGCAAGCCGGCGCCGGGCTATCGAACCGAAGAGCAGGTCAATCCGCAGTCCGCAACCGAGACCTTTGTGGCGGTGCAGCTCGCAATCGACAACTGGCGCTGGGCCGGCGTGCCATTCTATATCCGGACCGGCAAGCGCATGGCCAAGCGCGTTACTGAAATTGCGATCCAGTTCAAGCGCGCACCCAAGCTGCTGTTCCAGGAAGCCGGAATTGAGCAAATGTCCGCCAATCAGATCGTCATGCATATACAGCCCGACGAGGGCATCTCGCTGCGCTTCAGCGCGAAAGTTCCGGGGCCGACCGTAAAGCTCGGCTCGGTCGACATGAGCTTTGCATATTCGGAATACTTCGGCGCCGCACTGGCGACCGGGTACGAAACCCTGCTGCTCGATTGCATGATCGGCGACCCCACACTGTTCCAGCGCGATGACATGGTCGAGGCGGGATGGAGGGTCGTCGAGCCCGTGCTCGATGTATGGAAGGCGCTGCCGCCGCGCGATTTCCCGAACTATCCGTCCGGTTCCTGGGGACCCGCCGAATCGGATCATTTGCTCGAACGCGAGGGCCGTCACTGGAGGATTATCACCTGAATGATCCTCGCCGGGGACATCGGCGGCACTAACGCGCGAATCGCGACCTTCACCATTGAGGATGGGCGACTCAAGCTCGAGACGGAGCGGATCTATCCCACCCGCGAGCATCCCAATCTGGAGAGCGCGGTCCATGCGTTTCTGAGCCTCAACGGCACGCGGCCGCGCGCGGCTTGCTTTGGAATCGCGGGGCCCGTGCGGAAGGGACGCGCCGAGATGCCGAACCTGAATTGGACTGTGGAGGCGGAATCGCTGGCGCGCGAAATGGGACTCGATCGGGTCGGCCTGATCAACGATCTCGAAGCGAACGCCTTCGGTGTCGCGGCGCTCGATCCAAAAGATTTCGCGGTGCTCAATCACGGAACCCCAGACCCCACCGGCAATGCCGCAGTCATTTCAGCGGGAACCGGCCTGGGAGAAGCAGGACTCTTTTTCGACGGACAGACTCATCGCCCTTTCGCCTGCGAAGGCGGCCACGCGGACTTCGCCCCTACCGACGAACTGCAAACGGAAATGCTCTCCTGGTTGCGCAATGATCTTGGGCACGTCAGTTGGGAACGCGTGCTCTCGGGCCAAGGCTTGTTCAATATCTACCGGTTCCTGCGCGACACCGGGCGCGGCGAGGAACCGGCATGGCTGACGGAAGCGCTGAAACACGGAGATGCGCCGCCGATCATCGCTAACGCAGCGCTTCAGAAAAAGTCGCCGCTGTGCGAGCAGGCGCTCGGTATCGTGGTCGCGATTTTCGGAGCAGAAGCTGCAAACCTGGCGCTCAAGATAATGGCAACCAACGGCGTATTCATCGGCGGAGGTGTCGCTCCGCGGATTCTGAATAAACTGAAAGAGCCCGCCTTCATGCACGCCTTCTCGGCCAAGGGCCGGATGAGCCATTTGCTGGAGGCGATTCCCGTCAAGGTCATTCTCAACGACGGTACTGCCCTGCTGGGGGCGGCGCGTGCCGCCGCGCTGGGAGCCGCGCTCCTCTAATCCAAGACCAAACGGACCTCCGTATGAACAGTAATGGAAACCTCGGCGCCGAGGCGCGCCGCCTGCAAGAAGACGCGCAGCGCACCGCCAATTGGAAGCGTTGGGGCTCGTATTTACCAGAGCGCCAATGGGGCACTGTGCGCGAGGACTACTCCGCCTACGGCGACTGTTGGAACTACTTTCCGCACGACCACGCCCGCAGCCGGACCTACAGGTGGGGCGAAGACGGATTGCTCGGCCTCTGCGATCGTGAATGCCGCCTGTGCTTCGCGATTGCTCTCTGGAACGGCCGCGACCCAATCCTTAAGGAGCGCCTGTTCGGGCTGACCAATCCGGAAGGGAATCACGGCGAGGACGTCAAGGAGTGTTACTACTACCTCGACTCGACTCCCACGCACTCCTACATGAAGGGGCTCTATAAGTATCCGCAGGCGGAGTTTCCATACGCACACCTGGTCGAGGAGAATCGGCGGCGCTCCCATCACGATCGAGAGTTCGAGCTGACCGATACCGGCGTCTTTGACCAAAATCGCTATTTCGACGTAACCGTCGAATACGGGAAGGCTGCGCCCGACGACATCCTCATCCGGGTGACGATCGCAAACCGCGGAGACGAGGCGGCACAGATTCATCTGCTGCCAATGCTGTGGTTTCGCAACACCTGGTCATGGGGACGCACTGGCGAAGGTTACTGGCCAAAGGGTCAGATCGAGCGGCTGCGGCACGAAGCGGTGCGCGCCCGGCATGCCTCGCTCGGGAATTTCGTGCTCGAATTCGATCCCGCTTCGTCCGCCGATCTGCGCGACATCCTGTTCACCGAGAACGAATCCAACAACGAGCGCCTTTTCGGCTCCCCCAATCCAAGTCCATTCGTCAAAGATGCGTTTCACGACTACGTGGTGAACGGTCGTCACGAGAAGGTGAACCCCGAGGGCAAGGGCTCCAAGTGCGCCGGCTACTACCAACTGGAAATTCCGCCGGGCGGTGAGGTGGCCGTCCGGATGCGCCTCTACAACGAGCGCAGCGCGCCGTCTCCCGCCTTCGGAGCCGATCCGGGAACAGGATTCGATGCGACATTCACAGAACGAATCGACGAAGCCGATGAATTCTATGCGGCCCGCCTTCCTGCCGGGACGAACGAACAGGAACGCCATGTGGCACGGCAGGCATTCGCCGGACTGCTGTGGAGCAAGCAGTTCTATCATTACGTCGTCGAACATTGGCGCGAGGGCGACCCTGCCCAACCCACCCCGCCGCACCAGCATCGTCATGTTCGCAACGACGATTGGCGCCACGTGTATAACCGCGACATCATCTCGATGCCCGACAAATGGGAGTATCCGTGGTTCGCGGCGTGGGATCTCGCCTTTCACATGATTCCGCTCGCGCGGCTCGATCCGCAATTCGCCAAGGAACAACTCATCCTGTTGCTGCGCGAATGGTACATGCACCCCAACGGCGAAATGCCCGCCTACGAATTTGAATTTTCGGACTGCAATCCCCCCGTACATGCGTGGGCATGCTATCGCGTCTACAAGATGACCGGGCCGCGCGGCGGCCGCGATGTTCTTTTTCTTTCCCGCGTGTTCAAAAAACTGCTGCTCAATTTCACCTGGTGGGTGAATCGCAAGGATGTCGGCGGCAAGAACCTTTTCGCCGGCGGTTTTCTCGGCCTCGACAATATCGGGTCGTTCGATCGCTCCCGCCCGCTTCCCTCCGGCGGACAACTCGAACAGGCGGACGGCACCGCGTGGATGGCGTTCTTCTGCTCGACAATGCTCGCGATGTCGCTCGAACTGGCTCGCACCGATCCTTCCTACGAGGACATCGCCTCGAAGTTCTTCGAGCATTTCGTCGCGATTACCGACGCGATGAATACGCTGGGCGGAACCGGGCTGTGGGACGAAGAGGACGGCTTTTACTACGACAAGCTGGCGCTCAATGGGCAGTATACTCCGCTGAAAATTCGCTCGATGGTGGGTTTAATTCCGCTGTTTGCGGTCGAAGTTCTCGATGCCGAAGAGATGGCGGGCCTGCACGGATTTTCGCGGCGCATGAACTGGTTTCTGGAAAATCGATCGGACCTCGCCAAACACATTTCCTATATGGAGTCCGCCGATGGCGGCAGCGAGGGACGCCGCCTGCTTGCCGTGCCTTCGCGCGACAGGCTCGAGCGCGTGCTCAAATACATGCTCGATGAAAACGAATTCCTATCACCCTATGGAATTCGTGCGCTCTCTCGCGTTCATCAAGATCATCCCTATGTCTTGTCCGCGGGCGGTGACGACTATCAGGTCAAGTACGTTCCCGGCGAGTCCGCCACGCTGCTGTTTGGGGGCAATTCGAACTGGCGCGGCCCGATATGGTTCCCCGTGAACCGCCTGATTCTCGAGGCGCTCGAACGTTACCATCATTTCTACGGCGACTCACTCAAGGTCGAATGCCCGACGGGTTCCGGGCGGATGATGAACCTGAAAGAAGTCGCGCACGAACTGTCGCTCCGCCTGACGCGCTTATTCGTGCCCGATGAGAGCGGGCGGCGCGCCTGCCACGGTGAGGACACCCGCTATGCCGACGATCCCAACTGGCGCGACCTGGTGCTCTTCTACGAATATTTTCACGGAGACAACGGCCGCGGCCTGGGCGCATCGCATCAGACCGGATGGACCGCCAACATCATCACCGCGATCGAAAACGTCGCTAAAGGCCGCCTCGAGAGCATCGCGAATTCGGAGCGCACTTCGCGTCCGGGCAAATCAAGTCCGCACGGTTCACGGATAGACGCGGACTAAAGGAAGCGCGCTCCATCAAACGCGCTCCTTTATTCCGCACGCCGGGCGCCTGCCGGACTCTCGCCCTTTAATTTAACTTAGAGGAGCGACCAGAGTCCGGTTCCACTCGCCGTCGGATCGTGGATCCAACCCGGCGGCATCAACCACACGAACGCCAGCCCCGCAATTATCCAAAGATCATACGAAACCGTGCTGCGCCCGTCGCGCCAGAAAAAAGCGCGCCACAAAAGAGCCGTCAGAGGGTTCGAGCCGATCGGCATCGGTTTGTTGTTGAGCGCCAGGTACGTGTAGTGAATGCGATTAATGACCGCAATGATCGACAAGATCAGGATCACCCACATCACCGCCGCCATGCGGTTCGACAGCGCGCCGACCATGAGGAGGCCGATCCGCTCGGGACGCTGCATGAGGCCGACTTCGCACCGCTCGATGAGCGATTCGGCTCGGGCGCGTGCATAGCTCGTAGTGATCGAGAACATCATGGCCAGCGCCGTGAGCATCATGTAGTCGGTACGCCGCAACGACGCGTAGAGGTAGATCAGCCCGAGAAAGAGCGCGATGTCGGAAAAGCGGTCCAGTGTCGAGTCCAAGAAGGCGCCGAACTGCGACGAGGTGCCCGCAATGTGCGCCACCTTGCCGTCTATGAAGTCGAAGATATTGGCGACGATCATAAGGGTACCGGCCACCAGGAACCGGTCCGTGCCGAGTGCCCACGCGGCTACCAGATTGATGGGCAAACCGACCAGCGTCAGCGTGTTCGGGCGGACGCCGAACTCCACGCTCGTGTTGATGAGCGCGCGCAACGGGAGCATGAACAGGGCTCCAATAGTCCCGGTAAAGGTCATCGCTTGTTATGGTGCGGAATTCCCCCTTTTGACGGCTCGGATCAGGTTGCCCACAATTTTACCTTCGCCTGATCCGCAAAAGCGGATTGCAGACTTAAGGGGTACGCGCTCCTCAGACCTGCCGGAATCCGTGGATTCGTCTATACATGCCGGCGTAGAAAATCGAACATCAGCCGCAAGCCCTCGCGGCATGCCGCAAGCTCAGTCATTTGCATGAACGCGTGCGGCATGTCGGACAGGATGTGAAGCTCGTTCTCGATTCCGGCCCGGTTCATCGCACTCGCGATCGTGCGTGATTCTCCCACGATGCCGTCGGCGGTCCCCGCGATGATGAAGCTCGGGGGCATCGCGCCGGCCGCAACCGCGTGAATCGGACTCACGCGCGGATCGTTCAGCAAAGCCGGGTAAGCACTACCCAGGTATGCGCGCGCCAGCGGCTCTGCCACCTCCGGAGCCAACTTCACGAGACCAGCGAAATCGAAAGCCCCGTAGATGAGGATCGCCGCTTTGAATTTAGGCGCTCCCTTGGATGACGCGAGGGCGGGCAATACCGCGGCCGTGAAGTTGCCGCCCGCAGAATCACCGCCCATCGCCAGTCTTGTCCCATCGCCGCCGAAGCGTTTCGCATTCTCAGCTGCCCAATGCGCCGTGAAGACGCAATCATCAAATCCGGCGGGGAACGGGTTTTCCGGGGCAAGCCGGTAATCCGGCACGATGGTGAGATAGCCGGCCTCGGCAAACTGCTTCGCGAGTTTGCGATGCGTCGCGGGACTGCCGAGTGTCCACGCTCCGCCATGAATGTAGACGACGACAGGGAACGGTCCGCTGCCCTTCGGCAAGGCGATATCGGCAGTGAGGCCCTGCTTCAATTCGACCGCGACGTGGTAGGCGCCTACCTCGGGAGGATTGGCATTGAACTCCTCGAAGTAATCCACGAGTCTCGTGCGCTGCTCCTGGAACGTGCCCTGGCGCGGCCTCAGGTAGAAATCGTTCCACCTCTGAATGATGTCTTGTTCCTGCGGCGTCAGCATTTGCGAACCTCCCCCGATAAGTCGGATGCGCGCGACGGATCGTAGTGCGTGACGACAGTTTCGACAACCGCGCCAGTGCGCCCATATCGCGGCCGCAGAAGTTTCAAGTCGGAGACAAAAAAGCGAACCTTTTTCGAATGAAAGATCGCAACGCTAACCGGTAAATATTACTAACCCGGTGGCGCAATCTTCCTTATTTGTCCATTTCCTCTGAACGGCACACCCCTTGCTCATTCATAACGGAGAGGTACTCGATATGAAATTGTCGAGGAAAACCCTTATGAAAAACAACCGAGTAAAAACTGGCTGGACCGTACGCGCAACTATCGCGGGGCTGGCGATTTCACTGGCCTTGATGTCCGGGTGCACGAGGTCGGGCGAACCTTCATCGTCATTGGCCGCGGCCCCCCAACCGGCTGACGTTGGACACACTTCGGTTGAGAAAATGGATCTGCGCGGAGTTCAATTTCGGCCCGATGGTTCGATCCGTTCGGACTCAAAACCGATACTCGATTCCGCAATCGAGCTTCTGAAGACCAAGCCGAACGCTACGGTCTACGTCGATGCGTACTGCGATCCGACCGGCGGAGCACGGTTGAATCAACAGCTTTCCGACGAACGAGCCGCTGTGGTCGCCACCTATCTGGAAACGCACGGAATTACGGCCGACCATATCGTTCCACGCGGATTCGGCGCGAGCCATTTCGTAGCGAGCAATGCGACTGCGGCGGATCGTTCGCAGAATCGGCGAATCGAGTTAGTGGTTCAAGCCGATACGTCGAGAACCGTCGCCACGTCTCAGGAGTAGCGTCCGGGTCCGTATCGTCTTTGAGGAAGGCGCCTTCTAGGGTTCAAACAACGCGCCGAGCGCGCGTATCTGCTCGCTGTGCTTCAGGTCCTGCCAGTCGCTTTCTATCCGCGCCCGGTCTTCGGGTGGCAGCGCCCACGCCTTCAACGTGTAGTCGCTCGGTTTGAGAATCACGGTGTCGATGAAGCCCTCCGAACCCGAGATCGCTTGCTCCATGTCCGCCTGGTTGCGTTGTTGCTGGATCAGACTCAATTCGCGTACCGCGGTGGCCACAGGTTGAACCGATTGAACGAATTGTCGCATCGGATCTACCGGAGGTGTATGCGGTTCGCTGCGAATCTGAAGGATGACGATCTTGTTGAGCCGCTGACGATAGTTGCGCATCACCGCCTCAGACCACGCCAGCGCAGCTTCCACTCCGCTTCCGTCGTAGTAGCCGCCGTCTCCGACGTGAAATGTGCTCAGCGGCTCTCGAACATCGGCGTCCTGCAAACGCGCAATCGCCAGCGGGCTGACCCACGCGAAACTGGCCGACAGGCGGACGGCGGTGACTACATCGATATCGGTTCCAGCATAGCCTTCCTCGCCTTCATCGAAGAGTACGGCGTGGCCCCATTGAGCCGGAATCGCGACGGTGCTTAGCAAGAGCGGCTGAAGTGACTCCATCAATGTCGCATTGAAGACCGTCGCCGGCAGCCATCCTTCCCGCACGCCCTTGCGCCAATCGGAGAGGCGCGCCGAGATGCGATGGGGGTGTCCTTGCCAGAGCAGAGCGTTGGCCCAGGTTTCTTCCAACACCGCCCCGCGATCACTGATCCTGTCCGATAGCGGAAAAAGCAATCGAATGAGGTTGAAGCGCAGCAACCCCCATGCCACCGCTCGATTGCTGGATTGGGCGGACGCCTCGTTTATATATTCGAGTTGATCGGGGGCCGGCGCACCCAGCTGCGGATCATAGGATGCTACGAAATACATGGCGGCGACGCTGCCGCCGGAGACCGCGCTGACAAGCCTGATTGAATGTATGAGTCGCGGCCCGAATTCCTGTTGCAGCCCTGTCAACACGCGCGCGGCCCACGCGGAAGCGTAAATTCCTCCGCCGGCTGCGGCTACAACCAGCAAGGTCGGCTTGCGACCCGGCGTCCGCCGCTCCTCTTCTCTAAGCCAGGGTTCCAGCGCTTCATCGATCGCCACCGGCCGGGAGCACTCCGCACTATCGATGGGACGGTCGGCACTCGCGCATCGCGCCGGAGTGACCGTGAAATAGTGCATAGGACCGCCAGTGATCAGCTCCGGCACCGCAACCCACAACGCCACGGCGAGCAAAACCGGAACCCGGTAACGATCCAGAAACAACGAGCCGATTGCCAGCGGTAGCGCCCACTCAAGAATTAGCAGTTCGAAAAAGCCCAGGGTCGGCAACAAGTGCACCGGCCTGCCGTGCTCGATGCTCCATCCGGCCAGCCGGTTAACCGCCAGTCGCGGACGGTTTCCGCCGTAGCATAACCGCGTCCGTTGACATGCATCACGATGATGCTGCCCGCCTGGACCCATCGAATCGCATCACGTTCCATCACGTCCGCCGTCCGGTTCGGATCGGGATCGCCAAGCCCGACATCACCCATCACCGCCAGCACCCCATCCTGCCGCGCGAGCGGAGCGAGTTCGGGAGGCCTGTCGCCATAGGGAGGTCGGAACAGCGGCGCGGGCTTCGCACCCAGCCGCTGCAAGGCGGTTTTGCCGTTTTCCAGTTCGGCCTGGATGGTCCCCGCCGGAGCATCGATGAGCCGCGGATGCCGATAGCCGTGAAATGCGATTTCGAAAAACGGCACCGCTTCGAGCCTTCGCAGATCCTGCGGATTCGCTTCCGCCCAACGCCCTGACACGAAGAACGTGACGGTTTGTCGCACCTAGGTCTCGCGATAGTCTGATAGCTTGGTAACCGAAGACGATCAAGGACAGGCGGCGGACAATCCACGGTGATTAGCAGCTGCCGGATGCTACGCAGAGTAGCACTAATCGCCAACGTGGCGGTGTTCCTGATATGCTGCTCCGCGGGCGCGCCGGATGCATCCGAGACCTGCCCCGCGATGTCGACTCAGGCCGGCTCTCCCAGGTGCGCGCGAACGGTTGCTATCGGTATCGCACCCCCGCCCAACCGAAGCGCGGCTTTGATGCGCAGCAGGTGGAACACGAACACTGCCAGGGCGAAGCCCGCAATTACCACAGTCAGAGATGCCATAGCGCCCGGGTCCGTTCCCGGCTCGCGCACGCGGGATAAAGCGAACAGCGCCGCGATGACTGAGACGGCGATCGCCGTCGCCGCCGCGACCATGACGTCGCGCAGCGGAGACGCACCCCCGCTTTTCGCATAGCGCCGTAGCTCACCCTCCGAAAAATGATCCAGAAACCAACCGGTCGCTTCGTCCACCGGACCACCCGCGGGCGGCGGCACGACGCGTCCGGTCAAAGGATCGATCGCATTCTCGCCTCGCCCGTGCCGCTCGATACCGTCGAGAATCTCGCGATGCATTTTCTCGGTGATGGGAAACCTCCAGGCGATCAGGAAAGACAGCACCGCGCAAAGTGCCGGCATAAGGGCGAACATCGCCTTGATCGCGAGAACGACCTGGGGCGATTGAACCGCGTTAGGTATGTAACCGAGTTGCCCGAGCACCGCGATCGGCACCACGGCGCTGGGGATCGCGACGAATTTCGGCAGGATACTCCAGAACGCGGTGTACGACGCTTCGCGCCGCTTGCCGGTATAGAGCTCGTCGTAATCAATCACGTCGGCCTGCATCGAGGGGCCGAGGAACAACCCTGCGCCGAACGCGGCTCCCGCCCAGCAGATCAGGAACATCAGGCCGGTCGTGTCGCCTTTGCCCAGAAAGAACATGGCGCCGCCGCCGGTCACGTTCATGGTGAAGCTGGCAAGCCAGGCCGGCAATTTGCCGAAACGATTGGCGGCCGCAACCCAAAGCGGCAGGCACAGGAACCCGACCCCGAAATAGCCTAACAGCTCCAACGAGAGCCACAGATCCGGGCTTTTCGGCTGCAGGACGTATGCGTTGAAAAATGGAAGCAGCGTTGCCGGAATCGCGCCAGTGATCGATGCAACGACGTAGCTGGCGAGCAGGACGATAAAGGGGCGGTTGCGCAGGGCGCGCCTGACCCCGGGCACGAAAGGATTCGACGCGCGGACCGAAAATTCGGTGCGTTCACGGATTCGCCACGCCAGCAACCAATACAGAAGCGGCAGGAGGATCCCGAAGGCGGCACCGATAAATGAAAACACGCGCCGCTCGTCCCACCCGAGCGTTTTCATCATCACGCCCGGCGCAGCCGCCGCGACGATCGTACCCAAAATCGTAAACGACTCGCGCACGCCGAACAGACTCGATCGCTCGTTGTAGTCGAGCGTCAACTCGGGCCCCAAAGCGTAATGCGGCAGCGAGTAGATGGTGTGAAAGATGAAATAGAGTGTGAAAGTGATCGCGAACCACAGGGCTGCGCTGTTTCCGGACATCCCCCGCGGCGGACTCAGCATCGCCCAGAATGCTAGTCCGCAAATCGGCGGACCGATGATCAGAAACGGCCGCCTGCGACCCAACCGAGTACGCGTCCGATCGGAAATCCATCCGACGACCGGATCACTGAGCGCATCGAGCGAACGCGCGAGAGCGATAGCGATCGCCAGGTAGCCGAGCGGCACCAGGACCACGTCCGCATAGAACTTCGGCATGTTGATGAGAATCGGGATGACGAGCGCAGCGCCGGCGAAGTTCGGCGCGCCGTACAGAAGCTTGGTGCCCCAGGAAAGCCGTTCCGATTTGGGTTTCGGTACTTCGACCGTTGGCGCTGCGGCCATCTCTTGCAAAGCCATCGCTACAAACAGCTTCGGTGAAAGGCGAGCGATCCTGGCCGCATCCGCCATTGCACCGATCGCGCAAAGCTTAGCCTATGCTGAACACGCAAGCATACAGCGATATTCGGGAAAGCGATCTGACGCTGCCGCGATGCGATGACCACCACAAAGGCATCGGAAAAAGACGCTCTTCCGAGGGTTCGTGGCCTGCCGGGTGTCCTTGGTGGTTAAGAGGCCTGATCGTCGAACAGAGCCGGACGCTTCTGCTTCCAAGGCCTCGCGGACTCATAGGCCGCCGCGAGCGAGAGGAGATTGAACTCGCCGTTCTGCCTGCCGACGATCTGCAAGCCAACTGGCAAGCCCGCGTCCGAGAATCCGCCGGGCAACGTGATCGCGGGCTGTCCGGTCGCGTTGAATGGATACTCGAACGCGATCCAGGTCCATAGCTCGTCCAGATACCGGTCAGGACGCGATGGGAAGGTGCCGTTGCGCATCGCAGGCTTGGTCATCGTGGGCGTCAGCAACGCATCGTAGGGGTCCAGCCGCTCGACGATCGCGCGCGCGGTGTTATGCATCACTCCGACCAGGTTCACGTAGTCGCCGGCGGCCAGCTTGCGGCCTTCACGGAACATTTCGCGCACGACCGGATCGACCCACTCCATGTTGGTGACCGGAATCGCCGCGATGCCGACGCAAATCAGTGAGCGCGCGCAATCGAGCAGCATACCACCCGGGTCGAGATCGATGGTTTCCACGCGATGCCCCATCTCGCGCATCGCCTGGCACCCGGACTCGAACGCACGCGCCACATCGGCATCGACCGGGCCGAGTTTCGTTTCCGCGATCGCGGCGAGTCTCAGCTTTTGCGGGACTGCCTGAACCGCATCGGCAAACGGACGATCCGGCGGCGGCGCCCAATACGGATCGCCCACGACTGGACCGGCCAGCACGTCGAGCATCATCGCGACATCGCGCACCGTGCGTGCGATCGGGCCGCGCGTGGCGAATCCGCCCCACGCTTCTCCGCGAAATGGTGCATAGGTAAGCCGTCCGCGCGAGGGCTTGAGCCCCACCACACCGCAATTGGAGGAAGGCCCGCGAATCGAACCGCCCCCGTCGCTGCCCTCCGCGATCGGGCCCAGCCCGGCAGCCACCTGTGCTGCGGCGCCCCCGCTCGATCCACCGGCGTTGTAGTCAAAGTTCCACGGATTTCGCGCAATCGGACAAAGGCCGCCCTCGGTCGTGGGCCTGCCGCCAAATTCCGGGGTCGTCGTCTTACCGAGCAGAATTCCGCCCGCCTCGCGAAGGCGCACCGCAATGACCGCGTCGTCGGTCGGCCGTGAAGTTTTGTAGTTGCGCGAACCGAGGGTCGTCACGATGTCTTTGGTCGGCGTCAGATCCTTGAGCGAGTATGCGATGCCGTAAAGCGGCATCGACGACGCATTGGCGCGCGCAGATTCAATCCGCTGCGCATCCGCCATCGCGCGATCGGCCGTAACCGTCATATAGGCGCCCAGCGTGGGATTGTGCCGTTCGATTCGCGCCAGAAAGAACTCGGCGACCTCGCGCGGACGAACTTCGCCCTTGCACACCAGCTCGAGCAGGTCCCACGCCTCGATGAAGGGATCGAGCCGGAACATCGCTCAGACCGCCGTAAGCCCGCCATCGACCGAAAGCGAGGCGCCGGTCACGAACGAAGCCGAGTCCGAACATAGCCATGCGACCGCCTCGGCGATCTCGATAGGACGCGCCTTGCGGCCTATCGGCTCGACCTCATCGAGCCGCGCCGCGAGCTTCGGCTTGCCCGCCACCATGCCCTCAACCAGGGGCGTATCGACCACGCCGGGGCATACGTCGTTGACGCGAATTCCCGCGCGGGCGTATTCGATCGCGGCGCACTTGGTCAGGCCGACGACGCCATGTTTGGCCGCCGTATACGCGGGCATGGAATGCGATGCGACCAGTCCCGCGGCAGAGGCCGTGTTCACGATCGCACCCGGTGAGCCCTGCGCGATAAACTGGCGAATCTCAGCGCGCATGCAGAGCCACACGCCCTTCAGATTCACGGCCATTATCTGGTCCCATTCTTCTTCGCTGTAATCCGCGGTCTTGCACTGCGTGCCCGCGATGCCCGCGTTGTTGAATGCGCAATCGACTCGGCCAAACGCCTTCACGGCGGCTGCGATCAAAGCATCGGCATCGGATGCGCGCGCGACATCGCAGGCGACGAATTGTGCGGTACCGCTCTGCTCCCGGATCATCCGCACGGTTTGCGCGCCGCCTTCTTCAGATACGTCCGCGACGATCACGCGCGAGCCTTCGCGCGCAAACACGAGCGCCGCCGCGCGTCCGATTCCCGATGCCGCCCCGGTAATGATCGCAACTTTCCCGCTGAGTAAGCCTGCCATCGCAATGCCTCCCGAACTCTCGCGCAGTCTGCCACCATCGGGCGAAATCTACCAAACCGTCGGGACGACTGTTGCTGACCAGCAACCTCGCTCAGCGCGATGCGAATTGCTTGGTAGCGCGGATTAGTTCTTGCGTGATGCCGGCATTAGATGCGTCGTGTCCGGCGTCGTCGACGATCACGAGCTTGGCGTGCGGCCACACGTGCTTGAGGTCCCACGCCCAACCGATTGGCGCCTGAAAGTCAAAACGCCCGTTCACCATGATTCCCGGAATGGCCGCCAGAGAGTCGGCGTTGCGAAGCAAGGTCCCGTCTTCGATCCACGCGTCGTGGCTGACGTAGTAAGTCACCAGACGTGCAAACGCCATCGCAAAGGCGAGATCCCTGAATCTGGGAGACATCCCTTCGCTAGGAGGCCACGCGGGGGTCGCGGACTCCCACGTGCACCATGCCAAGGCAGCTCGCTGGCGAATCGCAGGGTCAGGATCGTTCAGCAGCCGGTGATACGCCTCGACGATATCGCGATCACGTTCGGCGGCCGGCAGAGCAGCGCGCAAACGCTCCCATTGCTCCGGGAAGAAGACCGCAACGCCGCCGCGAAATAGCCAGTCAAACTCTTTACGTCGTCCGGTCGTGACGCCCCACAAGATGATCTCTGTGACCGCTCCCGGGTAACGCTGCGCATAAGCAAGCGCCAGGGTGCTGCCCCAGGATCCGCCCAGCAGCAACCATCGATCGACGTTCAGGTGCTTACGCAGCAGTTCGATGTCCGCGATGAGGTTCGGGGTATTGTTGCTCGCCAGGTTCGTTTCAGGCGCGCTCGCGTGGGGAGTGCTTCGTCCGCAGCCTCTCTGGTCGAACAGCACGACGCGATAGGCCACTGGATCGAAGAGCCTGCGATGCCACGGCAAGCATCCTGAACCGGGACCGCCGTGTAAGACGACAGCTGGTTTGCCGCGCGGATTGCCGCACGTCTCCCAGTACACCAGATTACCGTTGCCGACCTCCAACATGCCGTGCGCGTAAGGCGCGATCTCTGGATAGAGACTCGTCATGCAGGATTGACTTCCAGGCCTGTCACTTCGCGCTGCGCGGGCCGCCGGCGGACATCGCGTTCGGCAATCCGTCGATGCTGCGCTGGTTCTTATCGCGATGGTACCGCGCGACATCGGCCTCGCTGCGCTTCTCCCAGTACTTCTTCAGCGTGTCGCGTTGGGTCAGGTTCTCATACCGCGGCACCGCATAGCCGCAGGAGGTCATGGCCGAGTCGACATCGATTTCCATTATCTGGCGCACGCCCGGCGTAGGTGGAAACATCGCGAGGTACTCGTTCCATTTGTCATCACGCGGGTGAATGGTGCGGCCATGCCCGTATAGCCGCGCGATGCGCGCGTTCTTGTCGAACGAGCAGAACATGATCGTAATTCGCCCGTTCTCAAACAGATGCGCCGCGGTTTCATTTCCGCTGCCCGTCAGATCAAGGTAGATTGCACGCTTGTCGCTCAGCACGCGAAATGTATCCATTCCCTTGGGCGACAGATTGATACGCCCCGAGTTCGGCGCGGTCGCAACAAAGAACATGATCTGCGCAACGATGAATTCCTTGATTTCGGGCGTAATCACTGCATGCCACTCGGACATCGGCGCTTCCTCCCGCCAATCGCGGCTATGAGCAAACCTATATGCGCGGATTCCGCCGAGCAAATCAGCCCGAGCCGCTTTCGCATCCACAAAAAACGACGCCGGGATCATCGCACCACTCCCTGTTTCGCTCGACGCAACCGCCGAACTCCTTGTCTGAGTGCCGGCGGACGGCCCGCCGCCGACGCGCAGCGTCAAGCTTTGGGGATCGGATCACATGAGTGGTACAAGAACCCCCTGTCAGGAGCTAACCCTATGCTGCGAAGCGACAAACGAATTCTCACCACCCACACCGGCAGCCTGCCGCGCAGTAAGCGCCTCAAGAACTTCTTCATTCGCAAAAGCCGCGGCGAAGCGATCGACAACGCCGCTTTCGAGCGCGAAGTCGAGGAGTCGACCCGCCGCGTCATCGCCAAACAAATCGAAGCCGGTATCGACATCGGTAACAACGGCGAACAGGCTCGCGAGAGTTTTTTCACCTATGTGCGCGACCGGATGAGCGGTTTCGGCGGACGCAGCGAGCGCCCGATGATGCGTGACATCGTGCAGTACCGAACCTTCCTGGAGCATATGCGGATCGGCGACCTGCAGATGGTCGATCTGATGCACGCGCCGATGGCAGTTGGCGAGGTCCGTTACCAGGATCGTGCTCCACTAGAGCGCGAATGCGCCGACTTCAAGCGCATCCTGAGCGAGCAGCCGCGCGGATTCGCCGAACCATTCATGACCGCGCCGTCACCCGGCATCATCGCGTCCGCAATGCTCAATCAGCACTACAAGAATTACGAAGACTACGTATTCGCGCTGGCCGACGCGCTGCGCACCGAATATCGGCACATCGTCAGCAGCGGCTTCGTGTTGCAAGTCGATGCGCCCGACCTGGCGATGGAACGCCACACCTCATATGCGGACCGCCCGCTCTCCGACTTTCTCGACTACGTCGACTTGAACATCGCGGCGGTGAATCGCGGCATCGAAGGATTGGCCGCCGACCGCGTGCGGCTGCACGTATGCTGGGGCAACTACGAAGCGCCGCATCATCTCGATGTCCCCCTCGCCGACATCCTGACGCGTCTCTATGTCGCCAAAGCGGGAGCACTGGTCATCGAGGCCGCCAATCCGCGTCATCAGCACGAATATCGATGCTTCCGCGCGAACGCGCTCCCCGATCAGATGCTGCTAGTGACGGGCGTGATCGATACCAAGACCAACTACGTCGAGCATCCCGAAGTCGTTGCCGATCGGATCGAACGCGCCGCGCAGGCAATCGGCGATCCGTATCGCGTCATCGCGGGAACCGACTGCGGCTTCGAGACCACGACCGGACTCGGCGACGTAGCCGAAGAAATCGTGTGGGAAAAGCTAAAGGCGATGCGCGCGGGCGCAGACCTGGCCAGCAAGCGTTTGTTCGGCTGATACGGTCAAACAGCTACGCCTCTTCCGGTGATCCCGCGAATTCCGGCGATGTGCCTTCGGAGCGTGGAGTCGTGACGCGCCACACAATCAGCGTGGCGGCCGTCAGCATCAGTGCGGCAAGCAGGTAGGGTGCGCCGGGAATATGCCAGTCGCGTTCCGGGCCGATGAATGCGGCGAAGGTGTTAGTGAACAGCAGCGGTCCGATCATGAACGCGATTCCACGCAGGCTGCTGAGGGCGCCCTGCAACTGGCCCTGCTCGAAAGCGTTTACATGCCGCGTCATCAAACCCTGCATCGGTGGGTTAGAGAGTCCCCATAGCCCGGTGACAGGAACCGCGAGCCAGAAGATGAGCCCGGTCGCCGCAAGTCCATAAATCGCGAACCCGGCCACACCGAACCACAGACCGGCGATCATCACGCGACGCTCGCCGAAGCGCTCGACCATCGGCTGCACGAGGCCCGCACCGACGATCGCGGAGCACGCTCCCACCGTCGCGAGCGCCCGCCCGATCGTCCGCTCGTTCCAGCCGTAACGATACATCGCATAGAGCACGAAGGTAGTGGGCAATGCTTCATGCGCCATGTTGCCGATGAAATTCGCGCCGGCCAGCCCAAACAGCTCCGCGTGCGATCGCAGCAATTTCAGCGACCCCATCGGATTGGCGCGCCGCCATGAAAACCGCTCCCGCCGCTCAACCGGCAGAGACTCGGGCAGCACGAACAATCCGTACATCGCGTTCAAAAGGCTGAACCCCGCCGCCACCCAGAAGGGCAGGCGCGGGTCGACATTGCCGAGCACACCTCCGAGCGCCGGCCCCAGAATGAACCCGAGACCGAAGGCGGCGCTCAACATGCCAAAGCTCCCAGCGCGTTTCTCGGCGGGGTGACGTCAGCGATGTATGCGCTCGCGGTGGAAAAGCTTGCCGAAGTTATTCCCGAGATCACCCGACCCAACAGCAGCCATCCGACCGTCGGCGCCAGCGCCATCACGATGTAGTCGAGGCCGAGCCCGAAGTTCGAAAGCAGGATCACGACCCGGCGGCCGTAACGATCGGAGAGCGCGCCCAACACGGGCGAAAATACGAACTGCATCAGTGCCCATACCGTTCCGAACAGACCGTAGATCTCCGCGGCGCGAGCGGCGTTGCCGTGAACGAAGTCCTCGATGAGCTTCGGGCAGCACGGGCACGATCATCCCGAGCGCGAGCATGTCCAGAACGACCGTGATGAAGATGAACGCGAAGGCTGCTCGCCGCGCCTGCGGCCGCGTCGCGTTGGCTTGTGTCGGTCCCGATCGATCAGATGTCTCTTCTGCTTTCATCCCGTGCGCCGCCCGCCGCTTTGCGCGAGGACTTAGCGCCTCGCTTTCCCTTTCCGTCCGTACTTGGCGCAAGTCCTTGGATAGCCCACGGAAGCCGGGCACGCAGTTTTTTCGGCGCTGACATCAGATAGCCATCCTTCAGTATGCCGGCGAGTTCATCCCAATCGACTTTGAAGTCGATGCGTACGCCCACCCATCCTTTGGCACCCATGTAAGGAGGCTTGAAAAATCTTTTCGGCGTCGAGCTGACCAGGATCTCCTGCACCATCGGTGGCGCCTTGACCCACACCGCAACGTGGCCGCTGTCGTGATGATTGTTGTCGGTCATCGCGAACATAGTGCCGCCGGTGACTCGAAACGTGCATTCGCCCCATGCTTCCTTTTCGACAACTTCCGGAAGCGCGAAGCAGAGTTCACGCAGCCGCTTTATCGCGGGGTTGGAATCGTCATACATGCGTGGATGCGCCATGGGTTGCCTCCAGCGACGGTCACTTCGCGCCTTTGTAAGTCGCGATCCACCAGGTATTGCCCGAAGTGTCTTTCACGCCGGCAACCCGATCACCCCAGGTTTCGTCACTCGGTTCCCGGAGTGATTTCGCGCCTAAGCCGATTGCGATTTTGTAGGTCGCATCGACATCAGGAACGTAGACGTAGACGGCTGCCGACATGGAGGAATCGGAGAAGTAACCGTTGCCGAAGAGAACGTGCGCGTAGCCGATTTTCGCCTCGCAATGGAAAGCTCCTGCCGCATCCGGCGCGGGGTCGCGGAGAATCTCAGCGCCGAAGGCGCGCTTGAGAAAATCGGCCAGATCGGGCCTTGCGTAGAGATATGGTGTAATGGTGGTATAGCCGGGCTGGATATGTTTTGTTCCGCTGCTCATTGAGGTATCTCCCTGTGATTCGACCAACGCTATCAGCGTCAAATCGCGCGCCGCTTCAAATCCTCACTCCTTCGATAACGCAGACCCGTGCCGCAGTTGGGACAATCCTTGTCAGCTTCAACCCGGCCGCGCCGTAAAGCGAGCGGAACTCAGCTTCCGATCGCTGCCGGCCACCCGTGCAGACCAGCATGTTGACGTCGTTGAATGCGGAACCGCGACTTTCCAGCGATTGATCGATTCGCGGCGGGTAGATGCCCTCGACTACCAGCAGCTTCGCATTCGTACCGATCATCGCGCGATGGCAGCTCTTCAGAATCGCGATCGCGTCCTGGTCGTTCCAATCGTGGATGACGTGCTTCAGCAGGTAAGCGTCCGCACCCGCCGGCACTTCCCTGAAAAAGTCTCCGCCCACGGCCTCGCATCGTGACTCGAGCCCGGACTCTGCGATTCTCCGCTGTGCGCGTTCCGCGCTGGCCGGCTGGTCGAAGACGAGTCCGCGCAGGTGAGGATTGCCCTTTAGAATTCCGATGAGCAGCGCGCCGTTGCCGCCTCCGATATCCGCAAGTTTGCGGAATGCCGAAAAGTCATACGCCGCGACCAGGGCGAGCGCGGTCTGCGCGCTGAACGCCGCCATCGCCTCGTCGAACGCAGCGGCACTTTCGGGATTCTGATTGATGCCAGTGAATGCGGTCGCGTCAGGTGAGTTCTTTTTGAACGCGGGCTGTCCCGTCCGCACACAGTACTCAAGGTCGCCCCACGCGGTCTGAATTCCCTCGCCGGCGAAGAGCATGACCGATGCGCGCATCGAGCCGGGCACGTCGCTGCGCAGCAACTCGCCGAGGGGAGTCAGCGCGAAATTGCAGTTTTCCTTCTCGCTCAAAACGCCAGCGCTCGCCAACAGGCGCATTACACGATTCAGCGACGGCGGATGCGTTCCCGTCGCCTTCGCGACCTCAGTGTAATGGCGCGGGCCATTCTTCAGATGGTCGGCGATATACAGTTTCGCTGCGAGCCCGAGCGCGCGCGAAAGGTAATGCCCCGTCCCCATTTGATAAAGCAACATCGGCGGCGGCAGTGATGCGCCTGGCAAAGCCTGTGGTTGTGCAGCCATCGTCAGATCCTCGCGTAGCGCGGTTAAAGGTTCAGTTCCCGCCCTGCTGTTTCGCCATTTGCTCGAAGCGCTTCGCCATCTCCTCGCTCGATACGTCTTCCTTGTGCGTCGCCAGGAACCAGACGTGCCCGAAAGGATCGGCTATCTGCGCGCTGCGATCGCCATAGAACTGGTCCTGGGGCTCGCGCTGCGAAATCGCGCCCGCAGCGACCGCGCGCTTGTGCACCGCGTCGACGTCTTCGAGATAGAGATGAACGGAGATCGGAGGGCGCGCGCCGCCAAGTGACTTGGGACTGAGAATGCCCATCTCCGGATGTTCATCGGCGAGCATGATAGCGCCGTCGCCGATCGCGATTTCGGCGTGTCCGACGCGCCCGTTCGAAGGATCCTCCATGCACATTATCTCCTTCGCGCCGAAGACGTGCTGATAAAACTCGATCGCTTTCCGTGCGCCGCCAACGATGAGGTAAGGCGTGACGGAGTGAGCGCCCTCGGGGACTGCTTTGACTGCCATGGTCGTGTGCTCCTCTGCGATGCGACGGGCGCATCGCTACAGGTTCGTGGGCGCATTCGCGCACCGGTTATTTCTTTGCGTTTTCCCTGGACCAGGCTTCCTCGCGCTTACGCATTTCGCTTGAGGGAACCTCTTCGATTGGCATGGAGAGCAACCACATGTGGCCGAAAGGATCCTGCAGGCGGCCGCTTCGTGCTCCATAGAACTGATCCGCGACCGGGAAGATCACTTTCGCGCCCGCATCGATCGCCTGCTTCGCGATCGCATCGACGTCGGCGACATCGAGGTGGATGATTACCGGCGTGCCACCGAGCGAGGCCGGACTGCTGACGCCCACGCCTTCCCATTCATCCGCAATCAGGATCGATGCCGCGCCGATTTTGATTTCACAGTGCGCGACTCTGCCATCGGCAGCCGTCAGACGCACCACCTCGACTGCGCCGAAGGCCTTCTCGTAAAACTCGATCGCGCGGGCGGCACCCTTGATACTCAAGTACGGTGTCGCGTGAGGACCAATCGGAACTGCAAGCACGTTTGATTTCGCGGTGCTTTTCCTTCCTGGTGCGGCGCCTCGCCTGACGCTCGCGGGCCGGCGCTTTTTCGTTTCTCTTTTCATCGCGCCTTTAACGCCGCACGTCTTTCAGAGGCGTCGCGATACACCAGAGATGACCGAAGGGATCCTGCACTTCACCGCAGTGGTCGCCCCATTCCTTGTCCTCGATCGGATCCACAATCTTCGAACCGGAATCGACCGCTCGCTTGAACACTGCATCCGCATCCGCGACGTAGATGTAAAGGAGCAATGGCGTACCACCGAGTTGATGCGGAGTGCGCGCAAAACCCCTTTGCACGTAATCGACCAGGTCGGGAGTGGTCACATCGCCCAACATGACCCGCGTGTCGCCGATCGCCAGCTGGACATGGCTTGCCCTTCCATCCGGCTGCACGTGGCGAAGGACTTCGGTCGCCTCGAACACTTTCTTGTAGAACTCCGCGGCGTCATTCGCATTTTCGAAATACATGAACGGCATGATGGCGCCGGGACGCTGCGAACTCTGTGGGGCGTCCTCCTTCTTCTCGGCGACGCGGATCGGGGTATTGATAAACCATTGATTACCGCCCGGGTCCTGCACGCCGGCATTGCGGAAACCCCACGGCCTGTCGGCAGGTTCGTCCAGTGAGATTCCCCCTGCCGCAAGCGCGTGCCGGTAAACCGCGTCGGTATCATCCACGTACAGATGGAAGATGGTGGGCATCGGTTGATACGGCCCGTGAGCTTCGCCCAGTTCCACGACCGACTCGCCGATGCGGACCTTTGCATGGAGGACGCTGCCGTCATCGCCCTGCGCGCGGGACATTTCCTCCGCGCCGAAGGCGCTCTTCAGGAAGTCGATTACCTCGGGCGTGCCCTTCGGATGCAGTGACGGGATCAAGTGCGGCATGCCGGCGGGCACGTATGCGGACGCAGGCGCCCGGCGTTTGCGAGCTTCGAATGACGTCGCCAGGTACCAGTGATTGCCGAACGGGTCGATCAACGACGCGCCGCGCTCGCCGTATTCCATGTCCATCGGTTCGTGAATCGAAACGGCGCCCGCCTTTAGGCCGCGCTTATACGCCGCGTCCGCATCGGGCACGTACAGATGAATGGCTGTCGGCATCGGATCGTCCTTGGCGCTCGCGTCTCCCGTGCTGATTACGCTGTCGCCAAACTCGAGGTCGGCGTGCAGGATCCTGCCGTCGGGCGCCTCATGATGCTCGATTTCCTTCGCCCCGAAAGCTTTCGTTACGAATTCGATCACCTTGGCCGCGTCGAGAAAGCGCAGATGCGCGACCGCCTTGAAGGAACTCGTGTCTGATTGTGTCTGCCTGGCCGGTGCGGCCTGCTCCTTTGATAACGAGGCGCGAAGTTTGTCCGGATCCTTATGGGTCGAGAGGTACCAGTCGTTTCCGAACCGATCCTTCACCGCCGCGTAGCGATCGCCGTAGTCGGTGTCGGTCGGTTCCGCGGTAGAGACGGCGCCAGCTTGCAATGCGCGGCGATACGTCGCGTCGGCATCGCTCACATAAAGATGGAGGGCAGCGGGCATCGGCTGATACACACCGTGCGCCTCGCCCATTTCCAGAATCGAATCGCCGATTTTGATCTTCGCGTGATGAACTGTGCCCGCATCCTGCGCGCGAAAGATCTCATCGGCGCCGAAAGCCTGCTTGAGAAAATCGATCAGCTTGTCCGTGCCCTTCGGATGCAGATACGGCGTGACGTTGTGGAGTTCGGGCGGCAACGGTTCGGCATCGTCGCGGTGGCGGGCGATATACCAATGATTGCCGAACGGATCTTTCACGCCAGCTTCGCGATCGCCGTAATCCTGATCGGTCGGCTCCGACATCGAGGTGGCGCCCGCGCGCAGCGCACGACGGTACGTCTCCTCCACGTCGTCCACGTATATGTGGATCGAGGTGGGAGTCGGCTGATACTCCGCGGTAGCATCCGACATCTCGAGCATCGAGTCGCCGATCCGTAGCTCCGCGTGTCCGATATTCCCGTCGGGGCGCTTCGTTACGAAAAGTTCCTCGGCACCGAACGACTGCTTCAGGAAATCGCTGAACTTCGTCGCGCCGCGCACCAGGATGTAGGGCGTGATGGTGTGAAAGCCCTCGCGAATCGCCGGCACCTGCTTCGCGGCCTTCTCGGCCTCGACGGATCGGTCCCAGTCCCGTTTCATCTGCTCGGCGGTCACATCCTGCTTGTGTGTCGCGACCATCCACACGTGTCCGAATGGGTCCGCGAATTTGCCGCGCCGATCGCCGTACGGATAATCCTGCGGCGGTTCGAGGACCCTGGCTCCGCCACGTTCGGCGCGCCGCGCGAACGCATCGACGTCGTCAACGTAGATGTGGACGAATGCGGACGAGCCGCCGAGCGATTCGGGGCTGAGGTTGAAAGACTGCGGATCCTCGTCGGCGATCATGATCGGCGCATCGCCGATTTTGATCTCGGCGTGCCCGATATGTCCGCTCGGATCCACCATCCGCATCAGCTCGGTCGCGCCGAACGCTTGCTTGTAGAAATCGATCGCCCGCGCCGCGTCCCGAATCATCAGGTATGGTGTGGCGACGCCATGCGGCCGCGCGATCGCGTTTGCCGCGCCGCTTTTCTTCAGGTCGGCCTTCAGGCGCGCCTTGAATTCCTGCCGCGGCAGATCGCGAAGATTGCCCGCGATGTGCAAGAGCGCGGCGATGCTCGAATTCATGCGCGGAAGCCTGGCGTCCGCCATAATCGCCTCCACCGCCTGATCGAGTTGATCGGTCGGGCTTCGCTTGGCGATAGTCTGCCTTCGCTTAGCCATTTTTTTCACCCATCAATAGGCGCAGATTCTGCAAGCCGCGGAACTGAAGCTGCTTCACGGCGCCCTCGGTGCGCTTCAGTTGATTAGCAATGTCGCGAATGCTCCTTTCTTCGGTGAAGCGCAGGATAATTACGCGGCGTTGATCCGGCGGCAGCTTCTCCACCATCCGGAACAGCCGTGCGCGATGTTCAACTTCGTCGAGACATGGCTCGGCGGGATCTTCCGCGGGATCGTCCGCTTGCGGAGCGGTGCGCTGTTTGACCGCGCGACTCGCGCGATCCGAGATTTCGTTCGCTGCGATTCTGTAGAGCCATGCCGCGAAGGGAATGCCGCGCCATTCGAAACGCCCGAGATGCTTGAGCGCCTGATGAAAGACGTCGGCGGTCAAATCCTCGGCTTCATCGCGATCGCGCACGCGCCGCACGATGAAGGCATAGACGCGCTCGAAATTGCTCTCGTATAGATCGGCGAAACGGCGCGAGTCGTGTTGCGCCGCCTCAATCAGGCGGCGCTCGTCGTCGTCCCCCACGGGAGCCTTCAATGCGGTTGCCCTGCGCGCCATCGTCTCAATGGTATAAACCAGCGGCCCGGCAAAAGGTTACGGTTTGGGAGTGCTGAGAACCCCGGATTCTCTGTTGCTCCGGTCTTTACTTATTGGGGGAAGGCCTTTTTTCGTTGGAACTCACCTTCATATTGTTTTTTGTGCCGGGACCCGGGTTCCGTGTGCCCTTGGTGAAAACGCGATTGATTCCTATGTACCGATTGGTATAGAAGAAACCATGGACTCTCGCACCGGACTTTTGCAGGCCGCGCTGACGCTGTTTGCCGCCAAAGGCTACGATGGGGTCGGGGTTCAGGAGGTGGCGGATACCGCAGGGGTTGGCAAGCCTACCCTCTACCACTTCTTTGGCAGCAAGCTTGGCCTGCTGAAGGCGCTGTTCGAGGAGTATGCACCGGAACTCGACAACGCCGTTAAAGAGGCCGCCGAGTATGCGGGAGACCTCCCACTGACGCTCGATCGAATCGTCGCGGCATATACGGGTTTCGCCGCTCGGCATCCTCTGTTTTACCGCATGGAGCTGGCGCTTTACTTCGCTCCGCGCGAAAGCGAAGCCCATCAGGTGGCCTTGCATCATTCCTCGCATCGCCAGGCAATCCTGCAGGAGTTGTTTCTCAAAGCGGTCCACGATCATGGCAACATGCGCGGTAGGCATCAGCGTTATGCCGTCACCCTGGTCGGCGTGGTCAACAGCTATATCGCTCTTCAGCTCAACGACCGCCTGGTAATAACCGACCGTATTCGGCGCGACATCGTCCATCAATTCAGCCACGGCATTTACTCGTAAGGGAACCCTAAATGAGCGGGATTAAGCAGAAATCCACCGCAGAGATATATACCGACCGGTCTGTAGACTCGTTAGTTTTATGATTAGTTGGGCCGAGGACGCAGTCTTCTACCACCTCTTTCCGTTGGGTTGTCTGGGGGCACCCGCTCGAAACCCGTTTGCGGGTCTGAGAGCGAACCGGCTCTCAGAGCTGATGGGCTGGATCGACCATCTTGAAAACCTCGGCGCGAACGCCGTCCTGCTGGGACCGGTGTTCGAATCGAGCGCGCATGGCTACGATGTCGCGGATTACTTCAAGGTCGATCGGCGGCTCGGCGACAATAGCGGCCTGGTGGTGGTGTGCGATGAATTGCACCGCCGTGGTATTCGCGTCGTTCTCGATGCGGTCTTTCATCATACCGGGCGGGACTTCCGGGCGTTTCGCGACGTACTCGAGAAGGGCCAGTCATCGCCGTACCGCGATTGGTATCATCTGGACTTTGAGCGCCGCAGTCCTTGCGGCGATCCGTTCCATTACGAGGGATGGGCCGGGCACTACGATCTAGCCAAGCTCAATGTCGGAAATCCCGCGGTCCGCGATCATCTCCTTGCAGCGGTTTCATCGTGGGTCGATCGATTTGCTATCGACGGACTGAGACTGGACGCTGCCGATGCGCTCGACCTGGATTTTCAGCATCGGTTGGCCGCGCACTGTCGCGATCTCAAGTCCGATTTCTGGCTGATGGGCGAAGTGGTTCACGGCGATTACCGCAAATGGGCGCATCCGGGCGGGCTCGCATCCACCACCAACTACGAGGCCTACAAAGGTCTGTGGTCGAGCCTCAACGATCGCAACTATTTCGAAATCGCCTATTCGATGAACCGCCAGTTCGGTCCTGGCGGAATTTATCGCGGATTGCCGCTCTATACGTTTGCGGACAATCACGATGTCGCGCGTGCCGCCAGTATCCTCAAAGAGCGCGCGCATCTTTATCCGCTCTATGCGCTGCTGCTGACGATGCCGGGGGTGCCATCGATCTATTACGGCAGCGAGTGCGGAATCGAAGGGCGCAAGGGACCGGGGACTGACGCGCCGCTGCGTCCCGCGCTGGATCCGGCGGCGATGCTTCAGCACGCGACACGGCCCGAATTGTACCAAGCGATCAGGGCGCTCATCAGCTTGCGCCGCCGTCATTCGGCTCTTCGCTATGGCGATTACACGCAGCTTCATGTGGCGCACGAGCAGTTCGCTTTTATGCGGCGCGATGCGGCCGAAGCAATCGTTGTCGCCTTGAACGCATCGGATCGATGCGTCGATTTGCAGTTGCGGCTTCCCGACATCGATCGCGGTCAGCTCGTTGACGATCTGAACGGCGGTGAGACGTTCGGAGTTTCCAATGGAAAATGCGCGCTGCGACTGTACCCACGATCGGCCCGCGTACTCGTCTTGCGGTAGGCGAAATGAGGTGCGGAAACAGATCATTTCGCAGATGACCGTCGGGTTGAATCTGATAAAACCAGATGGCTTTTAGATTTAGTTGGGTGTGCCGCAATCTGGCAGGGATCGCATGATTGAGGACTGCGCGAGGAGCGGATTCGGAGTGCCGGATATGAGCGAGCTTGACGAGATCAAAGTTTACGGCGAAACGGACGTGGGCTGGTGTGCGTTAACTTTGCCCAACGAGACCGTGGACGACATGGGCCGCCCGTTTGTGCGCGAGAAGGGCTTCAGCGCGGCGGATCCACGGGCTCCAAAACGCCGGGTTCACGACGATCCCGAGGTGTGCGCGCTGCGCGAACATCTGCGTACGCACAACGGAATTCGCGGCCTTGAAATGCTCGAACCGCACGAGATCGAGAGGGCGGCGCAGATCTTTTTTCGTGACGGCTTCGTGGTGGTAAAAGACGTCCTCAACGCTGACGAGCTCGAGCGATGGCGCGCTGCGAGCGCCAAGGTGCTGAAGCAGATTCTCCAGATTCCGGGCGTGGGCGGCCGGAAGTACTTAACCGAGTCGTACCGGTTGCCTCACCGCTACAGCTACGGGACAGCGTCTGCATCCCGACACCTGCTGCACGATCCAGTGTGGGCATCGATGATCGATTTGCCTGGTACGACCCCGATTCTCACGAGGATCTTCGGCGGGCCCGATTACCGCGTGCTTGGTGCCGGAGGCGATCTGTGCCTGCCCGGCGCTATCGAGTATCAGGCGCTGCACTCGGACGGAGACCGGGAGCATTTCCAAATGCCGCCGCCGCGCATCGAACAGGCGCGGCGGCTCGGGGTGACCGCCCACCTCGATGATGGCATCGAAGAGCAGGCCTCTCGAACGCTCCAACTCACCATCGAGCGAACGCCGCCGGTCGTCACGCTTAATTTTCTGATGACCGACACGACATGGCAGAACGGGCCGATCCGGCAGATTCCGGGCACCCAGGGGCGTCCGGGCCATCCACCGATTCCGGCCGATGAGCCGGGATGGATGCGTCTTTCCACGCTGGTCGGTGCGCCGGCTGGGGCTGCGATCTTCCGCGACACGCGCGCATGGCATGGCGGAACGCCGAATCTCAGCCGGGAGATCCGCGCGATGCCCAACGTCGAGTACATGGCGCCGTGGTACGAAGACCAGAACTTTCAACCGGCGATGCCATACGAAATCTGGGCCGGGCTGTCGCCGCACGCGCAGCGAATTTCGCTGCTCACGCGGCTTCCACCAGGAGTGTGGCCCGCGGGAGCAGGAGTGATGCATCCGCTGGCGAATGAGCGACACGCGGCCAAAGCCTTGAGCGGCAAGCTCCCGCGCGTTTGATCAACGGTAACGTGTCGCCATCGCCGACTGCCCACGATCCTTCGGCGCGGTTGCGAACTCGTGAGCCTTACGATGACAAATTGCAGACGTTGACTAACGTCGAGGTGGGTACTTAGGCCGGCTCAAAGGAGGATCGGTGAACCGAAGAAGATTTCCCAAGCTGGACGTCGCCGGTTCGAGCCCGGTCGCGCGCTCCACTAGACAGCAGAAATGCCTCGCTGCCTCGGGACGGTGATTTTATCCTGCCCTGCGGGGCACTCTTTTGATCGGTAAGGGGCGGATTCTCAGCCGCGATTCCTCGAAGACAACGATACTTCCCTCCGTCAGCGACTCTTCGACGTCGGCAAGATTGGCTAGCAGCAAAGCTACCTGTTGATCAGGCCGCCGCTGCGAGGGACGGCGGAAAAGAACGACGGAAGGTTGTCGCGTACCGCGAAGAGCGAGAAGGGTTCCGAAATCGGTATCGGCAGCGACGACGATGCGCCTCTCCCTTCGGGCACGATCAAAGATCACCCTGTCGTCGGCGGTCTGCATTCCGTAGTCGCGAACATGGGCCGCATCGTGACCCGCTTTCCTCAGTCCTTCCGCAACAAACGGCGACAAGGAATTGTCGATTAGAAACCTCAAGAAGCGGAGCGGAGGGGCAGTTGGCGTTCGCGAACCGCTTCGGCGGCATAGCGTAGAGCTTCGTCGATGTCCTTGGGCTTGAGATCCGGATAGGCTTTGAGAATCTGCTGCCGGGTCATGCCTTCAGCCACCATTCCCACAACAGTTGCAACGGGAATCCGCAGCCGACGAATGCAGGGAACTCCGCCCATTTGGCGCGGATCCACAGTGATTCGGCTGAACTTCATGGAGCCAATGCTTACCATACTAACAACGAAGGATCGATTGGACCTGCACGCTGACAGTCTGATGCTTCATGATCTGGAACGGGTTCTTAGCGAAGTCATCGGCATGGAAATACGACTCCAGGAATTTGTCGGCGGCGGCGTGCGCGTGCGCGAGCAAGTCGTTGGGCATGTTCTGTTCCACGACTGGGTCGCTGCAGACTGAGCGCGCGTTGCGGATGAAGGCCGCGATCTCGTAACGCTTCATTCGCTCGATCGTCGCCGGCGTGCTCGAAGCAGAGAACGCGGTCGGAATTGTGATCGCGTAGCCGAGTTTGTCGACCTCAACGATGTAAGGAGTCACCTTGGCTCGAACGCTTACCCAGATCATGCCGAAAGCGAGAGCCAGGCTCAGGAGCATCAAGCCAGCGGACGTGATCTGCCAGTTGCGTTTTCCGAGAACGAGGTCGCCGTAGCGCTCATCTCATTCGCGTCTCGCTTGGAGGTAGAATTCGCTTTCCATCTGCCGCTCCGGTCCGCCGAATTCGCGTCGGCGATGGCCAAGAACATCAGCAAGCGACGGACCATTTCCCTGTAGGTCCTTGACCGTGAACGGCGGCGGCGAGAGATCTAATCGCAGAGATTCTGCGGTGGCGCCCAAAGACGAGCGATTCGAGCAACTGGTTTCCGAGGCTGAGACGCAGCCGTTCGTCGGTTGGGACTTCTTCTGGGTGAAAGACCGAATGGTCGAGACGCCGTTGCCTTGGGATTACCTCACGGAAGTGCGCAAGAGGTTGAATGGCGTCTCGACTCTACTCGACCTGGGGACCGGAGGAGGCGAAGTGTTGTCGCAGCTCTGGCCGTTTCCGCGGCGAACTTTCGCAACCGAGGAGTACGCTCCGAATGTTCCGACCGCGGCGAGTCGCCTCCATCCGTTGGGTGCGCAGGTCGTCCGCTATGAAGCCCCGATGGAAAACTACGCGGCGCCCGGAGCTCCAAGGCCGAACAAGCCCGATCTCCCGTTTCGCGATGACGCAATCGACTTGGTGGTCGATCGTCACGAGGCGTATCTCTCGGCCGAGGTATTCAGAATCCTGCGTCCGGGCGGGAGATTCATCACGCAGCAGTGTGGCGGGAGGAACTTCCTCGAACTCAACGGTCTGCTCGGAGTTCCACGTCCGTCATATGAACCTTGGCGCCTCAAAATTGCGAAAGAGCAGCTGCGCGCTGCGGGTTTCGAGCAAATTTTGGGACGCGAGCAAATACACCCGACTTTGTTTCGCGATGTCGGCGCGGTCGTTTACTACCTTCGCAGCGTGCCTTGGCAGGTACCTGACTTCATAGTGTCGAAGCATCTGGAGGCGCTGAGGCAGATCCACCGTCGGATCGAGTCGTCAGGGCCGTTAAAGATATGCTCCCATCATTTTCTCGTTGAAGCGGTGAAGCCGGCGAAGCGGAGGTACGATGACAACACAAGCAGCGGATGAAGCGGGAGAGGAACCGGGCACGGCCACTCTGCTATTTGCGCAAGACGAAAATCTGGTGATACGGATTCTTCACCGCCAAGCGCTCGAAATCGCTGAAGCCCGCCTCTTGCCCCAGCTCACGGGCCAGGTTCTCGCCGATCACTGAGCCCAGGCCCTCGCCTCCATGCGCCAGCGAGACGGTCATGCAATGCATGGTGCTTGCGCCGTACAGTGTCCGTCCGGCCGGGGTGAGATTTTCTTCGAGGCGATCCGCGGCGTCGGCCTCGGACCACAAGAAGACGCCGCCGGGTTTGAGCGCGCGCCGGATACCGGCCAGGGCTGCCCGCGGATGGGTCATGTCGTGAATGCAATTGAATGCGAGCACGAGATCGAAGTGATCGGCGGCAGAAATGCTCTCGGCGGCAACCTGCTCAAAAGCGAGGCGATTTGCAACTTCTGCGCCCGCGGCCTTGGTCTCCGCCCGTGCGATCGAAGCAGCGTCAACGTCATAGCCGGTGAAACGCGAATTCGGGTAGGCTGCCGCTACCGGCACGATGCATTGTCCAGCTCCGCATCCGACCTCGGCGACTTCGATACCGACACGAAGTTTTGCTTCAAGACCGGGCACGGCTGGAAGCCATTGCTCAGCGACCCACGCTTCATAGCCCGCATGGAACAGGCGTTCAATCGCTTCGACAATGTCCGGTCCAAAATCGATGAAAGGCACGCCGCCGCCATCCCGAAAGGCATCCATCAGCTTGCCAATCTGCCGATAGCACGCGACCGCATATTGAAAGGCCCCGCCGGTGAAGAACGTGTTGTCCTCCCGCGTCAGCACCATCGCCTGCTCCCGATTCATACGGAACGTCCCGTCGGCGGGCTGATACTCGATGTACCCTGCCGCGGCCATGGTTGAAGCCCATTCGAGGATATAACGTTCGTTGAGTCCGGTACGCTCTGCGATTTGCCCTGAGGTCATTTGTTCACCGGCCGACATCAATTTAAAGACCCCGAGGCGATCGCCGATATACGCAAGCGCCACGGTGAGTGAGGCTCCGAAATCAATTCCGACCTGACGGGCCATCGCACTCGCCTGTGCGCGATCGAATTTTTCCTTCTCCATAGCGGCTCCCTATACCGGTTGCTGTTTTGTTCTGAACGGCAGGGCACATCATCGCGGATTCCGGCAGCAAATCCCATGAGGCACTACTGTGCGATGTCACGCCGGCGAAACCCCGTCTCTCACATGGATTTCGCGTAGGAACGAGCCATTCAGGCGGCTTTGGCTGCCGAGTCCTTACGCAGGCGCTTGCACTCGCGTGGCGTCAGTTCCAAGACGAGGCGTGCCGGATGCGTCGAGATGCCCTTGCGTGCGAGCGCAGCGTCGGCTTGAGCCTGGTTGAGCCTGCCCCTCGCCCGCGTCACAGACCGGATCGTTTGGTTTGACTCTGAGTAAACTTTTTTAGACTTGGAACAGTAATGCGCGAGCACGTACGCTCCCGCCCATGGTCGACACTCGACCACCTCAAATTCGCCCCCTTTCCTCGGAACTCCGATGGAAGCGCTCATCCTGAGCGAGGCCACGGACCAAGGTCCAAAGATCATGCCCCAACGTTCATCCCTGTACACGTCACTGTCCTGGAAGTTGCGCGAGGAACTCGATGCGAAGCTGATCGCCAACGGCTTCGCTGGCTATCGCGCACTTTCCCAATGGCTGGCCGACAACGGCTGCCGCGTCTCCGAAAGCACCGTCCAACGCTACGGCCAGCACCTCAAAAAAGATCTGCAGGCAATCGAGATCGTCAACGCGGAGGCCAAGGCGATCGTCGCCGCGGCGCCCGATAACGACGGCGCGATGAATGATGCGCTCACGCGGCTGGTGCAGCACAAACTCTTCGCCGTCCTGAAGCAGCTCAGCTTGATCGACATCAAGAAGGTCAGTCTCGGCGTGCTCGCCCGGATAATCGCAACCCTCGGCCGCGCCAGCATCGATCAGAAAAGGTTCGAGCACGAGATGCGCTCGCTGCTAGCCGCCAAAGCCAAAGCCGACAAGAAAGCCGCCGGTCCCACTACTGGAGGGGGCATCCCGATGGAAACCGCCGAGAAAATCCGCAACGCCCTGCTGGGAATCGAAGAAACGAACGATCCGACCGCGCCGCAGCCGCCGCACGATCCCCAATTACGGCCGCGATAACAGAAAGATGAAGTACGCTTCTCGTGTCATCCCGACCGAAGCGGAGGGATCGCGGCGCATTCGCGCGCCGCAACCACCGAAGCTGTCTCATCGATTCGCCGCTCCAGTCGGAGTTCGCTACCAGGAGCAACCCACGGTGGCTAAAGCGCAACCATTTCGAAGGCGATAGGGCGAGCAGGACCTGTAAGGGCGTCTAGCAGGCTAAGATACACGCCCCGAATCTCAGCACTCACGACATCAAATCCCAGCTCCGGCGATTCGAGTTGGTTTTGGCGATCTATTTCATTTGCACAAAACTGCAGGACTTCGGACGAGACCCCGTTCGCGCTTGCCAACAGACGCGGGACACTGGCTTTTTCGGCTGGTTTGAGTTGGTCGTTGAACCGTTCCAACAGACTACTTTCCACCTCGCGGTCCTTTCTGATTCTTCTTACCGCCGACTTTAGTAGCGCTCGAGACGCGTACGCATTCCTCTGAACTTCCCTCGCCCCGAGATGACGGAAGAGCCGGTCGCGAAATTCAGAAATAGGGCAGTGAGACAATGTTACCTCAAAATATGCCGTGTAGTTGGAGAGGATTTCTGGGATGTCACGCGACCAGCGATAAAGTTCCTCGATCAAAGGGTCTTCCGGCCATCCCAAACAGAGGGCCAACGGCAATTCGGGTCGAACCGAAATGGGATCGGTCTGCTGGATCGGCAATGCTTCAAAAAGTTTCCCGCGGACGTACGGGTCGCTCGCAAAGTTCTCGGCCAATATCTCGGCAGCGACGAACGAACCGCGTTGGAAATTGGCGTCCGGTGTGGACAGGGCGGCTATGCACCTATCGAGCAGCAGTTGCGAACGCGGCTTCACCCTTGCAACAAAAGCCAAACAGTGCGGATTAACAGCGAGCTTAGGGTCGCCGTCCAGACTGGACAAAATCTCAGCCTCAATTTCAGGAAATTCCGATGCGACGCGGCATAGAGCAGGCCAGGTCTCGTCATGGTGCCATCGTGAGATTCTACTCTGAAGTGAGTCCCCAAAGACGGACTTCAAATATTGCCACCTCTCTGCGACTAAGCGAACAAGGGGCAGGTTTGGTTCGTTCCAATCGCCGAGATCAATCGATACCGGCTCCGAAGGCCCGCCTTTCTCGCGAATGGGCTCAACTGCATCCAAACGGTCCAGGACGAGAAGGCCGGCGAAAGCAGCTCGGCGGCGCTCTTGATGATCAGGACCGTAACAGGACATTGCTTCCACAAGGGAGTCGAGCGCCGGCTCACCACCGATACGGCGCAGGCCTCGATGATAAGCAATTGATGCGAATGTCTTTAGCTCGTCATCCTCTTCGAGGTCATAGTCTTTGAGAATTGACCGGGCGAACTGGTCTTCTGTTGGCTGGTTCGAAAGTTTCGTGATTATCCGTGTTCTCAACAACGTCGGGAGAGGTTGAACGATCTCTGCGATTTCCGCCCGGATCTCTGGATCGCTCGCAAAAGCAACGATAACTGCAGAGATGGGCGGATTGCGCAACCGCAGTCGCTGCCGAGTGAATTCTCGAACGCCTCGTGCCTCCGGAAAACCCGCAATCATCTCGTGTTCGATCGACTCAGCGTGTATTCCACGATTTACGACATCAAAACAGGTGGAAACAATCTCGTCTTCGTCGCCCTTGTCCGAAAGAGCAGTAAACCCTCTCACAACTAAGTCATGTCGTTCGCACCCAGTGTCTCGCAAAATCTGGAGCAAGCGCGTCCTTGCAGATCTCACATCGGAAATAATCCGAGGAATCAAATTGGCTATTTCTGATGCTCGCGGTGCCTGTCCATTCACGATATCAAGGAGGGCCGCTGAAACCTCGGGATCTTGCATCCCCCATCCTTCGAGCAGCGCCCAAGCCGACCAATACGGGAAAGATTCCTTAAGAGCGCCTATCAGAACCTGCTTGGCTTTTGGTGTACGACCTACGAGCGCGGCCTGAGCTGCCTCCATCCTGTCGCTCTTATTCTTTTCGAGCCACCTATCAATCGCGTCGGCAATGATGGCATTTCCCTTGAAATTGTCCGCGAGATATTTCCAGGCATCTCCCTTGGACCTCATTCCAATGAAAGGGAATTGGCTTATCCGATCGTCGTAGCCTGATATTTCGCGTGCGCAGAACTTTGCTACGTCGGGATCTTGCGAATACCCTCGAAGAAGAACTGATATTGCAGTGGACTCGGCCAGCGCCTCGCCGCGAAACATATAGCGATCTCTCACAGCATCAAGACACTTCTCTTTTAGAATTCGCGAGCCACTCCAGCCCTTGACCAAGGCGTCCTCGACAACCTCAGACCACTGGTGCCTGAGGACCAAGTCACTCCGCCGGCGTGACATTTCGATCAGGAATTCGAAGTCAGCGTCTCTGCGTTCTCCCCGCAATATGCGGGCTCCCACGCCCGCAAGTCGGACTTCCGCGCTTGGACATTGTTCTGCGTAACCCAGAATTTTGGCTATAGACTGATGGTCCGACCAACCTGTTGAGAGTCCCTCAATAGCCGCAGCTCGAAGTGATCGTGAAGGAGACTCCAGGGCCTGCCTCGCCAGACGATCTCCGACTTCCGAATCGCCGCGAAATACACCGGCGAGACTTTGCGCCGCCGATCGCTGAACACCGACGTCGTCTGCGCCGTTCAGCCGACCCTCCAGGACCGTCAACGTCAGCGAATCTGCAGGCCAACGCTGCATCGCAGTGAACCATCCAGGCTGCCAGCCATTTGGGGAATAAACCCAGCGGCGCACGTGCTGGCGCAACTTCTCAGCAATTTTCGTGGAATGCAGACCCTGAAGGCACGAATTCAGCAGACGTTCGCGATGCGGCATCCATGTTCCGCGTTCGATCCCGACAAAGGACTCCTCGGCGATGCTCTTAGCAAGGTCGGCCGGGCAGTCAAAGTCACCGAATGCAACCTCAGCACGAAACTCGGCAATCGCGAGACGCTGCGGCAGCGTGGATCCCGTCATTGTCTCGACCAACGCTCGCAGTGCTTCGGGCGACCGCGTCATCGAGAAAAGTGCGAGCAGCACGTCTCTCCATCGTGGATCGTCGAAGTGTGTTCTGACAAAAGACTGCTGCTCCGTCGGAGTCAGTCGAGAAAGATGCACACCGGCCAGGTACTCCTGAAACGAGCGATGAAAAAATCCAAGCCTCTTTGCTCCCTTGCGGACCAAAAGACCGATCTCGCCCTCCGCGATGTCGGCAAGCTGGGAGAGCAAAGAGTGGGACTCAGCCGCATCCAGTCCGAGACCAAGAACATTATTAGTCAGAAACCTCAGCACGATCTCTCGGAGTTCTTCCTCGGAAATCAGCCCACCGCTCCGGGTGTTCTGGATCTCGAATCCTACAAAGGCGAGTGCCCGTTCCACGTCATCTGGACGCAAGCCCTGCCGTGGATTCACTAGAGACGCAGCCACTCTCCTGTTCGCGGGGTGCTCGTCAATGAGATGCTCAAGCATCAGCTCGTAAGCCTGAAATCGACTCGTCGGAAGCACCGCCCGCTCGAGCTGCAGGTAGAGCAGCAGAAGCAGAAGAAACGGAACCTGAGAAAGCTCCAGAAGGTCAGACGATCGTGACACCTCTGACATAAATTGAGTTGCGTCGTGTTTCACACTTTCGTCGGGAACTCTTTTGTCATCCTTTCGGTCAGTCAAATGCCTCAACCGAAACCACTTGGTGCACAGTTCCATCCGCTGTTTGTCCGAAAGTGGTGCTATTTCCGCGGCTTGCCAGCCACTGCCGAATCGAGGCATCCGCGCGTATCCATACGGCCGGGTTACCACTATTGCTGACAAGTCTTTCTGCTCGATCAGAATCTGCAAGCGCTGACAAGCGATCTTGCCAGCGCTTTCGTCAGTCCACTCATCCAATCCGTCGACGAAGAGCAATAGCCGCTTATCATTTATTGCACTCTCCACAAGCGGCCAGAGCCTCGACTGATCGTTTTCGTCAAACCAACGCTTGAGGGTATGGCTCAGCGATGACTCATTTCCTGAAACAATCAATTTCGTCCAAAACGCAAAGGGGACCCACACCGGAAGCAAATTGCCGAAGGTTCTCGCTGTCTTTGGTAATGTTGGAGAATCGGAGAAAAGATCGGTTATCAGATATCGAATTAGAGAACTTTTTCCCGTTCCAGGGTCCCCGATCAAGACCGAGCGCCGCGATTGCGATAACCACGTGTCGACGCTCCTACGTGAAGCATAAGAGCGCGAAGCAACATCTCGCTGATCGTGCTCCGACCGCATCGAATCCGAATCAGGCAGTACGCGCCGCGCCGAAAGTCCATCATCTTTTCGCTCCCTCCTCGGTCCTGGCCCGGACACCGAACTTTCGTCTCCGGCCTGAATCTCGGACTCTGCATAGACGTCGGGCAGAACGTATCTATCGGTAAGCGGAAACGAAGAAGAGCCAGGCTTTCTGCGTATAGGGATGCCGGGATCCTGTACATCAAACAGATAACGATAAAACAAACCAAGTTCGCGTCGAAACTCTTGCACCTTGCTAACGTCGAGACGCTTGCCCAATGGTTGGGCCGCCTTGTCACCACAAAAGAGACCCACCCATTCACGACCGAAGAAATCGTCGACTAGGTCGGGATGACTTTTCAGGATCTCGGATACTTTTTCGCGGCCCCATGGCTGGAAGCGAATGTGTTGTTTCGAAAGTATAGATACTTGTTCCTCGAGTGCGTCGGCGTGCTTGGTGACTACAGCGCTGTCCGTGAAACAGAGTACAAATCGTTTCGCCGAACTCGACCACTTGCCAGCGAGGAACTCGGCGACAGCCTTTTTTATTGATGCAGGGCCGAAAGTCTTTACGCGCTTACACTGATAAACCGAGTAATTAGCCGTACTACGATCGCGGGCAAAGATGTCGATTCCGTGCTGCTTCTGCCCCCGTTCTCCGTAGAGCTGGGAATGCTCTATGTCTGCTTCGCGACCTGCGAGACGCGCGCAAAGGCGCTCGAAATCCTCCCATTTCAACCGTTCGATTGGCAGTATTTGAATTCTCGTGGCAACGGGCGGGTCCATGGGCGTTGTGGACGGGTGCTCAAGCCAAGAGGGGAGGCCATCGATGATTTCGCCGGAACGCTTGCTCTTAGCGCTCATTGGTTCATCAACCTAGCAACCTCCCTGCGAGAGTCTATCAGGCCGTTGAGTTTTGTCAGGGAAATTGTGGTCGGTTCGCCGGGGGTTCCAGCACGGCATACAAATCCACTTGTCATTGGCGGGTTGGCTGCACGATGACGACATTGCGCAGCAGAACCACGTCGACTTTCCCAACGCGGGCGTCGCGGAGCAAGCTAGATACCTCGCTGCGAGAGATTGTTCGGAAATCGAATAGGTTTCCGCGGAAAGAATCTCCGGTCTGTAGATTACCCCTTAACAAGCGCGCGCAGGCGATTCTTGAGCGTCATGTCAGCCGGACTCCGCGCCGCCGATTCCAGCCAGTTTTCAAAATCTCGGATCCGCACCTGATGCTCCAATTCCGGCTGCTTGATTCGTACCGTCACCGTCGCAGGCACACGCTGGGAATCTTCCGTCCAGTCGTTTTCGCGGAATAACCGCAGCGCCTGCGCGACCGCTTCATAAAGGGTCTGGGCTGTGACTTCCACCGTGTGCGCGACCCCTCGGGAGTCACTGCACGTCACCCGGCATGTCTTCACCGCCATCAGGCGACCATAGCAGTTTCGCTTTTATTTCGCTATTATTCGGCCGGTGTCAACGCCGATTGAATGTCACTTTGCCGCGGGGTCGCCGAAGTAAAGCTGACCCACCCTGGCGGGCTCTGAGCAGGGGGAGTGCGAGGGGGATCTCTCAGTCCTGCCTTCAGTTGGGACACAACGTCTGCCTGCCTTGAAGCGAGACGGGTATGGCACGATGGAGTCTGCCAGGCCTGACCTCGAGTGATTGATCGATACATTCGGTCCATCAGCGATCACGATCAGCGGCGCAATTGTCAGGAAGAACCGGTTTGCCACGGGCTATTGCACCGCGTCCTGGCTTTTAGCCCCAAGGCGCCTCCTCCATCAACTCCAGGTTTTGCGCGCGATGGGATTTTCAGCAAGGACAACTACACGAGGGCACCGACTTCGAGCGCCGCTATCGCGATTTGCAGGCCATGCCGCTGCACATCAGCGGCCGCATTGATCGCATAACCGAGCAACTCAGCCGCGTCGCAGTCGGACTGGATTCGCAGAATCCTTTCCAGCCGCGTCGACTCAATGCCCTAGCGAGTTCGCGCGCGGACGAAGGCTACGATCTTTTCCGCAGTGCGCGAGGCCGAGGGCGACGAAGCATCCCGCTCGTATCCGGCGCCCATCGCCTGCGGAGGATTGCGCGGCGCGAACGCATCGGCAGCGCCTTCGGACAACTCCAGGTCCACATCGCCGCCGGCCTTACGATAAAGCTCGACGAAACGGTCGAGCTGTGAGCGCGGATGCACGATGTCGCGGGAGTCCTGGATGTACAGCACGGGCGGCAAGTCGACGCGCTCGCCGCGTTCGAGAATTTGCACCGGGCTGCCCTCGCTCATCGCGTCTTCGGTTTTCCAGTACTTGTCATGGAGGGGTAACACCATGTCGACGAAGGGCGGCGGGTTACCTTGCTCCTTCAGGCCTTTGGCGTAGCGGTAACGGCCGATCGGGTCGATCACGGGAGCGCCAAGTATCACGCCGCGCACACTCGCATCGCCGGTCAGCGGGATCGACGAGTAACGCGTGTCGCGCGGCCGCATGCCGAGCAGCATCGCCTGATGCCCTCCGCTCGAAATACCGAAGGTGCACACCGTGTCGGGGCGAGTATTGAGCCTGGCGGCCTGCGACTTGAGCCATCGAATGCCGTAGTTGATATCCGCGAGCGACGCGGGATAAGACGCGACCGGCGGCACGCGAAAATCGAGCGCCGCGACGAGGACACCCTTGTGCGCGAGCTCTTCGTTGATTCGGTCGTCGTTCAGCCGATTGCCGAGACACCACGCGCCGCCGTGGAGTTCGATGATCGCGGGAAACGGTCCCTGTCCGCGCGGCTTGAACAATCGCGCGAGCAGCGGAGTGTCTGCCTGGCGCAGATATTCCACATCTTCGATTTCGATCTCATGCTCGAAAGTCCCGGGAGCTGCGGCTGCCATGAGCGCTTCCTCCTTGATCGGTTTCTGTCGTCGGTCGTGCAGTTAGTCCGATTTTTACTCTCTGCGCGCGCCAACGGAAACCATGCCATTGCGGAAACATCCGTTTATACTTGAGCCTCAACCTTCGAGATCCCCTGGAGCTTGACCGATCATTTGCTCGACTTCCACCGCGGCATTGGACACTGGCCGGGTGCTTATTCTAATGGTGAGCCAAGGTTCGAGGCGTGCGGCTCGCAGGGCTTTCCGAGCCCGCCGCACCAAAAGCAAATTTCTCTTGTTCACTGCTTTGAGACCGTCAGCTTTGGGAGAGTGAGTTATGCCAAGCAGAGACTTCGAGATACGGCAGGTGTGCAAAGCTTATCGCAACGGGATCATCTCGGATGAACTCTTCACTCAGCAGATAGATGAGCTGTGCGCAGCGGGCACCGAGCAGAGCTCGGGAACAAAGTTCTCAAAACGATCCGCCGGGCTGCTCGGTGTGACTGGAGATCCGGTCCTTGACGAGCCCGGCGGCCTGGCCAAGTTGATGCAGAAAGGCAAGACGTATGATCGAACCGCCGAGGATCTCGGCAATATCGTCGCGCTTGAACATGTCAATGTGACGGTTCCGGACCAGGGAAAGGCGGCGTTGTTCTATGTCAACGGGCTCGGGCTGACGCGCGACCCATACATGATGACGGGTCCCGCCAACATGTGGGTGAATGCGGGCCGCCAGCAATTCCATCTTCCCACCAGCAAGCCGCAGGTGTTGCGGGGCCATGTAGGCGTCGTGGTCTCGGACTACGAGGCATTGCCGCAGCGCCTCAGCCGGATACGCGACGCCCTCGGCGGTACTCGCTTCGAATTCCGTGAACGCGAAGGCTACGTTGAGGCGCTCTGCCCATGGGGCAATCGTATTCATTGCTTTGCTCCAAACAAGCGCTTCGGTCAAATGGCGGTCGGTATTCCATACCTTGAGTTTGACGTGTCGGTCGGGACGGCTGATGGTATCGCGCGTTTTTATTTACAGATTATGGGTGCGCAGGCGGCATCGCTCGAGGATGCGCGCGGCCGCTTTGCTTGCGTGACGGCTGGGACGGGGCAGCATTTGTTCTTCCGCGAATCCGACAGGCCGATTCCACCCTACGATCAGCATCATATTCAAATCTACATTAACGACTTCTCCGGTCCCCATCGCCGGCTCGCCGCAAAGGGCCTGATCACCCAAGAAAGCGATCAGCACCAGTATCGATTCCAGGACATCGTCGATCCTGAGAGCGGCAAGGTACTGTTTACGGTCGAGCACGAAGTTCGCAGCATGAAGCACCCCCTCTACCTGCGGCCGCTGGTCAATCGCAATCCGTCCCAGAGCATCGTGGGTTACTCTCCGGGAGAAGACGCCCGAAACTGGGTGATGACATCGAGGTAAGGGCCAGAGCAGGGTGATTCTTGCGCTGGTTACGCACCGCTGGCCAAGCGCCTTCGACATCCCGGTCCACTCGTGCAGGAGGGAGCGCGGAGAATTTATGACAACCGAACATAATGCTCGCTCCGCAAACAACATCGTCGCGGCGACTCAAGCGCTGGCTCCGCTGATAGCAGAGTCCAGCACTGCGATTGACGTACAGCGCCGCTTGCCGGAGGGATTGGTCGAGGCCCTCAGAGAGCTGGGCGCTTTCCGCATGGCCGTTCCCCGCGCCTACGGAGGTCTTGAACTCGATCCGATGACGCAGGTCCGGGTCGTCGAAGAGCTGTCGCGAATGGATGGTTCAGTCGGATGGTGCGCGATGATCTCGACGGCTGGGAGTTTCGGCAGCGCCTTCCTTTCTCCCCCGGTGGCGCAACGCTTGTGCGGCCACACCAACTTCTCCCTGGCTGGGCAAGTGGTGCCGATCGGACGTGCGGACCTCGTGGATGGCGGATATCGGGTCAGCGGCCGATACAGATTTGGCAGCGGATGCCAGCATGCATCGATAATCGCTGGCGGATGTATCGTCTTCGAGGGCGGCAAGCCCCGCCGCCTTCCCGATGAACGAGCAGACGTTCGTGTGATGCTGTTTCCACCAGCTGCGTGCAAAATCCTCGACACGTGGCATACGACCGGCCTCTGGGGAACCGGCAGCCATGACTACGTCGTGGACGATGTTTTCGTACCTTTCGAGGAGAGCTGGAATTTTGCGGAGCGACCTCAGTGCTCCGGACCTCTCTACCGTTTCCCACCGCTGTTTCTGGTCTCACATGCAGGAGTGCCCCTCGGCCTCGCGCGAGCCGCTCTCGACGCGGTCGAGGACCTGGCGCAGAGGAAAGAATCGGCTCCTGATCCGCACAAACTATTCGGCAGCCGTCTCTTGCGCGACGACTCACGTGCACATGAAGCAGTCGCGATTGGGGAAGGTCAGCTGGCGGCCGCGCGGAGCTTTGCCTACTCCAGCCTGGAAGAACTGTGGGGCACACTCACCCGCGACGAGAAACTTTCGGCGCGCCAGCGCGCCCTGTACCGAATCATGCTCATCCACGTGCATCGTGTAGCCAAAGAGGTGATCATGACGATGTACGATCTCGCGGCTACGAGTGCCATCTACCGCACCAGTCCCCTCGACCGGATCATGCGCGATATCCTGACTGCCTGCCAGCACGGGATCGTGCACCCCAAGATGTATCGGCCGGCGGGACGAATGCTGTTAGGACTCCACGCCGGCGATCCGATGTTTTAGATCGCACGGAGCGCGTCAGGATCGTTTCTGCAGATATTGCGCGCGAAATTCAGGATCGTGCGTGTGGATTCGTGCGACGCTTCCCCTCAACTGATCGAGTTCGTGGTGCCCAGTCAGATCGCGATCCTCCGCGCCGAAATCCGCCGCGTAACCGCCCGGACGCACTGCTACTATCTCCCACCAGTTGCCATCGAGATCGCAAAAATAGAATGCGTGGTCGCCGTGCGAATGGCGTGGCTTCTGGATCTTTTTGATCCCGTATTCGTCCTTGACCTTCATCAGCAATTCGTAGGCCTGGTCGACGGCTTCGGCGCCGGGAACGTCGAGCCCGTTGTGATTCAGCATGTCCATTTCCTTGTCGGACTTGCCGGTCTCGACCACCGCATAGACATGATTGGTGTCCTTGTGGACCATCAGGGATATCGGGCTGGTCTGCAGTACCTCCAGACCCAGCACTTCCTCATAGAAGCGCCGCGTCTTCGCAATATCCACGCATTCGAGCGTGCCATGGCCGAGACGCATGGTGTTCAACAGTGGTTTTTTGGTCGATCGGTCGGTAATTGCCGGCATCGAACGTCACCTCCGCGCCGAATTGGGTCAGCAAACCACTTTCCTTGCTACGCGCTCGCGGCCCTCTGCGTCGAGACGCGCACGTTGGGCATAACCTTGTCGGCGAACAGGTTCATGGACTCGAAAACCTCACTGGCCGGAAGCCCTCCCACATCGAAGAGCACCTTGAGCTCATCGAAGCCGCCCATGTCTTCGTAAGCCTGCTCGATCATCTCGACGATCTCGGTCGGTTCCCCGCACATTTGCGCCTGGCGGCTCATCGCGCTGGAGCCGAGCGCCTGGAAACGCTCCATCAGACTTCGCGTGAACACCTTCTGTTGCGTCAGCGACATCACGAAGCCCTGGTAGTTGAGAATAAATGGCTCCCAATATTCGCGTGCCTGCTTTCCGTCGGGACGGGTAAAGACAAACGCGGCAGCCGAGACACTCATTCCTCGCGGATCGTGTCCGGCTTCGCGGTAGGCGGAGCGATAGATCCGGGCCAGTGATTTCGATGATGCGAAGTCGCCAATAACGGTGAGCAGCGCCAACTTGTGTCCGACCAGACCGGCGGATCGGGCGGCCACTTCCGATCCCCCGGTTGCGATCGTGATTGGGACTGCCTTACCGGAAAATGTTCGCGGCTGAAGCCGGGTGTCCTGAATCGGCGCGCGGAAGGTTCCGCTCCAGTTGATATCAAGCTCGGTCCAGAGCTTTTGGATCAATGCCAGATTCTCAATCGAAATGGCGGTCGCATCATCAGCGTTCTGGCCGAACAGCTTGAAAGTATGTTGCGTGATTCCGCTGCCGAATCCGATTTCGGCGCGTCCCTTGCTGAGAAGATCGAGCGTTGCAAATTCCTCCGCCAGGCGCACCGGATCGCTGTTGGGTAGCAGCGACACCGCGCTGCCCAGCCGAATGCGCCTGGTACGGGAGGCGATCGCCGCCAGGATCATCTGGGGTGCCGGAATGATGTAGTCGGAAGCGTGATGCTCGCCGATCCACATGCCGCCGAACCCAAGTTCCTCTGCGCGAACACCCATCTCGATCAGCGTCTGGTAGCGGTCGCACTGGGTCTGGTTGTAATGGCGGCGATTCGGATCGGGCAGATGGTCGCCCAGCGAGACAACATCAAACCGGATCATGGTTTCCTCTGTTGACTGGCCCCACGTCCCTGATGGAAATCATAACCACCGTCTTTTATCCCCTCTTGCACCCAGGGCGCCAGCATTCAGATCACGTTCGCGTTCCTGAGTTCCGCGAGTTGTATGCCGCGGGCAGGTACATTTCGAAATCGATGCTATATTTTGACCCGCCCCGGCGTGGGGTACTCCCAAGTGGCGGACCATGATTTCGATACTTCCTCCGGTGCCGGCACGGGAGACCTTTCAAGCGCACAATGACCTGATACTCACCCGGTTCAGTTGCCCCCTGTAGATCAATCTGCGGGCGTGCTAGCAAAAGAAGACCCGGTCCAATTTTGTTACAGAGCAGGTTCGCAGCATGGGCGCGCAAAATACTCCTGCAGGTCCTCTCGCCCACATCAAAGTAATTGACTTGACGCACGCTCGGGCTGGGCCGACTTGCGTGCGCGTGCTGGCGGACCATGGGGCACAAGTTACCCAGGTGACGCGCGCCGACCCGGGCGGCCTGGAGTCGAGCTTTGGCGGGTCGGATCAGCAGAATCTCCATCGCAACAAGCGCTCGATCGCGATTAACCTGCAAAGTGAAGTCGGGCGCGGCGTGCTCTATCGGTTGATACGTGACACCGATGTCATAGTCGAGAACTTCCGCGCCGAGGTGAAATACCGTCTCAAGGTGGATTATGAGACGGTGCGCGACCTCAACCGGCGCATCGTCTATGGCAGCATCTCCGGCTTCGGCCAGGACGGGCCATACGCAAAGCGTGCGGGGGTCGACCAGATCGCGCAGGGTCTCGGCGGACTCATGAGCATTACGGGGCCGCCGGGCAGCGGACCATGGCGAGTTGGCGTCCCGATTTCGGACCTTTGCGCCGGGCTATATCTGGCGCACGGAATCATGGCGGCACTGATTGAGCGCGAGCGCTCGGGCCAGGGGCAGTGGGTACAGACCTCGCTGCTGGAAGCGATGGTCGCGATACTCGACTTTCAGGCGACGCGCTGGCTGATCGATGGTGAGGTCCCGCCTCAAGCGGGCAACGATCATCCCACCGCCTTCCCGATGGGCGTCTTTCCGACCAAAGACGGCGCGATCAACATCGAGGCATCCGGCAGCCGCATGTTCAACGATTTCCTCAAGGTCATCGGGGCCGAAAACGTCGCCAAGGATCAGCGCTTCGCCACCAACAGGAGTCGCGCCCGGCATCGCCCAGAGCTACGCGCTCTGGTCGAGGACAAGACACGAACGTTCACATCAGAGGAGCTGATCGAGGCGTTGAACGCGGTCGGCGTCCCGAGCGGCCCCATCCTTTCAATCGATCAGGTCTTTGCCAATCCGCAGGTGGAGCACCTCGCCATGGCGCAGACGGTCGAGAGCCCTCATCTCGGCAAGTTGACGATCGTTCGCTCGCCGACGCGGCTGTCGCGCACGCCCACCGCACTACGGCGCGCGGCGCCGATATCGGGCGCCGACACCGATGAGGTTCTGAAGGAATGCGGCTATACACCGGCGGAAATCTCGGCAATGAGGGCGCAGGCGTCGTCGCGATCGAGCAACCGGCCGCAAAAGAGGCGAAGCTATGAGCGTTGTCGAAATCGAGCGCGGCGACGGCGTCATGGTTGTGCGTATGAACCGACCCGATCGCCTGAATGCACTGGGCGCGGAACTTCGCGCGCAGCTCGCCGCAGCGTGGGTCGAGTTTCGCGACAGCCGCGACCTCGAGATCGCTATCTTCACCGGCACTGGCCGCGCATTCTGCGCCGGCGAGGACATGAAAGAGTCGGTCGAGCGCGAGAAGACGGGAGAGACGGTGGCAGCACGTCCCAGGCAGGATGATATCTATCGCGACGGATCCATCGAGAAGCCCATTATCGCGGCGATCAACGGCTTCGCGATGGGCGGTGGGTTCCATCTGGTAGAGTCCGCGGACCTGCGCGTCGCGGTCCGCGGCGCCGTGTTGGAAAGCTCAGAAGCCAAGCGTTGGCTGCTTGGCGGCTACGATCACGGCCTCAAGGGAGGACTTTCGCACGCCGCGGCAACGGAAATGGCGTTCGCGTTCCGGTTCACGGCAGAAAGGCTTCACGAGTTGGGCTGGATCAACCGGGTCGTGGAACCGGACCGACTGATGGCGACCGCTCGCGAAATGGCAGCGCATCTCCTTACGCTCCCGCCGGCCTCGCGACTGAACACATTGATCATGATGCGGGCCATGCGCGCCAAGGTGCCCGACAACCTCGAGCGTCTCGCCGCGCGCCTGAGGAATCACGGCGCGAAAAGCGACCTCATGGAATCGCGCAAGGCATTCGTGGAGAAGCGCAAGCCGAACTTCAAGGGTTGGGACGATCCGCAGGACCGGTATCGCGTCCCGCATCTCGAAAAGTGATCAAGGCCGTGCGAATGTTCGATCAAGGTATGAGCTTTCTACCTGCTCTTGAGATGCTCGCTCGTTGCCAAAGAACCCGACGTTGCGGCGATGATCGCGAGCTTCATGTGCTCTTCCTCCAGCGCGCTCTGATCAATGATTTGATTGATCGGTCAATCAATGCCCGTGCCTGCTAAAAACTCCGAACGCGTCCGAAAGTCTGGAGCTTTCGGTGCTTTCCACGTTTTTGGTAGCGACACCTTGACCGCGCGCCTTGCCCTCTGCGTGACTTGGTGCGATACCTCGCATTAAGAAAACTGAAAACGAGCCTTCACTAAAATTCTGGAAGGACTTCCAATGGAAATGCGAGTGATTTCCGCCGACTCTCATGTGATGGAGCCCGCCGACCTCTGGGAGACGCGTCTCGACCACAAGTTCCGCGACAAGGCGCCCAAAGTCGTAAAGAGCGAAAGCGGTAAAGGCTACCTCTTTATAGCGCCCGGAGTGCGGCCCTTCCCGGTCGCCGGTGGCTTCGGAATCGGCAAGAGCGGCGAGGAACTGAGGGAGCATCTGAAGAAAGGCTACGAGGCGGCGCGGCCGAGCGGATGGGACCCCGCCGAGCGCATCAAGGATCAGGACATCGATGGCGTGCAGGCTGAGGTGATCTATACGACCCTGGGGATGCCGCTGTTCGGACTCGATGACGACGAACTGCGGCGCGCGTGCTTCGCCGTGTACAACGACTGGGTCGGGGAATTTCGTTCATACAGCCCCAAACGGCTGCATCCGGTCGCACTCATCTCGCTCGACGACATCCCGCTTGCGGTTAAGGAGTTGGAACGCTGCGCGAAGCTGGGACTCAAAGGCGCGATGATCTGGGGAGTGCCGCCCGACGACAAGCCTTACTACAGCGACGTCTACGAACCGTTCTGGGTCGCGGCGCAGGAGATGAAGATGCCGCTATCGTTGCACGTCATCACGCAACGCAACCAGAGCGGGCGCAATCGGGACAAGAACCGTGATCAGGCGGAGGAAAGCAATCAGGTCCTGCTGGGCGGAATTCGGATGCTGATCGGGACGATGCAGCCCGTTTACCAGGTGCAGCGCACCCTTTCGAGCTTCATCTTCGGCAAGGTGTTCGAGCGCTTTCCCGCGCTTCGGATCGTTTCGGCCGAGAACGACACCGGCTGGATCGCGCACTTCATGTACCGCAGCGATCATATGTACGAAAAGTTCGGCACGATGCGCGAGGACACGCGGCTCAAGATGAAACCGTCCGACTACGTGCGCAGGAATATCTGGGCGACCTTTCAGGACGACGCGATCGGCCCGATGACGTACCGGTTCTTCGGGGAGGACAATTACATGTGGGCGTCGGACTTCCCGCATACCGACTCGACCTGGCCGAATTCGCGCAAGGTCATCAAGCAGGATTTCGAGGGCGTGCCCGAAGCGGTGACGCAGAAGATCGTGTGCGACAACGCAGCCAAGCTCTACAACATCGAGCTGAATTAGACCGACACGAGGAAAATCCAACCAGCAAGGCACCAAGGTAAGGGAGTCACCGGAGTTCTCCTACGCCTCATTCTAAAGTTGGTGTCTCGGTGCCTTCGTGGTTAATTGCTTTCTCGGCTAGTCGGGATAGCGAGCGGAGAACACCATGAAAGGAATCTCACACGTCGCAATCGGTGTCAGCGATATGGTGCGCTCGCTCTCGTTCTACCGGGATCTGCTCGGACTCGAGGTGATGCTCGATACCGAAGAGAAGATCGGCTCCGGTTCCCGCCACGCGGTCTATATGCGATGGGGCCACGACTCCGGTTTCCTCGTCCTCTCACAAACCCTCGGACGGGAGGCGTCGGGCAAACCGCTGCGCCTTCATCAGGTTGGACTTCATCACTTCGCTTTCTGGGTGGATGACCTCGAGACGAGGGTGGAGAAGCTCAACCGTGCAGGCGCGAAGATCCTGGTACCGCCCTACGCGGCCGACACAGTCGCTTACGGGGAGAAGACGGGAGGAAAGGTCCTGACCTGCCTGTTCGAGGACCCCGACGGAACCATCCTGCAGTTCGATCAACGCATAAGCTGATCCTCCCGTCATCCTCGTAACTCTTGCGTTCATAAAGCCGAAAAAGCGAGTCTCTGCGGCGGGGAACCAGGACCTATGACCACTCGACGAAGCGGTCCGCAACCCGCAGATGCGCGAATGCGGCGCAATCGTGAATTGCGACTATCCCGGCCACGGTACCATCGAAACCGTGAACAGTCCGGTCTTCGTCGCCGACAGCAAGAAGCAGAAGCCGCGCGTGCCGCCCGAATACGGGGCGCACACTCGCGCGATTCTGAGGGAAGCGGGCTATAGCGCGTCCGAGATCGGCCGGCTGATTCAGTCCGGCGCCGCAGTCGCTCGCGATCTGAAATGAGGGAGCGTTCGGAAAAACGATTCTGTCGGAAAACTGAAACGGACGCGACGCGATCGCGAGGAGAGAACCAATAGCGGCGCGAACCGCCGGGCAGCGGGCGCTCCGATCCGGAGGTCGCAGCAGGATTAACGAACCAGGCAAGGCGGACTGGGCGCTGCGTCACTACGAACTGCTCGGCACGCAGTTCTGTGGGTTGCGCTAATACCAGAGCAATTACAGGAGGCCACTATGGGAATCCTCGACGGCAAAGTTGCAGCGGTGACCGGCAGCGGGCGCGGAATCGGTCGCGAGGTCGCAAAGTTGATGGCCGCTAGCGGCGCCAAGGTTGTGGTCAACGACTTC
>JBKQNE010000225.1:0-5376 GCA_052146355.1 Binataceae bacterium (SeqCode) | reverse complement strand
TCAGGGATGGGAGCAGCTGAGTGGCGCGGTCGCCCTGAGCGACTTAGTGGCCAACGCAAGCAGAGGCGCTACCTGCTGCGGCGCGGCCGGGTTTGGAGACTGGGACATGGGCGCGAACCTAGCGTGGAAGCTGTAGCGTGGCCATCAGAATCGCCAACGCAATTGTCACCCTACCATGATCTGCCGGGGAATAGGTGGCGTGGGCTGTTGAGCTCCGAAAAGATGCACCCCGGACGCCGACGTCCCCGAGAGCTACACCGCACTCGTCGCCCGGAACGACGTGCGAGAGGGCGGCAGCTACCTTTGGGCGATGAAATCTGAGCAAGGAAGGATGTTTTGGAACACTGGAATCTACAAGGAAGTCGTCGCAAATGAGAAAATCGTGCCAACGATGTCTTTCTCTAACGAGAATGGGAAGACAATTCCCGGCTCGCAAGTATCGGTTCCTGGGCATTGGCCTAACGAGATCACCGTTATCGTTGAGTTCAGTGAATCTGAGGGGAAGGCCAGAGTCACTGTTACAGAAGTAGGCATTCCCCTCATCGCGTACGCCTTGTCGAAGATTGCTTGGGCTCAGCAGTTTGACAAGATTCAATTGTTGCTCTGGAGAAAGGTAACTCGTCTTTTGCCAACTCCCGGTTAGTTGGCAACTCGCAAGTTATCCAGAAACGCTCTTGGAGGAGACCAATGGTGATCTCCTCGAAGCCGACTTCGGGACAACGTGGTTGAGAATCTTTGGGGGTATAACTCCCGGATTGCCCGTCATCCGTCCAGAATCGTTGGCGAGCGTTAATGAAACTGTCTGCTCGCGGCAATCCCCTCCGATTCCTAAGATCATGAGTGCGAGGGGCACAACTCTGGGAAAAGGCTCAGCTACTGTAGCTATTTGCAAGAGATTAGATGGTCGACTTGAGCCTCGACCGCGGCGGCTAGCAAAGTGGAGTCATCTCCGTGCGTTTTAGAGCTTGCGCCACTCGCTATCAACGGACAGGTCCAAGGTAGCGGTCCAGCCAGTCGAGGACTTCTTTGATGAGCAAATCGGGCGGCGGGACGTGTCCGGAGTCGAATACCACGTGGCGCTTATCTTTGTCGGGCGTGCCCAGGAGACGAAACATCGGATCCTGCGTGGTTTCCTTGGGGAAGAAGAAGTCGTAGCGCCCGTTAACCATCAGCACCGGAATCTTCACGCGCGGCGCGAAATTGAAGGGGTCAACTTCGGGAAAGGTTTTCTCGTACTCGAAACCACCGCCCATCAGGACCGCGGTTTTGAGGCGCGGCTCGACGGCGGAAAAGATTGGTCCGAGCGCTGCGCCCCAGCTGATGCCGTAGTAGCCGATTCGAGTGGAATCAAGATCGCTTCTCGTCTGGACGTAATCGAGCGTGCGGGCGACGTCTTTGTACCAGTCAAACACGTGCTCGCGGTAGGAATCGGTGTGGCTGGCGTAGTCGCTGTTGAGGGTGTCGCCACGCTCGAAAGTGCTTTTGTAAATGGGAAACACCACGGCGCGACCGCTCTTGATCAGGAATGCAAGGTAGCGCATGGACGGCAGATCGCGGCTGGAGCGCAGGTAAATGACGTTGGAACCGGGAAACACGATTACGGTCTGATACGGCGGCCGGGCCGTACGCGGCAGGAACACGTAGGCGAACATGCGCTCGCCGCCATAGGCGGCGTCGTAGGTGACTTTTTCTTTTCGCCAGCGCTCGTCGCTATCGTCGGGTGGATCGAGGGTGGCATTGAGAGCGCTTTTGTCATAGGTGTAGAAGCCGCGGAAGACGTTGAACACGGTGTCGGAAACGGGCTTTTCCTTGTTGAAGTCGCGATAGGGCCATTCCATCGGCGCGACGGCGACTGCGGAGAGCTCTCCGCTAAACTTCACCAGGCGAAACCCGAAATTGTCCGCGCGGGAGAACGGCGGCTGGGCGTCGGCATCGGTAAACATGTACGAGGGCTCGTTCCAGGCGCCGCCCAGAATGTAGCGCTTGTCTCCCGTGGCGTTCAAACACCACTCCTTGGCGTTGCCGGCCATGTCGTAGGTTCCGAAGGGGCCGATGCCGCCGTAGGAGCCGACTGTCGCGAGAGCCTTGCCAGAGAAATTGCTGGCAGGAACGATGGCCGAAACGCTGGAGACGCCGGCAGCCTGGCTCCAGTGGTAAATGGTGGGCAGGCTCTTACCTGCGAACTCCGCGTAGGCTGCAGCTTCGTACCAGCTCACCCCCGTCACCGGGTAGTCGCCTTTACCCTCGGGAAAATCGCCTGACTCCCAGGTAGCGGGGCCGGGCCGCCCGGTGCGGTCGAGGAAGAGCTTCATGGCCTCATCAAAGGAAAGCTTGTGCCCGTCCTTGATGAAGTCATGCTTCCAGAAGCGCGCGTCTGAGTACCCACCGCCGCGCACGAAATCGCGGAACTGGCGGTTGCTGACCTCGAACTTGTCGATCCAGTAATCATTCAGCGCCAACGACGGAGCAGAATCCAGGCCGGTGAGGGCCAAGGTCTGGTTGCCACCTTGGACGAAAACCATTCCAGCGGGAGCGGTCCCGGAAGACTGGAGTTTGAAGTGCAGCACGCGTGCGCCATATTGGGGTGTGATCCGCTCCACCGTGTCGAAACCGGATCTCTGAGCGCGCCAGCGCAGGACGCCGAAAGGAATGCGCGTCTTGCAGGGAGTTTTGCAGACGTGCTGCCAGTCGGAATCAATGCCGGTGTAAGAATTGATGTAAACGTCCGCGTCGGCGGGATCGGAGGTGACGTCTTCGACTCGGGCCACCTCGCGAATTTCTCTCTGCAGCCGAGGATCGCCGGGAATGTAAGCCTCGGCACGTTCCGCAAGGCGCAAGGCCTCGATAAACCGGCTCTGCTCGGTTAGTTTTTCGATCTGCGGCAAGGCTTCTTCGCGGGCCCAGCGGATCTTCGCGCCGACATGAAGGCGCCAGCCTATCAAAGCGCCAAGTGCTAGTAGCGCAACCAAAATGAGAGCGACGGCGCGGCGGTTACGGAGCGCGGCACGCGGGCTGAAGGCGGGCACCGATTGTGTGCTCAGATCGCGTTTGAGACTCTCGACGGCGTCCCTCAGTTCGGCGGCCGACTGGTAGCGCGCCTCACGCTTCTTCTGAAGACATTTGGAGATGACGGGGTGAAGGGAAGTCAGCGCGCTGGAATTCAGTTCGGGAATCGGCGGTGGATCGCGGTGCAGTATGCCATCGAAAATTATCGCGCTGGTTATGCCTTCGAAGGGCGGCCGTCCGGTGCACATTTCATAGATCACGGCGCCGAAGGAGAACAGGTCGGAGCGCGCGTCCAGTTCCTCGCCCCGGGCCTGCTCGGGCGACATGTAGGCCACAGTGCCGATGGTGCTACCCGGGCTGGTCAGATCCTCTTGGCTCAAGCTGACCGTGGGCATCCGTCCTGCCACGGCAGTTTCGCCGTTTGCGCGGCGATGCATCTGCCGAGCCAGGCCGAAGTCGAGGATCTTGGCCTGGTTGCGCTGGGTGAGGAAGATGTTGGAAGGCTTAATGTCGCGGTGCAAGATATTCTTCGAATGCGCCGCGTCGAGAGCGTCGGCCAACTGAATGCTGATGTCGAGGACTTGCTGGTTCGATAATAGGCCGCGGGAAATGCGACGCTGGAGCGTCTCGCCCTCCAGCAGTTCCATTACGATGACGGGTTGCCCGTTGTGTTCCTCGATCTCGTAAATAGTGCAGATATTGGGATGGTTCAAGGCGGAGGCGGCGCGGGCTTCGCGCTCGAATCGCTTGAGCGCAAGCGGATCGTGAGCGACATCAGCGGGCAGGAATTTTACGGCGACATGACGCCCCAGCTTGGTGTCTACCGCCTCATACACCACGCCCATACCCCCGCTGCCGAGCTGACCCGTGATGCGGTAGTGCGAGATGGTCTGGCCGATCATTCGCTAGACGTCTGGCTTTCGCGTCGCTTCATCTTACGGACGCATTATCCTTTTAGTCAAAGAATGACGGCTCCGGCAGGAGCAGGTCGAACCGAGAACACTTGCTCTATGAAGGGCTAACCGTGGAGGCGGCGCGATAACTCCCGGTTTGTCGGCTAACCTTTCTCGAAAGATCGCGGACCGCGTCCACAGGCTTCGGATCGGTCAGCACTTCGATGTTCGCGGCGTCGGCACGGACGAGCGGAGCCGCAACCGCTTCCGCTCTGGCTTGTACGCGGCTGCTCGGCTGGACAGGGTCTCGGTGCGCGGGATGCCGGACGGGAGTGTGCGGGTCACGAAAGTTGGGGAATGGTACTAGCGTGCGAGTCTAAGGCGTGGGCGCGGTGCAATGACTGGTCATTCTTATGATCAAGAAAGATGAGATCGCCTACTTGCTTCTGCGCCTCACTCTGGGCGCGAACATTTTCCTCCACGGGTTTTCCCGGCTGATCGGTGACCACGCTGCCTTCGCAGCTTGCATGGACAAGCAGATGCACAACGCTCCCTTGCCCGGATTCTCGGTACACTTCGTCGGCTTCGTCTTGCCGTGGTGCGAGGGAACTGTGGGTCTGTTGATGATCCTTGGGCTGTGGACATCAGCCGCACTGATCGCAGGAAGCCTGCTGATGCTCAAGCTCCAGATCGGGACCTGCTTGGCACAGAACTGGGAGGTCGCCGGAGGGCAACTCATCTACGTGCTGTTGTACTTTATGTTGCTGACCTACGGCGAGAGGAATCGCTGGTCGGTTGATCGGTGGTGGGAAACGCATCGACGATGACAATGCGAGGTTCCTTCCCACCGCTTCCAAGGTCGGGCGGAACGATCCGTGCCTGTGCGGCTCGGGAAAGAAGTACGAGCGATGCTGCGGCGGGGCGACGGTGAACTGAACGGCTCCCTTGGAGACGCTGCTGGAAATCGCCCCACCCCGAAGTGCAATAATTGAAGCCGATGAGGTTGCAGCAGTCATGAAGAGCAGGCAGGGGTACAAGGGCTACGTTATCGTGGCGCGGTCATGCGAGCTGGGAGAAGGCGAGTTCTCGGCAGAGTTCTCCGTCGAGGAACTCGAGGCGGATGGGTTCATGGAAACTGAATTCTACTTGCCCGACACATTCCCCACGCAAGAGTCCGCTATCGAAGCGATTCAAACCGGGCGGCAGAAGATTGATATGGGTTTCGAGCGAGGATCGGCAGTCGTGAACGGCTGAGCGCGGGCACGGAAAAACCCGAGATGAGGGTTCCCGCTAGAGCTTGCGTAAAACTCTGCGTAAAGAATTTATGAGATTTAGGCTGGGAATCAGGGTTTAGAGTCGCCGAGTCCGTTCATGAGATTGGCTCAACCCATTGAAACCAAACGGAAGGTTTGGTTGCGGGGGGTGGATTTGATGTTTTCTAATTTCTCGCCCCTTTGATGCCAGTAAGTTGCAGTGT
>JBKQNE010000224.1:0-8429 GCA_052146355.1 Binataceae bacterium (SeqCode) | reverse complement strand
GCTTCTGCGACTCAAGGTGGCTCTGCAGCCGTCTCGTAGCATCCGCGAGATCTGATTCGCTAACCATATTGTAACGATCGAAAACGCTCCTGGTCTTGTGGCCAGACAGCGTCATCGCAACGCGATCCGGAATGCCGGCGCGCACCATATTGCGTACCGCGGTGCGTCTTAGGTCATGAACGAGAATCGCACCGAGACCGGCGGCTTTACACGCATTCGCCCACGCCTTGCGAAAGTCCCCGATCGGTTCGCCGTCACGATGGAACACGAACGGGCAATCGAGCCGCCTTGCACTATGCGCCCGCTCGATTATTTCGAGCAGCTCGGCCGAGAGCGGCAGGAGCCGGCCCTCCTTGTTCTTGCTGACCTCGGGCCGGAGGTGGACCACGCTACCGGCGAGGTCCACGTCGCGCCACTCCAGCGCCTTCATCTCTCCCAGCCGCCAGCCTGAGAGATACAAGAACGTTATCGGGTTCCTAAGATACTCCGGCAGGTTTTCGCGAAGAGCGATGAACGATCCGTGATCGACGAAACCTTGACGCGCATTATCCTCCTTGAGCGTTGGGATAGATGACATGGTCGTCAGACGGCCGTCCTGTACGGCTAGAGTGAACATTCGCTTCAGCGCCGCTAATTCCCGATTGATACTAGCGTTTGCAGCCTCCTCGCGCTGTCGGCTCGCAGCGTAGGCCTTGATCCGATCAGTCGAAATGTCGACGGCGCGGGCGAGCCCGAAGAATTTTCTTAGATGGCCGATCGAAAGTCGCGCCGACCGAAGCGAGCGGCGATGGTTAACCTGGTAATCCGTGAGCAGCCCATTTGCGAGATCGTCCAACGTGAGACGTTCTTCGCGGCCTCCGGCCGACCGCCCGGTCGCAACCTCGGCCAACCGTTGTTTCAGCAGCTTGCGGGCCTGCGTTTCGCTGTCGGAATGCGAGCTTTCGCGGTGCTCCTTACCGCTATGGTAGTATGCGATCCAGTAGACGGGGCCGCGCTTGAAGATTCGACCCAGACCTCTCATCGATTCTCATCTCTGCTCTTCCAAACTGACCGCATATGCACGGCTTCGGCGGACCGCAAAATAAATTTGTGCGATTACGCCGAACCACGAGCGGGGACGCAAAAGCCGCCGCTCGTCGGTGACGGGTTCCAGCTCGGGCATCGGCCGCGCAATAGCATTGCGCTTTGCGCGTGAGGGCTCTGACGTGATTATCAATGGCCGCGACGAAAAGAAAATCGCGGCCGTGGTTAAGGAAGCTGAGGCGTTCGGACGCCGCGCGCTCGGCGTCCGCGCGAACGTCGCCAGCTTCGCCGAGTCCAGGGCGATGGTCGAACGGGCGCAGGCCGAATTTGGTCATCTCGACATCCTGGTATGCAGTGCGGGCGTATTTCATCACACGCCTTTCCTCAAGATGAGCGAGGAAGAATGGGATGAGGTTCTGACCGTCGACCTCAAGGGGCTCTTCAATTGCACTCGCATTGCCATTGGGCAGATGGCTGAGCGGAAATGGGGGCGGATCATCCTGATCACGGCGACCTCGGGTATCAATCCACCACCACAGATGGCACATATAGCGGCGGCGAAGACCGGCGCACACGGCTTCGCGCGGTCAATCGCGGCGGAGTTCGCCTCCGCGGGGGTAACCGTAAATGTGATCGCGCCGGGGCTGGTCGATACGCCGATCCTCGGGAACTTCAGCGAAGAGGCGCTGAAGGAGTTCCGTCGCAGAGGTGCCGATCGGCCGGATTGGACGTCCCGAGGAGATAGCGGAGGCCGCGCTCTACTTTGCCTCGGAGGAGTCGGCCTACGTGACCGGACAGATCCTCAACATGAGTGGTGGAACGGTCATCTAGAAGCAACCTGTTTTACGAAGGAGCGAGTTCGATGCCACTGCTTTACGAGAAGCACGACCACGTCGGTATCCTGACGCTGAGCCGGCCTGAAGCCCGGAACGCCTGGCATCAGGAGTTCGCAACCGGCTTGCAGGAGCAGTTGCCGGAACTCGAGGAAGATCGGGACATCCGCTGTGTCATCCTGACCGGCGACGACACCGGGGGAGCCTTCAGCGCGGGCGCCGACCTGAAAAATCCGCGCACGCACACGCAGAATTCGATAGCGGACTTTATCGAGGGATTACCTCACCGACGCCGGTCAAGCCCGATAGTCCAGGTCGCTGACTTCGCCAAGCCTGTCGTAGCGGCAGTCAACGGCTACGCGATTGGCATCGGCTGCATTCTGACACTCTGTTGCGATCTGATCGTGGCGTCGGAGCGCGCTGAGTGGCGCCTGCCGCAGGCGGCGCTGGGGATCCTGCCGGCGCAGGGCGGAGCATTGCGGGCGGCACGTTGGATTGGCAAAGGGCTCGCGATGCGGTTGGCGCTGGGATTTCCGCTGCCTGCCGCGGAAGCCTATCGGATCGGACTCGCCCAATGGCTCGTTCCACATGGCGAGTTGATGACTCAGGCGATGAAGGTAGCGGAGCACATCGCTGCGCTCTCGCCGATGGCGACGCGCATGGTGAAGGAGTCACTCAATACAGGGCTCAATATGCCGCTCGACGAGGCCGCTCATGCGGATCTTTATCGCTTCATGGCGCTTGAGCTCACGGAGGATGAGGCCGAGGGTCATCGAGCCTGGCGCGAACGGCGCAAACCGCAATTCAAGGGGCGCTGATGAGTTGCCCCCATAAGCTTCCGTCACGCCACGCGCGGCGACGCACCTCGTAAGGGAGAAGCGTGGACAGCGTCGCGAGAAGCCGTACGCATTTCGTCATGGAGGCGCGTTCAAGCATGGGAGCGTCAGGCTTGGGTTATTGCGATCAGCCTCTTCATCGCGCTGTTTCCTTCTTTGGCGCGGGCCAGATTCTTCGTCAGCCTGCCGGCTTGGGCTGAACCTCTTTATCAAGCTCAGCCGAATCTCACGAGCTTGACGATCGCGTGGCTCACCCGTTGGTTCAATTGGCGAGGTGCCCTAACGTCGTTACGCCCTGAAACCTGGCACTGATGCAGCGCACCAGTGGCAGGTTTCCCTCCTCTGTTTGACAGATGCGCGCTCAAGGTGTTACCGCGTACTTCGTGGAACCGGAACTTAAGCTCGCGGAATCATTGCGTGAAGCGGCTGAAGCTCTCCGCAAGCTGGCAGAAGTGGGAAGCAATGAGCGAGATCGGGAATCCGACAAGGACCGTCACTGCTGTTTTGAATCCCGTCGCGAAATCTGGCGGCTGGGCAAGGCGCTGCTCGAAGCCGTCGAGGTAGTACGGGAAGCGGCGAGCCACGTCTGCTCGCCCGAGTGCGAACACGACGCCGACGACGAGTGCATCGAGTGCGACCAAGTCGCTACACCGCCGATGCCGCCGTACCCTCCGTATCCACCTAACCCACCCTACGCGCCGTATCCGCCCTATCCTCCATATCCTCCCGTCATCGTAATCGGAGGTGGTGGCTGCGGGTGCGGATGTTCCGGCGGCCGCGTCGCTGTATCGTCACCGACCGCGGCCCAGTCGCCATCGACAGCGTCCACGTCTCCGCTATACGCGAGCGCCGAGGCTGTGCGGCCGCAACAATCTCAAACACCGGCATCATTTTTATCCGCCCTCTCTCCATTACTCAGTGCCAACGCAGGTGAATTTCCCGATCCGTCAGGAGTTCACGACGTAGAAGCCCTGCTCGATATTGGCGAATCAGCGGCGGCTCTAGTGCGGCGCACTTTGCCGAATCCATCTGGAGGGCCTGGTGCATGAGCGAAACCGCCGAAAATGTGCTCTGGCCGACCTACGCGCTGCGCGCCTGGCTCGAAGCCCTATCTGGTGAAATTCGTCGCGCTCGCGAAGACCTGGAGAATCGAATCAACCTCGCAGAGAAAGAGGTCGCCAGATTGCGCCGGTTGCATGAACGAGCCGGGCACGTAATCGAATCTCTGCAGCAGTCGATCAGCAAAGTGGATATGCGGCTGCATCAGCTTGGCGACATCGAACCGGGCCCATCGGTCGCGGAACATCAGGAGCCGCCGCACAAAACTCCGGAGCACTCATCATCGGAATCTGACCCTCACCGGAAAAGGGAGACTGCTCACAAACCGGAGAAAGGCGCAGCAAGTGGTCGCGGACCGAGAGGTTGATCGCCCGCGCTAAATATCCAACGAGGAGTTCGGAGCCAATGTCGTACCATCCACCGTACCCGCCCTATCCGCCATATCCGGCAAACGCACCATTTCCACCTTTTCCTCCCTTCCCCCCGTATCCGCCTTATCCTTCGCCCTGTTGTTGCCCGTGCCATTCGGCACAGCCTCAAGCCGCGGCGCCATCGCAGCCTTCGTCCGTCGCTCCACCACCACCTCCGCCGCCTCCGAGCGCTCCTCCACCACCACCTCCGCCGCCTCCACCACCTCCGCCACCACCATCCAACGGCTCAAATCCGTTAGGCACGATTCTGGGTATTGGAGTGGGCTTGCTGGGTTTGTTGTAAACTTGTAAGGAGCGCGAATCATGCCTTCACGCGAAGAAGTACTCGATCACATAGAACGGATGCTGCGATCGTTGCTGGATGTTGTCGAGCGGGCGAACGCTCCGCACGAGCGCCAGATGGCGGCCTCCTACAAGGCACAAATAGGCAGTGCCCTGGAAGAGGTCGAGCGCCGCCGCAAGTGCGAGCCTGCCGCGGTGACCCAGGAACAGTTGAAAGGCATCGATCACATCATCCGGATCACCAGCTTACTGGTGCCTTTCGCACGAGTGTGATTGGATGGAGGCGGACGGCGTATCGTGGGCCTGCACGGCCCGCTATGTTCAAATCCACCCGACGCGCCACTGCAACTTGCGCTGCCAGCATTGCTATACCTATTCTTCACCCGATGAACGCGAAGAAATTGAGGCCTGGCTACTACAGGAAGCCCTGAGCGATGCGGCGAAAGAAGGTTTTAACATCGCCAATTTCTCTGGCGGCGAGCCGGTTCTTTACCCTTTCCTTCCCGTCGTACTCGACCACGCACGCGGCTCCGGACTCAGCACGGTAATCGTATCGAACGGTACCGTGCTAACCCGGAACCGGCTCGCGATGCTGCAAAACAAGACCGACTTGCTCGCCATCAGCCTCGACGGTGTGCCTGCCTCGCACAACGCGATCCGGGGCTCCGCGCAAGCTTTCGATAGAATGCGCTCCCGATTGGACGACGTCCGGAACTCCGGAATCCCCTTCGGGTTTATCTTTTTGCTCACTCGCGACAATGCTCACGAGCTTGATTGGGTTGCGCAATTTGCCCTTGACCAGGGCGCAAAACTGTTGCAGGTACATCCGCTGGAGGATATCGGGCGAGCGACCGAGAGAATGCGGGATCGCGGCCCGAGCGAGCGCGACTGCGAGTATGTCCAATTGCTGTTGGACCGCATCCGCCAGCTCGCGGGCGGCAGGATGATCGTGCATCTGGACGCCGCCCATCGTGCGCTACTGCGGCTCAATGCGACGATGACGATGGCCGACCGTGACCGAAGCAGCGACGCCGAACGTCCGCTCGCCGACCTGTTGCCCACATTGGTAATCGAGGCTGACGGCACCGTTACGCCGCTGGTGTATGGCTTGTCGCGGCGCTACGCGCTCGGCAATCTCACGGACGCGCCGCTTCGCGACATGATAGCGGCCTGGCGTGGCGACGGATGCCGGGCGCTGCGCGATCTCTGCCGCGCCGTCTTCGCCGAGGTCACCGATTCCTGCCTGGTGCCATATGTCAATTGGTGGGAGGTGCTGCGCCAGCGATCGCTTCAGATGGGAAATGCCTGAGCCACCGCGGCCGGCGCCGCGGAATCGCTGAATTTCATCACGTAGCGGCGCGCTTAGACTGCCAGTCCAGTTGAGTTGCGCGCGTTCTACAAGGTGGTCCAAATGCTCCTTGAAGCTTTCACACTTTCAGAAGAACCTCAGCCGCTGAACCCGCGCCGGTCGAACGTGATTGGATGGATACCGGTATCGCAAGACATGCATATCGATGTCTGCCGCTGACGATTGCCAACACGTATGGTTGGCAGCTTCTTCTGCCCGCCGACGTGACTGCATCGTGGAACGGCGGTCCCACTACCGCGGATCTGACGGTCGATTGTTCGCGCCCGAATCAGGCGATTAGCAACTTTGGAAACGGCGTACTGACGTTTGACGTTTCCTATATTTTTCGTACCCAACTGGATTTCCATTTGATGGTTACTGGTCCCACTAACCGGTTCAAAGACGGTATCGCTCCGATGACCGCGGTAGTCGAAACTGATTGGCTGCCCTACACATTTACAATGAACTATCGCTTTACCCGGCCCGGCCAGGTGCGTTGGCCAGCCGGTGAACCCTATGCGCAGATCTGCCTCGTGCGCGCCGGCATCCAGCAGAGCGTGCAACCTGTCGTGCGCAGGCTCGAGGATGATCCGAAGTTCGCCACAGAGCACGCCACGTGGCGTGAACGGCGCACCCGGATGCGTGACCGGCTCGCGGCTGGAGACGCAGACGCACTGGGCAAGCCCTGGGACAAGGACTACTTTGTCGGCCGCTATGCCGATGGACGCTCTACCTACGCGGAGCATATCAACAGGCTACGATTGCGCGCGCCGCTCGATAAACGGCGATGAGCGCTCTACTCGATGCTGGAACTTCGTAACTTCGCCGACCGCGATGACTGCCTGTCGGTTATCGCGGCTTACGAACGGAGCCGAGCGGCGCACGGCGCAGTCGTAGGCGATCCGTTCTTCGATCGCAGAGTAATGTGGATCAGCAGTTTCCCGGATTCCGAAAACGACGTGCGCCGCATACTACAGCGATGGCGTCATCGCGCGACGGCAGTCGCATCGGCGTGCGCCGGCACGAGACTATATTCAGACACGATCCAGGTCGTGCGATGGGACGGTCAGTCAATGCCGCCGCATCGCGACCATTGCCATCCCGATGGCTCACCCAACGGCACGCCGTGGCGCGAATGGGCCGGGATAATCTACCTGAGCGACGATTTCACTGACGGCCACCTAATCTTCCCGGAAACCGGCGAAACCTACCACCCTGTTACGGGTTCATTCGTCCTCTTCCCGGGCGCCCTACTACACGGCCTCGAAAGCGCAACAGGCGGCCCGCGCTACACCTCGCCAACCTGGTTCACCCGAAATCGCCTCCACGAAGACCCCTGGGCAGCCGTACAATTGTGAGTTGGGATCAAGGCGGAGACTTCAGAACCGCCTGATTGTTTGGAGACTTCTGATATCCGCAGGCGCGATGTACTCGTCCTGCATCGATCCTGTGGTCTTACGGCTATCGAACACCCCCCGGCGATGGACGCGCGGCGCCCAGCGCCGGGCGACGTTTCTGCGCAATCACGCGCGGGTATCGTGGCCTGTGACTTCTGCGTAACGGTGACGGCGACCTTTCGCATCCTCTATGTCTTTGTATTGATGGAGCATGCATCGTGTTGCTTGATACACATTAACGCCACAGCCCGTCCCACCGCCGCGTGGACCTTGCAGCAACTGCGCGAAGCGATTCCGTCTGACCATGCGTATCGGTTCATCATCCATGATCACGATGCGATCTTTTCCGCTGCATTGGGTGCCGAGCTGAATAGCCTGGGACTTACCGTGATCACCACCCCCGATTCGTCGGCCACAGGCCGATGCCCTGTGCGAAAGATTGATTGGCACGCTGGGGCGGGACTGTCCGGCATCGTCTACACCGAAGAGGACTGGGTTGACCACGACGCCACTGCCCATCCCCGACCGGACGAGTAGCAGAGCCAGAGCACGAACTTTCTCTGCAAACGTCCGCTTGTCGGCTGTCGCCTAATGATTTTGCGGACTACAGCCGAAGTTCGGGCAATTTGGCCTGCTCCTCGATGTCCATCAGGCGAGAAGTGGAGTCGGTTGATGTAAGGCCTGCCCCGCGAACTATACCGACTAGCGGCGGAGATTTCGACCTGGTGTGGTCGATTAATGCCAACATCCGCGTTCGGCCTCGCGTCTCAAGCACGAAAACTCGGCATCACCTCGCGAGCGAACAGATCGACTGAGCGAGTCACGGCCCTGAATCCATCCCGGGAAGCTGCGACGCCATAATGAAATGCGTGCATGAATACTGGTCGCGGAAGCGAGCGAGCTTGCTGGCAACCTGATCCGGCGTACCGATCATCAGGCTCTCCGCTATCGGCGAGTCGCGCAGTTGCGCAGGTGAGGAGATTTCCCATACCGCCCTGTCACCCTCTGCGTCATTGGCCTCCGCGAGCCACTGGCCGTAGTGCGTCATCATATAGTGCAGATGTGGAGCCGCTTCATTCCAGGCCTGATCTGCGTTCGTGGCAACGTGGACCGCACGCAACTGCGCAATATTAAAATCTCGCGCCGCCCGGCTCGAGTGCGGCGCGATACGGGATCGCAGGATCGGGTCCGAGTGTGGCAAGCAAGTGAAAACCCATGCG
>JBKQNE010000223.1:0-6472 GCA_052146355.1 Binataceae bacterium (SeqCode) | reverse complement strand
TGGCGCGGAGGCACCTGCAGGACATCCTTAGCCGGCGTCTCTGAAATGGTGAAAGACCATTGAGATGAACACTACGTCGATCGACTCGTCTGAGTGCGGCGGAGACTCTCCAGCTCCGCGAATAAATCAATGGCGGCCACCAACCTTCTTTAGCGTGGCTGTGGCGAATTGTTGATTTTTTCAAACAATATCAACAATTCGCCACGGAAAGGTTCGCCCGCCGCGCGTACGAGCGCCAAACCGGCATCCAGGTGGAACCACTGTGTCTGGTCCACCAAGAGTTCGAGTGGATGCGGGCGTCGCTTGACGGGTTGAGCTTTGACGACTCCACGCTCCTGGAAATCAATGCCCGCTCAGCCTACGCGATCGCGTGTCAGCACAGGAAGGCCATGTCGCTTCCCGGTACCATGCACAGCTCCAACATCAACTGGAGGTCTCGGGAGCAGAACAGGCGCACTACTGGTCGTTCCACGGGACCGACAGAATCCTGATCGAAATAGGCCCCGAACGAAAATACGCCAAGCGGCTGGTAGAGGCAGAGGCGTTCTGGCAGCGGGTGAAGGAAAACCGCTGGCCCCAACTGGCCAACGAGGAACTGGATCTGGGCGCGGATCCACAATGGCGGCACGCCGCGATGCGCTACCGCAAAGCTAAGCTCCGGCTGGAACGCGCAGCATTCGAAGCACACCGACTGCGCGCAACGCTCGAGCGCATGGCGACAGCGAGGCGGACCTACGGTTGTGGTGTCGAAGTCATGAAGAGTTCGCGCAAAGGCGCGGTGGACTACGCGGCGGTACCGGAGCTCCGCGGGTCAACCTCGAACCCTACCGTAAACCGCCAGTCGCGGTCGTGAAGATCAACTTCGTCGAGCCCCACCGGCAATAGACCCTCATGCAGGAATATTTTGGCTTTCGCAATTTCCGCCAGTTCGAGCGCACCCGCAGAGAGATCAAGTTGCCCTACGATCTGTTGAACGACCTACGTTTCCGGCAGCTTCCCGACGCCCAGAAGGCCCATCTGATCTGCCTACTGTTGCTCTCGGCGCGAATGCACAATCTCCTGCCCAACAGTCCCGTCAAGCTGGAGCGGCTAGTCGGGGCGACGGAGCCTTTAGACCTGAGCGCGTTCGCCGAGTTCGTCGACTTCTCTCCACTGGAAAGGCCGACCTGGCAAGACCGCTATGCAAACCGGCGGGTGCCCGACAGCGTGCGTGCGGCGGTGTTGGTGCGCGACGGTGGACGCTGTCGGAAATGCCGGAGGGCGATCAACCTGGAAATGGATCACGTGGTGCCGACCAGCAAGGGCGGCAAGACCGAAGAAGCGAATCTGCAGACCCTGTGCCGGCGCTGTAACCGCGCCAAGTCCAGGAAGCTGGTTCCCGGACCCCGCCGCCGTAGGGATCCAAGGGCACAGGCTCGCCGAGCATATGCTCGATGAGGTCGGCTTTGTCGTACTTCTCGAGAATCCTGTACCAGCGTTGCCAGGTGAATGGATCCGCACGCCGGACCGCTGCGAACGAGAGCACCGCCTCGGTCGAGACCAGCCGCTCCGGATCTTCTGCGACCAGAGGTTCAAGCTCGTGCAGGAATAGCAAGGCCAGCTCGACCGCGAGGCTGCGGGGTGATTGGCCTGGCGCACTCATCTTCAGAATCCGCTGCGGACCGACTGCTCGGACTGGTGCTCGAGACTGGAATCGAGTTCTTTCACGATCCTGACCAGCACGGCTGGGCTTCTATTCGGGTCGATGGCCACTGGCAGAATCACCCCATCCGCTCCCGCCCCTTCCAGCTCTTCCTGCTGCGGACCCATTACCGGGAGACCGGCAACAGCCCCGGCGCGCAAGCCATCCGCGCCACGCTGGAGCTGTTCGAGGCCAAAGCCCTGTTTGACGGTGAGGAATCTCCCGTCAATCTGCGGGTCGCAAGTCACCGAGGCAAACTCTATCTCGACCTGTGCGACCGCGCCTGGAGGGCGGTCGAGATCGACGCCGAAGGTTGGCGCATAGTAACTCGACCGCCGCCGAGATTTCACCGCACCCGCGGTTCCCAGCCGCTGCCCGCACCTGAGCGCGGCGGCGGTCTCGACGAATTACGCCGCTTCCTGAACGTCGACCAGCAGGGCTGGACTTTGATCAAGGCCTTTTTGGTCGCGGCGCTGCGTCCCAGCGTGCCCTGCCCTATCCTGGTCGCCAAGGGTGAGCAGGGCGCGGGCAAGACCAACGCATGCAGAATCATCAGCGCGCAGATCGACCCGCGCACGGGGCACTGCGCGGCGTACCCCGGGAAGTTCGCGATCTGACCGCAGCGGCAAGGAATTCCTGGATCGTATGCTTCGATAACCTGAGTCATCTGCCAGCCGAACTCGCCGACGCAGCTTGTCGGCTGGCCACCGGCGGCGGGTTCGGTGGCCGGCAACTCTACAGCGATCATGATCAAGCCATCTTCGACGCCACCCGTTCCCTGGTGTTCAATGCGATTCCCGATCTCGGCGCAGCGCGGCCCGACTTTCTCGATCGCGCACTAATCATAGAGTTCCTCGACCTGAAGCCCGCGATGCGCCGCGACGAGGCGCAGTTCTGGTGCGAATTCGAGCGGGCGCGACCGCGCATCCTCGGTGGGCTGCTCGATGCCATCACCGCGGGACTCAGAAACCGGCCCAATGTCAGCCTTGAGCAGCTGCCGCGGATGGCCGACTTCGCGCTCTGGGTAAATGCGTGCGAGGAAAGTCTCGGAATGAAACCAGGCGAGACCCTGGCTACTTATCAATCCAATCGCGCCGAGATGCACAACCTGGCGCTGGAGTCCTCGCCCGTCTACGAACCGCTTGCCAAACTGGCGCGGGATGGCTTTAGCGGGACGGTCGCAGAACTGCTCGTGCGGCTCAACTACATGATGAGCGAAAGCATGCGCCGTCGGTACGCTGGCCCAAGGCACCCAATGCTCGGAGCAACGCGCTGCGCCGCATGGCAGCCAACCTTCGTGCCGCCGAGATCGAGTTCAGCCGCGCCGATATCCGCGGCAGGCGCGTAGTCTCCCTGGTCCGAGCCCCGGAAAAGATCGTCAGTGATCGTCAGTAGCCCTTGTCAGCACCTTGGTTCAGAAGGCCGACTCTGTGCGTTCCCCGACCGGGTCATCCTCCGAAAAATATGGGAATTCGGCGATGGTAGTTTGGTAACTAGTGCCACTGACGATCACTGACGATCTTTTCCGGGATTCAAGACATCGCAAGTCCCCGCATTGCCGGAAACGAGATTCAGTTCAGTCTTGCCGATATTTGCGGCAGGTCGTGGCGACCGCTTGGTCGCTTCCAGAGCTCCTCGAGAAGATCGTCAGTTACGTCAGTAACCGTTCGGTACCTTGAAAGCACAACATCTCCAAACGCCAACCCTTCAGCTCGTTTTTAATAGGTTTTCCTCCTGAAAACGACACCGACTACTGTTGGCACGATTAATACCCTTTGTATCATTCCCTTTTCGACAAATTCCGTTTACTCTTTCAATAACTGGCATAGCAATCAACATCGCCGATGGCTCGAATAACTCCGATTTTGGCTCTGCTGGCGGTGCCACGGGCAACTTGTTTCGAGACATTGGCGCCCAGCACCTCGCCGCATTGGCTTACGAACGATTGCATAGATAACCAACGCCTCTTTTACTGGTTCGGGGCCTCCGGGTGCGCTGTCTACCACATATCGGGAACGGGGAACCTACCCAACCCGCCGACAAACGAACCTCCGGGCTTGTATGTGGGGGCGACAACCAGTGTTGTTACGACCCTGAAATTCTAATCTGGTAATGGCGGCGGAACCTATGACATGGGATGGTCCGCTGTGACGGCAGGTTTCGGTAGCAGTTCTGGCGGCGTACTACAGCATCAATTACGTGGCCTGGTGGTGGGTGTATCGACGCCAACGGGGGCGGCGTCGAAACTGATTTGCGGACGCAACAAACAGCAATTAGCGCAGGTACAGTAGCCGGAGTTCAGGAATGGACAATTCCCGCCACTATCTCGCGATCCAAATCTACCAAGGCTCGCCGGGTACGGCCTTCGCAGCATTGGTTCAAAACGGCCCCTGCGGGCAGTGCGGGCGAAGTGCAAATCAATCCTGGTGGATTGGTATTTTGGAGGAATCTTCGTCGCCACCGCCTCCGTCTGAGTCGGTGAACATTGTTGGCAGCGGGGGAACCGCAACTGGGCCGGTCATGGTGCCATTTGGGTTGATGTGGATTTTAGCTCTCATATTGGCCCTGATAATCACTTGTGGGCAGGCGATGGCTCAAGGATACGGGCGGTGCCCGACAGGACAAGTGGTAGCGGGCCTTAATGGCACGGGGCCTTCCACTTGTGCATCGGCAAGTGGGGCTATGAGACCAATCGACACGCTGCCTGCACAGACTGGAGATTACGATTCGAACGGTTACGGGATAAACAACGACAATACCAACGGCTGGATCAATGTGAAGACCTGCGGTGCGAAAGGCGACGGTTCCACCGATGACGGTCCTGCCATTCGTAGCTGCATAAACAAGATTCCGTCCGGCGGAGGGGTCTTGTATTTTCCCCCCAATCGGGCGGGCAGCCTGACAACACCCGCCGTCTATTACGTCAATTCGCAAGCTGGCAACGACGGACAATGCGGCATTTATTTTCCAGTGTCGGGAATGCGCCTGTGGGCCTACGGCACGAAAATTAAACAGGGGCCGCGCGACGCTAATTCGCTCGTCTGCATGTACCCCGATACGGTTGCGGCACCGCACGGAGGCTGGGAGAGCGCCACCAGCTATTTAGTCGGGGCGACCGTGAATCGGGGTGATACGTCTCTCACCTTGTCCACCCATGCCAATGCGTCTCATTTCATCGCTGGCGACGTCGTGTTTATCCAAGGTTACGATACCACCCTCGCAAACAACGCGATGGGGGTGAACATCGTTGTCACCGCAAACGCCTCTACGGGCGTTCTCACCTTCGCGTGGCCCTTTCTGAAGGCTTACGCTTCTCACTTAACCGCCTATCCGGTAATCGCGGACGTTCAATCGCGATTGGTTAGCGACATCGGCATCTACGGTGCGACGCTCCAGATGCAGGGTGACGTTTATGGCATCAATATGGGGGAGTTTCATCGCGGAACCATAAAAGATGTCACAATTCAGGGCGCCTCGACTGACAACAGCAGTGTTTTTTCCGGTATCGACTTGCTCGACCTGACGATAGACAACGTGCGGTCCACGCAGCCCTGCGCGTCGCCTTTCAGCCTTTCCTCACGAGGTGAAACAGACGTAAAGGTGATCAATAGCACCTTCGGTGTAACCAACGTGCCAGCCTGTACCAAGACTCCAGGTGCCTACATCGAAATGGGCATCGACGTTGGAGAAGGGGTGGAGCGGACCAAATTCGACCACGATACCGTGTACGACGCCACTGGCTACGGGTCTGTGGTTTTTGGGCCTAGTGCCGATACCGTTCTGACCAATAGCAGCATCAGCGGTATCAATCGGCTCAAGGCTTACGCCTTGGTTGAAACCGGAACGATTGACTATGGAGCTTACGATGCCCGAATGTCACACAATCAGATTACCTTGTCGGGCACCAATAACAGCGGTGGCGGGTTGGCCGTTCAGCTTGCAAACACCGACAACAGCGATATTTTCGACCATAACCAGGTGTGGAGCTATCTGGATACTCGTCAAATGATGCAAGTGTCCGCCCAACCTGCAACTATCTCGGACAACTACTTCTATACGGGCGTGGCACAGACCTATGGCTATCTCGTCGCATCGGTCTCCAATTCGGTAGCGGGCAACCACTTCGCGGGGCTTCTGAATCCTCGCTGCATTACCGTCAGTGACCCAGGTAGTCCATCCACTCTGTCTCTCTGGCTGCTTGGCAACGACTTGAGCAACTGTACCACCCCGATTTTGTACTGCGGCTCTGCGCAGACGAACATCCCAAATCGGATCATTCAGGCTAATTTGGGAGTAGCCAATTACTCGCCCAATAATAGTAAAACGACCGGACAAGCAATGATTGGTGGACTGAAAACGACCGGAGCTGCGGCGGGTAAGGTAATGGTGTGCGTTGATACCTCAACCGGACAATTGTACGCATCGTCCACGGATACTGGCTGTGCGAATTAGCCCATGGAAGTTGCAGGCACGTTGGTTGATGCACTTCTGCAGCGCGTGCGCGACGAGCAGGCACTGGGTATCACTCCTCCCGTCGTTGATCTGAACAAACAATCCGTCCACTCCTGCAGGATGCGCCTTCACTCGCAAGCTACTTACCTACGCCCAGATGCTCATGAACGTGGCCGAGGAGCAGGTGCTACCCTCTTCACGCTGAATACGCTTTTTGTCAGCTGGTTTTATAACACTAGTGTTATGTCTCTGAAGTAAATGTAGCGTTTGTTCGTCTATTCAGCATGGGCGTAAAGAAATGCTGGGTGGAAATAAGCGGAGCAGATCGAGCCGAATTGG
>JBKQNE010000222.1:0-4516 GCA_052146355.1 Binataceae bacterium (SeqCode) | reverse complement strand
GCGTTGAACTAAGCCGCTCCGCGGCAGTCTGGATCACTCCACCGCGTTTGCACTCGTCTGCCTTGATTCCCACGTAGCTCCCCTCGCGAAACGAAGTCCGGTCATTAAGCTCATCGGTTGGTTTCATCTCAACCGAAAAGGAGTTTCGCCATGACCGAACTACGCCGAAGAATGCTCGAGGAACTGCAGCTGCGCAACTACTCGCCCAACACGATCGACACTTACATCCGCTGCGTAGCGAAATTCGCTCAATACTTCAGACTCTCACCGGATCGGCTCGGACCCGAACATATCCGCCAATACCAGCTGTTTCTGGTCCAGCGGAAAAAGGTCGCTTGGGCGGTGTTCAATCAGACGGTGTGCGCACTGCGCTTTTTCTATCACCACATCCTCCATCGCGACTGGATGATTGAACACATTCCCTACCCGCGGCACGAGCAAAAACTGCCCGTGGTGCTGAGTCCCGCCGAAGTCGCAGCAGTATTCGAAGCTACCCGCAACCTGAAACACCGCACCATCCTGATGACCATCTACGCTGCCGGGTTGCGGGTCTCCGAGCTCACCCACCTGCGGGTGACAGATATCGACAGCCAACGACAGGTCATCTGCGTCCGTCAGGGCAAGGGCGGCAAGGATCGCCAGGTGATGCTGTCGCCCAAATTGCTCGAGGTGCTCCGGATCTACTGGAAAACCTCTAAACCCGCGGTCTGGCTGTTCCCAGGTGGCGTACCGGGGCGTCCAATCACACGAGAGACGGTATTGACGATCTGCCGGCAGGCCGGCGAAGCCGCTCACCTGTCCAAGCGCATCTCACCCCATACTTTGCGGCATTGCTTCGCGACCCACCTGATGGAAGACGCGATCGACCTGCGCCGCATCCAAGTTCTGCTCGGACATCGTAACCTCAAGACCACGGCCAAGTATCTGCACGTTTCCAATCTGGCCGTGCGCACCACCGTCAGTCCCTTGGACCGGCTGCCCGATGCAGATCCAACTCCCGATCGATGAAAGCCCCGGCGTTGGAGCTGGGCGATATTTTCCGCCTCCACGGCCCGGCTTACCTCACCACGTTTGGAGATTCGCTGTCGCATGAGCAAAAGAAGGCACTGAGGGCGATCGGGGTCTGCCGTACCGCAGCCCTTGGTGGTCATGTCGATCAATGCGATCAGTGCGGCTACCGAAAGATCTCATACTGCTCCTGCCGCAATCGCCATTGTCCCAAGTGCCGCGGGCAAGCGAGGGCGCAATGGCTTGAAAGGCGTGCCGCCGAGCTGCTGCCGGTTGAGTACTTCCATGTGGTCTTTACCCTACCTCAACTGGTCGCGCCGCTGGCGCTCCAGAACCAGCGGTTAATTTATGGCATCCTCTTCCGTGCCGCCGCCGAAACGCTTTTGCAGATCGCCGCCGACCCAAGACACCTGGGCGCCCGCATCGGCTTTTTGGCGGTGCTGCATACCTGGGGACAAAACCTTCACCATCATCCACACCTCCACTGCGTCGTTCCCGGCGGCGGAATCGCACCCGACCACAGCCGCTGGATTTCATGTCGCCGGCAGTTCCTATTTCCGGTCAAAGTGCTCAGCCGTCTGTTCCGGGCCAAATTCATCGCATATCTGAAATTTGCTTTCCGCCGCGGAGACCTCGGTTTTCACGGCGTGCTGAGGTCCCTGGGCGACAAGAGAAATTTCGCCCAATGGCTAAAGCGCGTTGCCGGAACCGAGTGGGTAGTCTATGCCAAGCCGCCCTTTGGCGGACCGCGACAAGTGCTGAAGTACCTGGCGCGCTATACCCATCGAGTAGCGATCTCCAACCAGCGCCTGGTCTCGCTGGAAAACGGGCGAGTGACGTTTCGCTGGAAAAACTACGCCCGCGCAAGTGAGCCCGCCATCATGACCCTGCAGGCGGCGGAGTTCATTCGGCGCTTTCTGCTGCATGTTCTGCCCAACGGTTTTGTCAGGGTGCGTCACTTCGGGTTTCTGGCCAACCGCTGCCGCAGCCACAGCGTCCTCTTGTGCCGCAAACTGCTGGCGGTGCGCTCAAGCGGACCGCCGGAGTTTGATTCCCGGCACGACTCGCGCTTGAACGAACAAGAAGCCGACGCGGTCGATCGCTGTCCGCGCTGCAAAGCCGGAAGCATGAGAATAATTGAAATTGTCATGCCTCCGGCGGGTGCGGCCGCGTGGCCCCGCGTAACTTCCCTGAGGGTTCTTCAAATGGACACGTCCTAACCAAGACGAGTCGCCGTAGTGCTTTCATCCAAAAATGACGCAATTGAATGGGCGACCGGGTCCCGCCCGTCGGCCGGCGCACCAGTCTGCCTACCGCAACCTGATCCGATCAGCTCCCGTACCAAATGCGCAGCGTCGTTTCCGCTCCTCACTCCCGCAACGCCCTCTCTCGCGTACCTGAACCGCCTCGGCTCAGCCGACGGCAATCAAGCCTATCCTATTCAATGCCCATAGCCCACGCGGCTTAGCTCAACGAATTGTATCCGAAATGCTCAGGCTCACAGCGGGCCACGTGCTTCCGTACGACAACTCTGCTTCGCCCACGGCCTGAGCACTTCGGATACAATCCTGTTCGTTATGCTGTATGAAGGACGCGACCCAGGTTTTGCACGATAGACCTTCGAACAGATAGTGCAAACCCTTTTAGGTGGTAACATCTAGGCTAAGGAGACGAGTATGGAAATATTCCCGGGGATTTCAATGGACCCTGGAATTCGTTTCGGGAAGCCGTGCCTTGCGGGAACCCGGATCGACGTCGCGACGCTTCTTGGGGCTCTCGCTTCCGGAGCGTCTGTCGAGCAACTCGAGTCGGAATACCAGCTCTCGCGCGAGCAAGTCCTCGTGGCTCTCCGTTACGCCGCCCATGTCGCGGAGCATCTACCTCCAGCCGTGGGAAGCTCCGATGAGAATCCTCCTCGATGAGAATTTCCCGCTTGCGCTCGTTGGGAGGTTGCAGCAAGAGGGGTATCCAGTCGATCACATCATCTTGCTCGGTATTCGCGGCACAACGGATCGGGCAATCGTGATCTGCTCAACTCCGAAGACATCCTCTTCCTCACGCACGATCAGGAGTTCTTTGATCTGGCGCTTTCGCGCTCGCGGGCAATAATCTCACGTGTAACTCAGAGTTTGCCGATAACCCTCCGAGTCGAGATTTGGCGCAGGGCAATCCAAGAGTACTTCTCGCGCGATTGGCCGGAGACTGTCTTCGAAGTGTTTGACGACGGAAAGCTTCACCCGTGGGAAAAACCTCGTGCCACCGATTCTTGAACAATTAGGTGGTAGCGGTCGAAGCTCCCGTGTAACCTGTGGGGAACTGGGGATAGCTTCGAACGGGCGAAGTCGGAAAAGCAACTTCGCTCCTCGGGAATCAGCGCAAGGTGCGGAAGAATGTGCGGATATCTTCGACCAGCAGTTCCGGCTCTTCCATCGGTCCGAAATGGCCACCGCTTGGTTGCACGGTCCAGCGCTGCAAATTGTAGTGGCGCTCCACCCAGCGCCGCGGCATCAATATCACTTCCTTTGGAAAGACCGAGACTGCGGTGGGCGCTTCCACCAACTTGCCGCCCTCATGGCTTGGATGCCAGGGATTGTGGACCGCCTCGTAGTAATAGCGCGTCGACGTGCCGAAGCTCTGCGTCGCCCAATAGATCATCATCGTGGTCAACAAATCGTCCTTGGTAAACCGGCGCTCGACGTGGCCGTCACAGTCGCTCCAGGTGCGGCGCTTTTCCAGGATCCAGGAACACAGCCCCACCGGCGAATCGTTGAGACCGAACGCCAGGGTTTGCGGTTTGGTGCTTTGAAGATGGAAGTAGCCGCTTTCCTTGTGGAAGAAGTTGGCGGTGCGCTCGGCATACCCGGCTTCTTCGGGCGCGTAATCCTCGGGCTTGGGCCCGTTTCCGCCCGTCATCGAGAGCCCTCCGACCATCGTGACATGGATTCCAATCATCCGGTCGGCGTATTTATGGCCGAGCTGCGCGGTGATCAGGGCGCCCCAATCGCCGCCTTGCGCGGCGAACTTGTCGTAGCCGAGCACTTCTTGCATCAGTTGGACCCAGAGGTCGGCGGTGCGCCAGTAGTTGATTCCCGTGGTGGTCAGCGGAGTGGAGAAACCGTAGCCAGGAAGGGAAGGTACGACGACGTCGAAGGTGTCTTCGGGCGAGCCACCGAAGGCGGCGGGGTCGGACAGCGGGCGGATAACCTTATGCAAATCCCAGAAGGTCCACGGCCAGCCATGGCTCATGATTAAGGGGATGGGACGTGGTCCCTTGCCCGGCTCGTGGATGAAATGAATTGGGATGCCTTCAATAGAAGTCGTATAGTGCGAGAACCGGTTGATCTCCCGCTCCTGGCGCCGCCAGTCGAAACCCTTCTGCCAGTAATCGACCAGCTCCCTGAGGCTCTCAAGATTGGTGCCGTATGACCATTGTTCGTTGCCGAAATCGTCCGCCCAGCGGGTCTTCTTGAGCCGTGCGCGCAAATCGGTGAGGACAGGAGCCGGGACA
>JBKQNE010000221.1:0-40563 GCA_052146355.1 Binataceae bacterium (SeqCode) | reverse complement strand
GCAGAGCGTAAAAACGAAATCCAGCGGCGCGCCATCGGGCGCCGCGAACTCGTCCCAGCTTTTGCTCCGCAGTCCTTCGGTCTCGTACTTCAATTCCTTGAGCAGCCGTAGGGTGCCGGAGTGGACGCTCCCCGCCGGATCACTCCCGGCACTGAACGCTTGGAATCTTCCGCCGCCCCATCGATTCATTGCGCATTCGGCCATGATGCTGCGGGCCGAGTTTCGAGTGCACAAAAAGAGGACCTTCATCGGCCGGCTGGACGCCGTTGCGCCGGTGGTTCGCTCGCGCACCAGCGGCTTCGCCCGACCGCGGCAATTTTCCGAAAGATACTCGACGAGGTTGTCTAAGATGCGGACCTTGGCGTCATAGAAAACGGTCCTGCTCTGCCGCCGTGAGACAACGAGTCCGGAATACTTCAAATGGTTGAGATGAAACGAAAGCGTGGGAGAAGGCAGCGCCATGCGCGCGCCGATTTCCCCGGCTGGCATTCCCTGGCCACCGCGCTGGGCCAGCAGCCGAAAGATGTCGAGTCTCGTTTCCTGAGCCAGAGCCCCCAGTGCCGCCATTGCTTCTGCTTTAGTCATCCTGATTCCGTGCCGTTGACCGTCTTGACGGTCGGTTGCGAGTTGCGCGACTCGCTCAGCGCGCAACTTCAGTTAATGGACCAATGTTACGTGCGTGCTAACCAACCATAACCTTTTCATGATTCCAGTTATCTGGAATCATATTAGCTCCAGAATTCTGGAACAATCATCGATCTATTCCCCTGTATGATGAACGAGCCAAATCAACGAAGGTCGCGCCAAGGTTGGAACTGCATGCTCGGAGAGGCCGAACGCTCCATCGCTACGGCCAGCCAGCCGAGCGGGCGCATGAAACTCCTCGGGTTTCATCACACACCTGCTGGTGAAATATTCGGGCGACGAATCAAGATCCTTCGAGGGAGTCCATGAATGAGTGGTAGTCCTATCCTTGCCAACCCGTCTGTTCCACGCAGACTCTCTTTCCTTGACCGCTACCTCACGCTCTGGATTTTTCTCGCGATGGCGGCCGGGGTCACGATCGGTGCGAGCTTCCCCGGCATGAAAGCGACCTTCGAGCGGATGAGCGTCGGAACGACCTCCATACCAATCGCAATCGGTCTCATCCTCATGATGTATCCGCCGCTTGCGAAGGTGAACTACGATGAACTGGGCGACGTCTTTCGCGACGTGAAAATCCTCGGATTGTCGCTGGTGCAGAACTGGATCATCGGTCCGATCCTGATGTTCGCGCTGGCCATCCTCTTCCTGCGCGATCGGCCCGAGTACATGGTCGGGCTCATCCTGATCGGCCTCGCGCGGTGCATCGCAATGGTCATCGTGTGGAACGATTTGGCCAACGGCGACGCCGATTATTGCGCGGGGCTAGTGGCTTTCAACTCTATCTTCCAAGTGTTGTTCTTTTCAGTCTACGCTTTCGTCTTCATCACGGTTCTTCCCCGATGGCTGGGCCTCGCCGGGGCCGTCGTGCACATCACGATCGGCCAGATTGCCGAAAGCGTCGGCATCTACCTGGGCTTTCCATTCGTAGCGGGTCTGGCGACGTGGAAAATTCTAACCACCGCGAAGGGCAATACTTGGTATCGGCAGCGCTTTATTCCGAAGATCAGCCCGCTGACGCTTACCTTCCTGCTCTTCACTATAGTCGTTATGTTCTCAATCAAAGGTGCGGCAATCGTTCGGATGCCGCTCGATGCCGTCCGTATCGCAATCCCGCTGCTCCTCTATTTCGGTATCATGTTCGCGGTGTCCTTCGTGCTGAGCAAACGGGTCGGTGCGACTTACCCGCAATGCGCAACGCTGTCGTTCACGGCCGCATCCAACAACTTCGAACTCGCGATCGCCGTTGCGGTCGCGACCTTCGGCATCGACAGCGGTGCCGCATTTGCCGCCGTGATCGGGCCTTTGATTGAAGTCCCCGTCATGATCGCTCTCGTTGATGTGGCCTTGTGGGCGCAGCGCAAATTCTTCTCAATCTCGCCCGACCAGATCGTGCAACCTCACGCAGCTCGCGCCGACTAAAGGTCGCTTGTCCGAAGTCCAACAGTGCGCGCAGACCTCGTCGCGGTCCAACTCCCCCAGACCCGATTCGCGCCCTACGCTATGAGCGGCCCCGCTAAGGCTCCGTAAACTCCACGCCGCGGCCCGCCGTCCTACCCCCTCCCGTCCTACGGCTCCGCTTCGCCGCCGCTCTCATTGGTGGCGTTCGCTCCGCTAGCACGGCGCGCCAGCCCTTTCGGGTCGCTTCGCTCTTGCACGCCCTGCCGCCCGCTCCGCTCGCGCATCTGGAATCTGCGCACGGCCCTCCAAGTCAGGCTGTAAGGGCCGCGCGGAAAAAAGTTGCGTGGCGATGAAAACGAAGCGCTGCCTGCCCTGCCCGAAGACGGGAAGCGGGCGCAGCAAAACGAGAACGGAGGTAAAGGACAATGGCAATCAACAAGGCGATCGTGATCGGGAATCTGGGTGCTAACCCCGAGATTCGCACCCTGCCGTCAGGTCAGAACGTGGCGAATTTCTCGCTGGCGACAACCGAGCGTTTCACCGATCGAAACGGGACCAAGCAGCAACGGACCGACTGGCATCGCGTGGTCGCGTTCGGGCGGCTGGCGGATACGTGTGGACGGTTCCTCGGCAAAGGCCGTCAGGTCTACATCGAGGGTCGGCTCTCTACGCGCCAGTACGAGGCCAAGGACGGAAGCGGCAAGCGCTACCGGACTGAAATCGTGGCGCGGCAACTCCGCTTGCTCGGCAATCGAGCTGACGGGGCGAAGGGCGAGACTTCCCACGACATCCCCTTCTAGTTCTGACCACGCAGGGGAAGCTGCGAAAGCGGCTCCCCCGCACAATCCAAACGTCAAATCGAGAGCTATCAAAATGGACATCTACGGAATCGTTACCGAAAAGATAATCACTCTGCTTGAACAGGGTGTGGTGCCGTGGCGCAGGCCGTGGACCTCGACCGGACTGCCCCGCAACCTTGTTAGCAAGAAACCCTATCGCGGCATCAATCACTTTCTGCTTTCCGCTTCCAAATACGTTTCACCGTTCTGGTTGACGATGCGCCAGGCGAACGAACTCGGCGGACACGTTCGAAAAGGAGAAGAGAGCATGATAATCGTTTTCTGGAAGGTCGAAGACCGACGCGGGGACGCACAAGAAGGCGACGCCACATCGGATGAGGAATGCCGGAGGCGTTTCGTCCTCCGCTACTATCGCGTGTGGAACGTTGAGCAATGCGAGCTACCGGAACCCGTGCTTGAAAAGCTCCCGAGAATCGAAACCCACGAGCACGATCCCATTGAAGCCGTTGAGCGAATTGTTGCCGGAATGCCGAACCCACCCGCGATCGAGCACGGCGGAACCAAAGCTTTCTATAGCAGCACAACGGATCGGATCACGACGCCACCGCGAAATCTGTTTATCTCAGCCGAGGAGTATGGCGCGACGCTACTTCATGAGCTTGTTCACTCGGTCGGGAGCGTGAAGCGGCTCGCACGTGAAGGCATCACCGAAGCCGCCGCGTTCGGTTCCGCCGTCTACTCCAAGGAAGAACTGGTTGCGGAAATGGGAGGCGCATATCTTTGCGCCGAAGCCGGAATCTCAAGCGCAGTCATTGGCAACCAGGCCGCATACGTGGCCGGATGGCTCAAGAAGCTTCGTGACGACCGCCGGCTTGTGATTCACGCCGCCGCCCAGGCGCAGCACGCGGCGGATTACATCCTTCGCCGGAACGCGGATGCCTGAAAAAATTCGCGGCGCTCACGCCATGCGCGAGCGCCGCCTCCCACAAACTGCACTCCGTGCTGATTCGCCTGCTGTTAGGACCCGAACCATCGAGCAAACAGGCAATACCAAAATCCATGCTCTGGTTCTGAATACACCTCAACCATTGAGAACTATTGATATCCCGGCCAGCGCGACCGCCCGATCAACGACATCCACACTTGTCCTTCGCGGTACCGCAGCGAGCTGCGTACTCGGCCGCGGCGTCGGCTGCGTTCTGAGCTGTTTCAATTTCACCCTTGTTGTACAAGAGTGCTGCATGAAAAAAGCGACGAGCGGCACCGACCTGACATTTCGCAACGACGGGATCGCATTCCGTTGCCATCGTCGCTACCGCCAAGTAGAGGTCGACTTGCGCCTGATCAAGGTTCATGAGAATTCCCAATCGTGGCGATTGTAGTCCGATTGGTTCTGCTCGGAGTTTGTCTTCGATCGCTCTGATCGACTGCTGGAAATCCGATTGCTTCTGATACCAGGGTGCGATCGAATCGCGGAAGAGCAGCGCGCGCTGATTGCAGCAAAGCTCTGTCGAACAGACTCCCGCCGCACTGCTGGCAGGAACTATATCGCCCGCGTCGTTGCTAATTTGTGTGTACTCGTCGATCAAATGCGAGATCGGCTGCGCTTCCGCTAGCGCAACTCCGATCGGAGCGAAGGCCAAGACGAGAATGCCCTGCAAAATTCGGCGGACACCCACTGCGAGACAGTTAACAGACGTTCGGTTCATCGGAAGGTACGCTCTCCGGACTACCGGCTCCTCAAGATCATTCGAGATCAGTCGAATGCACTCTGTTGAATCCGTTGGGCATCGTGTGCGGCTTCGCTGGCGCGCCTGCATTTACCGAACTCCTGACCGGCGCGCTCATCGTTTCTGGCTGGCCTCCGCCAGCGCATAATGACCTAACGCTCGCTGCAGATTGCCTGCGTTATCTCCCCCAGTTTCCATGGTGATGTCCCTTGCATCTCTAACCTGTGAAGATGGTCAGGCGGCTCCCCCCCAAACCCTTCAACCCGTGGGTGTTTTCAGAATTTCGGGTTATCCGACCAGTAGTACACCCAAACAGTGCACTCTAAGCCGCCTTTGCCGTCGTCATGCATTTCGTGACGAATGGAAATGATGTCCGCCTCATTCGTGATGCCAAACTTGGCGAGACCACCACCTTCACTTAACTCGTGAAGGCAATGCTGTAAGTCCACGTCAGTGTAATCGATCCAACTCAGCTTACGCATATTTTTCAGACAGCTTCCTGGAAACAACGAGCTCCAATCGGGAATTTCCATTTTTCAAGCTAAACCACCCTCGCAATAACCTTTTTCTGTGACAAGCGGATGCAGTGTCCCTGGGTTGGCCGTGTTTCAGACGGCCTAAACGGGAATCATGTTCGCCGATCGCGCGTAGCGGCCCCGCCGCGATTCCGCTCGCGGGGCGTGAAGCCGTCCCTTTGGATCAAATCATAGGAATCGCAAATTGCCGACACGGCGTGACCTGAACATCGAGCAATTCGGGACCGTCGTTTTTCACGCTGTTAACCGATGCCGACGCAGGAGTAATGACCAGCTTTTCTTCCGGCGCCGGCACGAGCAGACTTCTCAGGCGAATCGGCTGAGCCTCGTTCGGATTCATCCAATCTTCTGCCGTCTGTTCATCCAGAATTATCGGCATCCGATCGTGGACCGATTTTATCCGCCCGTTCGCTTGCGTCGTGATGATCGTGAACGTCCACTGCAAGTCGCCAGGTTTCGCCTGCCATGACTCGTAGAGTCCGGCAAAGAACAAAAGTCTCTCGTCCGCAGGATGAATCCCAAACCGGCTCGCATCGAGTCTTCGGACCTCGCCAATCGTAGAAGCCATCGGCTGGACCCCGCAGCCTCGCTGCAAGAAGACTTCGCGAAATGTCACCCGAGACACAGATAAGACCATTGCGATCCGGGAAAGAGGGCTCATCGAAATAGAGCCTCTAGGTTCTCGGATTGCCGTCGATCAATCCTTTCTCGCTGGGGATGGAAGATCGTCCGATGCTCATATCTTTTGAGCCATTCTAGTTCTAAACTGGAGCAGCGACTGGCGCACAAAACAAAAGAACATTTGTGGTAACTGATTCACTATGGTTCTGCCTAAGGCACGAGGAGTCACATCCCGGGCGAATGGACGATCGCAACGATGAACGCGAGGCTCGGGACCGAGACTATCGACTCGCTCGGAAACGGTTTGGGGTCGAGAAAATCACTCTTCTGGTCCTCTCTTTTTATGCGGCCATCACTTTCTGTCTTTATCGAACGACGGCGCAGTCCTTTCGCGCGGATCAGCGCCCTTGGGTTGGCGTAGAGACGAACGTCGACATCCCGGACGCGGAACGGCAACCGGACGGTGCATTCCTGCTCAAGGGTCACTTGAAAGTTAAGAATTTTGGCCCACGCGTCGCACGAAATGTATTCACAGTTGCCGGAGGTCCTCCGACAGACGACTCCAATCAGGTCTGTCAAACCGCGGAAAACGACTGCGGGTCCGCTTGGAGCTTCGCCAGCGGAAAGGGCCAGGAGGGATGGACCGTTACAAGCGGCGGTCAGAAGTTCGGCGTCGTACTTTTTCCGGGCCAGAATCGACCCGAATGGATTCGCGGCTTGCTGAAGATCAACCAGCAGCTTCCTACAGATGTTTTCGTGCCCGGCTGCATCGTCTACTTCGATCAGTTCGGTGAGAAACATCGCACTCGATTCTGCTTCACGGCGAAGTTCGACGGCACGAAGTTTGAGGACTGGTACCAGTGCCAGGTCTGCAACGAGGCCGAGTAGAACGATCGTCATCATGGCATCGACCTTTAGAGATCCTCCTTCGAGTAGGGGCCTCTCTGTGAAGTCTGGCGCCCGCGGTAAGGGTGCATATACTTAATGCGTGCACTACACAGACATTAACGACCAGATTAAAACGTTCCTCGACGAGGAACGGCGCGCGTACGCTGCTCGCGGCCGGGGGGTCGGCGGCCTTGGCAGCCTAAACATCGGGTTGCAGAGCCTTCCCAACAATGGTTGGACTGAGCTTGGCAAAGTGCCAGAGCTTCTGTTTCCTCAGAGCGATCCGAACGTAATCGCGTCCGACACTGCGACAGTGCTCGTTAAGTTTTACTTGACGCTCACGGAGGAAGAGCGTGGGTACTTCCGGTCCTATTTGTTCGGAACACTTTCAAAGCACTCCGAGTACGCGGTCGTTGCGTACTACGCCTTCTTCGTTCTTTACCGGATCGGTTTCCTAGCCGATGCACTGAGTATCGCCCGCCGGTATCTAGCGGGTGACACGAGTTTCGGCTACAGCAATCTGCTGGCGACCCTCTCGCTGATTGTGTCGCGTGAATACTTGGAAATTCCCGCAAAGACCTACGACGCGATTCGCGGGATTCTTATCGGTGACAAAGAGCCGAACTTTAACCTTACAGAGAAGGTCAACCTCGCCAAGGTCAAGCATCTTGAGGTCCAGCTCAGCGACATCAATCCGGAACTCAACACCGACCGGAACAAAGTGATTGAGTTGTGGGGAAAGACGTTCGCCACGCCGGAGTTCCCGAGTCTGATCAAGGAGATTGAGGACTACTTCCGCGAGGGCGATTTGAGCGACACAAAGTTTGCCACCTGCATTTCGAGAATCAGGGTCTTCTTAGTCGAAGTTGCGAAAAGAATCGCCATCAAAACCGCGGAAAAGGAGGCCGGCTCGAAACCATCTGAGGATTCAGATGAGCATTACTTCATAGAGTATCTGTACCGCACGAAGCGGATCTCGCTCGCGGAGAGGAAGCTCTGGAACGGTCTTCACGATATGGCGTCCGAGGAGGGCGCGCACTCTTCGATTTCGAAGCGCGAATACGCACGACTCCTGAAGAACATGTCGTACGAGCTGGGTCTCCTTTTTGTTTCAAGGTATCAGCAAGCCTTCACGTCCTGAAATCCAACCACCATGTCGTTACGCAGGATTTTCATGTCTTCTTTGAGTTCGGTCCTTAGCGCGCTCAGGTCTTATTCGGAGGCGACCTGCGCGAATTCGCGCTGCATCATCCGGGCGAGCTCTTCCAGAATCATTTTTTTCTTGGGCATATCCTCATGGTAAAGTCGCTCGCGATTTCGTCAAATCGCAGGGTGGGATAACGGCATCAACCGATCGCGGAGAGCCAGTATCCATGCTCGTACCGAATCGCAAGCGGTGCCCCAGTCGGATTGCTGCCAATAAGACCGATCGTTCGGTTATTCCACGACTTCACAGCCGACCCACGAGTATGGGCGCTCGTGACTGACCTGACCCATGGCCAATCTGTTCGCCTCGCTCGCGTTGTGCGCTAGCACTCTGACCACTCGCCAAGGTTTTCCACCATAACGCCAGTCCGTGAGATAAACTCTTACGTCAAACCATTTCATTCAAATCCACCTTCCAATTCGAAGAGTGCTCAAATAACCTAGGTGTTGCAAGCAACCTACCGAGATTTCAACAAGCATCAATTTTGACGGGGAGTCTTCAGCTTCAGAAACGAGTTTGGGGTGCCTGTGCCGTTTTTGCATTTACTCCCTCCACCTGCAAAGGTCACAGACTTTTACTTTGTTCCTTCTTTGCCGCTAAGCAAGAAGGCCAAGGTCCGGGTTCAACGGACTTGGAAAGCGAACAACGGCTTGTGTGTGTCCAGATATACGATTGGGCACTCGCCTGGCTGCGCGATTGGAAATAAAACGGGCAGCCTCAGATTTCTCAGAATCCACAAAAGCCTTGGCTGCCCCGCAAGAGACCTATTGACCAGGCCCAAACCTTGATGAATACGGGAACCAGAGGATCGGCGACGGCCAGCAACAATACGAGAAAAAAGACCAACATGCCGTTCCTTATGCAAGAAAGCGCCCCACTGATGTCATTGTTTCTGATCAAATTCGCATTCTCGAAATCAACCAAAGCTTCGACGCGCGGTTGCTTGTCTTGATTCCGATTTCCGCTGAGTAGTGCTTCCCAATCTGGGCCGTAGCCTCCGTGCGGTTTTGCAGCGCTTCCACTAAAGAAGGCCAACGAGCCACCTGCAATCATGTACATAACCGAAATCAGCAATGCGAATCGCATCGGGACTCTCAGCTGGAGCGTGGACACCTTCTCTATGAGGGAAATACCGAATGAACCGCCGATCGTGAGAGCAAGCGCAAGTACGGCGCTGATTTTGCCGGCCTTCTCGTCTAGCTTGAGAGCTCGCCCACTCTCAGCTCCGATCAATTCGTCGAGCTTCGCGACACTGATCGCGTACCAGGTATCATACCGCTTCGCTTCCCAAGTTTCTCGTGTAGGGTTCGCGGATCTTCTCTTGAGCTTCTTACGTGCCGCACGGACCTCGAGCGGAGGCAAGATCAAATAGGTTACTGTTCGAATCCTCTCCGTGACCCGACAGTCGGTCGTGCACATCAAGCGCTCGGGTTCGCGAGCAGCTCCGCGATTTCCGTTGCGATCGGGCGGGACTGACTCTCAAGCCATCCCCACTCACCAGTCGGGTTTATTTCGATGAAGTATGTACCGGTCGATGTTCGTGCCATATCGATCGCTCCAAACTTCAGGCCCAGTTCCTGCACTAACTGCACGCAAAGAAGTCGTACTTCAACGGAAATGTCCGTATCGAGATATTGAAGATGCTCCTTCTTCCTGAGACGCCAGTCGCCCTCAATTCCTTTTTTCAGCTCAGTCACTTCGACGCTGTGGACTTTCCGTCCAACAATGGTCACTCGGAGGTCGATTTTGGGATGAACCAGATGCTGGCACGTCACCGGTATAGTGCTGAATTCGGAATCGATGCAATCCCGAGCGGTCACAATCGAGGAATACGCAAAGAGCTCATCTTCGCCATCGCGCAGCAGAACTGTGTCGATGGACTTCATAACGAAAGGATCACCCAAATCCGGCCGCGTCAGTGCTTGGACATCGTTGGTAACTAATGTCGCAGGAATTTTGAATCCAAGTTTGTGAGCAACTCTGAGCTGGTAAGGTTTGCTCTCCGCCAAATAGGTTGCCTGCGGGTGGTTAACCCATGCCGCGTGATCGAATACCGACAAACCCCGTAGGAAGGCGGACCACTGCGAGCGGTCGAGCTGTTCCTCGACCGGCATAGCGATTCCCGGCGTATTTCTCAGAAATACAGGTTGACGGTACCACACTGATTTTAGCGCCGCGGAAACTTCCCACCGCTTACCATCGTGAAGATACTCCATCGCCGGAGCGGTCGGATCCAGACGAATTCTGCTGCTTGGTAGCGTTTCGCGATTCACGCGGAGAAAGTGAACGCCAAGCCGCTGCAACTGTTCGCAGACGAGGTCGGTCGAAAAATCGTATAGACTTGAGAGGATCAGAACCTCAACGGTCATGACCCCACGCTTGGCCCCGACTATTGTCCTTTGTTGTCTTCGCCGGTTTCAATGTCTTTCTTCTTTGACACCAGCTCGAATTCGGGACTTCTCGCCAACAGAACGGACGATAACTTCCATACCCCCTCGGTCAAATTGTAAGTCGCCTGAGGCGGCATCGGGGGCTGTGCGCGGAAAACAACACGGCGGGCCAACTTCAAGAGCGGATGTGGCATATGTTCCCTCCACGAACCGTTTCGTAACGATCTAAGGCTCCTCAGGTGCCCTTCCTGTCCTCTCCGGTCTCCACATCCTCCTTCTTGCTTCCCAAGCGGAACTCTTGAGTTTTTGCCAACACCAGACCCTTGCAAAACCAAGATCCCTGCACCGGGTCGTATAGCGCGTCGACAGGAAGAACCGGAGTTTTGTCACTTCGCACCCGTCTGGCCAATTTTAAGAGTAAGTGCAACGTACGCCTCTGTCGTGCTCTGCTGTCTCCGAAGCAAATTGCCGCCTAATTGATCGATAGATTGCCAGCGAATGGCAAAGCCTGTCTATCACGGCAAATGTGGAGCAGCAACACTGCTAGCGGACTGGTAGCGGACTGGCGCGATGGATTATCTGCATGCACGTTTCCACAACTCAAACTCCGCCCGATGCGCTACAATGAATCTGACACAGAATCGCCGTTATGTTGCAAATGCCGAACGCACCCGCGATCGTGTCTCGATGTGCTCATCGGACAATTTCGTGATGCGGATTTCTGCCGCCATATCGTCACACCGCTCCAAGTTTTCACTCCAGGCGTCGCGTCAGTTCATTACGGCTCTGTTGGCGACTGTGATAGGAGCGCGCTTGCTCTGTGCAGATCGGCTTCCGTGTCAACTCCAAGCGGCTCAGCATCGACAAGCGTGACGTCAATACACATGCCGGCCTCAAGAGCCCGCAGCTGCTCGAGATGCTCGCGTTGTTCCAGAATTCCGCGCGCCAGCCCCACGAAGCGCGCGAAGAAGCTGCGCGACGATCGTAAACTTCTGGTGCACGTGGCCACCCAGGCGCAGCACGCGTGCGATCTCATACTCAATCGCGTAATGACCTTCGCAGCGCGCTCACGCGCCGTACGCGGGCGCGCGCTGCATCTCGATCAGTTGGCTGACGGAACCGAGCAAATCACAGAATGCAGAAGGACTGCCGCCATGGTCTTCTACTTCATCGCTGCTGGAACATTGGCGCATACAACCGGTCGAGTTCCGCCTCGCGGATCGTACGCTGGATCAATTCTATATCCGGTTCTGCGGACGTTCCGCGCAACCCTTTTTCCGTCTTAGTAAACAGTTCCGCGCTTTTCATCGCCAGGCATAACAGGCGTTTTGTCGGTTCCGAAGGACGGATTTGGCCACTCTCGTATTTTTCGAACGACTTCTCACCTGTTCCAAACACCTCGCCAGCCTCCCGCTGCGAAAGCTTGCAATGGATGCGAATTGCTCGGATCAGGAGCGGCGTAAAGGACTCACCTTTGACCATCGCTTCCGCCGTCCGGCGCGCCATCTCTGCCACCAGGTTGTCCTCATCAACCAACTGGCCTTCGAGGTCATTCGGATCGTCTAGAGAACACCACCAGCCGGGTTGACGGTATTGAAAGGACTTGCCTTCAACCTTCAAAGACACCATCTTTTCACCGCGAAACATCGGCCGCCCGCTTTCGGGGCTAGCCATCGTCTCTGGATAGTTCCTCGGATTCTTCGCCATTGCTCATACCTCCTTGAAGCTAATCAGGAATAGAGTGTTCATCGCATCGAGCGTGAATTTCACATATAGCGTTGTGCTTCCAGCGGTCGGCTTATAGACATCCTGCCAAACCCGATGATCGGCATATGATGTCATCGACTTCTCAAAATCAGCGCTCGTCAAGGCTTGAATCACTGCGACTACAGCCTCGTCAGCCATCTTCAAATTGTCCGCGCCCTGCTTCGACGTAAAAGAGCGGTTCAGTGTTGCTGGATCAGCAAAGGCCCTTTTGATATCCGTCAGCAAATAGTGCGGCTTAAGCTTCTCCACTACCCCCATTATGGGGGTGAACTCAGGAAAATGTCAAGACAGCACCCCCATTATGGGGGTGAATGATGAGTGCCCATCGAGGAGATCTTTGGCCGATCGGCGCGGTGGAGAGATGGTGGTAGCCGCGACTCCTTCCCGCCGATGTTGACAACGCAGAACGTAAAGGGAATCCCTTCGGGCCGCACGACGTGCAGCCAATCGCGCTGTCACACGATGCGTTTCGCCCGTGACGGTGGCCGCGCCCGTTAGAATCACCGTTTGGCACGCTAATATTGTGGCGTTCTATGAGACCGTAGATACTTCGTCGGCCGATGCCGAGAATCTGTGCGGCGCGGGTCTTGTTTCCATTGACGGATTCCAAAGTTTGAAAGACGAATTCGGCCTGCACTTCTCTTAGCGAGCCGCCAGGTCGAAATGTGAAAGCAAGCTGCGGAGCGGGCCGAGCCAGATGAGCCAACTCTGGCGGCAGGTCGTGAGCGGAAAGCTTCTCCGACTGGCAGAAGATGACGCACGCTCGACCACATTCCGTAGCTCTCGCACGTTACCCGGCCAGGAATATGTGTTGAGGCTAGTCAAGCAGTCATGGTCAAATCCCTCAATCGTTTTGCCGTGCGAGCGACTGAATTCTCGCAAGAACTCAGCGGCGAGTGCTGGTACATCCTCGGTCCGGTCGCGTAGCGGAGAGTGCAGATGCCGCTAAAAAACTGATCCATTTGCCGCTCTACAATTGAGCCACCCTAGGCCTTAGACTCCGGCGGGAAGCGCGGGCAGGCGCGAGCCGGAGGACCAGGCGAAGTTTCTCGATCGATCGAGAACCAAGGCGTATGTCGTTGAGGAATACGTGACGTCCGAGCGGCATTCATCACGCAATGCATCTCGCACAGCCTCAGATGAATCGCTTCGCTGATGAAGCGCCCGGCAAAAAACGGAAGCCATAGCGATCAAGAAAGCCGAGCGCCGAAAAACCGGGCAAGGTGGTGGGCAATGCCTCGATCCTCCGGCGCCCGGCAACACCTTTGACGCGAACCTTCAGTCGGTATCACTCAAGGCCGCTTCCGTCCACCGTGCCGTTCTGAAGCCGAGGTGGCGACGCGCACGCCAATTGCTGACAGAGTCGCAATGTAACAATCTTTAGAAAAAACGGGGAAGATAAATATGACTAGAATAATTCTCGAGCCGCTCCCCGGCCAAGGTGATCTGGCAGATGGCTTTGTGAAGGCGTTGAACCTGCTCAGGGACGGCGGGTTCAAAGCTCGCGCCGGAACGAAGTTACTTTCGAGGTACGCAGTTATCGTGGTGGAAGCCGCAGCCGGCGCCGCGGCACTCGCCAATTTGCAGGCCGGTCATGTAGCTGCGTCCGTCGAACCGTTATCGGTCAAAGAGTTAGGCTTCCCAAAGGACGTGGCGCGTTTAACCTGACACCAACATCGCGCGGTGTAAGCTCCGAAGTAGCCAGCCTCGCGCCATCCCTGCCTCCTCGAAGACGGGAACAAAGGTCCCTCGACAACCGGGTGCACTTACGGAAAGCTCAAAGTCCTCAGAACCGGAGATCGAGGTTTCAAGGCTGAGGGAATAAGGGCTTGGCCCTGTGTTTCAAGTCAGTTGAGCGCGCTTTTGGGTAAGGACTATCGCGCAACCGATGGGGACGCCTAGGCCGAGCACGAGGGTCGCGAGCATGAAGGTCGGCGAGGGCGGCTTGTCAACAGTGTGCATCGAGAAGAGGACCATGTTCGCGACCACGTACGCCGCGTAGGCCCATCCGAGCGGCAGTGCGAATCGACGCATCCGCCAGATCGCGATCGTGTAGGCGACTAGGATGAGGCCAAACGCGGGCCCGAGAATGTCGTTGGGAACTCCGGTGAGACGGTGGCCGAGGAACACGAAGCCCGTGTGGGCATCGGCAAGGACAGGTTTCAGGAAATTCGAGAGCGCGAGCAACGCAAAGAGAACGGCACACACAGTCAGAAACCAACCACGTTTTCGTTCCATCGGTTTCCTCCATCGGCGGATGCGGCCGATGGAGGTCATCTAGCTTGGTGGCCGCCGTACTGTCCAGACGGGCTGATGAGGCGAAAAGTAAGGAAGACAAGCGGGTAAGGCCGAGAAAGTCATCTTGAGCCTCGACTGGAGCATATCGAAAAGGAGTACCCTCATGCTCTTCGTGGGATTGCTTCGCAGTGAACGGGTTCGTGATTACGAGTTCTGGGCTGTGCTCTGGCAGGGCGCGAAACCGCCGAAGGATTTCAAGCTGATCGCGGCCTACAACCTGATGACCGGCCTGCGCGTGATCGCGTTCGAGGCCGAAAGTACCGAGTCGATTCGTCATCTCGATCGCCTCAACTTTATCGGTCACTTCGAGTGCCATCCGGAGCTCGATCAGACCGATGGCTACCGCATGGTGTTCGCGCGCGCTACGGAGGGGTTGGGCGACTTCTTGCGCCACCACGGATTGTCGGAAGACGTCGTTAAGAGTGAGGTCGCGTTTCGCGCCGACTCGATCAAGCAGCCGTCGATCCACGCGGCGATCCAGTTCGGGCGCACTTACGCCGAAAGGATGAGCCGTGGCCGGTGAGGGACTGAGGGTTCGAATCCCTCCCTCTCCGCCACACAGTCTGTACTGTTCACCTACAATCTGGAGATAGTGGAAAATCCGCGCGTGACGCGGCGCTTTGCGCGCTCGAGGCGAACCGGAGAAGGCCCGCTGCCCGCGGATTCTCCGAATTCCGAGGGGGTTGTCTCCACGCGCAGAAAAAACGGTTCGCTTTACGATTCGAGCGCTCTCTGGTCGGCTTTCGCTCATCCATCGCCTCCATGAAGCCCGCGCCCCGAGACTTTAGTCGATTCCGACCGCCTTGAGCTGCGCCGGCCATTCGAGCGGCAGATCGAGCCGCTTGAGCAGCGTGTCTGTGGCGAATTGTTGATTTTGCCTGAAAACGCTCCTCAGTGCGGTCTTGAGAAAGCTTCACTCAACGTTAGAGTGCCCCTTCATACGAGAGCTGTTCATCTTGATCGCCCAAGGCGTTCCCGATGACGTCCCCGACAGGATGCTCGGCTACTTAGCCGACCGCGTCCGGCAGCCGGGACCGTCGTCGGACACCGTGGAGCAGATTCTGGGCCGCCCTGCGCTCACCTTCGCCGAATGGGCCGCCGACCACGCCGCCGCCTTCCGGGACTGACTCGACGGCAATCATCGCGTATCGCAGCAGAGCACTCGACTATCAAAAACTCACTTAACCTTGGAGCTAGCGATGAAGCTCACGATCTTTGCAGCAACCGGCGGTATCGGTCGGCAAGCCCTCGAGCAGGCCGTAGCCGCAGGTCACGACGTCACAGCAGTCGTGAGAGATCCGAAGAAGCTGTCCGCAGAGATACGCATCGTCACCGCCGACCTGGCGGCCCCCGATCCGGCGGTCCTTCAGTCCGCCGTCGCAGGAGCCGGCGCTGTGCTCTCCGGCCTTGGGCCACGGTCGAAGTCCGACGCCGGAATCGCTTCGCAGGGCACGCGGGCCATCGTCCAGGCGATGAAGGCAGCGGGCGTACGACGCATCGTCGTTGTCAGCGCCGCGCCGATCGGGACCGTGCCTTCGCCTGGCCGCCCGCAGCCGCCGAAGCACGATCCGGGCGACGGGTTTTTCATGCGCAACCTGTTCAGTCCGCTGACAAAAGCCGCGCTCCGCAAGCCCTATGCCGATCTTGCTCTGATGGAGGACATCCTTCGGGACAGCGGCCTGGACTGGACCGTCGTCCGACCGCCTCGGCTGACCGACAAGCCACCGACGGGCACCTACCGAACGGCGTACGGGCAGAATCTCCGGCGTGGCTTCTTCATTTCACGCGCCGACGTCGCCCATCTCATGCTTCGCGTGCTCGATCAACCCGAGACGATCAAGCGAATCATCGGAATCGCTAACTAACAGCGAGAAACCCACTACGACGACGAACTAATTAAGCACACGCAAGGACCGCTGAGATTTGCTCCGCGCCCAGGGGGGACGGAATCGGCTCATAGGCGTAGAGCATGGGGCCGGTAATTCCAGGCGCCAGATCGACCCCGATGCGGCCCGTCCTATGAAGGAACAGCATCAACGAACGCAGCCGTTCGGCCACGTCTTTGAGCGATCTTCGTCGCATGCCTCCGGCGGCTCGCATCTCGAAGTAGGTGTCTGTGGCGAATTGTTAATTTTCAAGCAAAATCAACAATTCGCCACACACAGGCTTCCCGTTGACCTGGTACGTTCCCTTTTGCCATTCCGCCTGCGCAGGAACGGCCGCGGCACCGCATGCGGCCGCCAGACAGAATGCCTGCATCCAACCGACGAGCTTCATCGAGGAAGACCGGCCTCGCCTAACATACGATTTGTCTCTCGCGAAGGCTTCGGGTCTCTTCCGCGCTGAAACCCAGCCATGAGAGCACTTCATCGCAATCGGCTCCCACCGCCGGCGCGGGACGCGTTATGCGCATCGGCGTTTTCTCGAACGAGATCGGATAGCCGATCACCTTGCTGCCGCCCAGTTTCGGATGCGCGTGCTCGACGATGTATTCATTGGCCAGCAGCTGCGGACTGTCGAAGGTCTCCAGCAGGTTGCATATCGGACCGCATGCAATCTCCGCTTCTTCCAGCATCGCGAGCATCTCCGCCGTGGTCCGCGCGGCGAACAGGGCCGATGCCTTCTGCGGCATCTGCGCGATGCGCCCGGTCGCCGCCGCAGTCGACAGCGATTTTCGGCTCGCATCCGGCTCAAAGCGCGGATCGCCGAGATCGAGCAGCCTGTTCAGGCGCTGCTGCTGTCGCGCGTTGCGGCAACCCACTGCGACGTATCCGTCTTTGGTGCGATAGGTGCGGTAGTAGACGGTGCCCAGGGGCTCGCGGTCTTTCGCTGACTGAATTTCGCCGCCGCTGCTGGTTGCAGTGGCGCGCAGAACGTCGCGATATGGCGCGCCCTCCGCAATCAGCGATCGCGCGCGTTCGATCGCATCGCGGCGCCATTCGCGGTCTGTATCATCTATCGAGACCAGCCGCAGGATGTTCTGCAACAGCGAGCCCGCGAGCATCGAGGTGCTGAGCGCCTGCGCCACTCCGGTGACGTTCCGATGATACAGTGCGGCGAGAATTCCGATCGTCTCCAGGCAAAATCCAGTCACGTCGCCAAGTGGAACTTTCTCGGCGACAGGCATCTTCCCATCCGGCCCGGCGACCATCGAGCCCGCGCCCGATTGGGAGACGATGTCGAAGCCCGCGCGGAATGCTTCCGGGCCCCGGTCGCCGTATGCGGAAACGCGGCTGTAGATGATTTGCGGATTGACCTTGCGCAGGGAATCCAGGTCCATCCCCAGCTTCTCTGCCACGCCGTGGCGATAGTTCTGGCAGACTACGTCGGCGCGCCGCGCGATCGCGTACGCGATCTCGCGCGCTTCGGGTTTCGACAAATCGAGCGCGATGCTGCGTTTGCTGCGGCCGACATTCAACGCCACGCGGCTCGGCAGGTCCGCGCCGCTGATCGCGCGCGCGGGCGGCGGCTCGACTCGTATTACGTCGGCGCCCATGTCGCCGAGCAGCATCGTTCCGCCGGGACCGGCGAGCTGCTGCGTCAGGTCGAGAATAGTTACTCCTTCAAGTGCTCCCCGCATGACGGTTTCCCGGCGGCCCTTCAAGTCGCCAGCAGCGCGCGCGCGACGACCTGGTATCTCTGCACTTCGGTGGCGCCCTCGTAGATGCGCATCATGCGCACGCGGTCGTACCAGTGCGCGAACGGCAGCTCCATCGTCGCGCCCATCGCGCCGTGAATCTGAATCGCGCGGTCCACGACGCGTCCGACCATCTCGCTACCCAGAAACTTCACCATCCCCGCTTCGATTCGGGTGTCTTCCCCGCTGTCGTTCTTCCAGGCCGCGTGATGAATTACCAGGCGCATCTGATGCACCTCCACCCACGAGTCGACGATCATTGCCTGGACTGCCTGTTTGCGCGCGAGCGGCTCGCCGAAGGCGATCCGGTTTTTGGCGTGCTCGATCATCATGCCGACGCAGCGGTCCGCGATTCCGATCGCACGCGCTCCTATATTCATGCGCGCGCGGGAGAGCAGCCCCTGCGCCGCGCCGAAGCCGCTGCCCGGTTCGCCAATCGCGTTCTCGGCGGGAACTTCGACCGAGTCGAAAATGAGTTCACGCGTGGACATGCCGCCCAGCATCCGGATCCGCCGCGATACCGACACTCCCGGAGTGTCGCGATCGACGAGAAACAGCGTAATTCCGCCGTGCTGGCGCTTTTCCGCATCGGTGACCGTGACGACGACGAAGAAGTTGGCGGTATCAACATGCGAGATGAAAGTCTTGGTTCCGTTGATTACCCATTTGTCGCCTTTGCGAATCGCGGTGGTACGCATCTGCCCGCCCGGATCGGAGCCGGCGTGCGGCTCCGTCTGCGCAAACGCCAGCCGCCGCTTGCCCTTGAGCAGCGGGTACAGGTAGCGCTCTTTCTGCGCTTCGTTCATCGCGAGCATGAAGTCGGGAATGCGGCCGCCGAACTGGAGCGGCACCAGGCAGCGAAAGTTCTCCTCGGTGACGACCACGTTATCGATCGTCGAGAGTTCCATCCCTCCGTACTTTTTCGGCAGGTTGAGCCCCCACAACCCTGCTTCCCTCGCGGCCCTTCGTCCGGGCGCGTAGTCCTCGGACGTCAGCCGCTCGCCGCGCAAGAGTTTCTCTTCGAGCGGCATCTGGTGCTTGTCAACGAGACGGCGAACGAGATCCTTGAGAGCGAGCGTTTCCTGGGAAAGCTGAAAATCCATTTGGTCCTGTCCTCAGTTGGCGTTCTTGCCGAAAATGCGTGCGTAGGTTTTCTGATTTGCGGCCGCTTGCTCGCGGGCCGCGCGTTTCTCTTCCGGGGTCGCCATCTCCGCGATGGTGCTGCGTTCGAGCTTGAGCCCGTCGGCGAGCGGCAGATTCAATCCGCGATTGACGAGCATCTTCGCAGCTTTGAGCGCATAGGCGGCCCGATCGATGAACACGCGAGCCATCTCTTCGCAAGTGGTCATCAGATCCGCCGCCGGCACGACCCGATTTACGAGACCGATGCGGTATGCGTCGGTGGCGGACCAGGGCAATCCGCTGAAAATCATCTCCTTCGCGATGCCTGAACCAACCAGCCGCGGAAGACGTTGCGTACCTCCGCCCGCGGGGAGCGCACCGAAGCGAATCTCCGGCAGTCCGATCGTGGCGGTATCTGCGATCACCCGGATGTCGCATGCGAGCGCCGTCTCGCATCCGCCGCCCATCGCAGCGCCATTGATTGCGGCGATCACTGGGACGCGTGACGCTTCGATCGCTTCGAACATGCCGCCGCGCGGACGACTGTCGGGCGCGGCGCTCGTGCCGCGGCGGCGCGCCGGATCGCGCAGATCGGCGCCGCCACAGAAGTGCCGCCCAGCTCCGGTCAGGATAAGCACGCGGCATTGCGCATCCGATTCGATGTCGCCGAGCGCATCGGTCACATCGTTCCTGAGTTGAAGGCTGATCGTATTCGCGCTTTCGGGCCGATTAAGCGTCAGGTAGGCGATGCCGTCTTTCTTTGCGAACAAAATAGTCTCGTAGCTCAAGTTGCTGCCTCCCTACATCGCGAATGAGTAGCCGCCGTTGACCGGAATCGTCTGGCCTGTGATCCAGCTGGAGGCGTCGGAGCTGAGAAACAGGATCATGTTGGCGGCGTCTTCGGGCTTGCCCAGGCGCTTGATCCGGTAGACCTTGAGAATCCGCTTGAGGCCCTCTTCGGTGATTCTTCCCGATCGCGAGCCCGGAGTTTGCGTCGCGGCGAGCGCCACGCAATTGGCGGTTATCCAGTAGCGGCCAAGCTCTTTCGCGACGGCGCGGATAAATCCTGCCGCGCCGGCTTTCGCCGCGGAGTAGGTCTGAAGATGCGGTTCGCCGACCCGGCCGGCATCGGAGATGACGGTCACGATTTTCCCGTACTGCTTTTCGATCATCTGCGGACCGGCAACCCGCACGCAGTTGAGCACGCCGTACAGATTGGTGCCGAGAAACGGCTGCCAGTCCTGTGGCTGCTGCTCCCAGAACGGTTTGCGCACGACCTTGCTCCGGTCGGGGCCGGCGTTGCCCGCGTTATTCACCAGAATATCGACCGCTCCGAATTTCCGGCGCGCCTGTTCGAACATCCCGCTCACGCCGTCAAAGTCGGTGACGTCGCATTGCGCTGCGATCGCTTTGCATCCGAGCTTCTCCACTTCCGCCGCCACCGCTTCAGCGCGTTCGAGGCGGAAGTCATTCACGATCACGCCGCCCGCGTTGTGCGATCCGAAATGCAGCGCGACCGCCCGACCCACCCCTTGTCCGGCGCCCGTAATGAGCCCGATACGTCCTTTTAGATCCAAAATGTCGCTGTTCAATTGAGTTGCTCCGAATGCTCAGACTCAGTACCAGGGCGCCTGAACGTCTTTTCGATATTGGCCTGCAATTCGCGCGACACCCTTTCGAGTTCGAATGCAGATGGATTGATCAGGCGTTGAAATGAGATACCCCGCAGAGTAGCGACCATAAGCGCGGCTTGGGCGCCAGGATCGAGGTCAGAGCGAATCTCTCCGGATGCGACTCCGCGCTCGATCTGCTTCTGAAGGTTGCGGCGAAAATTCTCGTCGGCCTGTGCCATATCCGGCCTGATCTCAGGAACGGGTCCGAGCGCTTCTCCGATTAGGACGTACAGAGCACGGCGCCCGGGCGAATCGACTCTGGTCAGGTAGGTCTGGACCAGCGCCTTCAGGGCAGCCAAACCGGTGAGACTCTCGACCTCGGCAAAGGTCCGCCGCGCAAAATATGACTGCACGTAGCGGGTGACTGCGCGAATCAGATTGCCCTTCGATCCGAAGCGATTGGTGATGAGACCGTAAGTATAGCCTGCCGCATCGCCAATCTCGGCCAAGGTGGTGCGGCTGCTGCCTTGACGAGCGATCAATTTCAGCGCCGCGTCCAGCATTCGCTGATCGGAGAGCGCGCGGCGCTCGATCTGGGTGTATCGGCGGCGTTTGCGAACGGTTGGGGTCTGAATTTCAGTGTCCATGGAATTTCTTCTAACATGATAGTTGATAGCAAGCAAGTAGTAGTTGACAGACAACTAAGAACGGTGTAGTAATCCGTCACCGCCGAGCTGTCGCCCTCAAGTGTTTTTTTAGACCGTCGCGACGGAACGAAGGCCACCGAGATGACGATCAAATCGAGAACCGCACCAATGCTCGCTGTCGCGCTGCTCTGCCTTTCCTCCAATCTGCACGCGCAGGTCAGGCCCGGCGATCATGTCGACGCCGCCAACGCAACGCAGGTGAAGGACTTGCTCAGTCCCGGCGCCTACCATGCGGTGACCAACGGGATGGCCCTGAATATCGTCGAGCATCAGCGAATCGATTGGCCGCCGCCGTTCCGGATCGCAACCGAAAAATATTCGGGGCAGGTGCGCCTCTCGTCCGATCATCGCACGCTGGTCGGCTACGTCGCGGGGCAGCCGTTCCCGCTGCTTGATCCCGACGACCCCGATATCGGGGTCAAGATCATGTGGAACTCCGATCTGCGGCCCATCAACAGCGACGACGCCGACTTGCGCTTTTTTGAATGCCAGGTTGCGCCGTTCAATCCGGGCGGCGAACAGAAGCTGGAGCTGCTTGCCGAGCTGGGGCATCTGGCCGTGTACAATGAGATCGGGCGCACCGAGGTCGAGCCGATGCCGGTTGATCCGGACTTTCGCAGTTCCGGAATATGGTGGCGCGCCGCGGCATACCCGCAGATTGCTCCCGCCGCCGACCGTGGTAGCGGCGGTTTGCGCTATCGCTATTGGGATCCGGAGCGCGCAGACGACGCGTGGGCCTATCTGGCGAACAGCAGGCGGGTGCAGCGCATCAACGAGGTCATTCTCAGCTCCTCGCCCGGACTGAGTACGTGGGACGCTGACCACGCCGGCGGCTTCAACGCCAAGCCGCAGGAGTACAACTACAAGTTCCTCGGCGAGCGTGACCTGCTGGGATGCGTGCACGCCAAGCGATCTCCCGAGCAGCCGTGCCCCACCGATGGCCGCGCGACCTCATGCCCCGACGACTGGGAGATGCGTCATATGTATACCGTCGAGGTGACGCCGCGGCCGGAGAAGATCTCGGGAATTCTGGAATCGCGGACGATTGTCTATATCGATTCGGAGTTGTGGTTCAACTCGTACGTGGATAGCTACGATCGCAAGGGCGAGCTCTGGAAGACGCAGATATATCTCGGAACCTATCGCGACCGCTCGGTACCGGACGCCAAGGTCGCTATCTATCCGTTTGAACGCGAGTTCATCCTCGCCTCCTCAAGCATCGACATCCAGAGCGGCCTCGCGACCACCTGCTATCTACCGGCGCCCGACACCACGGAACGCGAATGCTGGTATATCAACATGGGCGCAGTCGATCGCAATTTCTTCACCACGGCCGCAATGTCCAATGCCGGCCACTAATGTTGATATTTCTTCCGCTCGTTTGTATGTTATCGCCATACAAGAAGATGGAATTTCCCGCGGAGCAGGTACCAGAGATTAAAAAATGGACCTTCGGGTTGATCAACGGGCCGCTTGATTCCGTTACGGCGCCCTCCAAGCTCCGGCGGTCAAGCAAGGAGAAAACGTGCGATGCGAATGATCCAAATAGCCGCCGTGCTCGCAGGGCTTACCGGCGCGCTGACGATGCCCATGGCCGCGCGTGCCCAGGTCAAACCCGGCGACGTGATCAATGCCGACAGCGCTGCTAAGGTCCAGGGCCTGGTCAGTCCGGGCAACTACGTGTTGGTGCAGCAGGGCATGCAGATGAACATCGTGCCCAGCGACAAACTGGAGTGGCCGCCGCCTTACACCTCCGCGACCGAGAAGTATCACGCCCAGGTGAAGTTGATGCCTGACGGTTCGCTCCAGAATTATGTCGCCGGGCAGCCATTCCCGCTGCTCGATCCGAACGATCCGGACATGGCGACCAAGATCATGTGGAATTTCAGTTTTCGGCCGCTGTACAGCGACGATGCTGATCTCCGGTTTCCTGAAATCGCGGCCTACAAGCCCGATTCCAAGGGAGAGCCGGTCGGATATTTCACCACCGGGCATTTCGCCTTTTACAACAATATCGGACGGATCGAAGTGCCTCCGGTTCCGACCGACCCCGATGGCGCCAGCAGCGGCATTCGTTACCGATTCGGCATCTACCCGTTCCTGGAGCCGGCTTCGATGCGTGGATATGGTTTGATCCGCTATCGCCATATCGATCCTAAAACTGAGGATAATACCTGGACCTTCAATCCTCTCTCCCGCCGCTTAAAACGCCAGTCAGTTGAGACCCTGACCGATGCGATCGGAATGATCACCGGATTCAGCGGCGGCGGCGGTGGCGGCGGCGGGGGCCGATCCGGCGCCAGCGGTGGCGGTCCGGGTGGCGCGGCGTCTGCGCTGGTCTCAACCCTGGACCCCGATTCTTTCTTCGGCTTCTCCGGCAAAGAAGGCGACTACAGCTACAAGTACTTGGGCGACAAGAACATGCTGGCCTGCGTGCACGCCAAGAACTCTCCGGAAGTCGCGTGTCCGTTCGACGGGGGCAGGTCGGTTTGTCCTGAGAACTGGGAGATGCGCCACCTCTACGTGGTGGAAGCCGACGCCAAGCCGGGCAGCAATTTCAGCATCTCGAAGCGGATTCTTTACATCGATTCGGAGGGATGGTTCATCACCGCTTCAGACCAATACGACCGCGAAGGCGCGCTCTGGAAAACCGTAATCGCATACAACACCTATCGCGATCGGCCGGTGCCCGATGCGAGAGTCGCTGTATATCCCTACAAGCGAATCTTTCAACTGGGACTGGTCGATGAAGACCTGACCACGCACCTTAGTTCGGTCGCGTTCATGCCCGGCCCGACCGCGCCCGATCGCGAATGCTGGTACATCGACATGGGTGTGGTCGACAATGCGTTTTTCACCCCGGAAGCACTCGAGAACGCCGGCCACTAGAATCACCTGATGCGGTCGCTGCCGGCACTGCCGGCGCTTGCACTTGTACTGCTCGGCCCGATGAGAGCTGGCGCGCCGGTGAAGCACGGCGATATGAAGAATGGTGAGCCAGGTCATCTCCCGCTGTCTTTAGCCTCAGGTCCCAGCAAAGCGGTTGCGACTTCCTCGAACTCAGTGCGAATGGCCTGTGGCGACACGCCTGCCGCGCGCACCTGTGCGATGAGATTGCGAAGGCGCTGCGCAAAGGCGTTGCGTACCTTCAGATTCGCCGCAGGGGTGTTGCGCGAAACGACCAGCGCGCCGTGCCCGCGCTCAAGGCTGAGCCAGCCCTCCTCGGCCAGGCTCCGATAAGCGTCCGCTACGGTATTATGATTCAGACCCAACTCCAGCGCCACGCGCCTTACGGTCGGGAGGCGTTCGCCGGGGCTAAATTCGTGGGCCACCAGCATCGCCCTTATCTCATCCGCAATTTGCCGATAAACGGGAATCCAAGGACCCAAGTCGAGTTTAATGACTTTTCTGGAGGTACTCTTCTTTTGTCTAGTCACAGTAGACAAAAGGCGGGGGCTTCCACAGATACAAATAGTTGATACCTATCGAGTATTTGTTGGGATGCAAATGAGCCTCTACTCCACGACTCCGCAAGGTTAACCACAGCGCAACCCGTCAGCGGAACATTTCGGTGAGAAGCATTTGGGCGGGTGATTTGCCAGTCGCTTCGCAGGCGGCCCTGCGTCGAAAAATGATCGTCGATCCTGCTGCGGCCCACTCCCTGTCCGGCGCCCGCGACGAGGCCCACGCGTCCCTTGAGATCCACGATGTCGGTATTCAACGAATTGTTCTCCTGGTCGCGGCGAAGTTACCGGCTGAGGGTCTTTTCGATATTGGTCTGTAATTGTTCCGCTACGGTCTTGAGGTCGAACGCCGCCGGATTGATCAAACGCTGAAAGGAGATGCCGCGAAGCGTCGCGACCAGCAGCGCCGCCTGCGCCGCGGGATCGACGTCGCTGCGAATCTCGCCGGATTCAATTCCGCGCTCGATATGTCGCTGCAGGTTGCGGCGAAAGCTCTCTTCCGCCGCCGCGATATCGGCCCTGATCTCCGGCACCGGTCCGAGCGCCTCGCCGATCAGCACATACAACGCGCGCCTTCCGACTCCATCGGGCTTGTCGAGATAGCTGTGACCCAGGAATTTCAGCGCCTCGATCGCGCTGCGACTTTGCACCTCGGCGAATGTGCGCTTGGCAAAGTACGACTGCACGTGGCGCGTGACCGCGCGTACCAGCGCGGCTTTCGATCCGAAACGATTGGTGATGAGGCCGTAGGTATATCCCGACGCATCGCCGATCTCGGCCAGCGTGGTGCGGCTGCTGCCCTGACGGGCGATCAATTTCAGCGCGGCACCGAGCATCCGCTGATCGGAGAGTGCGCGGCGCTCGGTCTGCGTGTAGCGGCGGCGCTTGCGAATCGGTTCGGCGCTGGTTTCGGTGTCCATGCGGTCACTTCTAGCATCATCGTTGATGACAATCAAGTAATTGTTGACAGACAAATAATTTGCGCGTACTGCTGGAAAGTATGGCTGACCTCATTCTCGCTCAACCGACCCTTTACGATCCCGGCAACGGGACCCCCGTGCTCAAGGGACGCCGCTGTAACGCATGCGGCTATGTTTTCTTTCCACCGCAGGATTACGGATGCGAAAAATGCGGCGCCGCGGGCGACAACCTCGCGCCGATGGCGCTGGCCGGGCGCGGCACTCTCCATTCGTTCGCCATCGTCCATCGCCATCGCGACGAACGCGTCCCGGTGCCCTTCACCGTCGGAGTAATCATCCTCGATGATGGCCCGGCGTTGACCTCTGTCCTCACCTCGGCCGCCGCTGAAGAACCGAAAATCGGAGAGCGGATGAGCGCCGTGCTCGCTCCCCTGCGCAAGGATGTCACCGGACGGCAGATGGTCGAGCTTCGATTCGAAAGAGGAACCCGATGACCGAAGCGCTCAATCAGATGCGGCCGGTTTACGTAATCGGCGTCGGGCTCCATCGTTATCAATACCTGAGCGACACCACCTACGTGACGCTCGGCCTGACCGCCGTGCGCGAAGCATTGAAGGACGCGCGCATCTCATGGCCCTCGGTGGAATCCGCATACACGGGCACCGCCTTGCTGGGAATGGCGGCGTCGCGGCCGATGCTGCGGCATCTCGGCGCGACGGGAATTCCGATGGCGCAAGTGGAGAACGCATCCGCTTCCGGCTCGACCGCGTTCCGGCAGGCATGCCTCGACGTCGCTTGCGGCATGACCGACATCTCGCTTGCCGTCGGCGTCGACAAGCCGGGCGGCGGCGCCGGCCGCGCCGGCGGCAAGACCGGCATGCGCACTCTCGCGGGCACGCGTGTGGTTCCGTTTACTCACTTCGCGCTGCTGGCCAACGAATACATGAACCGCTACGGCGTCACCGCGGAGCAGGTGGCCGCGGTCGCGGTCAAAAACCGCCGCAACGGTTCCAACAATCCATACGCGCAGCATCAGCGGGCGGTCACGCTCGACGAGGTGATGGCGGGTCCGCCGATCTCGGGCACTCTCACCCGGATGCAATGCACTCCCGTCGGCGAGGGCGCCGCGGTCGCCATCGTCGCCTCCGGCGATGCGATCGCGCGCTTCGGTATCGATCGCTCGCGCGCGGTGCGCGTGATCGCATCGGTGAGCCGCAGCGAACGGGTTTACTCCGGCGCAAAGAATCACGACGCCGAACTTACGCGCGAGACCGTAGCGCAGGCCTACCAGGAAGTGGGAGTTGGCCCGGCGGACCTCGACGTCATCGAACTGCACGATGCGTTCGCGATCGAGGAGCTGCTGTATGCGGAGGCGATGGGGCTGTGCGGCGAAGGTGAGGCGGCGGCGCTGATCGCCAGCGGCGCGACCGATATCGGCGGCAAATGCGCCGTCAGCGCATCCGGCGGCCTGCTCGCGATGGGCCATCCGATCGGGCCGACAGGCGTCGGCCAGATCGCGGAGATCACCCGCCAACTCCGCGGCGAGGCGGGCGTTCGCCAGCAGCCGAACGCGCGCATCGGATTGGCGCACATGGTGGGAGTCGGTGCGGTGTGTCTCGTGCACATCCTGCAGAGCGCCGCCTGAAAAGGAGGTCGGGTCGATGCCGTGACTACGCGAGTAGGAGATTCAGATGCGGAAATATCAAATTATTTCGACTGACGGGCACATGGAGATTCCGGTGAATTTCAGGGACCGCGTGCCGTCCCGCTTCAAAAACTTCGTACCGCGTTTAGTTCGGAATCCCGATGGCACCGACACCTGGGTGATGGACAAGTGGAGGCGAGACAACATCGGCAATCTCTATTGCGGCTTGCGCTACGACCAGTGGCATAAGCCCACGGCAGCATCCTACTTCTACCCGGACGGCTCTCCGCGCCCCGGCACCGGGTGTCCGCAGCAGCGACTGCGCGAGCAGGACCAGGACGGCATCGATGCGGAAGTCCTATTCTATCCGATTTTTGGACCCGGGCTGATGCGTCTGATGCTGACCAAGGACAGGGACTGTTACCTCACGATCGTCGCGGCATACAACGACTTCCTCGCGGAATACTGCTCAGTCGCTCCCGACCGGTTGATCGGGAGTGCACTTGTGCCGGAGTCTGGTGTCGAGGATGCGATTAAGGAAATCGAGCGGATCCGCAAGATGGGTCTGATATGCGCGTCGCTTACGATGTGGCCCAACGGCGGTCCAGATCCCGCGCCAAAAATTGACGATAGGTTCTGGGCGGCGGCTTTGGATCTGGGGGTCAGGATGACGCCTCATATCAACTTTGGAGGCGGCCTGCGTGCTTCGCCGGGAGCGGTTTCGAAGGAACGCGCAGTCGGAGGAGCGAGGGGGGGCGCGTCCGGAGTGACGCTAGGGCGGCTGATCCTTTACGGCACTTTCGATCGCTTCCCAACCCTTAAATTCTATTGGGCCGAGACCGGCGCGGGCTGGCTCGCCTACTCGTTGGGCGGGATGGATGAATTCTATATCCGCTGGGCCAGGTTTTACGATTTGAATCTCAAGAAGTTACCTAGCCAGTACTACCAGGACCACAACCTCTTCAGCTTCATAGTAGATCGCATGGCCATGAAGATGCGGGACTTTATTCCGCTCCAAATGATCATGTGGGGTTCGGACTTTCCACACAGTGTCGGGACCTTCCCCGATTCGCGCCTACATCTCGACGATATGTTCGAGGGAGTGCCGGAGCGCGAGCGAAAGAGCGTGCTCCGTGATACGCCATGCCGATTCTTTGGACTCGACGCGAATCGCGAGCTGACTCCGACTCCTTCAGCCTGAACCTCGTGAAAGACCCGCGTCTAGAAGAGCAGCCCCCTATGGCATCAAGACTCACACTTGAGTTGAAGGTGACTCACTCGCCTATCACGACGGAGATCCGTCGAATAGGCAAGGGCCTGGCTGATTTCTACTATATGCTTCTCTTTACTAACGACCTGGGGCTAGCGGAAGAAAGCGCGACCTGGCGCTCATGGTTGAGGCAAGGGTTTCACGTTGACGTTAGACGCGCGCCAGATGCAGCTCGGGAATCAGAGCTGATTAGACAAAGTTTCAACTACGGCGATGGTCTTCACCTTGCCTGGCAGATTGAAAGTAGCAACCGCCACGCACAGGAGCGGTTGCGAGAATTGCTGAGGGAGATTGACCGGGCGCGATCCCTATTCACAGGCATCGAAGCGGCCGAGCGCATCGCCGCTCTCCGCGCTGATCCTATTGTAGCAAGGATGCTGATAGCGCCGATGCATAGCGCGCTGGGGCACGCTGGATGCTCGGACGGCATCAAAGAGTTCGATTACGCGATCGACCGAGCGCTCGCGAGCATAACCATACCGCTCATCGAATCTGCGCAAATCAGTCTCTGCAAGACCCATGCCTACTGCGGCTCTTGAGAAGAAGCTCCCAAATGATTTCTGAAAGACGAGTGAGCCGCTTGCCTCGGACGATCGGCAGAAGGCTGCGGCTTCCGCTTATCGCCGCCCCAATGCATCGCGTGTCGGGACCCGACCTGGTTATCGCCGCGTGCCGTAACGGTGTCGTCGGCTCATTTCCCGTGGCTAACGCGCGCTCGTCCGAACAGCTCGATGAATGGATGACGCGGATAGGCCGTAAACTCGAGGGATTCGCAGCCGCTCCGTTCTGTCCGAATCTGGTGATTCGGCGCTCGCAGCTCAATGACGATCTGGCGTGCGTCATCAAACATAAGGCCGAGATGGTGATCACGAGCGTGGGGTCGCCCGCCTCCGTCATCGGTCCCCTGCACGAAATCGGCTGCCTGGTCTTCGCCGATATCGCCACCGTTCATCACGCGGAAAAAGCGATCGAGGCCGGCGTGGATGGGCTGATCTTGCTCACCGCCGGCGCCGGCGGCCGAACCGGGTGGATGAATCCGCTCGCGTTCGTGCGCGCCGTTCGCGCCCGCTTCGATGGGCCAATCGTCCTGGCGGGAGGTATCGCCGATGGGCACGCGCTGTGGACCTCGCAGGTGCTCGGATGCGACCTCGCATACATGGGCACCAAATTCATCGCGACTCAGGAAAGTATGGCGCCCGACGAGTACAAACAGATGCTCGTGCAATGCGAGATGGACGACGTGCTGCTCACCAGCGCGCTCAGCGGATTGCGGACCAACCTATTGCGACCTTCGATCTCCGCCGCCGGACTCGACCCGGACAAGCTTTCGGATCACACGGAGAATGGCGCGAATCGGCGTGCTGCGCCACGCAGGCCGATATGGAGCGCCGGCCATTCCGTGTCGGGTGTAACGGAAGTGAGTTCAGTTGCGACTCTCATAGAGCGGACCGCGACTGAGTACGAATTGGCACGCCGCCATACGCAGAAAGAGCTGGCTGAGTCTTCCGAGGTACAAATCAAAACATCAGGCGCACAGCCCTGATCCGTGACCGTATGTAGCGCTCGCAGCCCAGGTTTTGCGTGAAGACACTCAATCGGACCGCGGCGATCGCAATACACATTTTATTGCTCGTTTCGGTCGCAGTCACTTTCTGTGTCTCGACTTCATCGGCGGCAACTCAGCAGTGCCGAATTTTCTACCTGGGAAACGATGATCTGGTTCGTGAGCGGCTGGCTCTCGATCCGGGCACCACCTTCACCGATCTGGCCCATGCACAGGTCGCCGTAATCCAGGACGCCCTCTGGGAACCCGGTCCCCAACTCGATCTGCTCAAGTCGAGGATCAGCGCGGGGATGGGGCTGGTGCTCATTCTTGGCCCCGATATTTCTCCCGCCGCGCTCGACGCGCTCACCGGCGGCGCAGTCATTCAAACCGGCGTCGTGACCGACTCGGCCGACAACGACTCCGATGATGCCATCGAGCAGCGCGCCGCCGTCATCCGCTACGTCGGTCCGCGCCGCGATCCTCTCGCGCGATGGCCCAACTGGCGCTCGGCCACCAGAATCCACGAACGCAGTATCGTCCGCGCCATCCACGCGCGAGTGTTGGTAGCCACCACCCGGCTGGACGAGGTCAGTCCCTCGGCTCCCGTGCTGCTGCGTCTGCGTATTGGCGAGGGTCTCGTCTACATCCTGACCCCATGGCTGAATCAGGGCGCTCAAGCTGATCGCAAAGCCAGCTACGCTGCGCTGCTTGCGGGCATACCCGGCGCGCAAAACTACGACATCCAGAGATGGCCCTATTTCAATTGGCTATTTTACTACCTGACTCGCGATGTTGCCGGTATCAAACCAGTCGCCTACGGCTCGTGGATCGGCGCGCCGGTACCCCATCGGAATGATGCGGTCATAGTCGGCGCGATCTTCACGACGCTTCTTTTTCTTTTCGCCGCCGCGTTCTACTTCGTGCGGCGCTACAGCCTTCGACACCCGGAACTTCTGGACCACTTCTATCGAGATCGCTTGACGCCCCATGGCGGATCTTCCCGCGGCGCGTTACTCGGCGCCGAAAGTATCATCGGCAAAGCCGACGAGCGCTGGGATAAAGTCGGATTTCATCGGCCGCTCAGCGGGTTTCTGTACAACTATTTCCTGTCGATCGGGATCATGATGCCGCTGGGGCTGCTGATCACTTTCTACATTCAAATGAATTTCGTGAATCCGTTCGTCGAGGCTCGCGGCGAGTGGGCGATAATCGGCCAGTTCATGCAGATTTTCTTCGTGCTGCTGGACTTGGGAACCACGCAGGCGATGGTCAAATACTTCGCGGAGTTCCGCGTTACCGACCCCCGCCGCGCGATTACCTATGTGCAGCTCGCGATCTGGTTTCACATAGTCGTCGGCATCATCGAGATCGCCCTGCTCGGCCTCTTCGCCGCGATATTGATGCCGAATGGCGCGCTGGCGTTCCTGAGCTGGATCGTGATTCTGCACGCGGTGATTCAATTTCCGGGGTTGGTGATTATCTTCCGTGATCTTTTTCGCGCCCTGCAGAGATTCGACTTTTCGATATTCCTGATCGTGATCGCGTACGTTCTGACTCCCATCATCCAGATGAGCTGCGGCATCTACGGGCGGCGCTGGGGATTGATGCATCCGGTGTTCGGCGAAGGAATGGGGGTGGTGTTCGGCTTCGCGATCGGATCGTTCATCGCGCACACCCTGATGATCGCGATCAGTGCGATCTTTTATCGGGCGGTGGGCTTTCGCATCTCCACCATTTTTCTGGCGCATTTTAACCGCGACACGGTCATTCATGCGCTGAGCTATGGACTGAAGCTTTCCGGCGGGCGGGCGCTCGCGGCCGCCGGCACGGCGCTCGTTCCGTTCCTGATGGGACGGCGGTTGGACAACTTCCTCGAGCTGAATGAATTGTTCCTCGTGGTGTTCGCGCTGACGCTGGGATACCTGGAAGCGAGCGCATACATATTCTCGATGATCATGCCTTCGATCTCGGAGAGCATCGCCGCCGGCAAGATGGCTTTGACGCGGCGTTATATCGATCAGGCGCTGCGCTGGGGACTGATAGCGCTTGCGATGCTCGGCGCACCGTTCTTCGCGTTCTCCGACATCTTCATTCGGGGACTCCTGCCGCATCAATTTGCTCGCGCCGCCGCGGTGATCGCCCTGATGCATCTGTGGCGGATGATCGACTTCTCCAGCCGCCTGCCGGACGAGGTCTTTCAGGGCACGGGCCGGACGGGATTGCTGTCGTGGACGCTGGTGGCGGAACATGTTTCGCGAATTATGCTGATCGGCATCTTCATGAAGGCATTCGGCTTTGCCGGCGTCTTCTATGCTTTCATCCTGTCCTCGCTGTTGAAGTCGTCGGTGGCGTGGGCGTTGATGATCAGGTTCGTCATCAAGCCCGTGGTCAGCGGATGGCAGACACTCGCGAGTCCTGCCATCACCGCGGTCGTCAACTACGCGATCCTGCGCGCCATCGCGATGTCTGCATGGCAGCGAAATCCGCTGAACACCGGACTCATCGTCGCTTCGACACTGTTCGTGTCGCTGCCGATCTGCATGTTCCTGAGCGGATGGCTCGGCTGGGATCGCACCTCAATCGACGAATTCCGGGAAGCGGCTGATCTGGTGCCATGGCCGCTCGATCATGCCGCGCGGTTCGCACTGTACTTGCTCGAATGGGGCGCAAGCCTCAGTCCGCTCGAAGGAAGATTTCCAAGCAAGTTGACCGCGGAAGCAGCCGCCGAAGCCGCGGATCTGAACATCCTTGAAGCTCCAATGAGGTAGGCGGTCCGAAAGCCGTGTTCAGACGCGATGAGTCTTGAGAGCGACGGTCAACTTCAGATCAGAGAGCGTCTCCGTAGATGTCCATTTTGATAGCTCTCGATTTGACGTTTGGATGATGCGGGGGAACCGCTTTCGCGGCTCCCCCTGTGTTGTCGGAACTAAAAGGGGATTTCGTCGGAAGCTTCGGCCTTCGCCCCGTCCGCTCGATTACCCAGCAGGCGGAGGTGTCGCGCCACGATTTCAGTCCGGTAGCGCTTGCCGCTTCCGTCCTTGGCCTCGTACTGGCGGGTAGTGAGCCGACCCTCGATGTAGACCTGACGGCCTTTGCCGAGGAACCGCCCGCACGTATTCGCCAGCCGCCCGAACGCAACCACGCGATGCCAGTCGGTCCGTTGCTGCTTGGTGCCGTTCCGATCCGTGAAACGCTCGGTCGTCGCCAGCGAGAAATTCGCCACGTTCTGACCCGACGGCAGGGCGCGAATCTCGGGGTTAGCACCCAGATTGCCGATCACGATTACCTTGTTGATTGCCATTGTCGTTACCTCCGTTCTCCTTTTGCTGCGCCCGCTTCCCGTCTTCGGGCAGGGCTTGTAGCGCTTCGTTTTCATCGCCACGCAATCTTTTTCCGCGCGGCCCTTACACCCTGACTTGGAGGGCCGTGCGCAGATTCCAGATGCGCGAGCGGAGCGGGCGGCAGGGCGTGCCAGAGCGCAGCGTCCCGAACGGGTGGCGCGTCGTGCTAGCGCAGCGAACGCCACCATTGAGAGCGGCGGCGAAGCGGAGCCGGGTGGGTAAACGGGCTAGCGGGAGGGGCCGTGACGCGGAGTTTACGAAGCGAGCGCGGAATGGCTCACAGCGGAGCGCCGCGATAGCGAGCGGTTGTGGGACGGCGGCGTGGCGCGAAAGCCGGCTTGCAATAACGCTGCCCCACTTTAGACTCTACCTACTCACCGCAAGGGGTTGCACATTGCGCTCATACGCTGCCGGCGTGGTCTTGATTACTTGCTTGATCACCGGACCCACCACTTTGTTTGCTGCGCCTTTCGGCGGAGCGGGCGAGGCAGGCCGGGTCGACGAAGTGTTCGCGTCCTTGAACAGACCAGACTCTCCCGGATGCGCGGTAGCGGTAACCAAGGACGGCCGCGTCCTGTACGAACGCGGATACGGAATGGCCGATTTGGGCCACGAGGTAAAGATCACTCCCAGTACGATTTTCTCTGTCGGCTCGATCGCCAAGCAATTCACCGCGGCAGCGATTCTGCTGCTCGCGCAGGAAGGCAAACTATCGCTCGACGATCCGGTCCGAAAATACGTTCCCGAACTGCCCGACTTCGGCGCTCCGGTTACGTTGCGCCAGATGCTGCACCTCACCAGCGGCCTTCGCGACTACGAACAGTTGCTCTGGTTCGATGGGTGGCGGCTCGACAGTCCCGACCTGCTCACGGACGGCGACATCCTCCGCATCATGTCGCGCCAGAAGGAATTGAATTTCCCGCCCGGTTCCCAATTCTCTTACAGCAACACCAACTACATGCTCCTGGCTCAGGTGGTGAACCGCGTAAGTAAACAGCCATTCCCGGATTTCACGATGACGCGCCTGTTCGAGCCGCTTGGGATGCAACGCTCACATTTCCGTGACGACCACGGCGAGTCGGTGAAGAACCTCGCCTTCCCCTACGAACCTAAAGATGGCGCTTTCGATTTGAGCATTCCGAACTACGATACAGTCGGCGCGACAAATCTGTTGACCACCGTCGAAGATCTGGCCCGCTGGGATGAGAATTTGTACACCGCGAAAGTCGGTGGTCGGCAACTAGTCACACAGTTGCAGGAACCCGGTCAGCTTAACGATGGGACCCCTCTTGATTACTCGGAAGGCATGTTCGTAGGCGCGCCCGGTGGGATGAGAATGGCGGAATCCGGGTCGGCCGGCGATGCCGGGTACATTGCTAATATAAGCCGCTTTCCCGATCAACATTTTTTCGTTGCGACCCTGTGCAATCTGGCATCTGTCGACCCACTTGACCTCAGTCATCGCGTCGCCGACATCTATCTCGGCGGCAAGCTGAGCGCTGCGCTCTCGGCTGCCGCTGGTCCTCATGGATCGGTCCAGATCGATCCGAAACAATCCGCCGCATACGTCGGCACATTTGTTGATCGAGAGAAGAATTTCATCCTCAAGATTGAGCAACGCGGCGACGCTCTCTGGGGACAGTGGTTCATGGGTCCTAGCTCGCTCGATTCGCAACTCGAAGTCCTGAGCCAAAAGCGGCTGGGTTTCCCCGGTCTCGGAGAAATTGATTTCGCGGCAGACGGCAATCTCAGTATGACGGCGAAAGTTTCGGGACCGCGTCCCGTGTCGTATGTACGATTGCCGGATTACAAACCGGTGAGGGCGGAGCTGAACGAGTTCGCCGGTAAATACTCCAGCAATGAGTTGGATATCCCCTATTACGTGACACTCGACCGAGACAACCTCGTGTTGCATCCACCAAAGATGCCCCAGCGCCGGCTTGTGGCGCTGATCAACGATTTATTTGTCTGCGACGGCATACAAGTTCACTTCACCCGAGACCCGAACGGACACGTGATAGGGTTCCTGATGAACGGGCGCTGGAATCGAGTCCAAAACCTTCGATTCGCACGCGCTATGCAACCCTAAGCGCAGGGAGGATAGCGCTGTATGCGAACCTTCTTCGTGAATTCCGCGTGTAGGTACGGAACGGTGATTGCGGTAGCGGTTGTCGTGGTCGGCGCGGTCGCGTCTGGACCTTCGCGAGCATGGGGCCTCGATCGATCTGCGGCGAAACAAATCGCCGCCGTTGAGAACGGACTCGACCCGCCAGTCGTGATTGCCGGCGAGACACGGAAGAAGTGGACCATCGCGATGCAGATGCTGCGGCTTAAGGTTCCGGCGGTCAGCGTCGCGGTGATCGACGACTACAAGATTGACTGGGCGAAAGCATGGGGCGTCACTGAGCCTGGGGGAAGGAAGGCGGTAACGGCAGACACACTTTTTCAAGCAGCGTCTATCAGCAAGCCAATCTCAGCCATGGCCGCTATGCATCTAGTGCAGGAAGGAAAGCTCAACCTGGATGCGGACGTGAACGACTATCTCAAGGGCTGGAAGGTGCCGGATAATGAGTTCACCCGTTCCAAGCCGGTGACTTTGCGCGAATTGCTGAGCCACAGCGCAGGTATTCCGACGTTCCTGCACACGGCCTATCGGCCTGACGCGACGCTCCCCACGCTTCCACAAATACTGGACGGAATTCTGCCGGCAGATACTCGCGCAGTGAGGGTCGAGTGGGTTCCTGGAAGCCGATGGCAATACTCGAACGCCGGTTACGCAATCGTGCAACAGATGGTGGTTGACGTTACCGGCGAGTCATTCCCGGACTTCATGCGGACCACGTTACTACAGCCACTTGGAATGAGGCACAGTAGCTATGAAGAGCCGCTACCGGCGGCTCTGCAGACGAACGCAGCCGTGGGAACGCTCGCCGATGGCAAAGAGCTGCCGGACAAATGGCTCGTGTATCCCGCGATGATTGCCTCGGGATTGTGGACGACGCCATCGGACATCGCACGGTTCGCGATCGCTTTAATGAACACCAAGCGAGGCGAAAGTAATCCTGTCATTTCGGCGGCGACGGGCGCGGAGATACTCACCTCTCAGATCGCAACGGCTGGTGGATTGGATCAGGGACTTGGTGTCTGGTTGCAACCTTCGCCTTTAGGCACGCGCTTTTCTCATACCGGTAAAACTCCTGGATTCGCGACCATAATGATTGGGTACCTTTCGGGACGCGGAATAATCGTCATGACGAATTCGGATGATGGGGCGGCGGTCGCGCTCCCGATCATTCGAGCTGTGGAACATGTGTACGGTTGGAACTCGTATCCTATTGCGGCCAAATAGTGCCGAAGCAGAAGGAAGCTCGCTGAGTCGCGCGACAGCGAACCAAGGTGAGGTCGAGTGTCACGCCTACTAGGGCCCCGAGCCGAGGGACGCGCGCGCATCCTGTCCAGCCTGTCATCACTATTTTCCGCTGGAACATATCGCTCCCTGGCAGCAGAAGATCTACCCGCGTCTCTTCTACGAAAAGCCGCTGGTGCCGGTACGCAGGGTCGTGTAGCCCTTGAACGCAAAGTTCGACGATCATGCCAGTCTCGCGGTCAACTACGTCTGGGAAGATTTGTTCTGGCGTCACGGGCAAAAACCAATCCCGTGGGTTCAAACCGAGATACGTCTGTGAGCGGGCTCACACGAACCGACCGAATCTGCGGCATCACGATCTTCATATTGGCGCTCATCGCGCCATCGGCGCATGCCAAATGTATCCCGTCGTTTCCCTATGCTGACGGATGGCTGGGAGGGGACCGAGCGTACGCGATTCCGCTGGGAGCCGCGCGGGACCTTTGGCTCTTCGGGGACTCCTTTGTTGGGACTGATCTGCAAACGTCACGCCCGGGTTCGAGAATGATATACAACGCGGCAGCGATTTCGACTTGTCGCAACGGCAAGTGGAACATTCGGTACTACTATCCAAAGAACATAGCCTACGGTTACCCGGAGGCTTTTTTTGATACGGGGACGGACAAATATCGGTTCTGGCCTCTCGACGGGTTCGTCCGAGAAGGAACCCTATTTGTTTTTCTGGTTGAGATAGCGACAACCGGTAACGGGCTTTTCGATTTCAAAGAGACCGGTGCGAAGCTGGCCGAAATCGGCAATCCGGCAGACGAACCCGATCGATGGAAAGTTAAGTACTATGATCTTTCATCGGACGCTGGACTTGTGCCCGGCGTCGCCGCGTTTGTCGCCGATCGCCACGCCTACTTCTACGCGGTAGTGGATCGAAGCGCGCCGGGGAAGCAAGTGATTCTCGGAAGGGTCCCTCTAGATCGTCTCGATTCGCCAGCGGCGAGCGTCGAATATCTCGCCAGAGGAATGGTTTGGAAAAAGGGGCTGAACCGGTTGGATGCCGAAATTATCATCGACAACGCCGCACCGGAGTTTTCAGTCCGATATCACGCGGAGATTGCACAATGGGTGATGGTCGAGACAGATCCCGTCTTCCCAGCCACAGAAATCGGAATTCGAAGCGCCAGCCACCCGGAAGGCCCCTGGTCTTCGTTTCGTCCCCTGTATGAGATTCCGGAGATGCGAGTCGTGGCCACCGCGAACCCCGAGGGCGTGTTTTGCTACGAAGCGAGGGAGCATCCGGAGCTGGCCTCGTCGCCTGATTCGCTGAGCATCACGTACGCGTGCAGTTCGCTTTCGTGGCAACGACAAGTCGGGGATTTGACGCTATATCGACCGCAAGCGATTTCCTTGCCGCTGCGATGAGTGGGTCACGAGCCCAAGGCGTGTGGTCATGTCTCGCTCTAGCCATCCTGGTAGTCGGCGCTTTCGCCGCGAGCGCGACGCCGGTCTGTTCCGCACCGAAGTACACGGTATTAGGTGTCGGCTATTCGCCCGCCCATATGCCATTTCCGTCGGAGAGTGATGTCGAAGAATTTTTCAATCAGGCTGCGCAGATCGGCAGCGGCGTTACCCTGATCTGCGACTGGCGTGCAATGCCTCCGCCCGCACGAATTCGGCGAATTCGTGATCTGGCGCGATCGCACAGGCTCAAATTTCATTTGTATCTGGATCCGATCGCGCTGGAGGGCGGGCGCAACACGCCGGCGGTTCCTAAATCGCTGGGCCAGGGTAGTCTGCGTGATCCTGCGGTGAGGCGGGCATACGAGGCTCAGGTGATGGAACTGGCCGCGCTCCAGCCGGACTACTTAGGTCTCGCCACCGAGGTGAACCTGTTCGCACAAAATTCCGTCGAATACGCGGCGCTGCTCGATCTGGTTCGCGAAACGTATCTGGGCGTGAAAAAGGTCTATCCTTCGTTACCCGTCACGGTGAGCTTCCAATGGGATGTGATGTCGAAAGCCCAAAACTACGAGTCTCTGTATCAGTACGCCGGAATCATCGATGTCTATTCCTTCACCAGCTATCCCGACGAGTTCGGCGACCCAAACCCGAGTGTAGCCGACGACTACTTTCTCTTGATCCGCAAGGTCTTGCCTGACGCGAGAATTGGGATCTCAGAACTGGGATGGAGTTCCGCGCCACCCGGAAGCCAGCAGAGACAGCTCAGCTTTTTCGGAGAATACCAGCCCTCACGAAGGGACTTCGCGCCGAGTACGTGACGCTGGCGGAATTGCATGACGTGCCGATCTTCACCGGCGATCAATCTCGGCTGAATAACGTCGGTATTCGGACGGTCGACGACTTTCCAAAGGAGTCGTGGAACCTGATCGTCGGGCTGCCGCAGCTTCGCTAAGACAATTACATCATAGCGTTCGAAAATTTCCGGCTCCCGGACTGAGTAGCGCTTCTGGAATATCGGCACTGCCAATTTCTACGGTCTCGGGCGTGGGATTGAACGAAGCTCCGTGGGAATGGAATTTGTGGCGTGTACAAGATAGGAATGAACGAAGTCTGCAAAGAAACGCACACGCGAAAGAGGTGAGATTCTTGAACATTGATAACATCCTGGCCGAACTAAAGAAGGAACGAGACAAGTTCGATCGCGCAATAGCGGCATTAGAGGGAATTGGCGGTTCGGTACTCAGGAAACCAGATGCTCGGAATGGGCGTCGCAAGCTGGCAAAGAAGCAAAAGCGCGGGGGCATCACTCCGGCAGGCCGCAAACGGTTGTCCGAGGCTATGAAGAAACGATGGGCGGTGAGGAAAAAGAAGGGTTCTTAAGATTCTGTTGTCCGTAGATGCGAGAGCGAAAAATATGTGGGTCGTCGTCTTCCTCCTGTTAGGTCAGGGCTCATCTGAGAGCGTGGGTAAAACTCTCGCGAGGTCGCCCTCAATGTCGAGGTCATAATGTGCGGCAAGAAGCGCGGCCTGCTAGCCGACGACCGCGCGAAATTCGCCGAGGGCGACAAAAAAAGCGGGCGTTTCGCGGTGGTGCGATCTTGAATCGAGGAAGCGGAATTCCAGATTAGAATCGTCGTGAAACCTGCGGCATGCCTCGCGAATCGTGCGGATCGGTACGGCGGCAAATGCGCGCTCACCCAACTGACGGAGCGCCTCTGTACACTTGTCCCTTCTCAAAACTTCATCCGCACGGATTCATTGGCATTTTCGAGTGCCTGACGATAGCGTCTGGTCATGACGATGCCCATCAGCGGAGTGGTTCGGGTCGCATCCAGCAAACCCAGAACCCGCACATCGTTGATATTGGAGGTGATAGCGCTGCGTCATCAGATTGCCATTCTGAAGCGCAGCCAGACTCGCCGCCCAAGAACCTTGCCGAATCAGCCGAATCAGATCGATTCTCCTAGGTTCAGCGCAGAGAGGGGTTAGCCGCCATGAAGGGAACGATCGGTTTCATTCCTGAAGGCCATAAGATCGATTTCTTCGAATATCAAGTTCCCGAGCCCGTGCCGGGCGGACTCATCGCGCAAGTCACCCAGACCAACGTCTGCGGCTCGGAAGTCCACATGTGGAAGGGCGAGTTCGGACGGCGCGGAATCATGCCCGGCCACGAGATGGCCGGCACTATCCATTCTCTCG
>JBKQNE010000220.1:0-6796 GCA_052146355.1 Binataceae bacterium (SeqCode) | reverse complement strand
TGGCGCGGAGGCACCTGCAGGACATCCTTAGCCGGCGTCTCTGAAATGGTGAAAGACCATTGAGATGAACACTACGTCGATCGACTCGTCTGAGTGCGGCGGAGACTCTCCAGCTCCGCGAATAAATTAAAGGCGGTCGCCGGTTTCTGTGGCGCCTCACCAAGCATTTTCTCGGAGGGTTCCACCCTGATGACCCACTCATCGAAACGACCTGCGAGTGCGCCTGAATAGCGACCAGTGCCGCATCCCAGCTCGAGGGTTCTGGCGACGGAGGTGTTTCCAATCGCGTCCGAGACCGCGTTCAACCAGCGAGCGAGCTGTTCGGGGCTGTACCCTCGGCCGCGCTCTTAATTGCCCGGCATCTCGGTGCGCACGGATCGAAATTCCTAGAGATCGTGTTGCGGAGTTTTGCCGCCGGCATCACATCCGCAAGCTGGCGCTGTTCGGGTCTGTCCTGCGCGATGACTTCCAGCCGAGCAGCGATGTGAATGTGCTGGTCGAATTCGAGCCCAGCTTCACAGTCGGTTTGGAGTTCTTCAGCTTGGAAGGCGAGCTCTCTGAAATCTTGGGCCGCAAGGTCGATCTGAATACTCCGGCCTTCCTGAGCAGATACTTCCGCGATCGGACGCTAGCCGAGGCCGAGGTTGAATATGTCGCGCCATGAAAGTCTGGGGCGACTCCGCCACATGCTGGATCATTCGCGCCAAGCTGTGGCGATGGTGGCTGGCAAACGCGCGAGGACCTCGATGCTGATCGCAAACTGAATCTTGCTCTTGTGGACTGCTGGAGCTAAAAAGTCGACGGACCCGAAAGCACGGGCAGAATCTCTGGTTCATCTCGCAAGGGCCGAGGTACTGCAGCTAATGGGAGATTGCAAGGCCGCAGCCGCGTTCATGGCCCCTTGGATCCGGTCGGAACGTTGATTCCTCGGCGCCCGCCAGATCGAGTTGCAATTGCTTAGCGGCGGTCGAGGCCATATTGGATCCGAGAAAGCCCATCGCGGATGATCTTCCAGCTCCAGTTTAGCTCGGCTGGAAATTTGGCGGACTTCTCCTAGCCAACGTGTCGTAGGAGCAATGCGCATGCGCCGGCGGGTCTCACAGCAGTTACCTCGCGTTTGATGGTCGCCTTGTTGGAGCTCGCACTGGTGCTTTGACCGCGTCTTCCAATTTGTCGAACGCCTCGCCCGCGAGCTTCTCGATCGGAATGCTGGACGCGCGCGACAACCTTAGCGCGTCGACCAATCTTTCCACGTTCCATTCTTTGATCCACCAATAGACGGACTGTCACTGGACTTCCCCTAGGAAATCTCTGGCTTGCCGGCTTTGATAGAGCTTCTGGATCAGTTCTGGCGGCGGGGACGTGTGGCTCGTCAAAACCTTATCCGAGAGATTTCTCCGGCCGCGACGTGTCCGTCGCAAATGATATTGGCCTGAGGCGCAGAAAACACGAACATGGTCCGCGCTCGTCGGCCGGTGCAGCGAGCGAGCCGTCCGGGCCACCGGTGTCTCCGCGGAGGTTCAAATGCTAACCGCAGGACGATGCCGGGAAATCGCCGCATCCCCCGTTTACCTCCCGCACTCTCAATCGAATCGCAGGTGGAAGGTCCGACTGTAAGCGTAGTCGTAATCAGCAAAAACTTGAGCGATTCATCACATCATGATATGATAGTTTACCTGAAAGCAATATTCAGCAAGATGAATGAAGCCCAAACTCGACTACGAAATGGAAGTGCTTCTGGACCTTCATGGCCACGAGTTCGACTTCGCCAAGAACTACGTCGTCAAGTACGAAGTGCGCCGGGTTACGGCTACGAAGGGCCGTCCATCCGGGATCAAATACAGCCTCACGCTACACGACCCAAAGGGTAAGAGGATTTACGGAATTGACAACGCACACAAGGCGCGACGGCGACGCGAATTTGACCACCGGCATCCGTATGGATCAACCAAGCTCATTGCGTACGAATATCGCGGCCCAGCGGCGCTGCTTGAAGACTTCCTCCGAGAAGTCGAGCGAATCCTGACAGAACGAGGTGTCCTATGAAGAAGCCCACGCAAAAGCCCGGAACCTTCAAAACGGGAAGCTTTCGGGAATTCAAGGAATTCACGCTCTCCGTCGTGCGAGGGGAGCGCAAAGTGGACCCGAGCGAGCCAAAAATCTGGATCGAATTGGCCGATCGTTCCGAGAAGAGAGCCACTCTGGTTCAGTTCCATTCGCTCGAAGCCGGTGCGAAGCTTCTGTCTCCCAAGAACCGCGCTCTGCTGCGCCTAATCGCGGACCGGCAACCGAAATCGGTAAGCGAGCTCGCCACCCTGACCCGGCGCGCTGAACCGAACCTCCTGCGGACGCTACCCACGCGGTCAGACGCGGGTCTCGTACGCCTCGATCGCGGCGAGGGCCGCGCCTACCAGCCTGTAGTTACAGCGCGAAGAGTCCATTTCGAAATCGACCTTCTGGGCTGAACGCATCGACGCAAGAGGTCCCCGGAGGCGTTGAATGGTGCCGAAGTTGAAATAATCGCTGCGGGTGCTGCTCTCTCCGAAGAACATTTGGGAGCGTCTTACGCCACGCTCACCGGCGACGAGTATCATGCCACGATCAAGGACGCCGCTGAGGCGGGCGTCATCGGTGGCACGATCTATGACGCCTTGATTGCGCGTTGCGCGCTGAAGGCGAAGGTCGAGGCTGTCTTCACTTGGAATACGAGACACTTCCAGCGGTTCGGAGCGGCGATTGTAAAACGGCTGAGAACCCTGTGAGACGGGCCAAAACGCGGGTGGGCTTGCGGACCTTTGGGATCCATCGGGATGGCGGAGAGCGCAGCGTTCGGCCTGCTGAAGAAACGTTTGCCCAGACCGATTTGCATCACGCTGTAATCAGTCAGCAAATCCAACTCATCGGGACTTTTGCCGGGCGTGGCGTTTGCTGACGTGGTCATGGTCGAGCTGCGCGATATCCATGCGGCGCTGCTCATGGAGCAGATTCGCACATTCCCGCCCTTTAGCCGCGCGTGGCTTCGAACGAACACTCGGTATCGGCGAGACACACCACCTCTTCCTTTTGGAGGCCGACCAGGATCTGCCGGCGGAAATCAGGGAAGGGAATCTACTATTGGTCGACTGGTCCGCGGGAAAAAGACCGCCTCGCGGTGAAGGGCTCTACGAGTTTTCGGTACCGACGGGATTGGCCGTCAGGCGCGTTGAGGTCGGACTCAGGAGGAGCTTCAGAGTTTCGGCCCCAATCTCACCGAAGACTGGGTGCGATGGAAATTGATCCGCACTTGGCTGGCAAAGTGACTTGGCGAGCGGGCAAAATCTAACGGATGCTTCGCGCGAGGCTGTCGGTAACTTCAAATAGAATTGAACCCGAAGGGTGTTGCCTCGAGTCTCATGCGCGGCTCGACATTCCTCCGAATCGTTCAGTTTCCAGCTTTATCATCATCTAATACGAAATCTTCGAGTGGAAACCCGCTAGCCCGCGACAACTTCAGCGCGGTTTCCACAGGGACTCCGTTGAGATGGCCGCGGCGTTTCCAGTAGCGAATCGTGCCCTCGCTTACACCACAATGATAGGCGGCTTGGGTTGGAGTTCCCAACTTCGCAATAGCCCGGTCCAGTGCCTTTCGCGCCTCCGCCTTTGTTGCCACTTCAGACCCGTCCTCCGCCTGAACACCTCAGGATGAAGGGTATCTGCACCGTACTTGCAGGGTCAAACGATTGCGTCAGAGCGGAACGCAATGCATTATGAGAGCCAATAACGATGACGTATCGCCGTAGTATATTGACACAACAGCATGTCATATGCTTTAATCCGAAAAGCCACCACGAAGTCGCCGTTAAGTGAGGTGAGATATGAACGCGATCATCGAGTGTCGAGACGGTTTTCTATTCGTCGTCGAAGAAGACGATGACTCGCTCGGATCGGACAAGAGATGGTTCCCCGTACGAAGGGCCGCCGGTGCACACGAGCAGACGCTAAGCGGCCGACCAGTCAAACGCCTGGATTCTGGAGAGGGTACTTACGTCGACGAAGAAGGAAACGTCTATCAGCTGGCAGAAAAAGGCGAGACGAAACCGATTGCGGTCGAGCATCTCTCCAGCGGGGAGAAGACCGAGCTCGAAGTGCTATTGGAGGCTTCGCTGAATGGAGGGAAGGCGAACGAACAAAACGGTGAGCCCAAGCGGCTCTTGAAAAAGAGTCGAAGCCCGTACTGCAATGCATCGTATTTGGATATGCGAAAAATGGAGGCGAGCATGATCTACCTCAGTCGAGCTGCTTCTTGAATCCCACTCGGGTCAGAACGAACAGCAGGGTTGCCATACCAGCCAGCACTGCCAAATTCGGCAGAATGATGGACCAGACATCGCCCGCCAGCAACACGGTCTGGAGCAGCGCGACGTAGTACCGCGCGGGAAAGAGGTAGGAGAGAAACCGGACCACCACAGGCAGATTGTGTAGTTCAAAGAGGAAACCTGAAAGCATCAGCGCTGGGATGAATGCCGCCACTACAACTATGAGACTGGCGACAAATTGGGCTTTCACGGTTGAAGAGATCAGCAGCCCCATACCCAGCGCGACGAGGAGGTAGAGTAGCGACCCGAGGCTCAACACCCACAGCGACCCAAGAAATGGAACCTGGAAGAGGAATTTGGCGGCAAGCAAGCATAGCACCAGTCCAAAGATGCCTAACCCCAAGTATGGAAGCACCTTGCTAAGCAGGATTTCACCCGCTCGAACGGGCGTTACAAACAGTGCTTCAAAGGTGCCCTGCTCCCATTCACGCGCCACGACTAGCGCCGTCAGCAAGGCGCCGAGGACCGTCATGACGAGCACGACTAGACCGGGAACCAGAAAATAACGGCTCTCATTGGCCTCGTTGAACCAAAGCCGGTCCTGCACGACCACCGGGCCGCTCGACACGTCTTGTCCTTCGGCTAGCCGCCGCGCATTCCACTGGCCGACTGCCCCTTGCGCATAGCCTTGAATGATCCGGGCGCGATTGGCGTCGCGACCGTGAGCCAGGATCTGCACCTCGGCATTTCCGCTTCTCATCTGCCGTGAGAAATCGTGGCGGATGCGGATGATGCCATCGACCTGGCTCGCAAGAATGAGATCCTCGGCCTGAGCCATCGAGGTCATGAGCTGCGCATGAAAATAGGGGATAATTGGAAGGTCGATGCCAGTTCGATCGCGTCCGGAGAGGTGTCCTCAAGTACCACGGCGACCGGCACATTCTTCACATCGAGCGTCAGGCCATAGCCGAACAGCAAAATCAGCAACACCGGCATCACCACGCCGACGGCGATGCTGCTGGGATCGCGGAGGATTTGACGCGCCTCCTTTTTGACCAGTGCCCAAATCCGCCAAGCCCTCGCAGCCAAGTCAGTCGTACCGTCGATCGTAAACGGGCGTCGTGCCGTGACCTGCGGCTGTACAGGCGGGCTAGCCTCGACCCCTCGGGCCGCCGCAACGATGGCGATGAAGGCGTCCTCCATCCTCGACTCACGTCCCTCCTCAGCGGGGGCATAGCGGCGAATCTCGGCCGGCGTGCCGTGGGCCAGGACTCTGCCGTGGTCGAGGATGGCGACGTGATCGCAATACTCCGCCTCCTCCATGAAATGCGTAGTGACAATCACGGTGACACCTTGCTCGGCCAGCGAGGTGATGCGTCGCCAGAATTCGCGCCGCGCCAGCGGATCGGCGCCGCTGGTCGGCTCGTCGAGAAATAAGATTTCAGGCTCATGCAGCAGCGCTGCCGCCATCGCGAGCCGCTGCTTATAGCCCCCGGGGAGGAGGCCGCTCGGCTGGCGCATCAGCGGTTCGAGCTCGAATTGCTCCAGCGCCCAGGCAATGCGCTCACGCCGTCGCGCGCCGCGCAGCCCGTAAGCGCTCGCAAAGAAATCGAGATTCTCGACGACCGACAGATCGCCATAGAGCGCAAATTTCTGGGCGACATAACCGAGCTGCTGACGGGCGGCAGCGCGCGCGCTGTGAAGATCGACACCAGCCACTCGCAGCGTGCCATGTGTTGGCGGGAGCAGGCCGCAGAGCATGCGGAAGGTCGTCGTTTTGCCCGCCCCGTTCGGCCCGAGCAAACCGAACATCTCACCGCGCCTAACGGTGAAGCTCACGTGATCGACGGCGGTGAAAGCGCCGAACTGGCGGACCAAATCGTCGACCTCGACCACCACCTGGTCGCCATCGGCCGCCGGGTGGTGATCGAGCGTCATTGCGACCGCAGGCCGATCCGGCGTGATCCGTCGCAGGAGAAGCATGAAACCATCCTCGAAACGCGGGCGCGCTGGCGTCAGCGAAGCACCATCGAACGTCGTGCCGCTCGGTTCGGCGGCCATCACCATGCGCACGTGCCCGCCTTCCGGCACAGCATCGATCACATCAGGACTGTCCAGCATTCGCGCCTGCATCCCTCGGGCCGTCCTCCCCGGGAGTGGTTCCGCAAGAAATACGCGACCTGTCGCCAGCTCGCTCACTTGGTCCGGACGACCCTGGGACAGCACCTGTCCTTCGTGCAAGACGACGACGTGCGCGCATCGCTCGGCTTCGTCTAAATACGAAGTGCTGAGCAGCACCGTGAGGCCCTGCTCATTGACGAGTTGCAGGATAATTGCCCACAGTTCGCGCCGCGATAATGGGTCGACGCCGACCGTCGGCTCATCGAGAAGCAAGAGTTCGGGCGCGCGGATAAGGGTGCAGGCGAGACCCAGCTTCTGCTTCATGCCGCCCGACAGCCGGCCGGCTTGACGCTGGACAAAAGGCCCGAGCGCCGTCATTT
>JBKQNE010000219.1:0-3270 GCA_052146355.1 Binataceae bacterium (SeqCode) | reverse complement strand
GCTCTACTGCATTGGCGATCAGGCAGCCGTCATCCCCTCGTTCACCGGTGACGGCATATCCATCGCGCTGCATACTGGCCGCCGTGCCGCCGCTGCGTATCTTGCAGCCGAGCCGGCGCAGGTCTTTCAGCCAAAACTGCGCTCCGCAATGCTGATCCAGATGCGTCTTGCCGAAGCCGCCGACCACGGCTTGAACAACGCACTCGCGCGCGCAGTGCTGCCGTTCTGCCTCAGCGTCTGGCCCGGCGCGATGCGCGTAACGGCCAGACTCACGCGTGTCGCCCAGCCCGCCGCTGTTGCTCCACAGGCGTTCGCCAACTGAAAGCGAGTGACGCCAAAACAACTCTTAGTCAAAACGTTCCATGGGAGGTGCAATGAAAGTCTTCGCAGTTTTAGCCCTCGCTGTCGTCATCGCTCCGGCCGCACTCGCCCAGCATTAGACTTTTTTCGTCAACCCCGATCGGATGATGGTATTGGCGGTGTAATGCTTCAATGAGTCCGGCAAAGGCACCACTTCTCGAGGCGATCGAGATTTCGAAGAGTTACGGCGCGCGGCTTGCGCTTGACAATGTCAGCCTCGCAGTAAGGCCAGGTGAAATTGCCGCCTTGCTCGGACCCAACGGCGCGGGCAAGACCACGACGCTGTCGATTCTTGCGACTCTACTTAAACCCGATAGCGGTCATGTTCTTATCAATGGTAAGCCGCGAAAGAGCGACCCGACTGGACTGGGACGGATGCTTGGGCTGGTTCCGCAATCGCTCGCGCTGTACCCCACGCTTAGCGCGGCGCAGAACGTATGGCATTTCGCACGCATGCAAGGGCTCGCGCGCGACGATGCGAAGGAGTATTGCCGGTGGGCGCTCGAGGAGGTCGGTCTCGGCGATCGCGCCAGCGATCCTATGCATGCGTTCTCCGGTGGGATGAAACGGCTGCTGAACCTGGCCTGTGGAATTGTTCATCGTCCCTGCGTGTTGCTGCTGGACGAACCTACGGTTGGCGTAGATCTTCAGTCGCGGGAACTGTTACTGGCGCGGATTCGGCACTATGCCGATGCGGGCGCGGGCGTGATTTACAGCACCCACTACATGGAAGAGGCAGAGCGCATTTGCGATCGCGTACTGCTAATCGATCGCGGCAAACTGATCGCCGAGGGCGACCTCGAAAAGGTGATCTCGCTCGGAGGCAGCCGGCCTCGCATCGAGCTGACCTATCGCGGGCAGTTGGCGGATAGTCGCTTCGGCAGCCTTGCCGGGGTGCGTGAAATAGGAACCACCGTCAGCGAGGGCAAGGCGATCCTCGAGATGAACAGTTTCGCGCAGATCGCGGAGGTGCTGCACGGACTTCGAACCCTGAATGTGAACGTCGTCGATTTCAACCTGCACAGCCCGAATCTGTCGGACGCATTCATCGCGCTGACGGGCCACACGCTGCGCGACCAGGTCCTCTGAGCGTAACGCCATGCTTCGAGCAATCTGGCTAACCACTCAAAACGAGGCGCGGCTCCTGGTCAGGGATCCGATCGTCCTGTTCATGCTTCTGTTCGCCCCGGTGGTGATAATCGCGGTCGCAGGCTATTCGCTCGGGAGCCTTTATGGCGGTGCCACAAATGCCCTTCGCGTGCCCGTGGTCGATCGTGACCATGGAGCGGTATCGGCAGCGATTATAAATGCGCTTCGCACTGAACGCTCGATCACCGTTGAACTGCTCGATGATTCGGAGCAGGCCCGCGAGATGGTGAGTCATCGCGACCGAACGCCAATCGCTCTCGTCATTCCAGCCGGAACCAGCATTGCCGTGGCTCAAGGCCGGCAGCCGCATTTGGTTGTGTTCGTCGATCCAGTCAGGCGCATCGAAGTGAACGCGCTGGAGTTGAAGATCGACGAATTGTGCCGAAGAGTAGCCGAGTCGGCGCGGCTCGAAGCGCAAAGACGGCTGAATGGTGACGTTGCAGACCTCGTCGCGAAAGCAAAGCGCCTGTCGGGGGAAGCCGGGCGTGCGCAGTCACAATTGGATCGCATTCAGGCCGAACTGAACAAATCGATCCAAGCGCAAATTGCCGCGGCGATTGGGCAGGTTCGCGCTCAGTCTAGAGCGTCAATCCAGGCGCAACAGGCCGGGGTGTGGGCTGATGTCGAAAAGCAGCTGTCCCAGCGCGAATCGGTCCTGACGGATCTCCGGAAGTATCTTTTGCAGTTGCAGTCGAGCCAGCGTGCTTTCGACGATTGGTTTGCCGAACTGAAAGAAAAAGCGGGCGCGCATGCGGCTGACATTCCGCCACCGCCGACCTTCCCTCCGGCTCCATCGGCGGCCGAGCTCGCGGAATTGGCGAGGCCAATCATAACTCCGAAATTGGACGAGAGTCTGCCGGGTGCAGCTGAAATCATTTCCATCGAGGTCCCGAACATCTCCAATTTGGTCGACGTCAATCTGCGCGGCGAGTTGGAGCGGCTCGCATCCTTCTCGCCTCAGACGCTTCCGGGCGGTTTGAGCTTCGTCGAGCGGCCGACGATCGATGGCGAAGCGGTAGTCATAAACGCTTTCGATCAGTACGTCCCTGGATTCGGCGTTACGTTCTTGTTGATCGGAATGATGCTGGGAATCGCGCTGACGCTCTTCGACGAGCGCGATTGGGGGACCTTGAAGCGCCTCCAGGTCAGTGGTGCGCCGCTTACAGGTATGCTGCTGGGAAAATTATTCGCCCGGTTCATCGTCGGGATCGCGCAAATGGTGTTGCTATTCGCGGTCGGATGGGCGCTCTTCGGAATCTCGCTTGGGCGCAATCCTCTAGCCTTGATCATACCGACGGTCGGGATCTCTTTCGCGGCTGCAGCGCTAGGACTGGTGGTCGCCTCTATTTCAACCGCGCACGACTCGGTGATGTCATTGGGCGTGACCATCAGCATGGCAATGGCGGCAATCGGCGGATGCTGGTGGCCGCTGGACTTTGAGCCCGGATGGATGCGCGAACTCGCTCGATGGCTACCAACGACATGGACGATGCAGGCGTTCAACGATTTGATGATTCGCAACCAGCCGCCGTCCGCTGCGTTGCCGCCCTTGGCGGCAACCATTGGCATAGGGGTGACCTTCATCGTGGCAGGACTTCTCCGCTTCCTGAGTCTCGATGACTAGAAGGTATGAGGATATTCAAGATTCAGCTCCCGATGGTGTTGCTCGTCGATCTAGCTCTCTTGTTTGTGGGCTGTTCAAGTTCGCAGCAAACGGCCGCTCTCGAGACGACTGCTCAACGTTCGACGAACGCAGTTTAG
>JBKQNE010000218.1:0-3566 GCA_052146355.1 Binataceae bacterium (SeqCode) | reverse complement strand
CGCTGGTTCTCGAAATTTTCCGCCGAGGATTTCATCCGTCTGACGGCGAAGTACACGGTCTCGCAGATGCTCGAGCGCGAGGAGTTCCACAAGCGCTTTCACGACGAAAAGCCGATTTCCATGCACGAACTGCTGTATCCGCTGGCGCAGGGATACGATTCGGTCGCGCTCGAAGCCGACGTGGAATTAGGCGGCACCGACCAGAGGTTCAATCTGCTGGTGGGGCGTGAGTTGCAGCGAGCGTATGGCCAGGAGTCGCAGGTGGTGCTGACAACGCCGATCCTCGAAGGCCTCGACGGCATAAACAAGATGTCGAAGTCGCTAGGGAACGCGATAGGAATTCACGAGCCGCCGCTAGAAATGTACGGCAAAGTGATGTCGATTTCCGACGAGATGATGTGGAGATATTACGAGCTGCTGACGGATGTGCGGACAGAGCAGATCGCGACGATGAAATCAGATGCTGCAAGCGGGAAGGCGCATCCGATGGCGCTGAAGAAAGAACTGGCACGGTCGATTGTCGCGGACTTTCACTCGGCGGAAGCAGCGGAGAAAGCCGCGGAGGACTGGGCAAAGCAGTTTCAGAAAGATCAGGTGCCGGAAGAAGTCGAGACAGTCTTGGTTCTTGTGGATTCAATCGAGGTACGAGATTCTCAAGATCGAACGAAGCCGTATTGGGCGTACCAAGAGCCACCAGTTAAACACCTTTACTTGCCCGACGAAGAGACTATCAAAGCGGACTGGGACAAGTTTGTGGGCAATTGCCCCAAGGTTAGGATTACGAGGGTCGAAAAACTTTTGGTACAGCTCGGGCTTGCCTCTTCCACAGCGGAGGGAAGCCGCAAGTTGAAAGAGGGCGCTGTGACTATCAATGGCGAGAGAATGAGCGGCAGATATTTCGCGTTTGTGAGCGTTCCCGTAGAAACACCTGTAAGAGTTGGCCGGAAGATGAAGAACGCGTCAATAGTCACCTGACCCTCTTCTTCATCCTCAACCTCTGTCATCCTGAGCGGAGCAGCCGGATTCGCGAATGCGAATCCGGCTGCGGAGTCGTAGGACCCCTACTCCCGCCGGAATCTGTCATCCAGGGGAACCACTCCCGCGCCAAATCCAGCCAATGCGGATTCAGCGATTCGATCAAAACAATCTTCTTCGCTCGCCTCCAGCCCTTGAGTTGCTTTTCGCGGGTGATCGCCTTCTGAACATGGTCGAACGACTCCCAGTACAGCAGACGCTCGACCTGATATTTGTCCGTGAATCCCTCGATACGGTGGAATCTGTGCTCAAAGACACGTTTGTGCAGGTTGCCTGTCATGCCGATGTAGAGAGCTCCCGACAGGCTGCCCATGATGTACGCGCAGTACGTTTTTCGCTCGTGAGGCATAGGAGGGAGTAGGGGCCCTTCGACTGCGGTCAGGGTGACAGTGTTAGAGGGCATGCGCAGTGATCGGGCTCACGCGAGAATTGGTACATTTGGCGCTCGCTTGTGCCACTCCGTCACTTGCTCATAGCCATGTGCCGCCTGCAGCACCACGCCCTCCCGCCAGGGAGCGGCGGCCAGCTGCAGGCCGATCGGCAGGCCATCTTTTGTGAATCCGCAGGGAACGGAAATCGCGGGAATCCCCCACACATTGAAAGGCCGCGTGTTGCGCAGCATGATCATTTCTCGCGGACGGAGCGTGTCAGGATGTTCGCGAAGATCGGCGATCGCGGGCGGCGGGATCGGAACGGCGGGCGTTAGCAGCACGTCCACCTCGTCAAATATTTGTCGGATGGCGTGACGGCTCGCCTGCAGGTCGCGGCTGGCACGGAGAGCATCGGATGCGGAGATCTTGGCTCCGGATTGGATGCGCGCGAGTGTCGAGGGCTGGTAGAGCTCCGGTGAGCGGGCCACGAATGACTCGTGATAGGCATAGGCTTCTGCACTCGCGAGCTTGCGGTCGGTGGTGGAGACTTCGAGTTTAACCTCGCGAATTTCAGCGCGGAGTCCGCGAAAAATCTCGATAGCTTTTTCGACGGTGGCAGCAACCTCGGGATGGAGATCGTCGAAGAAAAATGCCCGCGGCACGCCGATGCGCAGCTTCGGCGCGGGGTGGGCGATAGGTTGACCGAACGCGGCAACGAAATCCGGCACAGCTGCATCAATGCTGGTGGGATCGCCTGCGTCGTAGCCCGCCAGCACTTGCAGCATCAACGCCGCGTCATAAACCGAGCTCACAATCGGGCCGACGTGATCGTAGGACCATGACAAGGGAACGACTCCGCAGGCGCTCACGCGGCCGTACGTCGGCTTAAGCCCGACGACCCCGCAATAGGCGGCAGGCAGCCGGATGGAACCGGCGGTATCGGTGCCGACAGCGGCAAAGCCGAGACCAGCAGCGACGCTGGCCGCGGAGCCTCCCGAAGATCCTCCAGTCAGACGCGTAATGTCCCATGGATTGTGGACCTCGCCGAACCAGCTGATCAGCGAGCTGCCGCCATAGGCGAATTCGTGCAGGTTCTGCTTACCTAGAATGATTGCGCCCGCGGCGCGCAACCGGCGCACAACTTCGGCGTCTTCGGTGGGAACGCGATCTTTAAACAGTGCGCTAGCGGCGGTGGTGCGCAGGCCCGCAGTGTCGAGAATATCCTTGAGTCCGATCGGGATGCCGTGCAGTGGTCCGCGCCATTCTCCGCGGAGGATTTCTTGCTCGGCGCGCCGCGCTTCCTCGAGAGCGGAGTCGGCCGTGACCGTGATGAAGGCGTTGAGCGTTGGGTTGAGCTGGTCGATGCGCGCCAGGCAATCGCGGGTGAGTTCAACGGGTGAGATGGAGCGGTCGCGAATTTGCCGGCTGAGTTGCTGAATCGTGGAACGCACGGGACCCTCGACAGGCCGATGCGATTTTACAGGTTGTGGGCACACTTTATCGCCCCATCGTAGGGCGAGTGGAATCGCCTGCCCAGCGTCTATGCGCCGATTCCCAGCGGAAGACGAGAATAAGAATGAAGACCGGCTCGCTCAAGATCGAGCAACTTGCGTTTGATTTCGAGGCCGCCGCCGTAACCGCAAAGTGAGCCGCTCGATGCGATCACCCGGTGGCAGGGGACGACGATGGCGACTGGGTTCCGGTTGTTCGACATGCCCACAGCGCGGTAGGCATGCGGGTGACCAATGGCTTCAGCGATTTCGCGGTAGCTGCGGGTTTCGCCGTAGGGAATTTCGAGCAGCGCATGCCAGCACGCGAGCTGAAACTCGGTTCCACGCAGATCCAGAGGGAACGAAAACTCGCGACGCTCACCGGCAAAGTAATCGTTGAGTTCGCGGATGTAGGGCGCGAGGGCTGATTTTGACTCCTGCAACTGAATCGTCCTCGGATTCAGTTTCTGCACTCGACCGTCAAATTCGAGTCGCACCAAGCCCTTGGTGGAAGCGGCAAGAAAGAGTGGGCCGACGGGCGAAGACGCGCGCCAGTAGAACAGAGTTTCCATGACGTTTTGGAGGATAGCACGATATTTGACTCCAGCGTCGTGTGGAAGCGGGGCTCCGCCCCGCTTGGACGGGGCGAACCCCCGTTCCACACCAACAA
>JBKQNE010000217.1:0-2833 GCA_052146355.1 Binataceae bacterium (SeqCode) | reverse complement strand
AATCCGCCGTGCCGCACGCCCGCTTACGGAGCTTTCTCCACTGGAGTTCGTGTTGCGTGGAGTCTCATGCGCATGCGAGCATCACGAGCACGCAGCGGTAGTGCCATCCTGCCATCCGACGCCGGAGCACAAGCGGGAGGCGTGCCCTCCCCTAGGATTCGTCGGAACGGTACGTCACATAAGGCGCTGATTTCCACAACCCCCACAGATTCGACGGGATTTTGTAGATGTAGATTCGTTGCTGAGGGTGTCACAATCAGGGAGATGACTCCGGTGGCGGAAAGTGCTGTGCTGCAACTTGATCTGATTCCAACCCCCGACCCCCAACAGGCGAAGAGGATCGCGAAGAACGAACGCGGGCGGCGCTGGTGGCGGAAACGGCAAGAATCAAAGCGAGTCCCGCCCGAGGAGCTTTCGCTCTTCCGGGCTAATCCGATGCGAGAAAACGAGCTCGGTTGGGACGACGTCATGGTGTGTCGGCTTTGCGGACTAAGGACAAAGAGTATCTCCGCTCACCTGCGCGGTCATGTCGAAGAGCTCTCGAATGGTTCGCCGGGCGTTGATTACAAGTTGTGCATTCAGGAATATCGGAGGCGGTTTGGCTACGGTGACAGTATGCCGCTGCTAAGCGCGACCCTTCGACGCCGCCACGCTGAGATTTTCCGCGACACCTGGGCCAAGCAGCGCGAGGGCATGATCAAGGGCATGATCGATAGCTGGGCCGATGCTGAGGTGCGTAGGAGCAGGAGCGAGGCCGGCAAACTCGCCTGGACCAAGCCGGAAGTGCGGGAGCGGCGGCGCGAGGGTATACGCGAAGCGCTTCGCACGCCGGAAGCGCGCCAGCGCAGGAGCGATCTCTCCAAACAGGCTTGGTCTAATCCAGAGTACGCAAAACGGGTTAGCGAGGGCTTGAGACGCACTGCCAGCACGCCAGAAGCACGGAAGCGACGGAGCGAAGCCGCTCGCCGCGCTATGGCCACACCTGAAGCGCGCCAGCGGCAGAGCGAGCTCTCCAAACGGATGTATGAAGATCCCGAAATGCGCAAAAAAGTAAGTCAGCGCACGCGAGAAGCGCTGTCCCAGCCGGAAGTACAAATGCGCAAGAGCACGGCCGGGAGACAGGCCTGGTCAAGAAATCCAGCACGGCGCCAAAAGCTAAGCGAGGAAACCAAGCGCAGATGGGCGGAGCAAAGGGCTAGGCTCGCCGTAGCCTTGCCAGCGGACTGGCGCGCTAAGCCTCTGTTGTGGCGCGTCATCGGCATGGAGCTTATCTCGGAGGACCGCCTAAGTAATCGGGGGCTTGCGGCGCGACTGGACGTGGCCCGTGTCGGCTGCCCCTACGGGACGACATGGCAAGAGTCAGTAGAAGCGCGGAATTTTACGGTCCTGATCAACCGAATCAGGAACTGGGTTCGCAAACCCGGACCGGGTCGAGTGAAACGCCAAAACCCTGTCAATTCACTTCCCACCCTGCGGTGAGCATTTTGTAAATTCACATTACTTCACACCTAAGAAAATGAAACTCGCTCCCTGTGCGGGTTTCAGCCTGCTTTTACTTCACACCCATCCGCAGCCTCTGGAAATCACCTTCAGTTCTTACTTCACGCGTGACCGGGTCGCCGACAAACGTATGCGAGAATGCGGCGCAAATGAAGCCGCCGAATTTCCTTACAGCGTAGTTAAGAAAATCTTGAACTGGGAAACCGGATCAACGGTCAACGATCAGGGTCAAGGAAAGCATGAGGGGAGTGGCTGGGAAAAAAGGTACTTCCGAATGACCTCAGATCACCCTTCTGCTCGCGTCAGCGAGTAAGGACCAGACGAGGCGAAGGATTTAGATGGCTATGACAGCGGTCGCGGCAGCTATTAACGTGTGTTCCTCCAACGGCTTGTATTCAGCGGAGGCCGAGCGTGCTTGTCTCGGTGCAGCGCTCTTGGACAACAGCTTCCTGCGAGGCCCTTTGGCCGACCTTACAGTAGACGATTTCTCCCTGGCAGCAAACAGGGAGCTGTTCGCTCTGATGCTCGAATCCCATGAGGAGGGGCTCCCATTCGACATCGTTACTTTGGTGGGATCCCTGCAGCAAGAGAACCGCCTTGAGACTATCGGTGGGGTTGAGTACCTCGCCATGCTGACTGACGGGGTTGTTCTACATCACGGCTTAATCAAGCGCCATGCCGACACGGTCATCCGTTCTTCGCGACTGCGCCAGTTAGCGAAGCTTGCTGACACCGTTGGACGGCAAACCGAGCAACCCGGGACCGATCCTGAACAGATCTTGGAAAGACTGGTGGAAACTGTTCACGCCTTGCAGGCTGGGTACGACTTGGACGGCAATCTCTTGCCTTATGAACCCCGCTTATTGTCGCGGCGCCCAGAGATTCTCACGCTTTCTCAAGTGGAAGCGAAGAACGTCAATTGGCTCTGGGAGCCCTACTTGGCCGTCGGCATGTTAGCCATGCTCAGCGGCGATCCCGGGTGCGGCAAGACTTACATCGCCCTTGCGATCGCAGCCGCGGTTACTACTGGGCGAGTGCCACGTACCGGCGAAGCTCGCGAACCGGCAGATGTGCTTTATCTCAGTGTTGAAAACAGTCCGGAGCATGTACTGCGACCTCGATTTGATTCCTTGGGAGGTGACGCGAGCCGATTCCATATTCTTCGGGGTTCGGTCACCGGCAATGGTGAAAAAGCCGAAAGGGGCGGCGTTCGGCTCTCCGATATTCGGCTCCTGAGGGACGCGCTCCAGCGCACCAAGGCGCGACTCGTGATCGTCGATCCAATTCAGTCGTACCTGGGCGCCGAGGTGGACGCGCACCGCTCGAATGAAAC
>JBKQNE010000216.1:0-15818 GCA_052146355.1 Binataceae bacterium (SeqCode) | reverse complement strand
CGCGCGATCTCGTCCAGCAGCAAAAGCTCCTCGCCCGCTTCCCTCGCACCCTCGTCCTCGACTACCTTCAGCATCGGTGGCGTCCTCCTTCCACCCGGCTCCCACCGGGGTTCGCGTTGCCTACGCGCAAGGGTACGCCGCCTTTTTCATGCCGTCATCGATCCACAACTTTCGGTAATAGCTCTTCTCGCGAAATCCTCTTCCGCGGATCGCACGAGCATGCGTAAAGTTTTTCCGAGAAAGTAAGGCGTTCCTCGCGACTTGTGAGTAATCTCAGCTCCATGTTCCACCTCGTTTACCGTTGTGAGCCTTCTTGAAGCTCATTGGTTTAATGCTCGACTCTAGCGCTGCGACGATACAGCTTAAAGAAAATTAGGACGGCGACGGTGAGTGTTGAATAATAATTAATTACTATATTGAGAATGTAAAAAGATGAATAAACTAGTTGAAATGCCAAATTATAGTCTTTTGCATCTATAAGTGTGCTGTTCAGGGCTGCGGTTCTTTTGCTACCTTTGACGCATGGACAAAAGCGAGGCGCTTATCATCTGGGCGCAGCACGCAGACGCGCAGAATCCTGAGTTGAGTGAGCAAGTTCTCGTTGAGATGCACACCGCGATTCTCGGGTATCGCGCGCAGCCACATTGGGACATATGGTCTCGAATCTGTTCGACGGCCGATCGAGACAAAGCACGCGCCGCGGTGGAGGCTGCCGGACTTCGATGGGATTATCGACGGAAGCGAGCCGGAAAGGCTGGGTGTGTGGAATATCGTTGCTACCGTGCTGAGCGCTCTGAGACAGGAACGCTGCGGCAACTTCCCGAGGGAGCGATACTTACTGTGGCGCGTTCCGCAACCGAAGCCGCAACTGAAATGGCGGAATGCCTGAGAGAGACTTTAGGATTTGATTGCGGCCAAAGTGAAGTGGCGGTTGCAACGAATGATCACAGTGAGTGCGCTTGGGCTAGGATCTCCCCAGCGGACGAATCCTAGGCTTCGCAGTTGCGGGCCTTTGGACGGATCCGGACTGTCCGAATAAAGGAGCCAGAAATCGAACACCGCGAAAGGCTCTGTGACTCTCAAGCTTGGCTGGACAAACCCGGGCCAAACCCTGCTGAAATGTCACAAAAACGCCGGGCGCTTGAGTGGTTGCAACACCAGCCGTTAATCGCACGGCCGGGCCTGGATCCTGGTTCTTGATGGATCAGATCTGCTCTTCGATCACTTCGGCTAGGGGGACGTGCGTCTCACCGCTCATCCCATTCTCGACACGTTTCGACGTAAGGGTTCGCGTCCATAAATCGCTCCCTCCTGGCCCCCGACTAGCGCTCGTTGGTTTACCGTCCGAGAATTGTCCGAGTTTTGTCCGAGAACTGAACTCCAAGCCATGCAAAACGGACCAAGATCGGTAGGTCAAAACTGTCGAATTCATTGGCTCTTTTTGTTCGGTTTGGGTTGACTCGTAGGCCAGACTTGGTCTTTTAACCAGAGGGTCCCGGGTTCAAGTCCCGGACGGCTCACTCAAAAATTCCTTAAAATCGGCTTCAAGGTGGCGTGAGTGTTCGACCGTTGCGGTCGCCGGCAGAACCCTCGCCGCGAAAACCGTGCCAGTTACCATTCGAAGCACTTTCCGTCTACCGCAATCGTGTTCAGCCGAGGTGGCGACATAAACGGGCGAATGGTCTAAGCGTCCTTGGGAAATAACCTCTGAGGAGCAGGTGAGTGCAATTCGTATATGGCGAGAATCATTCTCGAACCGATTCCCGGTCAAGGTGATTTGGCAGATGGCTTCGTGAAGGCGCTGAACCTGCTGGAGAATGGCGGGTTCAAGCCGCGTGCCGGGACCAAGCTGGTTTCCAGGTACGCCGTAATCGTGGTGGAAGACACGGCAGGCGCCCCAGCGGTTGCCCATTTGCAGGCCGGCCAGGTGGCCGCCTTCGTCGAAGGCTAGGCTCCGCGTCAGGGGTTCCCAGTGGACATTCCATTTCCGTCGTTTTCGTATCACGAAGCGTTGCTGATAAGTCAGTGTTTGCTGCAGGACCTCGGGCTCAGGAAGTTGTACGACCAGCCGGAATCTTCTCATCCGGGCGAAGACACAGAGCACGCCGCGGCAAATATATTTGAAGAGGATCGACAGGCCATAGTCTCGGCCGTCGGCGATGCGATCGCTTCGTTCAGATACTCGCTGCCGGAGACTTTCGAGCAGACGTTTCTATTCGATGTCGACAAAGAGGCACTGCTGAAGAAGCTCGAAGGACTAGAGGACTTGGCACGGACCCGATTGTTTTTTTCGGTCGGCTGGCTCTTCTGGCACTCCCACGAATCTGAAACCGAAGTGGACGCGCTGTGCAAAGCAGGCCTCCTGGACGAGAAGCACAGAGAGATCTACCTGATACAGGACCGGCTCGACAAAAAATTCCAGAAATTCAAAAGGCGCGCGCGCGTGACCTTTCCGAAAGCAAAGAAATAGAGAGCGTCAGGTAGCGAGTTCGCCATTTCTGAATTGAGAACATTCGCCACACCGGCAGCTCCCGGAGTCCGGAACCTTTCCTCATAGTTATTACATCCGGCCGTCCGAGAGCGGTTAACCTTGAGGTTTCGGGGTTGCGGCGAGAGAATTCTCACTGACATTTTGGGGACTGACGTTGGAATAGCATTCAGTCGAGTAGAGACTTTATGACCTGGGATGATGCGATAGGGCGTCTTCGGCGGCGGGTCGAGAATACGGCGGAGTCGGCGAGCCAGGGCTTTCCGCATTTTGCTGACCCGGAGACCAGGCGCTGGGTCTGGTCGCCGGATGGCGATTGGACGGGCGGATATTTCAACGGGATGCTGTGGCTCGGCGCGGCGACGGGGCCGAGCGCCGATCGCGAGCGATGGCTGGCGTGGGCGCGCATGTTTACCGAACGGCTGCGGCCGCGCCTCGTTTCCGATAGCTCGTCGCGCGCGCTGCTTTTCTATTACGGCGCTGCGCTTGGCTCGATTTTGTGTGGGGATAGCGGGGCGCGCGATCTCGCACTGGCGGCGGCTGGCGCGCTGGCGAGGATGTATAACCCGCGTGCAGGAGTTTTGCCGCTCGGCGCTGCTTTTGAAGAAGTATCGAACGTCGGCGCTACCGAAGCTGAAATCGACATGGTGCAGGCCGTCGCGTTGCTGATGTGGGCGTGCCGCGAGACCGGCGATATCCGTTTGCGCGAAATCGCCGTGAGCCACGCTCGGCGGCATATCGAGCTTTGCCTGCGCTCCGACGGTTCCATCTGCCAGTCAGCCTCGTTCGATTCCAAGACGGGCGCGATGCTTCGCCGCTATACTCACAAGGGAATCAATGACAACAGCACTTGGGCGCGCGCGCAGGCTTGGGGGATGCTCGGATGGGCGCTAAGCGCGCAATGGTGCGAGGATCTCTCCTTTCTCGAGCCGGCAGGGAGAGCGGCGGACTGGTGGATTGAGCACGTGCCGGCCGATCATGTCGCCTTTTGGGACTTCGACGATCCAGCTATCCCGAACACCAATCGCGACACCTCGGCAACCGCGATTGCGGCTGCCAGCTTGCTGAAGCTCTCTGCGCTTTCGCGCGATGAGCGCAAGCGTCAGGCCTGGCGCGCTGCCGCCGAAGCGACGGTGCGCGCTCTAGTGGAGTCTCATCTCGGAGAAGAAGGAGGGCTATGGGACGGATGCTTCAATAAGCGTATCGGCCTCGCGACCAAGCATGAATTGATTTGGGGGACATACTATCTGTTCGAGGCGCTCCACGTTCTGGCTGGCCGACTCGATCCGGCGCGCATCTGATGTCCGATATGCGTGGACGGTTGGTCCGTTGTCGACTGTGCGAGGTGAAAACACGGACAAAACGAGCTGTCGCAAATGGGCGGTTGCCTGGGCGATTCGCACGACGGATACTTGGCCGAACCCCGACATGAGAAGCTCCCGATTCGTCACCGCCGACGTTTTCACCCGCAAAGCCCTCGAAGGCAATCAGCTCGCCGTCTTCACTGACGCGCGCGGACTAACTGATGCCGAGATGCAGGCGCTGGCGCGTGAAATGAAATTCTCCGAAACCACTTTCGTGCTGCCACGGGACCCCGCGGTCGAACGCGAGCGCGGAGTAAAGGTACGGATATTCACAATCGAGCAGGAGCTGCCATTTGCCGGCCATCCGACGCTGGGCACAGCCTACGTCCTGAGCGGTCCGAGCGGGGCCTCTGAGATCTCGCTGGACCTCAAGGTAGGGCGAATCCCGGTGGTTTTCTCTGAGCGCGACGGGGCGATGTTCGGCGAGATGACGCAGCGCGATCCGGAATTTGGCGCGATACATGATCCGCAGGAAGTTGCGCGCGCGACGGGACTGGAAGTGGCCGACTTCGACCCCCATCTGCCGATCGAAACCGTTTCGACCGGCAATGCGTTCGTGATCGTGCCGATCCGGTCGCTCGCCGTGATACGCGGACTTACCCTGGAATGGCGGCGAGCGGCGGAATATCTGAAGCGCTCCGACGCGTTGTTCTTCTATTTCGTGACGCGCGAGACCGAAAGTCCCTGGGCGAAGTTGCACGCACGCATGATTTTTTACGGAGGCGAGGATCCCGCCACCGGTTCGGCAGCCGGCCCGGCCGTGGCCTGGATGGTCAAGCACGGAGTCGCGCAATCCAACGAGCAACTGATCATCGAGCAGGGAATCGAGGTGCGGCGCCCCAGTCAAATTTATGTCCGGGCAACAGCGGTCGCAGCAGGTATCCGGAACGTGCGCGTCGGAGGCTATGTCGTAGAGGTGATGCGAGGTGAGGTCGCCTTGTAGGAAGGGGTTGCAAGCAGAGGCCGTAAACGTGCCCACTTCGTACAGACTGCGCTGGGCGTGGTCGAGCAAATCGGCACGGTCGAGATGGACCAAGCGCGATTGACGTGAAAGGGGCCGGGAAGTAGTTAGATAGCAGCTACATATTCCGGGTGACGCCTGCCAGGCAGGGAACGTGACCCGCGTTTGTTCGGTTCGGCGATAGAGGCCTAACCGAACGAGCGCGGGTTTTTTTTTGGGGTGCATAGGAGGGACAACTCATGATCTTCAAGCAGTCTGAAATCGATCAATTCATCGCTGATGGATACGTAGTTGTGCGCCACGCATTTTCCGGGAAAGTCGCGGCTCAATGCCGCGAGTTCATCTGGAAGCAGGTTCCGCTGTGGGATAAATGCACGACTTTCGGTCAGCCGATGGTGCAGATGCAAAAGGTCTTCAACGGTCCCCCATTCGATCAGGTTATGTCTGAAAGGCTGAAGGTGGGGCTGGACCAGATCATCGGAGTCGATCGATGGCGGGGGCCCGCCGGTTACGGATGGTGGCCGCTTCTGTTTCCGGGGTTCCAGGGTCCTGGAGGATGGCATGTGGACGGAGGGAAGTTTCAACTCGCCGAGAGTTTCACCGATCACAACCACGCGTTAGTGACTTTATTTCTTTTCTCCGACGCTGGACCGGGCGAGGGCGGCACGCCCATGGTGCGAGGTTCGCACCTGGCCGCGACGCGTGCGATTGGAAAGGCAGGCCCATCGAGGATCGACTGGCCGGAACTCAAGCTCAGGCTCGAAGGCGCCGGGTTGATGAATCCTCCGCAGGATCAGATCGATCATCTCGTCGGAGAGGCGGGCGACGTCGCTCTGATGCATCCGTTCCTGATGCACGGATTTGGTGCAAACAGTGGGAACAGGATTAGGTTCGCATGCAATCCGCTGTTCCAGCTCAAAGAGCCGCCGCAACTTGACCGGCCCGATGGAGCGTATTCTCCAATCGAGACGGCCATACGGAAGGCGATCCGGTCCTGACGTTCGACGGCGTCCGCTGGTCGTCGCGACCGAAAGCGGACGTAAGCGTTTGACCGGGATGATTACAGGGGAGGGGCGGCTTCGATGTGGCCGTTGGTCGGGGCCACCTTGGCCAACGCTACCTTTTTCAGCGCGAGCTTGAATTCGCCGCGGCCGATTTCAAGCGTCGAGAGGAGCGGCCAGAGCACACCCTCAATAAATGTGCGGGGACTTATTCCCGCGCCTGAAGTCTGGAGCCTTTCCTTGTACTTCGGGATCAGGCCGTCACCCGGCATTTTGAAATTGGAAAGGACGTAGGCGAGATCGGCGATAGTCCCATCGCGATCCTGCACAAGGTCCAGTCCGATCATCGCGCGATACCATCCGGCATGGGCCGCTTCGTCCCTGCCCACGAAAAAGAAGATCGCTTCCAGCACCTTGTCGCCGCTGACACGAGCCTGATCCTTCTGCACCTTGTAGGCGGTGTAGGTCGCGCCTTCCTGAATCGCCCCGTAACAGTTCATCTGGCGAACGGTCGTAAAAGGCAGCGTCCACGGACGCACGACGATGCCTGCGTACATCGCGGCAAATTCCGCTTCCGAGCGGAGGCCCGAACGGGTCAGATACTCGCGAAAAACCAGCCCGTGCTTGGACTCTTCAAAGGCCCAGCAGATCTGGAACCAGGCCGGGCCAAACACAGTTCGTAGCAGTTCGAGCGAATCGGAAGTGTAGTCCGGGACGTAGAGTTCCTCGGAGCAGTAGATCTCAACGCGTTTCGCCTCGGTCTCGGTGGTCCTGGAAGCATCAAGCTTGTCCCACGGGATGTCGCCGAAGATACTCCAGCGCCGCTTGGTCTCCGCGGTCTCAAGAAAATCGAGATAGAGTCCGTATACGCTGTCCGGTGCGGTAGCCGACACGCAGTCACCATTCCCTTGTGCTCGAAGGGGCGCCGCGCATCGGCTCACCGGCTTCGAACATACTAGTTATTTCGCTCAGCCGTTGGGGCAGGTGGCTGCAGAGGTTTCGTTATGGCGCAGTTCAATGCTGAATTGTCCGCAAGCATAGCTGATTCGAACATCACTATGAAATCCGCCCCGGGGTCCGCGCGCGATGCACGTCGCTGACCAGGCCGAGTTTTTCGAAGATGCAAATCGCGACATAGCCGACGTCCGGCTGCCGCCACGTCCATCCGAGCTGCGCCAGCGCCGGACGCGCATGATGGTTGCGGTGCCAGTTCTCGCCCTGGAAGAACTGCATGAAGGCGAGCCAATGAACGTTGCGGCTCGAGTCTTCGCCGAACGGCGTATCGGGCCGGCTGTGGCATACGCTGTTGACAAAGCACTGGGCGTGCAGGGAGAAGGTCAATCGGATCGCGCCGAGCCAGAAGAACGCAGCCGGGCTGAAATACAAGCCGCCCAGATATGAAAGCGTCAGGATGAACGGCTGAAGCGGTTTCCAGATTCGATATGACGGTCGATCGAGATCAGGGCAGAAGCGCTCAATCGACGGCGCCTCCGCCTGCCAGAGCCATCGCAGGTGCGCCCACCAGAATCCGTGCAGCGCGGGGCTGGAGACGTCTCCGTAAGTGTCGGCGTTGGCGTGATGTACGCGATGGCTCGCGGTCCAGGTGATCGGCGATCCCGAACCGTTGAACATCGCAAAAAACGTCAACACCGCGCTCAAAGCCGGATGGAGCCGCAAGGAGCGATGTGCGAGCCCGCGATGGTAGCAGACGGTCGTGCCGAGTCCGCCAATCCACGCAAGGGCGACGGCGCCCAGAAACACCCGCCATCCGGGTAACGGAAACAGGATCAATCCGACCAGCGCGGTGACGTGGATCAGAATGACCCACGGCAGGATGATGAAGTCGTGGCGGGTGGTGCGCCACCACGGCCATTCCCATCCGCGCTGAGACAGATCGAGATTCTCTGATTGCTGTATTGCCAGTTGGCTCATCTTTCACCGATCGAAACGGTTCGTTTGTGAGACGGAAATTTGTGGTTGCGCCGCTGGCCGTGCATGGGGCGATTGTTACGCACGAGCGGACGCGCGACGATTGCCGGTGGTTTGACGGCGATCTCGGGCATGTCGAATCCTTCGACCTTGGCGCGATCGAGTTTGACGCCCAACGTCCGCTCGATGTCGCGCAGCGGGAGTCCATCTTCCGGGGTTACCAGGCTCAACGCCTCGCCGGACTTGCCCATCCGGGCGGTCCTGCCGATACGGTGGATGTAGCTCTCCGACAGCTCCGGCAGATCGAAGTTGATGACGTGGGAAACGTCGGGGATGTCGAGTCCTCGCGCGGCCACATCGGTAGCGACCAGCACTGTGTAGTGGCCCTTGCGAAATCCGGCGAGCGCCGCGTTGCGCTGACTCTGCGAGCGATCGCCATGAATCGCTACCGCCTTGATTCCGTTGCGCGTCAACATTTTGGCTGCGCGGTCGGCGCGGCTCTTGGTGCGCGTGAATACGATCGCGCGGTCGACTTCGCCGCGGCCCAGAAGCTTCAGCAGCATCGGCCCTTTGTTGTCCGCCGTTACCGGGCAGATCGATTGGCGAATACTGCTGGGCGGCGTGCAAGCCCTGCCGATATTGACGCGGGCCGGGTCGCGCAGGAACTCGCGCGCGACCTGCTCGACGCTCGCATCCATGGTCGCCGAGAACATCAAGGTCTGATGCGGTCCTTTGACGAGCTTCATGATGCGGCGCAATTGAGGCAGGAAGCCCATGTCCAGCATCCGGTCGGCTTCATCGATAACGACCATCTCGATGTGATCGAGCTTGACGGTGTTGCGCTCCAGATGGTCGTTGAGGCGGCCGGGGCACGCGATCAATACCTGCGCGCTGCGCAAGTCATGCAGTTGGCGATTCATCGACTCGCCGCCCACGATCACGACTGCGCGGAGCCGGGTGTTGCGTGACAGCAGATCGAACTCGCGGCCGATTTGGGCTGCCAATTCGCGGGTCGGCGCCAGGACCATCGCGCTGATAGCGCGCGAGGTGCTCTTGTGAAGGCGGTTGAGCATCGGCAGGAGAAAGGCTGCCGTCTTGCCGCTGCCTGTGCCTGCCGTGGCGACGAGGTCGCGGCCGGCGAGGGCTAGAGGGATTGCGTCCGATTGGATCGCGGTCGGTTGATGATGTCCGCGGTCGTGTACCGAGCGCAGAACTTCAGATGAGAGAGCGAGAGCAGAAAAAGACAAAGGAACTCCATGTTTTTCAGAGCCAACGGATTCCAGTCAGGCGGTAAGCCGAACGAATGGTTCTGTGCGTTGAGAGTATGGCGTCGCGGAATCCGACGCGCGTTGAGCCTAAATTGGCTACAGCGCAACAGTACGGGTATTGCGCGCTACAAGCAAGGGGTCTCGAAAATTTGTTCTACAGATAACCAAGTCTTCGGGCGCCCTCGTGCAATGTGCTGCGGAATTTCGGGTGTGCGATCGCGATTAGCGCCTCGGCTCTCTCCGAGGTTGACTTGCCGATCATGTCGGCTACGCCGTATTCGGTCACGATGTATTGAGTGTCGGCGCGGGGGTCGGTCGTGGGCCCTTCGATTTTGGGGACGATGCGGGAGATCGTGCCGTTCGCGGCGGTCGAGTACGCGGTCAGGATCGATTTTCCACCCTTGGATAGCTGCGCGCCGCGCACGAAATCCAGCTGGCCGCCGGGCGCGCTGTATTGCTTTGCGCCGATCGCCTCGGAGTTGACCTCGCCGTCGAGCCCGACCTCGAGAAACGCGCTGATCGAGATGACATTGTCATTGCGGCCGATGACGTAGGGGTCGTTGACGTAGTCGACCGGATGAGCCTCCATGCTCGAGTTGTCGTTCAGGAATTCATAAAACGCTTCATCTCCGGCGGCGAGCGTGTACACGTTCTTGTGCCGGTTGAGGTTCTTGCATTTGTTGGTCACCGCGCCGGATCGAATGAGCGTCACCAGCGACGGCATCATCAGTTCGGTGTGGATGCCGAGATCCTTGTGGTTGGTCAACTCCTCGCAGACTGCATTCGGAACACCGCCGATTCCGATTTGCAGCGTCGCCCGATCGGGAACCATCTCGACGATGTGTTTGCTGATGGTCTTGTCGAGATCGGTCGGCTGCCGCGGAGGAACGGAAAACAGCGGGCAATCGTTTTCGACAATTGCGGCGACCTGGGAGATGTGAAAGCACGAGTCACCGAACGCGCGCGGCATCTTCGGGTTCACTTCGATGATCAGGTTGCGTGCGGCGCGCGCCGCCGGAACCGTGTAGTCGCCGTTGGTGCCGCAACTGAAAAATCCGCCTTTATCCATTGGTGCGACAGTCACGATGAACGTATCGATGCCAATCTGGGCGAGGGTCCGCGGCATCGCGCTGAAGTTGCCCGGCATGTAGAAGACCACTCGCCGGTTCTCGAGCTGGCCGCGCTCAAACAGCATCCGCTCGATCACGGTCGGAAAAAACGGATGCGGCTTGATGACGTTCATGTATTCGTATTTTAGGATGGTCGTCGCGGCGGCGGTGACCGAGTGCGAGTAGTAGACGCGGAGTTCCTCGATCGTGCCGCGCTTGACGCGATCTTCCAGCGCTTTCAGGAGCGCAGGCGGCTCGCTTACCGCCATCCCCATCGAGAGCGTTCCGCGCGCAGGAATCAATTCCACAGCCGCAGCAGGTGTAAGGAGTTTGGATCTGTATTCTGCTTCGTACATTGCGGTTTCAACCTCGCGGTCCGCAGCCCCTGGCGATCCCGGGCATTATCCATCGTTTGTGCCAACCGGAACGATTCGGTGCCGCCTTTTTATTGAGCAATCTCGCTCCGGAGCTGTATCCTTCGGACACATCTTTGAAGCGCACTTTTGTCTCCAATCGCCTCCGATTGGAATTTTGTCAGTGAAAATCAAGGGGTCACGAGGGCATAGCCCTTGCTCCATCTACTGCCATTCAACGAGTATCAGGCTGATCGGGATTGTCGATGGAAACTATCGAAGGCGAACGCGGAAAGTCGTTGGGGCTTGGACTCTGGGGCCACCGACAAAGAAAAACGACCACGAGCCGTCGCTACAACGTCCTTTTCCTTTGCCCCGATAATTCTGCCGGCAGCATCATCGCTGAGGCGCTGATGAAACGCTGGGGGAGCGACAGCTTTCAGGCCTTCAGTGCCGGGAGCCGGCCGCACACCGAAGTGCATCCGATGGCGATCGATATTCTGAAGGCGCAGCGCATTTGGGATCAGAATCTTCAGCCCAAAGGCTGCGAGGAGTTCCTTCGCCAGGACGGGCCGAGGATGGACTTCATCATAAGCATCGGCAATCGGCCACCGGATGGTTCGCCGGCGCAGTGGCCCGGAAATCCGCGCATCTTTCACTGGCGGATAAGCGAACCTGTCGTTGACGGCAAGCCGGCGGAAAAGTCCCATGCCTTTCGCAGGACGTTCAAGGAACTCGAAACCAGAATTAAGCTCTTCATCCTCGTCAACGAGAAAGAGGCAATGAAGAGATCGGCGGCGTAACCGGCGCCGCTCAGCGGCTAGGTGCTGCGCACCCGGAACGCTACGGTTCCTCAACCTTCTGAATTGCGCTCAAATGAAGCGGGCGCAGGCGAGAAGACTTCTTCGATTGATGGTCCTCCATGCGGCGCAAGATGTCGTCAAGCGCCTTCACAGCCGCCACGATATGCGGACCCTTGTTCAGCATCACGCATTCGGCGCGCTCGCCCATCGCCGCATCGGTGATTTCCGCGCGCGACGGTTGTCCCTTCTTGGCGAGCGATTCCAGCACTTGCGTCGCCCATATCACGGGCATGTGCGCCGCTTCGCAAATCCACAGGATCTCTTCCTGGACTTCAGCCAACCTCTCGTAGCCGCATTCAACGGCTAGATCGCCGCGGGCGATCATGATCCCGGTAGGGTGCTGCTGCATCGCGGCGAGCATCAGGCTAGGCAGGCGCTCGAATGCCTGTTTGGTCTCGATTTTCAGGACGACGCCGACGTGATTGCCATCAAGTTTGCGAAGCGCGGAGTGGAGTTTATGGATATCGCGTTCGTGGCGCACGAAAGACATTCCGACCAGGTCGGCGTGGCGGACGACAAACGCGAGATCCTCGAGATCTTTTGGCGTAAGAGCGGGCGTCTGGATATCGGTATCGGGCAGATTGATTCCCTTGTCGGATCCCAGCTTGTCTCCCTTCAGCTTGGCATGAGTTATCTCGACGCGCAGCGCATCCGGTCCCACGTCCCTGACAATGCCGCCGATCTTGCCGTCGTCGAACCATATGCTCTGGCCGGGCAGCACCTGCGAGAAGACTTCGGGAAGAGTGCATGAGATGGTCGTTTCCGGCGCCTTCGCGTCGAAGTCGGTCGATGGGGCCACACCTGCGGCCGATTCTCGCGTGACGCACAAAAAGTCTCCCTTGTGCAGCAGGATGCCCTGATCCAGATGCGGCAGTGCACCCACGCGGGCTTCGCGATTCGCGCCTCCTGTCACGTCTACCCGCAGCAGAATCGTGTCCGGAGTCACATACGCGGTCTGACTGCACAACGCCCATCGGCCAGCGTCGGAATGCCCGACGACCTCGAGAATCCGCCGCTTCCCGCGTGCGTCGTTGAAGTGAATTCTCTCTCCCGGTTTAACCTCCGCGAGCCATTCTTTGGCAACCGGAAGCGCTGCGTCCGCGTCCAGGGGCATGGCGCGGCTGGAACCCGCGGCAGTCAGCCAGACGCGTGCCGGCTCGATGACTTTTCCCAAACTGTCGCGGTGCGGATGCCAAACCACCACCTGCGGACCTGGTTCGATATTGGCGGTTCTGAGCTTCGGTCCCCCAAGATCCATCAGAATGCGGCAGGGCATGCCGAGTTCGTGGCGCGCGCGTTCAAGATGATCGACTATCCGCCCCCAAATTTCCGGTGTGTCATGTGCGCAATTGATGCGCATACAATTCATTCCGTTCGACACAAGGTCGCGCACCAGCGAATAGTCGTCGGCCGCCTCAGTCGACATCGTGACCATGATCCTGACATTTCGATGCGCGGGCACAGGTCCGAGCAGCGCATCGGTGTGCGCAACGAGCAGAGATTTGCCCTCGCGGAAGCCTGCGTATTCGGACGCGGGGGAGGCCTCGGTCTGGCGTCCGGCCAGATGATGGAGCGCGTTGAGGACAGCATCAACGGTGCTCATGACGTGGGACTCGGTCCTGCCGAGAGATGAAAGGCCAAGCGTCGCGAGATCGTCCTGCAACATCCGGATGTCGTGGCGCCGGAGTGCGACGTAGTGAAGCAGGTTGTGCGCGCTCTTGCGGTACGTAGGATGTATCCGCGCCACGCGCTCACGAGAATCGGCCTCGTGCTCGATGAGCGAAGAACGGATTTCTGCGAGCCTCGCGATCAGTGCTTCGAACGAATCCGTGGGCGCGCGATGCGGGTCAGATTTCACGATCAAACAGCGGTCGAGCGGTTCGGTTTCAAAGCAGATTTTCGGCAAGTCGGCGGCGCAACTGGAAATGCAATCGCGCGGTTGTTTATATTCGATTATACAGAGATCGCGACTGTTTTCGGGAATCGCGCTTCTGTTACGGGCGCATTAATTCGTCTCGCTGCGCATGGGTTTCCTCACCATCGCTTTTCGATCCGACGGCCAGATCGAGGCTGATAGTAGGTCATCTTCTTGTAGATGGCCATTACAATTCTGTAGAAGCGATCGCCCGTCACGTCGGGATATTCCTCCCGCGCACGAGATTTGGCGCGTTCCCACGCGATCTCATCCTCTGGTGTTCTCACGACGCCGACAGGCATCAGTAACTCCTCGCGAGTATGCCTTAGCCACCATTGTGCCAAGGAAAAGTTTCCGGCCCGCACAGGAAAAACCGTTCAGGAAAGCCACAAAGCTGTATGCTCAGCGCTACGCTTCGCCTCGACGTCGCGGCGATGCTGACTCCGGAAGAACCATCTGACGGCACGATCGGCAACATCGGGAGGACGGGCCGAATATGCAAAGATCGGCAGGCGGACCGAAAAGGACGGGCGACGACGCGGTCGTTGTCGCCCGCCTGTCTGATCATCTGGTCACTGTGGCACGAGTCGTTCCCGACACCCCGCGATATTCCGCTCTGACCGTCGCGGTACCGGTGTCGTTGCCAAAGAGGAGTCCGTTCTGGCCGTGACAGTAGTTGAATGACGCGACCCGGCTGTCGGAGGAGCTCCAGTCGGCAAAGTCAGTGAGGTCCTCGGTCGATCCGTCTGCGTATGTCGCGGTTGCTGTCATCTGCAGGGAACTATTTCTCCGCAGGCTCGGGTTTACCGGGGTCACCGTGATCGAAACCAGCCGCGGCGATGTGACTGTTATGATCGTTCCATTAGACAGCCCGCCATAGATCGCCGAGATCGTGGCGCTGCCGGCAGCAATCCCGCTTACCTGCCCCTGGCTGGTCGGCGCGTTGCTGACCTGCGCGATCGATTGATTGCTCGATATCCAGGTCGTGATCGAAGCCGACCCTGACAGTCCTTTGAAGTTGGCAAAGATGTTTGCAGTTCCCGGGATCAAGCCGGTAACCCGCCCGCGTCTCCGCGGCGCGTTGCTCACCCACGCGACCAGCGGCTTATCCGACGTCCAGTTGGCAAACTGCGTGAGGTTCTGGGTGCTCCCGTCCGAGAACACCCCTGTTGCCGTCAATTGCAGGACGGAAAGCGGCGCTATCGAGGCGTCATTCGGTGAGACTTCAACGGCAACGAGCACCACGGTGGTCACGGTTGCGTCGGTCGTCCCGGTGATGCCGTCGAACTGCGCAGAGATCGTTGCGCTGCCCTCGGCGATGCCGGTCAGCAGGCCAGTGGAATCGACGGTCGCGATGGCGGTGTTGGACGATGTCCAACTTGCAAGATTCGTCAGATCGGCCGTGCTGCCGTCGGAATAGACTCCGGTAGCCGTCAACTGCTGGGTCGTCCCGATCGCGATTGACGGGCTGATCGGAGTGATGGTGATCGAACTGAGAACGGCCGAGGTAACGGTTACTGGCGCCGATCCAGAGACTCCGTCGAGGGTCGCGGTGATGGTCGCCAGGGCGGTCGCGGTGCCGGCGGACACTCCGGTCACCAGCCCATGGGTGCCCGCGGCGTCGCTCACTACGGCCACGGCGCTGTCCGAAGTAGTCCAACTCACGGCGCTGGTCAGATCGAGCGTGGTTCCGTCGGAGAAAACCCCGGTCGCCGTTAGCTGCACGGTGGCGCCGACCGCGATAGTCGAAGGCGGTCCCGCCTCGATCGCGCTCAGAGTCGCGCTGGTTACCGTCAAGACGGTCGACCTCGAAACCTCAGGACTTTGAGGCAAGCTCGCAGAGATCGTTGCCGTTCCGGTGCCGATCGTATTGGCGAGTCCCTGGCTTCCCTGGGCGTTACTAACCATCGCTACCGCAGGGGCGGAAGATGCCCAGGTCACCGACTGGGTGAGATCTTGAATAGTGCCATCAGAATAATTTCCGGTTGCCGTGAACTGCACCGAGATTCCCTTGGCAACGCTCGGATCGACCGGAGTGACTGTGATTGAGTTCAGGGCCGCCGGGTCGACGGTCACCTGCGCGCTGTTGCTCAGAGCGCTCAACGAGGCGCTGATCGTCGCGGCGCCCGGGGAACGGCCGGTGACTTGACCCTTTCCGCTGGCCGAGTTGCTGACGGTCACGGAGGTGGGATTGGAGCTTGCCCAGGTCACGGCACTAGTAAGGTCCAGCGTCGTTCCATCGGAGAAGGTACCGATCGCGCTCAATTGATCTTTGACGCCGTTTGCGATTGTCAAAGTGTGAGGAAAGACCTCGATTGAATCGAGCGTCGCACTGGTCACAGTGACTGGTGTCGAGTCGACTATTCCGCCGCTGGTTGCGCTAATCGTCGTGGTTCCGGATGCAACTCCCGTGACCAGGCCTTGAGAACCGCTCGAGTTGCTGACGGTGGCGACCGACGGCTCGCTCGATGCCCAGGTGACGATGGTCGTGATGTCCTGGGTCGAGCCGTCGGAGAATTGCCCGGTAGCAGTGAGTTGCGCGGTCGTGCCCTTGGCAATCGTGGGCG
>JBKQNE010000215.1:0-3262 GCA_052146355.1 Binataceae bacterium (SeqCode) | reverse complement strand
GGGGCGTCTGATTGCGAAAGACTTACGGCATCGCTAAAGCGATGCCCTGATACGAAACGTTAGACCAGTTCTATGTGGAAAACTATCGGCGAATGTTTAGACGCGTCTTCTCGGAAGCACGGGCAGTGTCTCGGTTTTGAAACTGAGACACTACCGAAGCACGCCAAACGTTGCGATCGCGCGCTGTCAACGTCCAGCGTCTTTGTGGGAAACTGGCAAAGGCCGGCTCGCTTCCACTCGTGGTTCACCCACCTGCACGCGTGGTTCAAATCTCTGTTCGAGCGCGAGGGCGCGCGAGACCAGGCATAGCTCCTTAGCCTTGTTTAGAAGCTTGATGGCCTGTGCCCGTTCCTCTTCCTGCGCAATCGTCAGATTCGCGTGAATCGACACCTCGCCAAAGCTGTAGCCGGTGGCAGCCTTGCCGATCACGCCGTCCGCTTCCACCTGCAGGTCTGTGTACTCGAACTTCGAGTATTCTGCGAGGGTGCGAAAGGTCGTGGTGTAGCAACTGGCGATCGCACAGAGCAGCAAATCTTCCGGTGTCCACCTGCCCTCCAAGCCGCCAAAAGCAGGCGGCGCAGTGAAGTGGATGGCATTGGGGGCGGAACTGGATTTTGCAATGCCAGTCCGGCCGGAGGCCCACCAGGCCACTACTCGAAACCGATGTCCTTCTGCCATGGTGTCATCACCCTTCTTTTTCCGCATTTGAAAGTCACAGAGGCATCAAGAACGCAGTAGGAAAGCTCGAAATGTTACGACTTTGGCCGCAGCTTCGGGTGCAGGGTAGTGGGGGGCGCTCATGGAGACCTTCATCTGCACAGCTTCCACACACTCCCGTGGTAATAGATTCTGCTCGCAGAGTGCTTTCGAGACCATGCGTAAAGTCACGTTCTTTTGTGATTCTGATCACAGGTCAGTGATACAATTTGCGCGGAAGAGGGTTACGAATGCGCGCGCCCTACGGGCTGAACATCCTCGACAACTGCCTCACCTGCCCGATACGGGAGGACCATTTGTTCTGCAACCTGCCGGTGGTCGCGCTGCAAAGGTTGAATGAGATCCGATCCACCGCGGTCTACCCAAGATCCGCGATGCTGTTTATCGAGGGACAGCAGCCACGCGGGGTATTTGTGCTGTGCACGGGGAAAGCGAAGCTCTCGACTTCATCGGATGAGGGCAAAACCGTCATCACCAAGATCTCCGAAGCGGGAGATGTCCTGGGGCTCAGCGCCACGATTTCCAACCGGCCTTACGAAGTGACCGCCGAGATGATCGAGCCGGGCCAGGCAAATTTCATTACCCGGGATGCCTTGCTGCAATTCATGCGTGAATATGGAGAAGTGGCGGTGCGAGTAGCGGAGCAGCTAAGCCGCAATTACTACACGGCGTATGAAGGGATCCGCGCCCTGGGACTCACCAACTCCCCTTCCGAGAGATTCGCACAATTACTGCTGGGGTGGTCCAATGCCGTGGGCAATGGCGATCCTCTGCAGTTGAAGCTGACCTTGACGCATGAGGAAATCGCCGAAATCATTGGCACGACGCGTGAAACCGTCAGCCGCTTGTTCTCGCAGTTCAAGAAGAAACAACTGGTGCAATTAAAAGGCGCGACCCTGATTATCCGCAACAAAGCCGCGCTGAAAGAAATGGTTCATTCCTGACGACCGGGACTTCCTGTTCCGTGGTTGCGCTAAAGTGGTTGCGTAAAAGCGGGTTCGCAAAAACCTGTGCCGGCTATTTGCGCTCGGGAACCGTTCGTTCTGCTTCGATCCGGCTGATCTCCCGGCGGAGCCAGTTGCGCAGCGCCTCTTCGATCTCTTCTTGTGTGCCGGTGCGGTAGAGGGAGTCGATCGTCTGACCTTTGTCGTTGAGCGGAATGAATCGGCACGGCACATCTTTCTTTCGGGATTCCGGGGGAACCAACTGCGTCAGCAGGCAATTAATGCAGGGATGGGGCCGGGCGGCATCCCCAAAGTTCAAGCAGCTTGGAGAATCCTCAAAAATGTAGGGGGCGCGCCAGGGCGCGAAGGGCGTGTCCGCATAGCCGCCCTCTTCCAGGAATTTCAACTCGAGTCGCAGGATTTCAAGAACGTCGCGATTTGTATGTGGCATGGTGTCTATCCAGCCGGACTCCGCGGAGCCGGAGACCTCTCGTTGGAGCCCGCTCTTCTCGTGTATTCGATCCCCTATGACAGCTATGGCGGCCGTCTCCTTATAATACTTTATCCTTTCTTGGAGGATGCGCCCGTCTCCTTGAGAGCTGGGTTCGCGACCGCCTGTTCGTAACCGACCGAGGCATAGTAAATTGCTCGGTCAAAAAACTGCTCCAGCAACTGCAGCATCTCCAGTTCGCCGAAAACCTCCACCGGGCGTTCCAGAACCGATTCTTTCTTGATGAACTCCCACAGGTTATCCTTCGTCAAAACGATCACCCAAATCACCTCGCTCATCGGCACCCGCTGGCCGGCCCGCCGCGCGCCAATCTGCAAATAGCGCTCCTCCAGTTGGAGTTCATCCTTGCCCATGAGCCACTCGCCCAGATGACGGTAGATCTCGCCCACCCGTTCGTTGAGATCTTCAGGTGGCACGTTTTGTTGGAAGTTTGGAGTCAACTTGGAATTCCGGACTTGATCGAGAAGGCCAGCAGCCAGTGCTTGGGAGTGGCTCTCGATCAGTCGAACGAGACGATATAACATCATTATGGCAATCCTCCCCTCCCCAACTTGTTTCCAGTCTCAGCGCCCGCAATCTCAGTAGCCATGACGGGCGGTCACCTTCTGTGATGAGTATCGCAGAGGGAATGCCTGGTGGGGAATAGAAAGTGGGAAATAGAAATGAGACCGGACCAGGAGCGCGGTTCCGGCCGGGATTTTTCTGGTCTATACTTCGGGCCGATACTTCGGGCGTCAGGGCGTCTACCGTTAGTGCTGGAGCGTGACCGGCACGGTCAGATATTCGAGGCACGTCCTGACGGGTGTTGGCGGAGGTGACTCCCAGAAATTAAGATACGAAACAGCACGAAATAGAAAGGCAGGATTCGATGACTCCCGTAGCCTCGATAAACTCACCGCAGCAGCATACTTCCATGCAGCCCCTGACGCCCGAAGAATTGCGCAAAATCGACGCCTACTGGCGTGCGGCCAACTATCTTTCCGTCGGTCAGATTTATCTGTACGCCAATCCGCTTCTCCGCGAACCGCTGACCATCGAGCACGTCAAGCCGCGACTGCTCGGCCACTTTGGGACCACCCCCGGTCTGAAC
>JBKQNE010000214.1:0-14700 GCA_052146355.1 Binataceae bacterium (SeqCode) | reverse complement strand
CGAATTGCTGATTTTCAAGCAAAATCAGCAATTCGCCACACACAGGTTTTGAGGAGGCACGGTCTAAGACAAAGCAGGCGACCTTTCAGATGTAAGGAAGCAGAGGAGTATCGGCTTCGAGCAGCATCGCCCCCGCCATCCCCAGCGTTTTGCGTTGCATGACGATATGCTGGCAAACCGTCTCCGCGTCGCGTAGCGCCCTATCCAGCGGGCTCCGCTCGGAATAGATCGAAGCTGATCCCATCGCGTCGTAGAGCATTCTTACAATCTCGCGCGCGGACTGCGCCGCATTCACCCGCGACAGCCACGCGTCTGCGCGCTCGCGAATCGTGGGTCGCTCATCGTTCTCGAGCCGTGTCCATTCATGTTCCATCGCATGGAAGACGTACGAGCGAGCGGCGCCCAGCATCATCTCCGCGTCCGCGATCACGTTTTGAATGCGTCCGCTGTTTCTCAAGGGGCGGCCGGAAGGCATCTCCACCCGGTGTTTTATTGCGTCGACTGCATAGTCGATCGCGGCACGGGCCGCACCGAGTCGGATTTCTCGCGCAGATAGCCGCTCAAGGCGCGCGCGTTTGCATGGATATCGGCCGCGCTCATCGGAGTGCGGACCGATTCGTTTCTCTCGTCAGTTGCTGGTGATGACATCGCGAAGTCCTCCAGCGTTGCAATGATCATTCGCAGATCAGGTAACAAAACCCGCAGCAATCGGCCATCGCCATTTGCTGTAAAACGGAAGGAGAGGCCAGTCAGACGATGTACAGCGGTACTTTTGTGGCAGCGAGTGCGCTCGGCCCAGTGGCTCTTAGACGGGCTAGTGGTAAGACCACGAATACTCCACCTTTGAACCGTCGCGTGGATCGAGCAGCAGGTACCCATCCCGGTCGTAGGCGTTGCTCTGGAACACGACCGCCGCGCTCCCCTCACCACCGTAGTCGCCGATATCAAGCAGCGTGAGTCCGCTGCCGATCCATGCGAAGGCGCCGCCCTTCATCAGAAACCAAGCTGACTGCCATTCCCCATAACTTTCCCCGCAGCGATTCTTCGTCGGGTCCGCGCGCAGCGCAAGCAAAATGTCGCCTCGAGCAGATCGGTACGCTGGGTGCAGCGTTTGGATATAGCGATCGGGATAATTGCGCGATGGTTTGTCGTCGCAATTCAAGTCGAGCGCAAGGGCTTCCCGAAACGCAGTACGGGCTTTCTTAGCAAGAGCAGCCGGCAACACGATGGGCTTCCATTGGTCGGCATCGCCGTAATTTGGTTGTGAGAGAGCAACCAATGGTCGAAAGGGCGAATCCCCCATCCATGTCGTGAAACTCCCCGGATTGACTCGGATCGGGGGCGGTTTCGAACCCGCCGTCAGGTCCTGAATACCCACGTCCATGTATCGCGAATAAGCCGGTGGCCGGACACTACTCACCGCTCCAACCTGCTTCCCATCCTGTCTGTGGCGAATTGGTGATTTTCAAGCAAAATCAACGATTCGCCACACATAGGCGCGGTCATTCACTTCGTGGCCCGGCGCTTTAATCAAGCCAACCGCGCAGTGTCCGAAGGCTCGTGCGAAGTTCTCCAGCGATTTCCTTGAGAGGTCTTCCTTCCGCATTCAACGCCTTCGCGCGTTCAATTCGCGATCGATATTGAGCCACACGGCACCTGGTGCTGCAGAAGCGTGCGCTGCGTCGTCTGCCCAAGATTTCTCGGGAAACCTCGAATGGAAGACGACACGTATCGCACCACTGGAACTTCTTTCGCCCATCAACTGCATTGGCGAACTGAAGCCAGAGCGCACCGAGGAGAGATTGTGGCTGAAGAACGAGGTTCAATTTGGCCTGATTACCGGGAAACAGAAACCGTGCATAGACATGCTGTTGCAGCCGGTGATCAGTGAATCTCTGTATTTGGCCGAGCAGTGTCATCGTCGGATCCGTTTTGTCCAGATGCATCTGTTTCCGGACTGCAAGGGGCGCGTCGGGATTGCTCAGGATCTCTTTGAATTCCGCGATCGTCTTTTCGTCGCGTGACTCTACCGCCCCCCACAGACGAACCGCGATTTGAAGCGCGCGGATCTCGTTCTCCCAAAGACTGAGCGGCTCAGCATGGACCATTGTAGTACCGAAGCTGGCCTCCAGTGGAAGGTCGTCACCCTTCTCCAGTAGACCGAACTCGCAGGCGACGTCAGATCCGGCAAATCGCGCGCAGCATCGGCACCTTCGGCTTCAACGTGCCGGTGCTCATCGACCGAAACGGCAAGGTAGTTGCCGGTCATGGCCGGATCCGAGCTGCTGAGCAGCTCGGACTGACCGAGCTTCCCACTATCTCCCTCGACCATCTCACCGAAGCGCAGGTGCGGGCGTTCATGATCGCGGACAACCGCCTGACCGAGAATGCGGTCTGGGACGAGCGCCTGCTCGCGGAACAATTCCGCGATCTTGCTCTGATGGATCTCGACTTTAGCCTCGAGGTCACGGGCTTCGAAATGGGTGAGATCGATATGCGAATCGAAACCCTGGAATCGGGCGCGGACCGAGGGGACGACGACGCGGATGAGATACCAGAGGCCACCGATCTGCCCTCCGTGAGTCGCTCGGGCGACCTCTGGCTCCTCCGAAACCACAGGATCCTGTGCGGAAGTGCGATGGAGGAGTCCGGCTTCGTGACCCTGATGGGCAAGACGAAAGCCGCGGCGGTCTTCACCGATCCGCCGTACAACGTCCCGATCGCAGGAAATGTCAGCGGTCTCGGGGCCGTACAACACCGCGAGTTCGCGATGGCCTCGGGCGAGATGAACGAAGCGGAGTACACGGGGTTTCTCCTCCGTAGCTTCTCAATGCTGGCGCGGTACAGCGCCAAAGGATCGATTCACTTTGTATGCATGGACTGGCGGCACGTGGGTGAGGTCCTGGCAGCGGGGCGACAGGCGTACAGCGAGCTTAAGAATATTTGCGTGTGGGCGAAGGACAACGCCGGGATGGGCTCGTTCTATCGAAGCCAACATGAGTTTGTCTTCGTCTTTAAGTCCGGGGAGGATCGTCATCGAAATAACGTTCAGCTCGGACAATTCGGTCGCAATCGCAGCAACGTCTGGCGCTACCCCGGAGCAAACTCCTTCTCGCGCGGAGGTCAAGAGGGCAATCTCCTCGCCCTACATCCGACTGTGAAGCCGGTCGCGCTCGTTGCAGACGCGATCCTCGACTGCTCATCCCGCGGTGACCTGGTGCTGGATGCGTTCTTAGGAAGCGGCACCACCATTATCGCCGCGGAACGGAGCGGCCGTCGCTGCTATGGACTTGAGATTGATCCCATCTACGTCGACACGATCGTGCGTCGCTGGGAAGCGTTCACCGGTCTCAAGGCGCAGAACGGCGTGACAGGAAAATCTTTCTGTGAAGTCGAGAAGGAGGCGGGGGAAAGTAATGTCCGATAACTCCGGTTACGACGTCGGCTACGGCAAGCCGCCGGCAATCACCCGTTTCAAGAAGGGTGAGTCGGGGAATCCAAAGGGCCGCCCCAAGGGGTCGCGGAACCTGGCAACCCTTTTCGAGCAGGAACTCGGTGAACAGATCGCCATCAACGAAGGTGGTCGGCGCAGAAAAATCACCAAGCAGCAGGCGATGGTCAAGCAGCTGGTGAACAAAGCGCTCTCCGGCGACCGCGCCTTGATGCAGGTCCTGCTCACGGAAATCCGGCTGAAAGAGGGCCGCGTCGAATCATCGGCCGCGACGACGGTCGTCGATGAAGACGATCGCAAGGTGATGCAGCAATTCCAGGAAAGGATGCGGCGCCTGGTTAACCAGGAAGAAGAAAAACATGGGACAAAATAGTATTCGTGCGCTGCTGAGGCTGGACTTTTGCTCTTTTGTCGCGCGCTGTTTTCATCAGCTCAATCCGCACGCGGAATTCATGATGAACTGGCACATCGAAGTCATGGCGGCAAAGCTGGCAGCGGCTGCCCGCGGTGAGATCAAGCGGCTCATCATCAATATCCCACCGCGCCATCTAAAGTCGTTGTGTGCGTCGATAGCTCTGCCGGCCTCGGTCCTCGGGCAAAATCCCGCGGCGCAGATCATTTGCGTCAGCTACGCGCAGGATCTTTCGGACAAGCTCGCCCGCGACAGCCGCAGCGTGATGGCGGCTGATTGGTACAAGAAGACGTTTCCGGCACGGCTCTCCGCCCAGAAGCAGTCCGTGGGCGAATTCGTCACGACCAGCCACGGCTATCGGCTTGCAACCTCGGTCGGGGGCGTCCTGACAGGCCGCGGTGCTGACCTCATCATCATTGATGACCCGCTCAAGCCTGACGAGGCGCTTTCCGACTCGCAACGGCAGACCGTCAATGATTGGTACGACAACACGCTCTACAGCCGTCTGAACGACAAACAGACCGGCTGCATCATCCTGATCATGCAGCGCCTGCACGAAAACGACCTCGTCGGCCACGTGCTCGAGCAAGAGAAATGGGAGGTGATCTCGTTTCCTGCAATCGCCGAACAGGACGAGGTGCATATGATCGAATCTCCGATCGGAGCGCAGCGGTTCGAGCGGCGGGCAGGAGAGGTGCTGCACCCGGAACGCGAGTCGCGGGAAACGCTCGACCGGATTCGACGCACGCTCGGAGAATACAACTTCGCCGGTCAGTACCAGCAGGTTCCGGCGCCGGCCGGTGGCGGTCTAGTAAAGGCGGATTGGTTCAAGTACTACGCGGAGCGCGAGGTTCCCGCAAAATTCGAGCACGTGCTGCAGAGCTGGGACACTGCCAACAAGGTAACCGAGCTTAGTGACTACAGCGTCTGCACGACGTGGGGAATTAACGATCGAAAAATCTACCTCCTTCACGTCCTTCGCAAGCGCCTCAACTACCCAGAACTCAAGCGCGCGGTCATCGACCAGCGGCAAGCGCACGCTGCAACGGTCGTCCTGATCGAGGACCGCGCATCCGGAACGCAACTGATTCAGGAGCTGGTGCGCGAAGGTTTGAGCTGTGTGAAGGGTTGTGAGGCGGTTCAGGACAAGGTGATGCGTCTTCACGCACAGACCGCGGCGATTGAGAATGGGTTTGTCTATCTACCCCCGGATGCGCCCTGGCTCCCTGAATACCTGCACGAGTTGACCACCTTCCCGAACGCCAAATACGACGACCAAACCGATTCGACCTCCCAGGCACTTGCCTGGTTCAATTCGGCGTCACAAGAGCCGCTGGCTTTCACGGTGTTAACCAGGCAGTTGGCCCGCCAGCGACTTGAAGAGGGTTATCCTTTTCGAGGCAGTCGCCGGGATGTTGCGCACAACGCCCGAAGAGGCGCGCTCGTGGGTCAACGTCTCGAAAACGACGCTGTACCCGAAAGACGCTCGGGAGAGATACGAGGAAATCCGCGCGCGACTGAACGGCGAAAGGAACTGCGGCATGTGCGGGACGGACCTGCCCCCATACGCCACATACGTGGAAAAGGGCGGGCGCCGCTACTGTTCTGAGGCTTGTGCGTCGCGGGCCCCTTGAGCGCTAGTTCCGCTGAGTTTTGCGGCGAACGCTGGCGTCCGCCGGTACTCGTTGAATCTCCACTGATCCTTAGCGAGTCGAAACCTTCAAGTTCAGCACCGACCCCGACTTCGACCGCAAGCTCACCCGGATGGTCGGACTCTACCTGGATCCGCCGGAGCAGGCGCTGGTGTTGCGCGTGGACGAAAAGTCCCGGATTCAGGCTCTCAACCGCACCCAGCCGCAGGTTGCCGATGTGGCCGGGCCTGCCCGCGCGCCGCACCCATGATTACACCCGCCACAGCACCACCAGCCTGCTCGCCGCGCTGGAGGTCGCCAGCGGCAAGGTTCACGCGCGCTGTTTCCGCCGCCATCGGCACCTGGAGTTCACCGCGTTCCTCAACTCGCTGGTCCGCCGCTATCCGGGACGCGAGATTCACTCGATCCGCGACAACTACGAAACCCAGAAGCATCCGGCAGTCGCGCAGTAGCGACAGCGGCCTGACCCGGTTTTCTCCGAACTGATTCGTGAGCCTGCAATCGCCGCCGAAAATGACCGGTCTGTGCCGAATTGCTGATTTTCAAGCAAAATCGACAATTCGCCACAGACAGGTTCGATATGATGCAAATTATCTCATTGGGCCCTTGCGCAGTGCTCGCTCTTTCATCATCGCGAAGAAAACTGGCACCAGAATGAGTACATGGATGGTCGACGTGACCATCCCGCCCACGATCGGCGCCGCGATCGGTTTCATGACGTCCGATCCGATGCCGCTGGCCCAGAGGATCGGCGCGAGACTCATCATTACCACCGCCACCGTCATCAACTTCGGTCTGAGTCGCTGCACCGCGCCTTCGATCGCCGCATCCTCAATGTCTTGATTGCTGATCTTTCCGGCGGCAAGCTTCTTGTCCAGTGCTTCGTGCAGATAGATCACCATCACGACTCCAGTCTCTACTGCGATTCCGAACAGCGCGATGTAGCCGACCCACACGGCGACGCTGAAATTGAACCCCATCAGATATTGCAGCAGCAGTCCGCCGGTCATCGCATACAGGCAAGGGAAAATCAGCACCGCGGCTTCGGTCGCCGAATGAAAGAGCATGTACAGCAAAACGAAGATCACACCGAAGACGATCGGCATGATGTACGCAAGACGCTTTCGCGCTCGTAGCTGGAATTCGTACTCGCCCGACCATTTGAGCGTATAACCCGGCGGCAGACGCAACTTTTGATCGAGCACGCGCTGCGCGCGCGCAACGTAGTTGCCGTAGTCACTGGTCGCGAGATCGATATAAACATAGCCGGTCAGGCGCGCGTCCTCGTCGCGAATCATCGAAGGACCCGGACTCAGATCCACTCTCGCGACTTCGCCCAACGGAATCTGCGCGCCGCTTGGCGTCATGATCAGAACCGCTCTCAGCTTGTCGAGGTCGCTGCGATAATCCTGTAGGTAACGGACGTTGATTGGATATCGCTCGCGTCCTTGCACGGTCGTCGCGATATCCTCGCCGCCGATTCCTGACGTGATCGCAAGCTGAACATCGTCCACGGTAAGGCCGTAACGCGCGGCCGCGTCGCGATCGACCGCGATATTCACATAAAATCCCTGCGACACGCGCTCCGCGAAGACCGCGCGCGTGCCCTCGACCGGGGTAAGAATCTCCTCGATTTCCGAGCCGATGCGTTGGATCTCATTCACATCCGGGCCCTGCACTTTGATCCCAACTGGCGTCTTGATTCCGGTCAGCTCCATGTCGAGCCGGTTCTCGACCGGCATCGTCCAGCTGTTCGAGAGCCCCGGAAAACGCAATTGGTTATCCATGTCCGCAACAAGGCTGTCGTATGTCACGCTTTGCGGCCATTGCTCGCGCGGCCTGAGCATGATGGTCGTGTCGTACATGTCGAGCGGGGCGTTGTCGGTCGCGCTGTTGGACCTGCCGACGGTGCCAAACACGCTTTCAACCTCGGGAAACTTGCGGATGATCTGATCCTGCTTTTGCAGAAGGTCGCCCGCGGAGGTGATCGAAATGCCCGGCAACGCGGTCGGCATGAACAGCGCCGAACCCTCGAATAGCGGCGGCATGAACTGGCTGCCCAATTTCAGCGCCAGCGGCAACGTCACGACGAGAAAGATCAGATTGGCGGCAATCGTCAGCCATCGATGCCGCAGGCACCATCTGATCACCGGCAGGTAGAGCGCTTGGAAGAATCGCGAGACCGGATTCGCTTCTTCGGGGCGGAGCCCTCGGCCGCGGATCAGCAGGACCATGAGGACCGGCACGACTGTGATCGCGAGAATCGAGGAGAAAGTAATCGCGAGGGTCTTGGTGTCGGCCAGTGGACGAAACATCCGCCCTTCCTGAGCTTCGAGCAGGAACACCGGGAGAAACGAAACCACAATGATGATCAGGGAAAAGAACAGGGGCCGCCCGACCTGCTTGGCGGCATAAAGCAGTAGTCGCTGACGCTCCGGTTCATCGAAGGTCTCGCCCGCAAGCTGTGCCTCGTGCTGCCGCTCGGACAGATGTCGATAGCCGTTCTCCACCATCACGATCGAAGCATCGACCAGCACGCCGATCGCCAGCGCCAGGCCACCCAGCGAAATGATGTTGGAGCTGACCTGGAAGAAATACATAGGGATGAACGTCGCTAGCACCGCCAGCGGCAGCGTCAGAATCGGGATCAGCGCCGATCGCAAGTGGAACAAGAAAACGATGATTACCAGGCTGACGATGATCGCTTCCTCGAGCAGATCGCGCTTCAGGGTGTCGATCGACGCCTCGATTAGACCCGCGCGGTCATAACCAGAGACGATCTCTACACCTGGCGGAAGGCTCTTCCTTATCTCCGCGATCCGCGCCTTGATGCCGTTGATCACGTTGAGCGCGTTCTGTCCGTAACGCATCACCACGATGCCGCCGACCGCCTCGCCATCCCCGTTCCACTCCGCAACTCCTTCACGCAGGTCAGGTCCGTATGAAACGACGCCTAGATCGCGCACCAGTACCGGAGTCCCATTGTTAGTCGCGACCGATATCTTCTCGATGTCGCTGAGCGACTTGATGTAGCCGACGCCGCGCACCAGATAGTCGGCCCCGGTCATTTCGAGCACGCGCCCGCCGACTTCATTGTTGTTAGCCCTTATTTTGTCGATCACGGTTTGCAACGGCACATGCAGCGCGAGCAGACGACTGGGATCGAGCTTGACCTGATATTGCTGGACGAAGCCGCCGATGGTGGCTACTTCCGCAACACCGGGCACAGTCTCGAGTGCATAGCGCACCTGCCAATCCTGCAAACTGCGCAAATCGGCAAGATTGAGATTGTGCCTGCGATCGATCAGCAGGTATTCGTAAACCCATCCGGCGCCCGTCGCGTCTGGGCCGATCACGGGATGGACTCCGCTCGGGAGCCCCCCTTCAAGCTGCTGCATGTATTCGAGCACGCGACTGCGCGCCCAGTAGATATCGGTCCCGTCCTCGAAGACCACGAACACATACGAATCGTTGAACATGGTCTGCGCGCGTACCGCCTTCACGTGCGGTGCCGCAAGCATTGCGGTGACGATTGGATAGGTGACCTGGTCTTCAATGATATTCGGCGGCTGGCCCATCCATTCCGTATGGACGATGACCTGCACGTCGGAGATGTCGGGGAGTGCGTCCAGCGGAATCAGATTCAACGACCAGATTCCACCGAAAACCAGCGCCGCGATCGCAATCAACACCAGGAAGCGGTTATTGTTACACCAATCGATAATTTTCTCGATCATAACGCCTCCTCCTCACATCGCCATCGAGCCGGAGACAGAAACGTTGAACTGTCGGCCGGAGATTGGCTGGCCGTCCCTGCTCGCGGCGATCGTGACCTGCCAGGTACCGCCGCTTTGAAGATCGATGTTCCCGGCGTATGTGCCGTTGCCTTGATCGACCAGAGCGGACTGCGCGCGCATCGCCGCCATGCCCATCGCCGGCATTGCCACCATGTAGAACGTCACGGAGACCTGAGCGCCCGTGATCGGTTTGCCCGCCGCGTCCTTGAGCGTCGCCATAAGTTCGTTGCTCCCGCGCGTGGGAGGGTTTGGATTGGTGGCTAACTCGATGCTGGCGCTCGATGCCGCCGTTTGCGGTTGTCCGGCCGAGGCGCTCACCCCGGGCGGCGGAGGCACGAACGTTCCCGAGGCCGCCTGCAATTGACTCTCGGAATCGATCAGAAAGTTCGCGGAGCTGATGATCCGATCGCCGTCGCGCAACCCCTTAAGGACTTCGAAGCTGTGCCCCAAATGAGGCCCCAACTCTACTTCGGTCGGCGTCAGATAACCGTCGCCACGGTCGATGAACACGACGTTGTGGGTGCCGGTGCGAAACACCCCCGTGTCCGGAATCACCAGGCCGTGTCCAAGACGCGGCGTAATCGCCACGTTAACGTACATCCCGAGCTTGAGGAGGCGGTCCGGGTTCGCAAAGCTGCATCGAACCCGCGCCGTGCGCGTGTTCGGGTCCATCGCCTCCCAAATGAAATCGACCCGCCCCGGAAATGAGCGCCCCGGATACGCATCGACGGTGACAGCTACAGGATCGCCGACCTTCACTTGTCCGATCTGATCCTGGAAGACCGCGGCGTAAATCCAGATATTGGAAAGGGTCGTGATGCCGTAGAGCTTCGTGTCCGGTTGGGCATACATGTTCGGCAGCGCGTTGCGCTCCACCACATAGCCGGTCATCGGCGAATCGATTTCGATCGCGTCGCGGGTTGCGCCTTCGCGCTGCAAGCGCGCAATTTCGCTTGAGGGAACACCGAACAGCTTCAGCCGATCGAGCGCCGCCGCGGTCAGCGATTGCGCGCCCTCCGCGACACCTTCCACTGAACTTCCGCCGAGCTGGCGGCCGGCCTTCAACGCGATCAGATATTCGTTCTCGGTGCTGACCAGATCGGGGCTGTAGATGGTGAACAGAGATTGGCCTCTGTGAACCGGCTGGTAGGTTTGATTGACAAAGACTTGGCGAATCCATCCTGCAAAGCGCGTCTGAATGGAACCTTCGAGCTGTTCGTCAGGCTCGACCATCCCGGTCGCGTCGATTCGGCTCACGAGGTCTTTTTCCTCAACGGTGGCCGTCTGCAGGCCGATAAGCTGGCGGCGCTCCGGCGTAATCTCGACCGGCGCCAGCTTGGTTTGCGCTCCGGCCAGATCGACGCCAGCCAAGAGCCACATAACCAGCGCGATCGCGAAAGCTTTGATCAAATTCGTCATGACTGCTCACCGATAATTTGTTTGACGCGAGCGACGGCGATTTCATGGTCGGCGATCGCGCGGTAGTAGCCTTCCCGCAGATTCAGCAAGTCGATCACGGATGAGAGCAGCGTCTGGAAATCAACCTTGCCGGTCCTATATGCGGCCTCAGCGGATCTGAACGTGGCTTCTCCTTGCGGAATCAGTCCGTCGCGATAGAGCGTGATAATGCGGTCCTGGGTTCGAATCGCGACCGCGTTGCTGCGCAAATCGGAAAGCGTTTCGAGCCGGGTCGCGTGGAGCTGGCTTTCGGCTGATGCCTTCTCGGCCGCGGCCTGTTCGACGGCGGGAGTCTGCTTGCGCCAAAAATAGAGCGGAATCTTCGCCCCGAGCGTGAGCATGTAGTAGTCCCGGAAAGCCGGGCCCGTCTTGTTGTACTGGTAACCGACGGTGAAATCGGGCCAGTAGTCATGCTGCGCAATATCGAGAGCGTCTTTGCTCCCGGCGGCCATCGCCCGCGCCATCTCGACGTCCGCTGATCCCGCCTCAGCCGCCTCACCGAGTTGCGTCCCTTCGAGCTTAAACGGCGTGGGCGTTACGTCCGCGATCGCGATATCGCCCGTATCCGGCTCGCGTCCGAGCAAGGCCTTGAGACTGGCCTCGGCCGCCTCGATGTCGTCGCGGTTCATCTCGCTGTCCTTGAGGATTGACGTGGCGGCCAGCTGGGCCTTCAGCACATCCTGCTGCTGGCCCATTCCGGTGCGGTATTGCTGTTCGGCACCGCGCGCTATGACTTGAAGATCCCTGCGCGTGCTTTCAAGCAGCGTGCGCACTCGATCCAGAAAAAAGAGATTGAACCCGGTCTCACGGACCTTCTCGGCTACGCGCCGCTCGGCTGACTCAAAGACCGCGCCCGCGTACTCGGCGTCCTTTTCGGCGCGCCTGGCCCTGAGCCTGAGCTTCCCGGGACCGGGGATGTCCTGCGACACGCCGAAGCCGGTGTAGTAGAAGTCGCTGGTTTCATATCCGGAGGCCGGGGCCGGACTCCCGACCGTGAATTCTTGAAGCGAGACCTCAGGGTCATCGAGTGTCGAGACTTGGCGAGGAACTTTGGTCGATCCCTGCCAATGACTGCGAGCCGCGGCGATCTCGGGATTAGAACGCATCGCCTCGGTAACCAACGCGTCCACCGGTACCGGCGTTTCACCGGCAGCATCGACAACCGGGGCATCCAAAAAAGTCGTGACGACAAAAGCCGCCGCCACGAGCGTTAACATCAATTGCGATATCGAACGCCGAAAATCTTTGTACGGCGCCATCTCCGTTCCCCATCGTTTCGGCCCCTCGGCGTATCGGACGCGCCGATGGGACTTGCGCGATGCGCCAAAGCGCACCGCAGGTGCGCGCCAAGGTTCTCCGTGTCCCGAAAGCGGGCCGCGCGAGGTGCCTCGGCGCGTGCTAACGAACCCGATGGAGCTGGATCAGATTTGGAACGAACAGAGATGCTCGCGCGTCGGAGCGAGGCCGGGCGGAGCGTGAACGTTCACGAAAAGCAGTGCCGCGGGTCCAGAGCTTGCCGGCAACCAGACTGCGGTTGGCACACTGAGCGTCGCGATCACCGCGACATCAGGCGTGTAGACGGTTGATGCTACTTCCGTTTCCGCGCTTACTGCTCGGATGTGGCAGCATCGCGCTGGATTCTTTTCCTGCGGGCCTAGGCAAAAGGTCTTGCAGCATCCGATTGCCCCGAAGATCTGCGCTTGTACACATGCAAATCTACCCGCTGAAACCACCATAACGAGCGCGAGCGCGATTATTCTGAGGCGTCGGACCACGCATCCGAGCGTACGTGACGCTATCATTGCGTGCAACGTCTGAAACTGGATTGATCGCGAGCGCACTTTCGATAGTGTCAGTTTTGAAAGTTAAGTGAACTTACTCGGTTGCGACGTGAGGCTGCACGATCTGGTCGGGCGAGATTGAGTAGAATCTACGCTGCGTCCACAAGGCCACGTCGACGAGAGCGATCATTACCGGGACTTCAATCAAAGGCCCAATCACGGCGGCAAACGCGGCGCCGCTGTCGATACCGAATGTCGCGACCGCAACCGCGATCGCCAACTCGAAATTGTTGGAGGCCGCCGTGAACGACAGAGTCGCACATTGCGGGTAAGTCGCTCCGACCCTTTTGCTCAGCACGAACGATACCGCGAACATGATGCCGAAATAGAGCAGCAGCGGGATTGCGATACGGACGACATCGAGTGGCATCCGAACGATTGCCGCACCTTTGATCGAGAACATCACGACTATGGTGAAGAGCAAGAACGTAAGCGTCAGCGGGCCGATCTTCGGAATGAAGCGCTGCCGATACCAGGTCTTGCCCTTCGCGGTCGTTAGAACTTTCCACGTCCCCAGACCCGCTACGAATGGGAGGCCCAGGTAGATGCCGACGCTTTCGGCAATCCGGCCGATCGTGATGTGCACGATGGCCCCTCCTAGGCCGAACCATCGGGGAAGAACCGTGATGAACACGAAAGCGTAAACCGAAAAGAACAACACTTGGAAGACCGAGTTGAAGGCCACCAGCCCCGCGCAATAGTCGGCGTCGCCGTTGGCCAAATCGTTCCACACGATGACCATTGCGATGCACCGCGCGAGGCCGATCAAGATGAGCCCGACCATGTACTCGGGCCGATCGCGCAGGAAGACGATCGCCAGCGCGAACATCAGGATCGGACCGATGATCCAGTTCTGCACCAGCGACAATCCGAGGATTTTCACATCGCGAAAAACGTCGCCCAGTTCATCGTAGTTCACCTTCGCAAGCGGCGGATACATCATGAGGATGAGACCGATTGCGATTGGTATGGAGGTTGTTCCCACGCTCATCCGCTCGAAGGTCGCTTTCATGCCGGGGAAGATCGCGCCGAGCGTGACCCCGGCCGCCATCGCGAGAAAAATCCAGAGCGTGAGGTAGCGGTCCAGGAAAGAGAGTCTGCGCGGAACAGACGGGTTGGCCAGTATAAGGCTACCACTCATTCATCAACTCCCTCCAAGGATCGTCACCGCCCGAATATTTCACCAGCAGGAGCTTGATGAAACCCGAGGAGGTTCATCCGCGCCGTTCGGCTGGCTGGCCGTAGGGATGAGCACTCATCTCTCCGAGCATTGAGTTCCAACCCTGAAAAGACCTTGGTCGATCGGTTCGTTCACAATACAGGTGAATAGATCCATGATTGTTCCAGAATTCTGGAACTAATATGATTCCAGATAACTGGAATCATGAAAAGGTTATGGCTGGTTAGCACGCACGTAACATCGGTCCACTAACTCAAGTTGCGCGCTAAGCGAGTCGCGCAACTCGCAACCGACCGTCAAGACGGTCAACGGCACGGAATCAGGATGACTAAAGCAGAAGCAATGGCGGCACTGGGGGCTCTGGCTCAGGAAACGAGGCTCGACATCTTTCGGCTGCTGGCCCAGCGAGGTGGCCAGGGAATGCCGGCCGGGGAAATCGGCGACCGCATGGCGCTGCCTTTTCCCACGCTTTCGTTTCATCTCAACCATTTAAAGTACTCGGGACTCGTTGTCTCACGCCGGCAGAGCAGAACCGTTTTCTATGACGCCAAGGTCCGCACGATAGACAACCTCGTCGAGTATCTTTCGGAAAATTGCCGCGCTCGCGTGAAGCCTGCGGTGCGCGACCGACCGGCGGACGTAACGGCGTCCGGCCGGCCGATGAAGGTCCTCTTTTTGTGCACTCGAAACTCGGCCCGCAGCATCATGGCCGAATGCGCAATGAATCGATGGGGCGGCGGAAGATTCCAGGCGTTCAGTGCGGGGAGTGATCCGGCGGGGAACGTCCACTCCGGCACCCTACGGCTGCTCAAGGAATTGAAGTACGAGACCGAAGGACTGCGGAGCAAAAGCTGGGACGAGTTCGCGGCGCCCGATGGCGCGCCGCTGGATTTCGTTTTTACGCTCTGC
>JBKQNE010000213.1:0-4018 GCA_052146355.1 Binataceae bacterium (SeqCode) | reverse complement strand
TACGAGCGAGCCTTGGTTGGTAGAGCAAAAGCAAAAGCTTCCACGAGAGCGAAATGGCGCGCTCTTCGGAGTGCACGGAGCAGTACGCTTAAAAAGTGTTTGACAGCGCCGACATTGTTAGAGAGGGATGTTACGCCAACAGCCCTTTGGAGATGCCGCTAACTCCACCGCTTTGATTGACTTACCCGGTCAAGAGACTTAACATTTCCCGCCAGTAATCGGCCAAACCATCTCGCACTACCGCATCGTCGAGAAACTTGGCGGCAGCGGGATGGGTGGGGTCTATAAAGCGGAAGACACCCGGCTCTATCGTTTTGTAGCCCTCAAGTTCTTGCCCGATGAAGTTGCTCGCGACCCGCAGGCATTGGCTCGCTTTCGACGCGAAGCGCAAGCCGCGTCCGCACTGAATCACCTAATATTTGCACGATTCACGACATTGGCGAGGAGAACGGGCAGGCATTCATCGCCATGGAGTTTCTGGACGGGCGTCACGCTGAAGCATCGGATTGCTGGCCGACCGATCTGGAGGCAGAGCGGCCAATAGATGCGGGAAGAATGAAGCCGTATCGCAGGAGTTCGCGCACCTGGGGGAGATGGGTAGTCATAAGGCTGGGGAGGGGCAGGTGGCGTTCGCGCGAGAGCCGGGCCAGGATCGCACGAAGAGAGGCTCGCCCGTCGAGGCGCGTCACGATTTCGAATAGTATTGGATCGACTCCGTCAAAAGTGTACTTCAAACCGGAGTCGTGGCAGAATTCGGACGCGATGGCTTCCCAACGCCTGCCTTTGCGGACGGATTTCTGGATGCTAGCGATATCGGGAGCAACAGCAAATTTTTGCTGAAGGAGAAATTCGTCCGGGGCGGATTCGAATTTCGCGCGGAGGTCGAAGAGCAAGGCGAGGGACGAGCCGTAGGGTTCGGAGCGGTCGTCCGGGGCGTCGTCGAACCACAGGTGGTTCGCACGCGAGGTGCAGCGGCGAAGCGTCACCAGCCCGGCACTGATGGCGGCAATCTTGAGCTGCTGGAAGTAGGCTAAGCCTTGGCGTTGCAAGGCATCCACGTCGGGATTTTCTGCAATCGGCAGTTGCGCAGTCCAGAATTGCACGTACTCCTCAGGCGACACTTCCCAGGTTCGCAGGCACCATGCATCGCAACCGATGCCGGAGAATGCACTCGTTAGTCTTACCTGCCAATCCTGACCTTCTGTTTGCATCCAGGAAAACATCATGTGAAAGAAACCGCCTTCCTCAAGGAACGAGGACGCAGCGCGGGCAATCTGAATGCAGAAGGAGTCGCCCGGCTGGCCAGAATGCTCAGAGAGGAGTTGATTGGCCGAGGAATCAGGAACGGGGCAGATGAAAAATGGTGGATTGCTGACGATGAGATCGAAGCGAAGGTCGCGAACAGGTTCGAAGAGGTTGCCCTGAAGGCAGGTGACGTTGCGAAGAGAGTTCCAGCGCGCGTTGAATTCCGCGAATTGCACGGCCGTGGAGTTCAGATCCAGGGCATACACCCGATCGGCTTGGGGAGAGAGCAGGGCCGCCAGAAAACCACAGCCGGTGCCGAGATCAAGCGCATTACGGGCACGCCGAGGATTGATGAGGTGCGCCAGTTCGATCGAGGTGCCGCCAAACTGCATGAGAAGATCTTCGGGGCGAGGATCGGCTGTGAGTTGTCCAACGGCGAACAGGTGATTGGCCCAGGGCTGAAGGCGGACGTTAGAAACGATTTGATTGTCTTCCACGCGGCAGAAACCGGTAGACAGAAGTTGCCCGATGGTTAGAGGCCGCAGGGCCTCCTGCAAATGGTCGGGGGGGACAGGATGCAGGTCATGGAAGAGTTTGAGAAGCGTGTGCAGGGGAGAGCCGGAAGGAATATCCGGAGAAACTGTGGGAAGAGGATTCTCGATTGTTGGAGAAATTCCCGCATTGAAATAGCCGGATTCCTGGAGCAGGCTGCGGAGTTTTTGGAGGACTGGAGAGTCCGGATCAAGTTGTGGTGGATGATTGGCTGGATGGGCCATAAGACGCTGCCGGATTGGGCAAGACTATAGGCTATGATTGTAGAAAGTGCAAGAAAAGGGGACCTTCGGTAGTGTCTCAGTTTGAAAGTTCCCTCAGAACGCGCCCTATCGCCGCGTGCCTCTTGCCACCTATCACCACTGTCCAGCGATCATAGTGAGCGTGCCAAGGGAATTTTTCCTCTCGCAGAGCTTGCTAAGACCTTCGGGTCTACGGTGGCCTGCTTCGCCATTGCAGCAAGAACCCGCGCCGGACTCGCGGAACCGCCATCAAAACTCTGACAAATAGCGAACCCTGTCGTGTTCGTCTATACCAGAATCCTCCACGCTTCGTCTCTGGGATGCTGTCCCGCCCGCTCCCCGAGGTGAGCAGCCGCTATATCCCTCGGACGCCTTTTTGTGAACGAAGCCAAAGCCGAGTGCGGAAGCTGCAGCCTGGGCAATTCCCCGCATCATCGCCTGCTGCCTAGCAGTTACTGTTGTAACCAGATGGGATGAGAAGGCCGGTCTCCGACGGGATGCTGTACGCTCCCAAGCTATCGACGCGTTTGAAGCGCAAGAGATAAAGGAGACCGGCAATGAAGAAGATTAGCACTGTAGCGAGGAAGCAGATCAGGAATTTTTCCGAACAGAAGCTGACGATCGGATTGGACCTGGGCGATCGTTCGAGCTGGTATTGCGTGTTAGATGAACACGGCGAAGTAGTGCTGGAGGAGAAGCTGGGCACGACTCCGAAAGCGTGTCCCAACTCGCTCAGCAGCCGGCTCACCCACGGCGAGTGCATCCCGGTTTCCAGCGCGATCCGGCTGCGCGGCATTCCGCCGAACCCTGCTTCATCATTCAGACATGCTGCGTTGGGCAGACCCTTCAATCCTGCTCAAGGTCTACGCGCACTCGCGCATGGACAAGCGCATGGAGGCTCAGGCCAAGATGATCGAAGCCATGGGTCTGAACGAGAAAACCGCTCAACGGTTCATCCACTAGGCGTGGGTGATCGACCGTGGGTGATTTTGCCAGTTTCCTGCCGCCGGATTTCCGCTAAGTCTTTTGGAATGATGGTGGCCAGGGACGGAGTTGAACTGCCGACGCCAGCCTTTTCAGGGCTGGCTTCAACCGCCCTAACCACCTGAAAAATAAAGGGCTTACCTTTCAATATCCCTGACAGTTTTGTGCGCATAATGTTCGCACGCTGGAATTCGCCTTTCAGCACGCGGTTATACCCGACTCTGCAGGTAGTCAGAGGTATTAGCAGAAACCAAATTTTTTGTCTTCACGCTGCTGATTGCATGGTTGGTTGCCCTGTTAGAGAGTAGGGGATAAGGGGTCGTGTCTCGAAAACCACGGTGGAGAGCAGCACGGCGGCAGGAGATGCGGGCACGCGGTATCAAGCCGCCGCTTCGCTGGGAAGTCTGGTGGATTCGAGTTTCGCCGCTGTTGACGGTTCCAGACTGGGCGAGGCAAGCATCAATTCGCGGGTTGCCATGCGCAGCAAACGAAGTATGGCTGTTATCTTGGCGAGCGGAACTATTACTGCGGATAGACCGGGCACGAGGCGGATACAGCGAGTTTGCTAAGACGGAATTCCGGCGCTGTGATGAATGCTATCGCCCGCTGATTGGAAGCGAAGCTGAAAAGCGTCGGCTGTCTATCGAAGCTGATCCCGCGGGGCGGACGCTGGCGTGTGGCGAGAACTGCGAACGCGATCGGAAGCTAGGAACCTGGAGAATCTTGGCAAGACAGAGAGAAGCAGCGTCCCCGGCGGACTCACCGAATCAAGCGGATTTATGAAGTCAAGATACTGCGGCCGCATGACCCGTCGTGTGAAGGCCCAAAACCTCACCCCCAAGGAGAAGGAAAAATACTTCATCAGCCTCTACGTTAAGTTGGGTGCGGTCGAGGAGAAGATCTCCTACGCGGAGCGGCGCGCCTCTCTAAAGCCCGGCGCCGGGCACAGGATCCTGCAACGCAAAAAAGTTCAGGAGGAGATCAAGGCCCGCATG
>JBKQNE010000212.1:0-12166 GCA_052146355.1 Binataceae bacterium (SeqCode) | reverse complement strand
TCTGTGCCCGCAACCAGTGCTCCAATTCGGCTCGATCTGCTCCGCTTATTTCCACCCAGCATTTCTTTACGCCCATGCTGAATAGACGAACAAACGCTACATTTACTTCAGAGACATAACACTAGCTTCGCTGCACCGCCACACACAGGTAGTGCTTGATATGGACAGCACGGAAATCCCGGTATATGGGCGGCAGGAACACAGTGCGTACAGCGGCCACTTCGAGTCCACCTGCTATCATCCGCTGCTGCTGTTCAACCGCGAGGGCGAATGCCTGGCCGCCAAGCTGCGCCCGGGCAACGTCCACAGCGCCGACTGCTGGGAAGAATTGCTGCTGCCCGAGATCGACCGGCAGCAGGCGCAGGGCAAAGAGGTGGCCTTCCGTGGCGACGCCGCCTTTGCCAAGCCGGAGCTTTACGAAACGCTCGAAGAGCGGGACGTGAAGTACGCGATCCGCCTTCCCGCGAACGACCATCTGCAGCGGAAGATTACGGAGTTGTTGACCCGGCCGGTGGGACGGCCGAGCCACAAGCCGGTGTTTCGGTTCAAAAGTTTTCTCTATCAGGCGGCGAGTTGGACAATAGCCCGGCGGGTGGTGGCGAAGGTGGAGTTCCATTGCGGGGAATTGTTTCCCCGCGTGGGGTTCATCGTTACCAATCTGGCGGCGTCAAGCCCGGCAGTGGTGCGGTTCTACAACAAACGCGGCACGGCAGAACAGTGGATAAAAGAGGGCAAGCAGGCGGTCGCGATGACACGGCTTTCCTGTCACCGCTTCCGCGCCAACGAGGTGCGGCTGTGGCTGAGCCTGATTGCTTACAACCTCGGGAACTTGTGACGGCTGGCTGGCGCTGCCGTCGCCGGTTGCCACTTGGTCGCGGACCAGCTTACAGCAGCGGCTGGTGAAGACTGGCGGCGGATTGATCAGGCACGCACGTTACTATTGGTTGCTGCTGGCGGAGAGTCATCTGACGCAGCGGCTCTTCGGGAACATGTTGCGGAGAATTGCGATGCTGCCGTCGCTAGCAGGATAGGCGGCTTGCAGAGCAGAGCAAATTTCGGTGACGGATAGGGAGCAAAGGGATAAGTGTCTAATAACTCGGTCGGAAAAACGACGGTTTCAGGTGCTTTTGGCCAATGCGAGGCAGAGCTGGTTCGTTGAGACGTGATGGAAGGGACCTTCGGGCTCAAACTCGGGCTCGAACTTCGCGTTTGCAAACGTTTATGGGGTCGGTGCAAAAGTAAAAGGGATTCAAAACGGAAAATTCCGGCTGAAACAAAGGGGACTCGCCTTGCTTAGAAAACGCCGGTTTGTTTGCGCGGGACTGATTTGCATTTTGGCTGTTTCTGCCGCGTATACGCTCGCGGCGGGGCAGGCCGAGGCTCCCACAAGGACGCCGACGGAGACGCCGACCATATTCGGTCCCAATGTCTACATATTCGACCCTACCTCCCAAAATATCCAGGCGACGATTTTGAGCATCTATCAGACGCAAATGCCGTCCGCGAACCAGTTCGGGCAGTCTCGTTATGCGATTTTTTTCGAGCCCGGGCAGTACAATCTCGATGTTCGCGTCGGTTACTACACGCAGGTCGCGGGCCTGGGTCTGTCGCCTGACGACGTCACCATAACCGGCGCGGTAAGAACTCAGGATGATCCGGCCACCAACCCCAAAGATCAGGGCCCCGGCGCATTGGATATCTTCTGGCGATCCGCAGAGAACCTTTCCGTCATTCCCACCTTCGGGTCGCTGACACTTCCACCAGCCAACATACCGCTCAACCAGGACGTGTGGGCCGTTTCACAGGCGGCCCCTCTGCGTAGGGTTCATATAAAACCGAGTACGGTACCGGTGGGGAGTCCAACCACTCTGCGGTTGTTTGATGTCGGGTATTCAAGCGGCGGTTTTATGGCCGATACCAAGGTTGACGGAGATGTGGAGTCCGGGTCGCAACAGCAATGGTTCTCGCGAAACTCGACTTGGACTCAATGGAACAGGGAAAACTGGAACATGGTCTTCCTGGGTTCCACCCCGCTTCCGGCCGGGACATGGCCGGGAAATGCCATCACCGACGGGGGCCCGACACCGATTGTGCGCGAGAAACCATTTTTAACCATGAATCAGGCTGGGGAATTCTCCGTCATAGTTCCCGACCTGAAGTTCAACACCACTAGTGTGGACTGGGATAGCACGACCCCCTCTGGAAACCAGATACCGATAGAAAACTTTTACATCGTCAAGGCCGCGATGGCCGGACAGCCTACTACCATCAACGCGGCAGACCTCAACGCTGGCCTTCTTCAGGGACAGCATCTTCTCTTCACCCCTGGCGTCTACTATGTACAGGGCACCATCAATATAACCCAGCCAGATACCGTCGTCTTAGGCATGGGCTCGGCTACCCTGGTGGCAGAAAGTGGCCAGCCAGTCATGACAGTTTCGGACGTCGATGGAGTAACTATAGCCGGGATAGTATTCGACGCAGGCTCCTTGAATTCGCCCACCTTACTGCAGGTGGGGCAACCTGGCAGCTCGAGCGATCACTCATCCGATCCCACTTTCCTGTTCGACGTCTTTTGCAGGGTAGGCGGCAACTCTCAATACACCGGACAGGCGTCGAGCTGCGTCACTATAAATAGCAACAACGTGATAGGCGATAATCTCTGGCTCTGGCGAGCCGATCACGGCAGCAATGTCGGCTGGACGCAAAATCCCGCTGCCAATGGCCTGATCGTCAACGGAAGAAACGTGTCGATGTATGGGTTGGCGGTAGAGCACTTTCAGCAATTCCAGACAGTTTGGAACGGCGAGTCGGGCAAGGACTATTTCTATCAGTCCGAGATGCCCTACGATGTGCCGTCACAGAGCGCCTGGATGAGTAGCCCGAGTACCAACGGCTATGCCTCATACAAGGTGGCCGACGGAGTCACCGATCACCAGGCCTGGGGAGTTGGGGTCTATTGCTACTTTAAGGATGCCCCGATATTTGCCGACCACGCGATCGAGGTCCCCGCCAATCTAGAGAGCGATTTCACGGATATGGTGACCGTTTGGCTCAATGGAAATCCGGGATCTCAAATCACGCATATTATTAACGATGACGGAGCCGCCGTAACAACGAGCAGTTACAAGGCTACCTTGACGCCCGTTTCACACCCATCATTCTTCAACGGCGAGGTGTCTGATGGGAACGGGCTCTACCATCTTACATTTCCGGATAACACTTTCTTTGGGTATTACAGCGACACTTACTACCCATATCTCTACCACTTCGGACTGGAGTGGGAGTACGTATTCGACGCAAATGACGGGGCAAGAGGGGTATACTTCTACGATTTCGGCTTGAAAGCTTTCCTTTACACCAATCCCAGTGATTTCCCCTTTCTCTATGATTTCAGCTCGTCATCATGGTTGTACTACTACTCCGGAACGAGTCGGTACTTTTACGAATTCGGCGGCCTCGGCCGCAAGCTGTTTTTCAGTGCACCGGGGTGATTGGAGCAGTACGCAGAAGACCCATTTCCGTAGCACAGGCGCTCACGCGACAAGGGTAAGTCATGCCAACTACACACTCACTCTTCGACCCCGCGCGCCTTTGCCCTCTCGATGATCGGCCCCGCGTGCGGCTCGCACAAGTCCTTGCTCCAAAACGGATGCCCATGCGGTCGCGGCCTTCGATCTTGATCGTCGCGCGCTGGTCGCAGTGCCGCTTTCTCTCGCAGCGGACAACGCGAGAGATAATATCTGACTCAGTCACCCAGCCCGCACTTGCAGATTCCTATTGCCTGGCTTCCAAATTTATCGGCAGCATTGATGGCTGCACATCCGGCCTGGAGATTGGCGAGCTCGCCTAAGTCCAGAGCGGCAGGTGCGAACTCCTCCACCGACGTGCTGGTTATGAACCCAAAGGGCGGCGTGAAACCTGCCTGATTGCTGGCCATCGTCTCGGTATGGTTGATCCATGCATGTAGGCCGCCAGCCAGGCCCAGAGAACTCGCAGCAGTCACAGCGCCAGGCGCGTTGCTGCAATCAGTGGGATCAGCCGGCTTAGTACCTACAATCTGAATCATGCCAGCAGAGAGGCTTTCCTTCGGGTTGAAGGGGTTCGAGATCAGGTTATTTATCACGGAAAAGGTCTGCAACGAGTTGGCGCTTAGCGGGCATGAGCAGCATTCCTGCTGTTCTTGTACGTCGTTGTACACGTAGATGTTTGCGCAGACGTCACCAGGTGCGTCATCATCGGTGGCCTCGAAGTTTCCCGCGTTCACGATGCGGAGCAAAGCGTCGCCGGTGCCTCCCGAACTACCAGGGCCACCGTAGCCGCCCACCGATGCTGTGAAAGCAGTTGCCACATCAAAGTAGCTTACAGGGCTGATTGCTTTCTCCCCGACCGCCTGCGCGAACGCTTGCTGCGGCGTTACTCGCAATCCCGGACCCGCATACCAGACCGCGACTCCGAACAAGGCTGCTGAAGCTAAGCTGCCAATCCGTCTCATCCGCTCCTCCTGAATTCTCGCGCGATGTTTTCGGTGCCCCACACCCTGGTAGGCACGCCCCCGGGACTGAGCAGTAGCATTGTAACTGCGTTTTAACAAGTTTCTTTGAGCTGACGATGTGACTGAGAATCACAGCGTCGAAGTGATCGCGAATGCGTTGTTGTAACGCGGGACGCTGAGCGGCCACGCCATCGCGGAGATTCTGCCGCCCCGCAACTTATTTGCGAGAGAATATCTGCCTCAGTCACCCAGCCCGCATGAGCATATTCCTATGGCTTGGCTTCCGAACTTGTCGGCTGTGTTGATGGCTGCGCATCCCTCAAGAAGATTGCGACCTTCACCAAGGTCGAGAGCGGCAGGTGCGAACTTCTCGACCGACGTGCTGGTTATGAACCCAAAGGGCGGCGAGAACCCTGCCTGATTGCTGGCCATCGTCTCCGTGTGGTTGATCCATGCATGCAGTCCACCAGCTACCAGTGAGCTAACAAGACCAACACCTGCCGTCACAGCCCCGGGCGTATTGCTGCAATTGGCAGGGTCTGCCGGCTCAGTACACAAGATCTTGATCACGCCGGCCGACAAGCTTTCTTTGGGGTTGAGGGGATTCGAGGTGAGGTTATTTATCACGGAAAAGGTCTGCAATGAGTTGGCGCTTAGCGGGCATGAGCAGCATTCCTGCTGTTCCTGTACATCGTTGTACACATAGATGTTGGCGCATAGGGCACCGGGTGCCGCGCCAGGCAAAGAGTCACCGGCTCCTGCGGGTAAGGTGGTAACTCCAACGAAGTTTCCCGCGTTCACGATGCGGAGCAAGGCGTCGCCGGTGCCTCCTGAACTACCTGGCCCGCCGTAACCACCCACCGATGGTGTGAAGGCGGTCGCCACGTCGAAATAGTTCACGCTATAAGCGCCGGGGACTAAGTCCGTAACCGCCTGCGCGAACGCTTGCTGCGGTGTTCGTCGCAATCCCGGCCCCCCGTGCCAGACCGTAGCCCCGAGCAAAACGGCCAAGGCTAAACTACTAACCCGCTTCATACGCTCCTCCTTTTGCAGCAGATTCCTAGACTAGTAGTCCAGCGTGGCTTACCATGCCGTGACTCGTGGTGGCAATCGCTTGCCCGTAAATCAATCGGAAGACAGGGGGCCGCGGTCGCGGTTGTCCCCCGGGCCGCCGCAAGCGAACGCTGGAAATCCAGTGCCTGAACTGCGGCGCCAAGTTCACCGCGTACTACGGCTACACCGCGACAACGTGGAGACGGTCGAGGTCGCGGAGTGCGGTATCTGCGGAGAAGAAGCGCACAAGAAAGACATCTTCAAGCGCTGCCGCATCCGACTGATCCCGGAGATCACGGCCCGTGATAATGATGTCGGCTGCTTGAGGCGATCTTAATCCGATTCGAGTTTCTTAGTTAATGGGAAAATGTCGACCTGCACGCTGCTGAGCAGCACCTTGCCACAGGAACTATTGAGACACCAGCGCGGGCTATTGACAGGAACCGTAATAACCACGTGGGCCGGTATCTATAAGATCGCCCCCTTTTTCTTGAAGAGACGTATCACAAATCATTCCTTGTAACGAATCAAGACCGTTTGTGATTGATGGTAGGCTACCAGTTCCATATTCTTCATTTCCACAGTAGTAGGTCGTACCTTCAGGCCCGACGACCTTCGAGTTATCGGCGACGTCAATATGAACATTGAAGCATTGTACATATTGCGTGATGTTGGCTGGCTGCTTAAAACCGCTACTTCCGTTAAATTCAAAAACATAAGCCGCATTTCGCGGCGCCTTGAGGTCCTTGCATTCGGCTTCGGGGGGCAGCGTCGAACACCCTGGAATACCCGTGAAGTCTGGCACTATAGCTTGGCCAAGAACATTTAAGCCCTGACTGGTCCAAAAGATGGCAATTGACAGGCCAGTGGCGGGAATAAAGTTCCCCAATTCGGTCAGTAATTGAGAGCTTGTGGCACTAATGCCAGCTTTTGGTGGTTTGCCGTCCGGGGAGTTTTTCTCGGAGGCTGCTAATCCCAAATACTCATACAACTCTCCACCATTAATTAACTCCGTACGTGGAGAAAAATGGCACGTGCCAAAGTTTTGCGGGGGTTGATTGTGGCACGCTGCAACGGCTAAAGGCTGGGCTGTCTGATACGGATTGTTTGTGCCTGACCCTCCATCTGGGTTGGTCGGGTACGTTGCATAAACATACCCCACAGGGCAATAATTGTGAGCAGCTCCAAAGCTGGCTACCATGCTGGGGTAAAGACCGGCATGGACCAGCCCTACCGATGTGAGACCATTCCCCGGTGCTTTAAGATCTTCGGCATGACGAAAAGCATAAACAACCGGGGTACACGGTTGCGCGCGTGCGGTTGAGATAAACAAAAACAAGCTGCAAGATGATACCAGCGAATGAATCAAGGTACGTTTTGTATTAATATTCACTATTCTCCTGTCATGGACCCAGGTTCGCATCCGCTGGGGAGGCCTCGGCTGGGAAGGACGTCCACCCGTTGCATCATGCCGATATCCTCATGGTTATAATGTGGCAATGCATACTTCGACCTTTGGAGCAGCAACACCGAATCGTTTCGCGAAAATGCTTCTGGGCGGGAGAGCCCTCTTCAAAGACTTGCGGCGAAAATCGCGCGACGCACTCTAACCATCGTTCGTCTTCTTCGTCCATCGATGCGAATCTCTAACAGAAACGCTCTACAAGCCCGAGGCCGCCAGTTTGGCGTTACTGGGTCATTTTTGACCTATATAGCCGAGTATCAATCTTTGGGTTAAAAGTGGCAGAAAAATGACGAATTTGATCGAACATGCTCCATGGGTCGGCGCGGTCTATGGATTGGGTATTAGCGGACAACGTATTGCGATTGTTGGGTACTCGCATCATCGCGATGAGGGTGAGGTTGATAACGGGGACTTCACCAAACACACGGTTCGCGCGGTAATTGCTGGCGATCTCTTGAACGATTCGTTCTTTCCCTCAGTCAGGGAATACTTCGGTTACGACGACAGGGCAGCTTTCTGGACCACACGATGTTTTTCAATTTCCTACCCGACTGCATCGGCTTTACCGATGAAAGATACGGTGTCGGCAGTCCAGAGCAGGTCGAACGCGGCAAAGCACGATTCCTGCGAATTATCCTTAAGGAGAAGGAGCGCCCAAACAAGGTGCTCGTCTTCACGCAAAGCGTGGCAGAGCCGTCCTAAGACTAGGGAGGAGGACTCTGGCAAACCGCTTGTGAGGCTCGGATCGGAATTCCCGCCGCAGTTCGCTTGGGGCACCTATGCCGCTGGTGATCATATCGTCATGGCTTTTGGCTTACGCCACCCGCAACTTGCTCCCTGTGATCCGCAAAAATACTTCGCCTCTGGTTGAAGCCCGCAGAGTTCTTGGGGATTTTAAGGAGGTAACGTTCACTGCAGAAGGAGGTCGTGCATCATGAGGGCGGGGTTGAGTTGGTTGACGATTTTGCGCGATCTGGTCCACCTTCTATGTCTCGGCTTGCGTTCCAGAACTTCGCTGGCGGCCGAGAATCTGTTCCTACGCAAGCAGCTGGCGTTCTATCAGGAGCGCAAGGTCAAGGCGCGACGGGCCGACAATCCGACGCGCCTGACTCTGGTGCTACTCAGCCGCCTGTTCAACTGGCGAGGCGCATTGACTGTGGTCAGGCCCAAGACCTTCGTTGAGTGGCACCGCAGAGGCTTCCGCCTCTTCTGGCGCTGGAAGTCCGAAGCTGGCCGGCGGCCGATCCCCGCCGAACTCCAGCATCTGATTCGCAAAATGTCGCGTGAGAACCCCTCCTGGGGCGAGGAACGGATTGCAAACGAGCTGCTGCTGAAGCTCGGTCTGCGGTTGTCGCCACGCACCGTCCGGAAATACATGCCGAAGTTGCCGGTGGCGCCGCCGGGTGGACCTCGGGGTGATCAGCGGTGGGCGACTTTTCTAAAGAATCACGCTCAAGGAATCATTGCGTGTGACTTCTGCGTCGCGGTGACCGCCACCTTTCGAATCCTGTACGTGCTGGTAGTAATGGAACACGCTTCGCGCCGATTGATTCACCTCAACGCGACAGCTCATCCCACCGCCGCCTGGACTCTCCAGCAATTGCGAGAAAGCATCCCTTCCGACCACGAGTATCGCTTCATCATCCACAACCACGACGCGATCTTTTCTACTGAGTTGGACGCTTCGCTGACGGGGCTGGGTCTCAGGGTGATCACTACGCCGAGGCGTAGCCCGCAGGCGAACTCTCTCTGCGAACGGCTGATCGGGACTCTGCGTCGTGAGTGCCTGGACTGGATTATTCCATTAAGCGAAGGGCATCTCAGAAAAATCCTGAGGTCGTGGATGGCTCACTACAACCGCGGCCGACCACATTCTTCCTTGGGACCAGGCATTCCTGATCCGTGGTTGGATGAGCTGCGAGTCAAACCCTGCGGGCATCGGCTTCCGCTCGCTCATCGAGTCGTGGCCAAACCGATCTTGGGGGGGCTGCACCATGAATACGGATTGCAGAGACTTGCGGCGTGACGCTCCCGAGGAACGATGCTGGTGCGAAGATTGCGTGGCAGGGTGTGTTGCTTGCGGTGCAGCCACGGATTCGGTTGACCCGCTCGTTCGATCAGCGCAGCCATAACTACCTGGGATACACCCTGAAGGTGCGTGGCAGGGTCGGAAGCGAAGCCCGAGAATTTCTCGTTGGGGTAGGACCAGGCGCGCACAGCAAACACCAGTTTCGGGTCGGGAGTGCGGTATCTGGTGATGCGCTGCCGGCCCCGGATCAGCGGCTCGAGACGGTTGAATTCTACAAGGTCAGCAACTTAAAAGTTGAACCACCTCAGACCGAGGACGAAGCACCGCCACCCCCGTGGCGCGGCGTTCCACCGCCGCTGGCCGTCTACCGCGAGCGCGGTCATCGGCGGCTGGCCGCGCGGACCTTCCAGGAAAAGTGCTGGAACTGCATCTGGGGATGCCGGATGCCGGTCGAGATGATCATTGATCAGTGGAATCCCAATCGGCGCCGCTACCGAACCGAGACCTTCTGTTACGGTCCTCGTTCCTGCCCGCTCTATAAGGCCGGACCGGCGCGCACGGTCCCCGGCCGCCGCCCTGGAATGATCTACACGGAAGAGGACTGGGTTGACGATGAGGCGACTTCGCACCGCCGGGCGGAGGAATAGAACGCCAGGGCGCACGGTTCACTGTGTTCTGGCCCGGACCCTCTCGAACCGTCGCACGCGCGATCCTTTGCCGTCATCCAAATGATTTTGCGGATCACAACCCTCCAATCGCAAAATGATCGTGGATCTTAAGGCGGATGCGCGTGCCATCGCGCTGGGCTATCTCCACCTATTCCCAGCCTTCGAGATCGACGAGCGTCGCTTCCTCGTTTGCCGATCTCCGTTTGACCGTGTAGCCCGCAGCTTCGAGGTCTCTGACGATCCCAAGTTTGCTCGGGTATTCCAAATCGACCCACTTGTCACGAACCGCGCGATGCTCGTTGAGCTAAAGTCGGCCATCATCATCGAAAACTGGCACGACAACTGTCTCCTAGTCCTGAGGAACTGAAGAGTCCACTCGCAGGTTGTTGGTAACACCTCGTACGCCGCTCGCATCTCTCGCAATGGCTTCGGCGCGTGATACGACCTCGGAATCGTGTACCCGGCCCTCCAGCGTCACGACGCCAGCTACTGTGGTGACGTGAATCTGGCCGGACCTCAAGTCTTTGGCAGCAGCTAGATTCGTTTTCACTTCGGTCGTGATTCTCGTATCGTCCAATGCGGTAACCGTCCCGTGATACGCGTTCTGCGCCGCGTTTTCGGTGTCTTCGCCTGCCTGATGCATCGAAGTGCTGGCGGGAACGCCAGAGCTGCCACTCGTTTGCTGTGCGAGAGCCGGCAGTGCCAGCCCAATTCCGAGAACGATCGCCGGCACTATAGCCAGTATCTTGTTCTTGCTAGTCATGAGCCTGATCTTCTCCTTGAGTTTCAGCGGTCAAAGTCCTAAGTGACTAACTGCCGGGCCTTGGATGTGGATGTTGCATTCACCCGTCACGCTGGACGAACTTTTGCTTAGCCAGGCGTGCCGGACGCGGCAAGGTATGGCTTGCGCTTGGTATCAACGTTTAGAAAAAGGATCCTCAGACCGTGCCCCGACCCAGATTGCTCACTCGCTCCATACCCTCTGTCGGTGCGTTGACAATTGTTGTTGCTCGAATCGCAGGCTACGCGGTTGTTGCCCTGAGCATCATATATCGTATGGCTCGATCCATACTGCCCATATTATGGATGGCCTCTGTATGGCGATTCACAAAGACAGGCTTGCAAACTGACTGTTGCGAGGCGCGAGGTCGCCACGAAAACAGGCTTTGCGCGCATGTTCCTACAGTTCCTTGTACTATTTGAGCGCGTAGGTGTTGCAGCGTTTAACGAGCGCTATTGCGGCGACTGATATGTCGTTGTCGTCTGCTTTTTTACGGCTCCGTTGTTTGTATCAGTCGTTACCGTGGTTGTGCTCTGACCCGGAGGCATGTAGGGAGCGGGCTGCGTATAAGTCCGCTGCACAGTGCCATTGTCATACTGGGTCGTCGTGGTGGTGTTTGAATTTGCGACGGGTGCCATCACAGGCGGATTCGTAGTATCGTATTCCCTCGTTGTCGTGGTTTCCGTGACATGAGTAGTGGGCGCACAGCCGACTAGACAGGCCATCGCAGCGCGCGCTCCAGAGCCAGGCGCTTGACCTCACGATCGGTATCGGCAAGACGCGCTGGCTGCTGTTCGAGCAATCCGGCAGTTCGATTTCTACTCCCTTCCTGATCGTGCTGATTTTTTGGCTCACGATTATTTTTATGAGCATCGGCCTGTTTGCGCCGCATAACACTACTGTTATCGGCACCCTTCTGGTCTGCGCGCTATCGGTCTCGGGTGCGATTTTCATGATCATCGAGTTGGACCAGCCCTTCGAAGGATTGATTCGTATCTCGAGCGCTCCGGTCAAGAATGCCCTCGCTCATCTTGGGCAGTAGGCCGCGGAGATCGCTGCGGGCTGCGAAACCCTCGGCGCCACGAATAACCGTCGACGTGACGGGATACCTTGAACGTAGCTTGATTTCCTGACCGGTATTCAATGGCGCGAGGAGGTGTCTGTGGCGTTACGTTGGAGCATCGAAGCGCGGATCGTGCGTGATGCGAAAGATCAGATTCCGCACGAATCCGCGAAGTCGGCCCGCGTCAGCTACGATGACCTACTTGTGTTTCGCGACTGAGACAATTGATATCAACCACACCGTCCGTCCAGGTTCGCGCTTCTGCAGCAGGCGCTATTTTCGAGCCTTCTTGGCGCGGGAAGAGAAAATGGGGTGGACGCATGATCAACGACAACGGAGACGAACCGTGAAAGAGGCAACTAAAATCGGAAACGTGATCAAGAAGCGGCGCGAATTGCTGGCGCTCACGCAGCGCGACGTAGCCAAGGCGGTCGGCATCAAGGCATCCTATATTTCCTATCTGGAAAACGATGAGCGGACGTGTGTGTGGCGAATTGTTGATTTTGCTTGAAAATCAACAATTGTCGGGTGGGACGATGGCGCGGACCGGGCTTCGAATGATGCCGACGTTTCCATCGTCCTCCCTAAGATTCCGTACGGCGGGTTTTCCCC
>JBKQNE010000211.1:0-130204 GCA_052146355.1 Binataceae bacterium (SeqCode) | reverse complement strand
CGTCCATGGAACAGACCTCTCGCCACGGCATCCGCTGCTTCCTCCTGCCATGACTTCTAATCTGTTACCCATGTTGCCGGTCTATTTTGTTACCGATCTTGCCGGTCCGTACCTTCCTTTAGTTCTCTCCCTTTGGGGGAGATTACAGAGGGGTAAGCAGGCTGTGAAAATCCCTTTTTCAACAGCCTGCTAGTGCCAAGGCGTCTTTTCTTTGAAAAGTTCGACTAGTTCCGGAACTTCCCGGCCCTTGCGCGCCAGGCTCGACTCAAATTGCTTCCACCCTTTTTCATCGAGGCGGATTGTCCGCACGTCATACAGCGCACTCTCAGCCGACTGACACGCCGATTCGAGAATAAATTCACTGATTGACTTGCGCTGCGCGTCCGCGGCGCGCCGAATCAGGGTGGCCTGTGCAGCGGAAGCCCTGAGATTAATCCTGCTGTTCTTGGCCGATGACATAATCGCTCCCTCGCAGTCGTACTATCCGGAATTGTACCTTCGTCGGCAATGTCATACAATGTGCGTACATCGAAACCGACGCGGATGTGCTCAATTCGTGAGGGGGTTTGCGGCGGCTTGCGCGCCGCGTGATGGCGAGGAGTTCCTCGCGCTCACCCTTCCCCCAGACGCGCGATCTCATCCAGCAACTTTGCAGTCGCCACCTGCCGGCAATAGCCGCGATTGTTGCGCAGCGACCACTCGTGCCGTTCTGCCGACAACGTCACGCATGCATCCGTCGGCACCGTCACCAGATAACCCAGGTCGCAGGCGTCGCGCACCGCCGAGTCGATGCATTGATCCGTCAGGCACCCGGCGATGATCAGGTAGCGGGTGCCCAGGTTCCGTAACACATAGTCAATGTTCGTGGAGATAAAGACCGACGACGACGTCTTGCGAAACACCATCTCATCCGCATGCGGCGCCAGCTCATCGACCATCTTCGCGTCCGGCGATCCTTTCGGGACATTGAAGCCGCTGATCTTGTAATCGAGCGAGCGGTCGCGGCCGTCTGCCGTCAGGCTCTCGATTACTGTGTACGTCACCTCGATTCGTGCGCGGCGGCAGGCCCGTTGCAAAGCCACCATGTTGGGCAGCGCGCTCTCCCTCAGCGTGCGGAAAAAGTAGCCGTAGCGCTCCTCCTCCTCGGCCGGGTCCAGATGCGCGTATTCACCGCCTTCCCAATTGCAGTTGTAGTTCTGCACGTCCACGATCAGTAATGCCGTGTGCGCCGGCTCGATCTCGACTTCGCGGCTGAGCGGGCGGTTAGTCGGGCCAGTCATTTTGCGGCTCCGTGGAATGCTCGTTCTGCCTCTTGCAGCACGCGCATGATCCGCATCGCCCATTCCCTCTGCCCGCTCTCGTCGATCAGCAGGTCCTGGCGTATCTCGATCTCGACGTGCGGCAGACCGCGCGCCTCCCCATGATGCGGTATCGTGTAGTCGGTTTCGTCACTTACGAAGTACGGTTGATTGTCGCCGATTACGAGTTCAGCTTCACGCCGCAGCCGCTCCAACACCAGCCCCGCAAATCGGCGATCGCGGTTATACAACACCGCTGCGTGCATCTCGCGCCGGACGCCGTTGTAGGCGTCCGTCATGCTGTGCTGCGCGACGAGGATCGTCGGGCGTCCCGCCGCGGCGCGCTCGTCGATCAGCGCGCCAATGTGATCGTGGTAAGGCTCGAAAATTTCCTTGCGCCGCGTATCCCTTTGCTCCCCGGTCAACCCGATATTGCCCGGAATCTCGCTCGCTTCGCTCATCGTGGGAATCGAGCTCGCCACCCTGGGGTCGCGATTGCAGTCGATCACCAGCCGCGAATAGTTTTGCGCCACCATCGCCGCATCCAGCGCTTCCGCAACCTGGCGTGCCACCGCCAGCGCGCCGATATCCCACGCGATGTGTCGATTTAGCTGCGACGGCGGCAGGCCGAGGTCGCCCAGCACTCGCGGAATCCGCGCGCTGGCGTGGTCGACGACGATGACAAAGTTAGATCGCCCTTCCCGCCGCTCCGCGAGGAACGGCGCCGGCTCGTCCGCGGCGATTAGCTTGCCCGCGGCGTCCGCGCCGGCCGCCTCAGTAGACTTCTGCATAACGGCGGCAGATCTCAGTTTCATCAAGGTCGCCCAGCCCCTGCACTTCCGCTCTTTTGAAGATCAGATAGCCTGACAGAAGATCGGCTCCGAGCCATTCCGCCGCCGCAGCACTCGCTTCGAGTAGCGTCAGCGCTTCCGTCAATGATGTCGGCAGCGGTCGTTCACGAGTTGTGTCGATGTGCCGTGCGTGCCGGATGCCATCGAGCCCGGCTTGAATCAGCACGGCGAGCACCAGGTAAGCATTGGCCGTGGCGTCGGCAACGCGAAATTCGATATTGCATTGCCGGGCGCGCTGCGCCGGATCGCTGCCGAAAATCGGCGCGATCCGTAGCGCGGCTCCCCGGTCGATCGGTCCCGCATCCGCTTTCACCGGCGCCCAGCGGTCCGGGCGCAGGCGATAGTACGATGCCACCGACGCCGCCGTTACCGCGCACAGTGCAGGCATGTGATGCACGATTCCGGCGACGAAATGATTGCCCTGCGCGGAGAGTTGCCAGGGACGTCCCTCATCGTAAAGCACCGGATGGCCGTCGCCATCGATGAAGCTCCAGTGAATATGAGTTCCGTTGCCGACCCCATTCGGATCGTGGATCGGAGCGAAGCTGACACGTTGGCCGAGGCGGAAGGCCACCGCCTGCGCGAGTTCGCGGGTGATCACCGCATCGTCTGCCGCACGCAGTCCGATCGCCGGCGCCGCCGTCACTTCGAATTGCCGCGGACCGTATTCCGACAGGAACGAATCCGGAACCACTCCCGCCTGGCGCATCGCCGCGATCAAGGTCTCACCGAATGCTCCCTGTCGCCGATAGGCGTCCAGCTCATACGGCTGCGGCGGATGCGCCCCGACGCCGCTGTACGTGAACTCCTGCTCGAAGCTGGCGAGCATCCGCAATCCGGTTTCGCGCTCCAGCCGCTCCAGCGCTCGCCGCAGGACATGCCGCGGGCAGAACTCCCAGGGCGCGCCTTCCAGCGTGCGAAGGTCGCCAAGAAAGAAATGTTCCGCCGGTCCACCCTCGAAAGGAACCTGCACGCGGGTGGTGGGATCGGGCATCAGCGCGACTTCGCCCTTGGTGCCGAATGGCGTCACCTGTGTAGGCCCGAACGCCGATAGAAATATATTGGCGGGTGCCAGGCCTACTCCCCGCTGCAATCTCGACGGCAACTCCGCGACCGGAAAGCTCTTGCCGCGAAAGTGCGCGGACAGGTCGCTGGTGCCCACGAAGGCGATCGGCTCGCGCTCCATCGCTCAAACGTAGCATCATGTTTGTAACGCACAACAGCGGCACGAGCCGCCGGGAGAGTTCCGATGACCGCAGCGATGCCGAAAAAATCCACCATCGCGGTTTGGGGCGGTGAGATCGATCACGAGCCGTACGAGCGCGCCACGCAAGTCCCGGTCGTGCACAGCGTGTCGTTCGGTTACCGCGACCTCGACACCTGGCAGGCGGTCGCTCTCGAGCGGGAGCCGGGGCATATCTACTCGCGCAACACCAACCCCACCGTGCGTGCGTTCGAAGAAAAAATCCGCGACCTGGAGGGCGCCGAGGCCGCCACCAGTTTCTCCTCGGGGATGGCCGCGATTAGCGGGACGTTCTTCGCTCTGCTGCGGCCCGGCGACCGGGTCGTGTCCATCAAAGACAGCTATGGCGGCACCAATAAGCTGTTTACCGAATTTCTGCCGGCCTTCGGCATCGAGGTTTGCCTCTGCGCTACTACCGACTTTGCGCAGCTCGAAGCGGAGGTCGCCCGCGGATGCAAGCTGCTGTACCTCGAAACTCCCACCAATCCCACCGTCAAGATCGTGGACATCGCGCGATTGGCCCGCGCCGCTCACGCCGTGGGCGCGTTAGTGGTCGTGGACAACACGTTCGCTACGCCCATCAATCAGAATCCCCTCCAATTGGGCGCGGATCTGGTTCTGCACAGCGCTACCAAATATCTGGGCGGACACGCGGATGCTTTAGGGGGTGCGGCCTGCGGCAGCCGTTCGTTGATCAGGACGCTCTTTCATTTCCGTGAAATAAACGGCGCCGCGTTGGCGCCGATGGATGCGTACCAGTTGTTGCGCGGAATGAAAACGCTGGCGCTGCGTGTCGAGCGGCAGAACGATAGCGCACTCACTATCGCGCGATGGCTCCAGCGGCAGCCGGTCGTCGAGCAGGTGAACTACCCCGGCCTCGAAACGCATAGCACCACGATGTCGCGATACGTCAGATGCGCGGCTTCGGCGGCGTGCTCAGCTTCAGCGTGCGTGGCGGTCTCGATGCGATCAAAGTCGTTCTGCCCCGGCTACGCTACGCTCATCGCGCCGCCAACCTGGGATGTGTCGAGACGGTCGTGGGACCCCCGTTGGTGACGAGCCACGTCGAATGCACCCCCGAAGAACGCGCCGCCGCCGGCATTCCGGAGGGTCTCATCCGCTACTCAACCGGCATCGAGGACGTATCCGACCTAATCGCCGATCTAGACCACGCCCTCGCCCCTCTGGCCTGACTCACAGGGGTGTCATCCTGAGCGAAGTGAGCTGCCGACGAGCTAGCGAGGAGTCCTGAGGAACACAAGTGACGAAGGAGCTTCTGTACGAAGTCGACATGGCTTCTGGCCTCCGGACAGGTTCGCGCAAGCGAACCCGGTACCGGTTCTGCCTCCGCGTAGCGCTCCTTAGCAGCGGTTGGTGAAGACCGGCGGACGGCTCATCCAACATGCGCGCTACTACTGGTTGCTATTGGCCGAGAGCCATCTAACGCGGCGATTGTTTGCCGGGATGCTGCGGAAGATCGCGATGCTGCCGTCGCCGGCTGGATAGGCGGCCCGCAGAGCGCAGCAGATTTTGGTGACGAGATAGGGGAAGGGATAAGTGTCTGGAAATTGGGTCGGAAAAGCGCCGGTTTCAGATGTTTTACGCCAACGCCAAGCAGAAGCAGCCGTTGCGGCGCGGTGGAAGGCCCTTTGGGCTCAAAACGGTCCTTGGCTGTCCGGTTTGACAAACTTCATGGTGTCGGTGCGACAATGAAAAGGATTGAAAACGGAAATTCCGGTTTATGACCGGTGCAAAAGTGGGCAGCAGGATGAACGGTGAGATTGATTGCGCGTTCGCTCGTCTAATCAGTTCCGCTCGGGTCACCACGCGCTTTCCTCTCTCGGTTTTTGCTCATCGTCGCAATTCCGATCTTGCTGGGCGGTTTCCTGCAAGCGTGCGGAGGGGGCAGCTCTAGCGCTCCCGTAACGAACCTCAAATCACTGACCATAGACCCGGTTAATTCATCGATCGCAATCGGCACCAAGGTTCAACTACACGCCACCGGCACGTTCGAGAACAAGACGACGAAAGATGTTACCGAGTCTGTCACGTGGGGTTCCGCTGACCCTAAGATCACGACCGTCAGCAACGCGGCCGGCAGTAAGGGGCTAGCCACGGGAGGGGCCGTCGGCGCGACCATCGTAGCCGTTGAACTCCAGGGCGTAAAAGGGGTCAGCACTTCTACCGTCACCCAAGCCAGCTTGAAGTCGATCACGGTGATGCCGGTCAACCCGGTGGTTGCCAAGGGCACGACTGTTCAGATGGCGGCATTCGGGAACTTCAGCGACGGGAGCGTCCAGAATCTCAGCACTCAGGTCGGTTGGAGCTCCGCCAACAGCTCGATTGCGCAAGTCAGTAACGCCTCAGGGACGCAGGGGCTGGTTACAGGGCTGAGTGCCGGGAACACGCCGATAACCGCAACCTTCAACGGCATCCAGGGCGCGACCACGGTCACCGTGACGGCGGCGACCCTGACCGCGATCACCATTACGGTCCCGGTTGCTGCGATCGCCAAGGGCACGACCGTGCAGCTGACCGCAACCTGCAACTTCAGCGATGGCACTACCCAGGATTGCACGAATCAGGTGAGCTGGACCTCCGGCAACAGCGGCATTGCGCAAGTCAGCGACACGGCACCGAGCAAGGGGCTGGTCACTGGTGTGGGAGTCGGAAACACCACCGTCTCCGGCTCGCTTGGCGGCATCCAAGGTTCAGAGACGGCCACTGTGACCGCCGCGACCTTGACCTCGATTACCATCACGGGTCCGGTCGATACGATCGCCAAGGGGACTACGGCGCAGCTAACTGCGACCGGGAATTTCACCGACGGGAGTACACAGGATCTCACGAATCAGGTCAGCTGGACCTCGGCCGATAACTCGATCGCTCAGGTCAGCAACGTCTCGGGGGGCGAGGGGCTGGTCACCGGCATCAATCTCGGAAACACCACGATAATGGCGACCCTCAACGGCATCGTTGGCTCGGCGACGGTCACCGTAAGCGCGGCGACCCTTAGCTCGATTACCATCACGGTTCCGGTTGCTACGATCGCCAAGGGGACCACGACGCAGCTAACTGCGACCGGCAATTTCACCGACGGGAGTACACAGGATCTCACGAATCTGGTCGGCTGGACCTCGGCCGACAACACGATTGCACAGGTCAGCGACGCGGTCGGCAGTAAAGGGCTGGTCACCGGGATCAACTTGGGGACCACCACGATAATGGCGACCCTCAACGGCATCGTTGGCTCGGCGACGGTCACGGTGAGCGCAGCTACTCTGACCTCGATTACGATTACGCCCCCCGATCCTTCCATCGCCAAGGGCCTCCAGGTGCAGCTGACCGCCATCGGCAATTTCACCGATGGCAGCACCCAGAATCTCACGCATCAGGTCGGCTGGACCTCGGCCGCTAACGCGATCGCTCAGGTCAGCAACCGCGCGACGAGCGCGGGGCTGGTCACCGGCATCAATCCCGGAACCACCACGATAAAGGCGACCGGCTACGGCATCCAGGGATCGACCACAGTCACGGTGACCGCCGCGACCCTGACCTCGATAGCGGTCACTCCCACCAATCCATCGATCGCCAAGGGGACGACCGTACAGCTTACCGCGACCGGGACCTTCTCCGACGGGACGATGCAGAATCTCACGCAGGTGAGCTGGACTTCTGCGGCCGGGACCATTGCAACGGTTGACCCCAACGGCCTGGTGACCGGGACAGGCGTGGGCAGCGCAGCCATCACCGCAACTCAGGGTGCTGTTTCCGGTTCGACCACTGTGACGGTAACCGCCGCGGTCGTGACCTCGATAGCCGTCACACCCGCGAATCCATCGATCGCAAAGGGTACCACAGTGCCTCTGACTGCAACTTGCACCTTGAGCGATAGCACCACCCAGAATTGTACTACTCAGGTGGATTGGACCTCCGGCAGTATCACGATCGCACAGGTGAGCAATGTCGCAGGGACTCAGGGAGTGGTCACGGGCCTGCGTGTCGGGAGCACATCAATCATCGCCACTCTCAACGGCATTTCAGGCTCGACGACGGTGACCGTGACCGCCGCAGTCCTGACTTCGATTACGATTACGCCCGTCAATCCCACCATACCTCCTCTTGGGTCGCGTTTCTTTACCGCGACCGCAAACTTCTCCGACGGGACGACTCAGATCGTGACGCTACAGACCAGCTGGATTTCTTCGAACCCGGCGGTCGGGATAATTTTCAGCAGCAACCCGCCCTCGACCGGTTTTTTTCAAGCCCTGCTACCCGGCACCACAACGATCACAGCAACATTTGAGGGACTTCAAGATTCTACCCTCGTTACGGTGGGGTTCTGACTCGCGGATGAAACCGCGGGCTGTAACGCGCTCCTAGCTGTACGGCACGAGCAAACCTGCGCGGTCCGTCAAAGAGGTTCCTTCGGGTAAGAACGTTTTTCTTCGCTAAGATCTTATTGGTCGCTTTGCTGACGGTCGCTGTACCACTGCCGTTTCCGTAACGGACTGTCCGTGGATTCATCAGCACGTGTTGGGAGCGGGTGATGGAATGACTGACGTACCTTGAACGTCTTTGGGTGCGGGCACTCGCGGTACAGTTTCGGTACCGAGATTACTTAGCAGCTGCGTCCGGCGACCAAAGTCCATTGTTCGCAGCCACCCCGAACCTTCGCTGTTCGAATCAGATCCGCCCGTGCCGATTTGTGTGAGCTTGCCGAGGCCGGTTCAGAGTGCGTTTGTGATCGGTCGAATGACCGTCTGCGCGATAAACGCCGCTTCAAACGCGTGGCTCAAGGCCAATCCTATTGTGCCTCCTGCGATGCTAGACGCTAGATGCGGTACGGCAATGCTGATTCAGACCTTCGTGTCTTGGTGCCTTCGTGGTTAAGCCTCCCCGAATCTGCCCGTAACCTGTCGCGCGCGGTCTAATGGAGCCGGGGGAAGAGCAGCGTCACGCTAATGCGTATGATCCATTGCGGCGCAGGACCGCTACCACGACGTCGCTCGCGAGCGATCTTCGCACCGACACGGTTCGGGAGTCCGCAACCTGCGACCTCTCTGATGCCACGACGGAAAAGCGTTAGACCCAGTGCAGAGATCGTTATCAAAATTCGGCCCGCTACTCGAAGCCTCCCGATCTCACCGCGACGAATGGGAATCCCGGATCAGCCGAGAATGCGATCCGATGCCCGCCCCTCGACTTCATTCGCGACTACAGAATGACGAACCGAGCCTCCGTGTCATCTCGACCGGAGGCTGCCGGGTGAGCCGAGGCCAGGCGAAGCCGGCCGAAGCCCTGAGCGAAGCCGAACGGGGGAGGGATCGCGGCGCGTCCACGCGCCGCAACCGCGGCTCCCGTCGTCGCCACCGCGCGTTCACCCTCGCCGCACCCTGCTCATCCTCCGCCTATCCCAACCGCGTATACGCCGGCGCTCCCACTCGGTGTCATCCGGAGCAAAGTCGAACGCCCACCTTTGTCATTCCCGCGCGTGGCTAAGTCTCTCCGAATCTGCCTGCAATCTGTCAAATCTGCGGATTCTGCTGTTCCGATCTCACGTTCTAACCCGTTATGGGGTTACAGCAGTCAGGCATCTCCCAACGAGCGGATGCCACAGGAGCATGTGATGACCGAAGCAGATGTTTCCCAATTCGTGACGAGATTCGCCGCCGCATGGGCGGCCCGTGACGGCGCGGCGTTCCTCGCGCTCTGGCACCCCGATGGGCTCCTGCACACGCCCCTCCTCGGTGCGCCCCTGAAAGGCAGCGAACTCCCGCGCCTCAACGACATTCAGAAAGAACAGGCCCCCGATCTCGTCTGGCAGCTGCTCGATTGGACCTGGCGCGGCACCCCCGATGGCGCGATCGTGATCATCGAATGGCAGTCGACGCGCGTCCTCGATGGCACCCGCTTCGATTGGCGCACGTTTGTCATTCCCGCGCGGCTACGCCGTGCGCTTCGCGCCCGCCGCGCTGTCCTCTAGGCGTCGCCCTGAGGAGCCGCCGCGACGAATGGGAATCCAGGATCAGCCACTGGGCGTCATCCTGAGCAAAGTCGAAGGCTCATGTTTGTCATTCCCGCGCGGCTACGCCGTGCGCTACGCGCCTGCCGCGCGAGGAATCCCGGATCAGTTTCTCCAAATTTGCCTGCAATCTGTGAAATCTGCGGATTCTGCATTTCCGACCCTGGAGCTACCCCGTTTCACTGGGCGGGAGTTCTGTTCAATTCCCGATCATTTCCATGGCAGGCGTTGCCCGAGGCTGTGCGTGAGACCCTCGATATCTTTGGCCGAGTATACATGCCGAGGCGGGGTCTCGAATGTTTCATACGGACGCAGGCGCAACACCACCCGCTTCTCGGCGACCGCACTTTGGCGAACTTGTCCGCGCACCGATTCAGGCATCGGCTGGCCCGCCATCACTCCAGCAATTCTCATCATCAGATCCGTCGCCGCCTCCACTTCGGTGTCGATTGACGCGTCGCAGTATACCTGCAGGTACGTCGGTGGCCACTTCTCATCCAGCACGCACAGCGAGACCTTGGGATTTCTCCTGACCGCCTTCGCCTTTCCTCGCTCAGCCATCGTCGAGACCAAAATGTCGTCCCCGTCCATCACGTAGTAGACGATTGTCATCGACGGACCATCGTGCTTACGACCGTATCCAAACATGCACGTGCGATGCGCGCGGACAAATTCCCGTCGTTCTTCTGCCGTCATCGTGTCTTTCCTCCCTTGTGCCTGAATCCCAGCGTGCCTGAGTGTCCCGTCAGTCCCCTTGGCGCGCTTCGAGCACGGCCCGTACCGCGCCTAAGCTTCGCCGCAGATGGGCGATGAGCACCTGCGCCGCCTGCTCGACGTCGCCGGCGAGCGTTGCCTCCACCAACTGCTCGTGCTCGGCCATCGATTCGCTGAGTCGCTGCGAGTAGCGAGCGTTCAGCAGTAGATACCGTTGCGAATGGTCCGCCAGCTGGCTGGTCAGCCGCCGCAGCCACATCGATGGGCAACGCGCCAGCAGCGCAGCGTGGAACCCGCGATGCGCCTCCAATACCAGGCGACCATCAGAAGAAGGAACAGGGGTGAGAAGCTCGAAGAGGCGCTTGTGGGCCGCCGCGACCTCGGCACGGTGCGCGTCATCGCTCTGCTCCAACGAGCGCCGCAGCGCCCAAGGTTCAAGCAGCAAGCGCAGCTCGTAGATCTCTTCTGCCTCCGCTACCGAGGCTGGCGCCACGCGCGCGCCGCGCTGGGAGCATAATTCCACCAACCCCAAGCCTTCCAATCGCTGAAAGGCCTCACGCAGTGGCGTAGGGCTAATCGCCCAACGCTGGGCCAACTCTGCTGCCACCAGGCGTGCGCCAGGCGGCAATTCGCCACTGACGATGGCGTGCTTGAGCAGTTCGTAAACCCAATCGGAACGTGTCTGGGGTGCAGTCTCCATCATGGCGGCTCGTATATTGTCCCAATCACGTTTGATTTTCAATATTAAATAGAATATCTAGGCATGAATCAGTATTTTCTGCAGAAATGCCGGCGATGGGCCGTCTAACACGCCTCGCTTCCAGTCGAACCCTTTCGCACAGGCTCGATGGGAGGGAACTTGATGCGGGCCGCGAGCAGTCACGTGGAGACCGAAGATGAATCTAAACCTGGCGGGAAAATCTGTCCTGGTCACCGGCGCAAGCAAAGGCATCGGGCGGGCGATAGCGGCTGCATTTGCTGCGGAGGGCGCACAGGTCGCGATGACCGCGCGCGGCGCCGAGGAACTGAATCGCGCGGCTGAAGAAATTCGCAAGGCGGGAGGAAAGACCCTCGCTATCGCTGGTGACGTTACGAAAGATGCCGACCTCAAGCGTATGGTTGATGAAACCGTGGCGCGCTTCGGCACCGTCCACGTGCTGGTCAATAATGCCGGCGGCGCTAAAGGCTTCAACGCCTTCGACCAATCGAGCGATCAGGAATGGATGGAGACCTTCGACCTGAATCTGTTCTCAGTGGTCCGCTTGACGCGCGCGGTGCTGCCGATAATGCGCAAGCAGAAGTGGGGGCGCATCATCAATATTTCGAGCGAGTCGGGAACGCAGCCCGATGCGCAGATGGCGCCCTACAACGCCTCGAAGGCCGCACTCAACAGTCTCACCAAGAGCCTTTCCAAGGCGGTCGCGCTCGATGGAATTCTCGTCAATACGGTTTCACCCGCGTTCATCGAAACTCCCCTCATCACTAATGCGATGGAAGCGCAGGCGAAGGCGCGCGGCATCACCCCGCAAGAAGCCTTGAAGGGATTCATGAACACCTTCCGGCCGCACATCGAACTGAAGCGTCCCGGGCGCGCTGAAGAGGTTGCCGGAATCGTGGTATTCCTCGCCTCGGACCAGGCATCGTTCATAACCGGGAGCAACTTCCGCGTCGACGGCGGCTCCGTCGCGAGTGTTTGACCGGCCGGGCGATTTCCAGCGCTCGACCGCCTAAAAAAGCATGCAGCTCTGTGATCGAAGGTGGATAAAGAATGGAGCGAGACAACACATCGTATAACGTCGGTGGGGTGCTCCTGCCCCGCCCCTTTAAGATCCGGCGGCTCGGACACTTTGGCTTTAACCTCTCTCAGCTGGAAGAGGGCATCAGCTTCTACACCCAGCTTTTGGGTTTTCGTGTCACCGACATAATGGACCTCAGCAAGCTGCCAGGTGTGCCGCCGGCGTTCGCTCGCCTCCCGGACCCACGAATCGTCTTTACCAGCCATGGCTCTGATCACCATGCGCTCCTGCTTGCCCCCAAGTCGTTGGGCTCCATGATGGGCGATGATGCCGGCTCGCCCGACATTACGGTCAATCAAATCACCTGGCAGGTTGGTACGCTCGAAGAGGTAGTCAATGCCTACCAGTTCCTCAAAGGGCGGGGGATCAAGATCCGCCGGGTAGGACGGGATATGCCCGGTAGCAACTGGCACGTCTATTTCAGCGACCCGGACGGCCACACGATTGAACTCTATTATGGGATCGAGCAAGTGGGCTGGACCCGTCACAGTAAGCCAAACGCCATGTACTATCGCCGCTTTGACGAGGCGCCTTCACTGCCGCAGATGTCCGAGGCAATGGAGATCGAGGATGCCTTGCAAAAGGGTATTGCGATCACTTCCGGGTACCGTCCCAGGGAAGATCTGCCGAATACTTACAATGTGGGTGGCGTCCTCTTGCCGCGTCCGTTTAAGGTCACCCGCATTGGGCCGGTAGGACTCTTCGTGACCGACCTGGACAGAGCCGAAGCGTTTTACACAGAGTTACTGGGGTTTGTGAAAACCGAGGAAGTCCGCTTTAGGAACCGGCGATGTGTGTTTCTACGTGCGGGGACAGAACACCATAGCATCGGACTGTTTCCCAGGGAGTTGCGGGATCAACTGGAACTAAGCGCTCACACCACATGTATGACCTTTGGAGTGGAAGTGGGCAGCTATGAGCAGTTGCGCAGCGCGGTGCTTTTTTTCAAGGAAAGAGGATCAAAAATAGTGGAGCGCATCCCGCCGGAGTTATATCCGGGGATTGACTATGCGGCGCACGTGCAGGATCCGGACGGACATTGTTTGCAGCTCTACTATTACATGGAGCAGGTCGGATGGGATGGCAAGCCGCGGCCCCAGCAGTTGCGGCGTGCGGTTCAAGGCGCATGGCCCGAAGTGCTGGAACCGCTGTCGGACACCTACGTGGATCAGACGTTCCAGGGACCGCTGGGTTAGCCGTGGTGCACTGGGGCGTCGCGATAGGAACCGTCGTCAACCTTTAACCGGATGAGGAAAATATGAAGCTTGCTCTGTTCAACGATTATGTGCCGGGCGTGGTGAACGGCGACCGGATTATCGACCTCAGCAGTATTGTCGGTCCCGCGGTAATGAGCTTGCCGCCGGCCGATCGCATACTCGCGCTCATTGCTGACTTTGATCGCCTGCGTGCCAAAATCACCGAGCGCTCTGGCGGCCAGGGCGTACCCCTTGCACAAGTGCAGCTGCGAGCGCCGGTGCCGCGGCCCAGTAAGATGCTGTTCGGCCTCGGCAACTATCGTGAAAACGTCGATGGCAAAGTGCCGCCGCTGGGCCTCTTCCTCAAGTCACCCTCCGCCATCCTGGACCCGGGCGGAACGGTCAGGCTCCCTCCGATCGACGCGGTGATTTTCCATCACGAGGCGGAACTTGGTTTCGTTATCGGCAAGCGCGGCAAAGATATCGCTGAGGCCGAGGCCCTCGACTACGTCTTTGGCTATACCTGCATCGTTGATGTATCCGCGCGTGGTCTGGGCGGCGGCGTGCTCTTTATTGACAAGTCATCGGATACATTCTGCCCGATGGGACCGTGGATCGTGACTCGTGACGAAGTGCCTGACCCACAAAAACTGAGTGTCAAGTTCTGGGAGAACGACGAGTTACGCCAGGACTACAACACCGATGACATGGAACATCCGATTCGTGAGATCATCGCCTGGGCGTCGAAGATCGCGACCCTCGAAGTCGGCGACGTGTTCGCCTGCGGCACCAATCACCAGGGGCTCGGTCCGATGCAGGATGGCGAGACCGGTACGATCGAAATCGAGCGCATCGGTCGCATGACCGTCAAGGTCGAAGATCCGCAAAAGCGCCGCTGGCCCGTTGGCATCGACCGCGGAATCGGCAAGGCGGTGCGGCAAATGAAGCTCACCGGCGTGATGCCGAAACCGAGCGAGGTCTTTCAAACCAAGCGCATTGCCTAGCATTCTGTTTGTCGCAGTTTTCAGTGCCTTTCACTTTTGAGGAGACCTTTGCCCAGACTGCGGAACGGCGCCGGATGCTCTCGGTGTCATTCTGAGCCGCCGCTCCGGCGCCCTTAGCGGAACCAGCGGGGCCCTCCCGCGAACGAAGTCGAAGGATCATGTTTGTCATTCCCGCGCGGCTACGCCGTGCGCTTCGCGCCTGCCGCGCGAGGAATCCCGGATCAGTCTCTCCAAATCTGTCTGCAATCTGTGAAATCGGAGCCTGCCCTGAGCGAGCGGAGCGAGTCGAACGGGGATTCTGCTTTCCCTACAGCCAGCGGCGCACACGCGCCTTGTAGTCTCGATAGGCATCGCCGAACCGCCGTTCCAGGTACGCCTCCTCGCGCGCGACGACGCCGTAGCGGATCGTGCCTGCCAGAGGCAGCACGAGGATCAACGTCCACGGGCTTCGCGCGGCCACGCCCATTCCGCCGTAGACGAGAAACAAACCGACATAGATGGGATTGCGGGTCCAGCCGTGAATGCCGGTCGTCACCAGCGCGCGGACCGGCTGGTACGTCGGTACCGGCGTCGCCGCCCGGGAGAAATTGCTGATTCCCGCAGTTAGGAGCGCGAGACCGATCAGGATCATCGAGCCGGCGATCGCCCAGCGGACCGGATCGGCCTCCGGAACCGTGAACGGCAAAGGCAGAATGTGATCCGAGACGAGACCGAGCAGAAGAGCGCCGAGAAAGAGAAAGGGCGGCCGCGCGATCACGCCTGCCGTTGCGGTGTCCTTCACTTCCTGCCCGGACGGTTCCTTATCCATAAATGCTCCCGCAAATGCCGCAGCGCTGCGCGGCGAAGATTCGTTCTACAAATGACAACCAAGGTGTCATTCTAGAAGTTGACAACTATGGTGTCAATTGGAAAAACTGGTACGGCCAAGGGAAACGGCGGCGATGGCGTCGGCACGACACAGGACCGGGGCAGCGACAGCGGCGGGCCCAATCGATGATGGCAAGGCCGAGGCGATCGCCGAGCTGATGCTTGAAGTGGCCCAGTGCTTCTTCAGAATACGGGCCGCCGGTCAGAAGACCGGATTCATTACCAGTTGGGCCGGCGGTGCGTTCGGCTTCATGCGAAGCCTCGCTCTCCTTGGCCCGCTGACAGTGCCGCAGATCGCCCAGATGCGGCCTACCAGCCGCCAGCGGATGCAACGGCTCGCGGATGAGCTCGCGGCCGAGCGGCTCGTCAAATTCGTCGACAATCCGAAACACCGGCGCTCAAAGCTCGTGCAGCTGACCCCCAAAGGCCACGCGCGCTACCGCGATCTGAGCGCCCGGCTCCTGATGATCGCCTCAACCATGGGCGTCGCTCTCAGCGAAACCGATATCCGCACGACCACCAGCATCGTGCGGCAGCTCAGCGATGATGTGAAAGCGCGCTCGGAGCGGCTGCCGTAGCGCGCAACCGCCTGACGCCACCGGATGTCGGCGGCGATCACGTCCTGCCCCGACTCGCTAGCTGTGCTTCTTGCTCATAACGTTGCGATCAATTCGATCGGCCCTGACCTCCATCGACAAACAATGTCGCGCAGTTGATCCAGCGCCCCTGCTGCGAGGCGAGCATCACGATCGCGTCGGCAATGTCTTCGGGCTGTCCGATTCGACCCGCAGGCACATCGGGGAGAATGATCTGCTCCAGCTCTGGCGTAATCCATCCGGTCTGCGTGGCGCCCGGCACGATAAGATTCGCGGTTACGCCGAATCGCGCGAGTTCTTTGCCGGCGGCCCGCGTGTAGCTCTCGAGCGCGTTCTTGCTGGCGCCGTAAGATACCTCTCCCGGGAAACATTCGGCTCCTCCGGTTGTGATGCTGATGATTCGTCCCCACTTCGCACTTCGGCCCACGTAACGGCGCGCGAATTCGGCGATCAGAAGCGCGGCAGGCCGAACGTTCACCGTAAAGTGACGATCAATTGACGACGCATCGATGAAAACCGTCCGGCGCCCTCCCCAATCGCGCGAGTCATCCGCGGGAATGAAGGTATCGCCGACGCAGTGTGCGGCGTTGTTGATCAGAATATCGACGCGCCCGAATGTCTGTTCGGCGCGATCGAACAGGCGCGCCGGTGCTGATGCATCCGACAGATCACTCTCAAATGCCGAAACCTCGGTGACGCGTTCGATTTCCCGCACGAGCCCATCCGCCGATGGTTCGCCAAAATACGCGATGAAGATTCTCGCGCCCTGTGCTGCGAGCGCGCGCGCAGTTGCGGCGCCGATCCCGTGATTTGCGCCCGTGATGAGAACGACCTTGTCCTTTAGTCCGGTGTCGACCACGATGCTCGCCCTCCTCTCACGATAGTGCTTCCCCGTCAGGAGACCTTTGCAAAACTGCCGAACAGCGCCCGATCGCACTGGGTGTCATCCTGAGCGAAGTGAGCTGCCGACGAGCTAGTGAGGAGTCCTGAGGAACACAAGTGACGAAGGAGCTTCTGTACGAAGTCGACATGGCTTCTGGCCTCCGGACAGGTTCGCGCAAGCGAACCCGGTACCGGTTCCGCCTTCGCGAAGCGCTCCTTTTGCAATGCCCTACTAATCTGGACCAGCATTGCCACAAGTTCAGGATGCTACAAACAGCCCATTCCGTAATCCCGACCGGTGGCTGCCGTAGATGTGGGATCGCGGCGCGACCTCGCGCCGCAACCACAGCTCTCTCATGTAGCAACGGAACTCGCTCAGGGCAGCCGCCGAGACAGCCTCTTTGGGTTGCGGGCGCAAACCCGCGCTGAGGACCACCGGGCCGAAGGATCCTCTGCCCGCAAGCAGACCCGGTACCGGTTCCGGTTGTCATGTTTGTCATTCCCGCGCGGATCCGCCTACCTAAAGGTGCGCCAGCATGCGAGTGATAATTGGCACCGTGAGCATGCTTAAGACGGTCATGAAGGCAACCGCGGTCGCGAGGATCTCGATATCGAAACCGAAGCGGTCCGCCACGATGAAAGTAAACAGTTGCGGTGGCATCGCGGCTTCAATGATGGTCGAGCGCATATTCGGGTGGGAAAGACCGACGGTCGCGCCCGCCAATGCCACGACCAGAGGCGAAAATCCAAGTTTGATCACAAGCGCGGGCCACCAGGTCCGGAAGTCGGCGAAGGCTCGCTTAAGCACCTCTGTTTTCAGCGCCATACCGAGAATCAGCAGCATCAACCCGGACGTACATTGGCCCAACAGATGAAACGTGCTTAACAGAAATTCCGGCAGGCGAAATCCAACGATCTTGATGATTGCCGCCGCTATTGCCGACAAGATAAGCGGGAATCTCATTATCTGGGCGAACGCCGCGCTTAGCGAAGCCTTGCCCCCATTTTTGAACATGGAGAGCAAGGTACCGGCAATGAGATCCGACGAGGTAACCGTAATTTCGCAGAGGACAGCGATCTCGGTTACATGCAGAAACTGATTAGGAAACAATCCCTGAAGTAATGGCATCCCGAGGTAGGTAACGTTACCGAAAGCGCTGCCGATAATCAGCGAACACTTTTGATTTGGGGTCGCCGTAAATAGCCTGAAGACCAGCACGGCACTGGCGACACACACTACCAGTCCGATGAGCATTGTGAGCGGAACCCGCCAAAGAGCGTTGCCGAGCGGCGAGCCATAAATTACCTCGATGTTTAGTGCGGGCAAGAGGACGTTAAGCACCAGGGCACCGCATTGTTTGCGAGTTAGATCCACGTCAAGGTCGGGCAGCATGCGGTGTAGGATGGATCCAACGAAGGCGATCACCGCAAGAGTTAGGAAAACGTTCAACATGGCTCGAACACTGGGTCTCGCTGCCGTACTCCGGAAGTCCCTAAGATTAGATGTCTCAATTTCTCCTGCCAATACTCATTCGGCTCCCGCTTTGTCACCCGATCTTTCAATGTCTTAGTATCCTCAGGAACGGCGGCGCCAACCTAAATGGTCAAGGATTTCTTCGACCGTATCATTGATCGCTTTGTCATCGGTTCTTACTCGAAAGTCGCCGAACTTATCGTCGGGACGCTTGTCGATGTATTTATCTACCAGACGTCTCAATTTCTCCTGCCAATATTGATTCGGCTCACGCGTTGCCACCCGATCTTTCAAGGTCTGAGTATCCGCAACCAGTTCGCAAATCGTGAATTTTCCGCAGGGTGTCGCGTTCCGCAGCTCTTCCAGATCGTTTTTGTCGTTGATGCATACCGGCAGTATGACCTTCAGATTCGCGACGGCAGTGTAATTCGGCCACATCACACGAACGTTTTTCCAATCAAAAGAAGTGCCGAGTTCAGGGTAAATGTGTCCCACCGCATCCACGTCAATCATGGCGTGAGCCACGTCCATCTCTCTGAGTCGTTCCGCGATCGCACCGGCAAGAGTGCTCTTGCCGGAACCCGGAGCCCCATTCAGAACCAAAACTTCCGTGTCGTTCACCTTTAATAAATCATACCAGACAAACCAACTCTTTCTGGGCTCCTCGGAGTACCAGTTGTCTCAACGTAGCTGGCCGGACCGAAATCTCCTCACCGCGTTTCACAGGCGGCGCCGATGCCTCCTCGACAGACCTGGCTGTCGTCCTCCTCCGATGCGCAACACACAACGCCCACGCGCTCAGACGCACCCGCGCGGGCGGCGTGGATCCTTTGATTTGACCCCGGCTAAACTTTTTTAGACTTTGATATGAAATGCGCCAGCACGTACGCTCTCACCCATGAGTTTCGGGACGAAGGATCCTCTGCGCGCAAGCGAAGCCGGTACTGGTTCTGCGCTCGCGAAGCGCACCTTTGTTTTGCGATAGTCCTCTCCGGATGCAAACTACAGAACGGTAAAGACCGCCTTCGCGAAACCATGAAAAATGTTTTTTACAAAACGAACCCAATTTATCCTTTAATTCCCAGCGCTTTTTTGGGTTCGCCTAAATTTTAATCACAAAACCCGCATGCCGACTGATTCAACAGACCTCAAGGACGCCGTCGCACGTTATCTCGATAACGTTCAGCGCGAGGTCGACAGCGCCGCACTGTATCGCGCTCTATCTGCCGAAGAGCGCAAACCCGAAATCTCGGCGGTCTACAAGCGCCTCGCCGCCATCGAGCAGGCTCACAAGGAATTCTGGAAGGAACGCCTCTCCGAGCTTGGTCACCCGGTACCCGACTTCGGTGTCGGATGGCGCACCAGAACCCTGATCTGGCTCGCCCGCCGATGGGGTCCCGACTTCGTGCTTCCCGTCGTGAGCACGCAAGAGCACGCTGATGTCCGCCACTACGATGCTCAGTCCGAGGCCGTCGCCGGCGGATTCGATGCCGCCGAGCGATCCCACGCCCGTATCATCCGCGCGGTCGCCGCTTCGATGCCGAATATGTCCGTCGGTCCGCTGGCGAACGCGTTGCGAGCGGCCGTGCTCGGCGCCAATGATGGGCTCGCATCGAACTTGAGCCTGGTCATGGGCGTGGCCGGTGCGCATCTCGCCTCCCGCACTATCCTGGTCACCGGCCTGTCGGGCCTGATCGCGGGCGCCTTCGCGATGGCGATGGGCGAATGGTTGTCGGTCAGCACGTCTCGCGAGAGCCACGAGACCGGGGTTGATGTCGAAGCGCGCGAACCAACCGATATTTCCCAGGAGGAGCGCGAGCAGTTGATCGCCATCTATCTCGCGCAGGGTCTGGGAGCCGATGAGGCCCGATCGCTCGCCAATCGCCCGGCAACCACCGCCGCACAGAACCTCGGCGGTTTTGCATGGAGTGCCGCAATCTCGTCTTTTCTGTTGTTCGCCACTGGCGCGATATTTCCCGTCCTGCCCTTCTTTTTCCTCGCGAATTCCGCCGCCGTGCTCGCGAGCATCATCGTAAGTTCAGTCGCACTCTTTCTGCTCGGCGCGGGAGCAACCCTTTTCACCGGACGAAGCTTCTTTTTCTCCGGACTCCGACAGCTGCTCGTTGGCCTGGCCGCCGCCGGCCTGACCTACACGCTCGGTCACTTCATTGGCGCGTCACTATCAAGCTAAGCTTTCCAGGATCACCCGCTGCTTGTAGTCGAGGCCTCAACTTGCAATCTGCAGTGGCGCCTTTTGATTGCGGTCAATATCCTTCGAGAGCGGCATCGTGCGGGCCCTGATGATCACCGCACGAAAGGAACCTCGGATTGGAAACTCTGCTGATGTTTCTGCTGTTGATCGGCTCCTTTGCTCTGGTTGGATTCCTCGTTCCCTTCTCGCAGAAGGTTCTTCGTCCCGTCGACGAGATGGCGGCCACAGACCATCGCGACAATCCGCGGAAATAACGCGATGAAACCTTCTCGCGCATCGATCGGCGCCTCGGCGAAAAGCGCGCCGCGCAGGAACTGATCATGGCCTTGTACATTCTGATGGGGATTGTCGTCGCGCTGGTGATCTATCTCTTCTACGCGGTGATCAACCCCGAAAAGTTCTGATTGGGCGCCTCATGCTCTTCCAGTCTTGGCTGCAAATCGGACTCACGTTGCTGATCGGGGTATTGGTCAGCATTCCTGTCGGCCGCTACCTCGCCCGGGTTGTGACGGACAAGAAAACCCTCCTCGATCCGATTTTCGATCCAATCGACAACCTTCTCTATTGGATGATTGATCCGCGCGCCTGCACCGAGCCGATGAACTGGAAGACGTACACGGCTCACATGCTCGTCACCAACGCCATAATGGGCGCGATCATTTATCTGATCCTGGTCTTTCAGGACCATCTGCCACTCAATCCGATGCATTTCCCGGGCATGGATCCGACCCTCGCGTTCAACACTGCCATCAGCTTCATCACCAACACCGACTGGCAAGGTTACGGCGGCGAAACCACGCTCTCCAACTTCAGCCAGATGGCCGCGATCACCTTCCCGATGTTTACCTCCGCCACCACCGGATTCGTGGTCGCGATGGCCTTCATCCGCGCTTTCACCGTCAAGGACGGCGGCGCGAATCTCGGCAACTTCTATCGCGACCTCATCCGCTTCACCACGCGCGTCCTGATGCCCGCGGCCTTCGTGCTGGCGCTCGTGATGATCTGGCAGGGTGCGCCACAAACTCTCCACACCAAGGTGATCGCCCACCCCGTGCAGGGCGGCGATCAAACGCTCATCGTCGGTCCCGTCGCATCACTCGAGACGATCAAGCACCTCGGCACCAATGGCGGCGGCTTCTTCAATGCCAACGCCGCCCACCCGTTTGAGAACCCGACGCCGCTCACCTGCGTGATGCTGACCTTGTTGATGATCGTTCTGCCGAGTTCGATCGTGCTCTGCTTCGGCGAGATGATCGGCAATCGCCGGCAGGGATGGGTGCTGTACGGCGTCATGGGCGCGATGGTGATCCTGTTCCTGCCGATCGCCGTGCTGCCGGAACAAGCAGGGACTCCCACCCTTGCCAACGCAGGCGTGGCGCTACACGCGACGTCGACTCAGCCGGGCGGCAACATGGAAGGCAAAGAGGTTCGGTTCGGGGTCGCGCAGAGCGGACTGTTCGCCAGCGTCACCACGCTGTTCACGACCGGGAGTGTGAACGCGATGCACGACAGCTTCACACCATTGGGCAGCGTCGGAACGTTCATCGGGATGATGCTCCAGTGCGTCTTCGGGGGAAATGGCGTCGGATTCCTCGCCGCGATCGTCTACGGCATCGTCGCGGTTTTTATCGCGGGCCTGATGGTCGGGCGCACGCCCGAGTTCCTCGGAAAAAAAATCGAACGGCCCGAAATCATCCTGGTGTCGCTGGCGCTCCTGCTCCATCCGCTGATCATCCTCGCTCTAACCGGATGGTCCGTTGCCGAACCCTATGGCCGCGCCTCGATGGGCAATGCGGCGATGCATGGTTACTCCGAGGTGCTCTATGCGTTCTGCAGCTCCGCCGCCAACAATGGCTCCGCGTTCGCCGGGCTGAATGCCAACACGGCCTGGTACAATCTGGCGACCGCCTTCGTCATCCTGATCGGCCGCTATCCTCCGATCGTCTTCATGATGGCGGTTGCGGGATCAGTGGCATCCAAACCCACGACGGCTGCCACGGCCGGCACCTTGCGCACCGATACTTTCCTTTTCGGTGCATTCTGGCTGGGCACCATCCTGGTGGTCGGCGCCCTTACGTTCGTTCCCGCACTGGTGTTGGGGCCGATCGCCGAGCATTTCGCCATGAAGCAACTACTGTTGTTCTGATGATGGATTAGGGCATCGCCGCGTTTGCACAAAAAGATTGATATGAATGCGAATGCCACCATCGTATCGAAGTCGTTGTCCCGCCTTACTTCGCGTCAGCCGCGGCACAGTGCCACCTATGGATCTCGACTGCTCCGGCAGGCGTTGATCGATTCTTTTAAGAAGCTCGACCCGAGGCAGGAGGTCCGTAATCCCGTCATGTTCGTCGTATGGCTCGGCACGCTCGTGACCGCGGCCCTGACCATCGATCCCACTCTCTTCGGCCCTTCCAGCGACACCTCCACCTACAACGGCGTGGTGACAGTCATCCTGTTTTTAACCGTATGGTTCGCAAACCTCGCCGAATCCCTCGCCGAGGGCCGCGGCAAGGCACAAGCCGCCTTCCTGCGTCAGACCAAGACCGAGCTGAAAGCCAAACGTCTGCAACCCGATGGCAACCTTGAGCAGGTTCCAGCCGCGGCGTTGCGCAAAGGCGATCTTGTCAGGGTGGACAAGGATGACGTCATCCCGTCCGACGCCGAAGTGGTGGAGGGTATGGCCTCGGTCGATGAATCCGCGATCACCGGCGAGTCAGCTCCGGTCCTGAAGGAATCGGGCACCGACATGTTTTCGTTCGTCACTGCGGGCACGACCGTCGTCTCGGATTGGCTGGTCGTTCGAGTCACCGCCGATCCGGGCGAGAGCTTCCTGGACCGCATGATTCACCTGGTGGAAGGCGCCCGGCGGCAGAAGACGCCCAACGAGATCGCTCTAACCGTCTTGCTCTCCGTCCTGACCCTCATCTTCGTCATCGTCGTGACCGCAATGGCGCCTGTGGCGGCTTACCTGAAGGCGCAGCTCAACGTCGCCGACCTCATCGCGCTCATAGTCGCACTCATTCCGACCACCATCGGGGCGCTGCTCTCCGCCATCGGCATCGCTGGCATCGACCGCATGGTGCAGTTCAATGTGCTCGCGATGTCCGGAAAGGCGGTCGAGGCGGCCGGCGACGTACAGACCTTGATTCTGGACAAGACCGGAACCATCACGATGGGCAATCGCCAGGCGACGAGACTTATTCCGTTGTCCGGATGCACCGAGCAACGATTGGCTCAGGCGGCGTTTGAGGCTTCGCATTTCGATACGACCCCGGAGGGACGGACCGTCGTCACGTTTGCCCAACAGCGGGGCGCACCGGACGAACCCCTGCTTGAGCACGCTCGCGGTCTGGATTTTTCCGCGGCGACCGGCATGAGCGGCACCGATTTGCCGGACGGCCAGAAAATTCGCAAGGGCGCCGTAGCCGCCATCGTCAGGCACGTTCGGCACACCTTCGGAAGATCCATCCCCACCGACCTCGACGATGCGGTAAACGAAGTTGCAAGAAACGGTGCGACGCCGCTCGCCGTCGCTGTCGATGGCGACATTCTGGGCGTCATCGCATTGTCCGATGTCCTCAAACCCCACATCAGCGAGCGCACTGCGCAACTGCGCAAAATGGGCATCCGCACCGTCATGGTCACCGGCGACAACCCAATCACCGCCGCCGCGATCGCTGCGCTGGCCGGCGTCGATGACTTCGTCGCGGAGGCCAGACCGGAAGAAAAACTTCGCCTCATCCGTCTCGAGCAATCGCGCGGCCGGCTGGTGGCGATGACCGGCGATGGCACCAACGATGCTCCGGCGCTCGCTCAGGCGGATGTCGGCTTGGCGATGCATTCCGGAACCGCCGCCGCCAAGGAAGCCGCCAACCTGATCGACCTGGACTCCGACCCGACCAAGCTCCTTGATGTTGTCGACATCGGCAAGCGGATGCTGATTACTCGCGGCGCTTTGACGACGTTTTCAATCGCCAACGACGTCGCCAAGTATTTCGCCATTCTCCCGGGCATGCTGATGGGTGCATTACCCGGCCTCGCCGCGTTGAATATCATGGGCCTGGCGACGCCGCGCAGCGCAATTCTCTCTGCGCTGATTTTCAACGCGCTGATCATCCCGATCCTCATCCCCCTGGCGTTGCGCGGGGTTCAATTCAGGCCAAAAAGCGCCGAGGATATGTTTCGCCGCAACTTGCTAGTCTACGGCCTCGGCGGCCTGATTGCGCCGTTCATCGGCATCAAACTGATCGACTTGTGCATTTCGGGGCTGCTCTAAAGGATCGCCGCGATGTCCAATATGATTATGAGCGCGTTGCGAGCTTCGTTGGTCACCTGGGTGTTGTGCGGACTCATCTATCCGTTGGCGCTGACCGGACTGGACCAATGGATCTTTCCGTTTCAGGCAAATGGCAGCCTTGAAAGGAACGCACAGGGCGTCGTCATTGGTTCGCGGCTCATCGGTCAGCAATGGACCGGCCCCGCTTGGTTCCACGGACGTCTATCAGCGACTACCGCGACTGATCCAAATGATCCCAGCAAGACCGTGCCCGCACCCTAGAACGCCGCGAGTTCCGGGGCGTCCAATCTGGGCCCAATCAGCAGGACCTTGATGGAGCGGATCACTACTCATCGCAGGGCTCTCGAAAGTGCCCAGCCTGAACTCGTTGGCCGGCCCCTGCCCTCGGACCTGCTCACAACTTCGGCCTCGGGCCTGGATCCGGACATCAGCCCGGACAACGCAGCCCTTCAGGTCGAACGCGTGGCGCGCGAGCGCGGCGTGCCGGCCGCGGACATCAGGACGCTGTTGGACAGGTACATCACGGGCCGCACTCTCGGAATCTTCGGCGAGCCGCGGGTGAACGTCATGGCTCTGAACCTGGCCCTGCAACAAGCCTATCCTCCCAAAGGCGAACCATAGGAGTGTCTGGTGCTGACCGGCTTTCGCGCTAACCTGAATCCAGGATCAAAAAAGGAGATTTCAGACTACTCGCATCGATGTGGCTAATTGAGATCATCGTAGTATTGCTTCTGATCCTGCTGAATGGTTTTTTTGCCATGTCTGAGTTAGCCGTGGTCAATTCGCGGCACGGCCGTCTCGAACAGCTTGCGGAAGAGGGCCACAAGGGCGCGCGTGCCGCATTGGCTCTCGCGGACGACCCCAAGCGCTTTCTGGCCGGCGTACAGATCGGCGTGACCTTCACCGCCATCGTCACTGGCACGTTCAGCGGTGCCACGCTCGCCAAGAGCCTTGGGGAGTTATTAAATAACTATTCAATACTCACTCCCTATACGCAACCTGTAGCCATTGGTATTGTGGTAGTAGCCGTCACTTACCTCACCCTGGTCATCGGCGAACTGGTTCCGAAACATGTCGCCCTGAAGGACCCTGAAGCGATCGCCTCACGCGTTGCGCGACCGCTCGTCCTCCTGACCAAAGCCGTCTCCCCACTGGTCTCTTTTCTCAGTGGCTCGACCGATTTCATCGTCAACCTGATGGGATTACGTCCCGGCTTTGAACGTCCGGTGACCGAGGAAGAGATCCATGACCTCATCGAGCAGGGAGAAAAGTCGGGGGCGATACATACTTCAGAGCGGGACATGATCGAAGGGGTGCTGGATCTGGAGGATCGAGCGGTACGCACCATCATGACGCCACGCCCCGATGTCGTTTGGATCGACCTCGAGGAAAGCAAAGATGCCATCCTTCGCAAACTCCGGGAGTGCCACCACGCGCAGGTCCTGGTGAGCCGCGGTTCCATAGATGAAATCGCCGGAGTGGTCAGGAAGCAGGACCTTCTGGACCAGCACCTGGCCAACAAAGGGCTGGATGTCGAAAGCGCCATTCTCAAACCGCTGATCGTCCATGAGGGGGCGTCGATCTTGAGGACTCTCGATCTCTTTCGAAAGACCCCCGTTCATACTGCCGTCATCGTGGATGAATACGGCAGCATTCAGGGCATCGTAACCCGCACGGATTTGCTGGAGGTGCTCGCCGGCGATCTTCCGAACATTGGCGCCGAGCCGGAACCAAAAGTCGAGCGGCGCGATGACGGCGCGTTTCTTATCGACGCCACCATTCCCATCTCCGAAGTAGCGGAGCTGCTCGGCCTGGATGACCTGCCGCAGGGTGACTACCTTACCCTCGCGGGATTCGTACTCTCGCAGCTTCAGCACGTCGCCCAGGCGGATGCGCTGTTCACTTGGGGACAATGGCGTTTTCAGATCGCAGGTATGGATGGCCACCGGATCGAAAAAATCCTGGTGCGACCCCTCTCGGGTCCTAAAGAAGAGGAAGCGTAAAAGGCGAGATGCGTCCCTGGAATCCGGAATACATCGGCGAAGTCACGTCCAGCGCTCATCCGATGAGCGCTGGACGCGGCGTGGCGCGCTATGCCTTAAAGCCCGAAGAAGAGGCTGATGCCCGGCGATGGCGGAGCCTCGACGTATCCTCCCTCGGGAGGATAGTAATAGGCCGGCTCGGGCGCGGTGTAGTAGTTCGGCGGCGGTGCGTAATAGTAATCGCGATGAGCGGGCACATACTGGCGGCCTCGATCGCGGTCGTGTCCCGCGTTCCGATTGTCGCCGCCATGATGATCGTCGGCTACTGCCGATCCGATCGCAACGAAACAGATTACAAACAGGAACACGATCGCAATCGCGATCTTACTGATCCTCGTTAATACCGTCTTTGTCATGATGACTCTCCATCTCCCAACGCAACGTGCACGCGACCGGACGAGTGTCCTTCGTGCCAACACGTCCCGAGTTGCTTTATTTTGCCGCCGCGGTAGCGCTGGCTGTAACTACCTTGTTCTGAAACATCGAATCGGCCGTATGCTTCTGCGCATCCGACATGGTGTTATACAGGGCCTCAAACGCGGGAACGAATTTAGTCATTCCAGCTTGATGGGCGTCGATGACCGCGGCATAAGATCTGACCGCGTCGACGGCAGTCATCGACGTTGCGTCCTCGCCCCTCTCTTTTTGCAGCTCCTTCATCGTCCTCGCGTTGCCCCGCATTATCTCGACGAGGTTGTCCCACTGGCTCTGCTGGGCGGCCGTGATGTGGAGTTTGTTGTGCAACTCTTTGATGCGCGCCTCGACCGGATCGGCCTTATTGCCCACTGCCGCCGGTTCCGTCGTTGCCGGCACCGAAGCATCCGCCATGACCTGAGGCGCAGGCGCCTGAGCCAGGGCCGAGCCGGCGGTCAGAGAAATGCCAAAAGCGAAGGTACCGATGATGGTTGCTGCCGCAATTGCGCGTGCGGCTCGATGCGTAAATGGGAACATTAGATACTCCCTCAGTTGATTGTGATTGTTATGGTTTACGGGGCTCCGGCGCGGTCAATACGCGTCCTCGTTACGACTATTCGCGCTCGCGTCCTCCAGCGCAATTCAATTGGTAGACAATAGAGACCGTTGTGTTACCCAGGTAACCCCGATTTGATACGGGCAACTGTTTACTGGCCCGAGGCGGGAAAATGAAGTCGATATTCAGAACGGTGACAAGGTAAGTCGAGCGCAGGCTTTCGGCGGAGAGATCCTGAAAATGGAAGCTAATAATCCCATTCTCGTCACGGGCGCCGCGGGTCGCGTCGGCGCTGTCGGCCGCACCATCGTGGATCTGCTCCGCCGGCGCGGCCTGCCCGTCCGCGCTCTCGTTCGCCGCGAAGATGAACGCGCCGATGCGCTGCGCGCGACCGGTGCCGAGGTTCTGGCCGGCGACCTGACCAATGCCGCCGATGTCGCCCGCGCACTGGACGGCTGCCGGCGCATCTACTTCGGCATGAGCGTGTCCGCGCCCTATCTGGAAGCCACCGTCATCGCGGCCGCGGTTGCGCGCGAGCGCGGCGATCTGGAGGTGTTCGTTAACATCTCGCAGATGACGGTATCGCAGATGACGCTGGTCAACATGACGGAGTCTCCGCAGCATCGCCAACATCTCCTTGCCGAGCAGGTGCTCAACTGGTCGGGACTGCCCGTCGTGCACGTCCGCCCCACCGTGTTCCTCGAGAACTTCTTCTTCACGACCTGGGCCGCTGAATCGATCGCGAAAGACGCAACCATCCGGTTGCCATTCGGCGACGGGCGAACCTCTCCGGTCGCCGTTCAGGATGTCGCCGAGGTGATGGCGACGATCCTGGCAAATCCATCCGCGCATATCGGCAAGGTCTACGAGCTGACGGGGCCAAAATCCGAGGACATGCATTCCGTCGCAGCCGAATATTCTGCCGCGCTCGGCCGAACCATCACTTATGTCGATGTGCCTTTCGAGCCATGGCGTGAGCAACTCCGCAGCCGCAATCTGCCCCAACACGTCTTCGAGCATCTGGCGACGATGGCACGCCTTCACGCCGCCAACCGCTACGATCGCATCACGCACGATGTCGACGCGCTCACGGGACATCCGGCATTGAGCATTCGCGACTTCGTCGCGAAACACGCCGCTCTTTATGGCACCGCCCCCAACTCGTAGTCATTGACCCAAACGAGGTACTATCGTTTTGAGTAATCGCCTCCCGCGGACCATCCATGCACGGCTTCTCGAAAAAGGGGAACATCGCGATGGCGTCATCGCCGCGGCGCATGAGTAGTGGGCGCAGCCTCCTTCGTATTTCGATGGTGCTGCTGCTCAGCGTCGCGCCCCTCGCGTGCGGAAGAAAGGCGGCCGCACTCGTCGGCGATTGGGGCGGCGCCTTAGGGATCGACGAGCAGACGCTGCGTCTGGTGATGCACGTCACCACCGACTCCTCGGGCAATCTCAACGTCTCGCTCGACAGTATCGATCAGGCTGCTTTCGGATTGCAGGGAAGCAACGCAGTCCTGGACGGCAACGACTTTAGCTTCGCCGTCCCTTCCGTGAACGGAGCCTTCAAAGGAACCGTCGCCGCCGACGGCAGAACGATTGCGGGCACCTGGCTGCAAAGCGGTTCGCTGCCGCTTGAATTCGCGCGTCAGGCTCCGTCGCAATTTGGCCCGCCAGTGGATTGCGCACCGTATTGCCGCGATCTGCCGCCCTACGCCGTCCTCGCCAGGTCCTTTCAATATGATCAGAGTTCGCCGACCGGGCTGACGGAGATGGGCACCTTCAACGACAATGGCCTCAAAATCGAATCAATCGAGTTTGCGAATCCGAAGGGAGGAACCTGCTCCGCTAACCTGATCGTTCCGCCAGGCAACGGACCTTTCCCCGCAATCATCTGGAAGGGTTCCGGTGACGGAAAAGATTGGGAACCATACGCGGTCGCGACTTCCAGGGCCGGCGCAATCTCCGTCGTCCTCGACAACTGCGGCACAGGCTCTCCTCTGCATGGCCTGGCGGTCTATAACAGCATGGTCCGCGACGTGATCAATATCCGCCGCGCAGTCGACGTCCTGATCGCGCGCAAGGATGTCGACCGCACGCGAATCGCCTACGTGGGCCACAGCTACGGCTCTCTCATCGGCGCCGATGCCGTCGCGGTGGATGCCCGCTTCAAGGCGGCCGTCTTCGAGGTGGGCCTACAGGGATACACGTATCACATCTGCACGAGTCCTCATCCGTACGCAGTTGGAATGCGGCGAGCGCTCGATGGGCAATTGCCGGAATTTGTCGCGGCACTCGCGCCGCTGGACGCGATCAACTATATCGGGCACGAAGCGCCGACCGCGCTGCTCTTCCAATCGGCTCGCCAGGACCAGGGCGTGCCGCAATCCGACGCCACGGCGTTCTTTGAAGCAGCGAGCCAACCGAAGCAGCTCAAATGGTACGACACTGGCCACATGATGGACATTCCCGAAGTCACGGCGGACCGGACCGACTTCCTCAAAAAGCAACTCGGGATGCCCTAGCGCCGGACTGGCTTTCGCAATAACAATTCACCCAGAGTGAGCGGCGAACGCTACAGGAGAATTCAATGGCAGGCGAAATCGCGGCGACCGATATCAAGCTCAACTACGTCAGTCTGGAGGACGCGCGCCGGATGTCCGGGCTGCGGCTGGTCCTCGGTTCTTACGCCGTCCCAGGACCGTGGCGTGAGTCCTGTAAGGGCATCTTCTACGTGAAGAAGCTTTCATACGTTCCCGTCACGAGCGCGGGCAAGGATGGATCCGAGCGCGAGTTGATCGAGTGGACGGCGCAAGCCAGCGCTCCGGTCGCCATCTGGAATGACGAGCGTCCTCGTTCGACGTGGATCGAGCAGCTATATCTGGCCGAGCGACTGCAACCCAAACCGCGGCTGATTCCAGCAAACGCAGACGATCGCATCCTGATGTTCGGTTATGCCAACGAGATTCTTGGCGAGAATGGTTTCGGATGGTCGAAGCGGCTGACGATGATCGATGCGACGCTGACTGATCCCGCGGCCAGCAACGGCGCCCGCCGGCTCTGGACTCACCTCGGCAAGAAGTATGGCTATAGCCCCGAGGCGGCCGCTACCGCCACCGCACGCATGATTGAAATCCTGAACCTGCTGGACGAACGCCTGTCAAAGCAGCGCGTCAAAGGAAGCCGGTTCTTTATCGGCGACAGTCTTTCTGCGCTCGACATCTATTGGGCCGCGTTCGCTGGGCTGGTCAATCCGCTTCCGCCCGATCTATGCCCGATGGCGACGCCGTTCCGCTCCTTCTACCGCGAGACTAATCCGGACGTCGTCAAGGCGATGACTCCGCGGCTGTTTGAGCATCGCGACTTCATCTATCGCGAGTATCTGGAGTTGCCAATCGTGTTCTGAGAACCGCGCCCTTTGTTCGCCTTATGTCGCGCACCCGACGTAGAGTCCGGATCACTGACCATCCTTTGGAGCGAAAGGATACGTTGCCTATGTCCTTGTTTGCCCCCTTAAGGGCGCATGCATTTTGTTTGGACCTTAATTGGCCAACTGCCCCATCCGTCATCCCGGTTGGCCCGGATTCTGCCCCTGAGTCGAGAGCTAAACCGTAAGGAACCTCTGCATAAACCGTAATGATCGCGGGAGATAATATGGCCGTCTCAAAACGTGACCAAAGCCGCAAGCCAGCCAAGAGGCCAGCAAAGCCAATGAACACAACCGTCAAAGCGTCCAAGGCGCCCGACCCCATCGACGCGATTTCCGCATACGGCAAAGCGCGCTCGACAATCCAGGGAACCCCATTGAATCCCGAGGAGCTGCGCAAGATCGATGCGTACTGGCGCGCGAGTCTCTACCTCTGTCTGGGCATGCTCTACCTGAAGGAGAATCCGCTCCTTCGCGAGCCGCTCAAACTGGAGCATACGAAACCGCGGCTGCTGGGTCATTGGGGATCCGACGCCGGCCAGGCGTTCACCTACCTCCACTTCAACCGGCTGATCAACAAGTATGACCTCAACGCGATCTATATTTCCGGCCCCGGCCATGGTGCGCCCGCCGTTCTGTCGCAGGCGTACCTCGAAGGCACCTACTCCGAGATCTACCCGGACAAAAGCCAGGACCTCGCGGGCATGCAGCGGTTCTTCAAGCAGTTCAGCTTCCCGGGCGGCATCGGCAGCCACGCCACGCCAGAGACTCCCGGCAGCATCCATGAGGGCGGCGAACTCGGCTACAGCCTCTCGCACGCGTTCGGCACGGTCTACGACAATCCGGATTTGATCACGCTGACGATGGTCGGAGACGGCGAATCAGAAACCGGCCCCCTGGCGACGAGCTGGCACAGCAACAAGTTCTTGAATCCGATTACCGACGGAGCCGTGCTGCCCGTTCTCCATCTCAATGGCTACAAGATCAACAACCCGACCGTGCTCGCGCGCATCAGCCACGAAGAGCTGGAGGCGCTGTTCGTCGGCTACGGATATACGCCCTATTTCGTGGAGGGCAGCGATCCCGCGAGTATGCATCAGGCGATGGCGGCCACGCTCGAGCATTGCGTGCTGGAAATCCGCAAGCACCAGGACCAGGCGCGGCGAACCGGCAAAGCCACCCGCCCGCGCTGGCCGATGATCGTGCTCCGCAGCCCCAAGGGCTGGACGGCGCCGCGGCAAGTCGACGGCCACTACCTGGAAGGCTACTGGCGCGCGCATCAGATTCCGATCAGCGACATCGCGACCAACAGCGCGCATCTGAAAATCCTCGAGAAGTGGATGCGCGGTTACAAGCCCGAAGATCTCTTCGACAAAGAAGGTCGGCTCATCGCCGAGTTGAAGCCGCTGGCTCCGAAGGGAACGCGGCGAATGAGCGCCAACCCGGTCGCCAACGGCGGCCTCCTGCGCAAGCCGCTCGACCTTCCCGACTTCCGCAAATATGCCGTCGAGGTCAAGAAACCCGGCGCGACCCTGGCAGGCAACGTCCCAACGCTCGGCAATTTGCTGCGCGACGTGATGCGCCAGAACATGACCAACTTCCGCGTCGTCGGACCCGATGAGACCCAATCAAATCGCCTCGAAGCGTTGTACGAGGCCGGCAAGAAGGTTTGGCTCGGAGACTACTTCCCAGAAGACGCCGACGGCGGCGAGCTGGCCACCAGCGGCCGCGTGATGGAGATGCTCAGCGAGCACACCGTCGAAGGCTGGCTCGAGGGCTACCTCCTGAGCGGCCGCCACGGGCTCATCAACAGCTATGAGCCTTTCGTTCACGTCATCGACTCGATGTTCAATCAGCACGCGAAATGGTTGGAGAAGTGCAACGAACTGCCGTGGCGCGCTGACATCTCATCGTTGAACCTGCTGATCACCGCACTGGTATGGCGCCAGGATCACAATGGCTTCACGCATCAGGATCCCGGCTTCCTCGATGTAGCGGTCAACAAAAGCCCCGCGGTGGTGCGCATCTATCTGCCGCCCGATGCCAACTGCCTGCTCTCGGTGGGCGATCACTGCCTCAGGAGCACCAACTACGCGAACGTCATCGTGGCGGACAAGCAGGTGCACTTGCAGTATCTCGACATGGATGCCGCCGTCGCGCATTGCACCAAGGGCGCCGGTATCTGGAGCTGGGCCAGCAACGACCAGGGCGTCGAACCCGATGTAGTCATGGCGAGTTGCGGCGACGTACCCACCATGGAATCTCTCGCCGCGACCGCGCTGCTGCGCGAGCTTCTGCCCGGCGTCAAGGTGCGATTCGTAAACGTGGTGGACCTGTTCAGGCTGGTCCCGCACACCGAGCATCCGCACGGCATGAGCGACCGGGAATTCGAGGCGCTCTTCACTCCCGACAAGCCGGTGATCTTCAACTTCCATTCCTATCCGTTCCTCATCCATCGGCTCACGTATCGGCGGCCGGGTCAGCACAACATCCACGTCCGCGGTTATAAGGAGCAAGGCAACATCAACACTCCCCTGGAATTGGCAATCAGAAACCAGGCCGATCGCTTCAGCCTCGCCATCGATGCGATCGACAGGATGCCTCGTTTCCAAGTCACCGCGTCGAGTGCTCGTGAAGCGCTGCTCGACCGAATGATCGGATGCGTCAACTACGCGCATGAGTTCGGCATCGACCGGCCGGAGGATTCCAACTGGCAATGGCCTTTCTGAGCTACTAATTCTGAACTTCGTTGCGTGGTGGGAAGATTTTGTCTTCAGGTGCCGTTGGAAAGTGGTGTCATTCCGAGGTTCTTTTCCGAGGAATCCCGTGAGTGGGAGAACCTTTGAACTCGATCGCCGAGACAGCCTCTTTGGGTTGCGGGCGCAAGCCCGCGCTGAGGACGACGGCATTCGTCCGCTTGATGCCGCGACTTTCGCCGGACTAGCGAAAATTCGACGGGGCCGCTAAGTCATTACTATTGCCGGAACCGGTCGCCTGGAAGGCTCGACCTTCCAGCCATCGCACGGCAATGGAGGACGCAACCATGCCCAACGCACCTCGGATGCTTGAAGGTTATCGTGTTTTGGATTTTTCACAGTTCGTGGCGGGTCCGACCTGCACGCGGCTGCTGGCCGAGATGGGCGCCGAGGTTATCAAGCTGGAACTCGCTCCCCACGGAGACCGCGTACGGGCCGACGGCCTGAAGCCGTTGGCGCCCGAGCTTAAAGGCACGAGCCACAGCACCTACTATCTGCAGCACAACCACAGCAAGCTGAGCTTCGCGATCGATCTCAAAAATCCGCGCGCCAAGGAACTCGTGACGGCGATGCTTCCGAAGATCGATGTGATCGTCGAAAACTTCGCGCCCGGAGTGATCGGGCGGCTGGGCTTCTCCTATGAAGACGTCAAGAAGGTGAACCCCAAAATCATCATGTGCTCGATCTCGATGGCCGGGCAGACCGGCCCGCTCTCCTCCAAGCCCGGCTACGATTTTGTCGGACAAGCCTACGCCGGCGTGACCGACGGTATCGGCGAGGAAGAGGGTCCTCCGGCGATGACGACGATGGCGATCGGCGACATCTCGACTGGTGTCGCCTCTGCGATGGCGATTGGATTCGCGCTGCTCCATCGCGAGCGCACCGGCGAGGGACAATATCTCGATGCGTCCCTGCTCGATACTTACTTCCACATGCACGAGAAGCGCGTGCCGCTGGTGTCGATGCGCGGTGACAAGTTTCGGCCTACGCGCAGCGGATCGATCCATCCCGATGGCGGAACGACCGGCATCTTTCACTATCGCGACAACCAGTATGTGCTGCTGGCGGTCACGCCTCATCAATGGCCTCAGCTCCTGCGCGCGATGAAGATGCCCGAGCTCGGAACCGACCCGCGCTTCGAGTCGGCGCGGGGCCGCCGCGACAATCGCATGGAGTTGCGCGACGTCATCGAGAAATGGCTGTCAGGCTTCGCGACCCGCGATGACGCGATCGCCGTTCTCGACGCCGAGCGCGTGCCTTGCGCGCCCGTGCTGTCGATCAACGAGGCAGTGGCGCATCCTCATCTGAATGAGCGGAAGACCGTGCGATGGGTCGAAGATCCACTCCTCGGCCGCGTCGCGATCACTGCCGTGCCGGTTAAGTTCTCAGCCTGGCCCGATCGCAACGACGTGCGCGCCTCGCGCCTCGGCGAGGACAACGAGCGCGTGCTCCAGGAAATGCTCGAGATGCCGGCGGATCAAATTCGCAAGCTCTACGACGACGGAATCCTGGTGCGCGATCGTACGCTGCGATAAATCCCCTGCGCACAAAGACGACGGCTCCTGGCTGGCGAGAGCGCAGATGAAACCGCTGGCGGCCGCCGACTCTGTGCTGGCACGCACTGAGCAGCCCGGCAGGATCATAGTCGATACCCGCTTGGCCGCCGCCCTGACGATCGCCGCCGCGGCGTGGCTCTACTGCGCTCAGTTCGTCCTGCCTGCCACTCCCTTCATCCGCCTGACGTGGGCATATGACGAATGGGTGAATCTGGAGGGCGCGATGCGAATGCTCGCGGGGCAGCGCATCTATATCGACTTCTTCCAGTACACGCTGCCCGGAACCGAAATCGTCTACCTCGCGATGTTCAAGCTGTGGGGCGTGCGCGCGTGGATTCCGAACGCGATGCTGCTGGTCGTCGGCACGATATATTTCTGGATCGCGATCACAGTATCGCGCCGCATCCTCTCCGGATGGGCAAGCGTGTTGCCCGCCGTCCTCTTTCTGCCGATCTTTCTCGCCGTCCCTGACGCCACCCATCACAAGCTGAGCATCACGCTGATACTCTCCGCGATGGCGGTGTTGATGCCCCAGCGCAGCAACGCGCGGCTGGCGATCGCGGGCGTGTTAATCGGCGTCGCGACGCTGTTTACGCAGAGCAACGGCTTCGTCGCGCTAATCTTCTTCGCGGGCTTCGTCACGTGGGAGAAGCGTGCGCGGCTCTCGGAGTTGTTCGCCGACCAGGGTTATTTGATCGGCGCATACGGAGTTGTCGTGGGCGTGGGACTGGCGATTCTGATCGGAAGAATTGGCCTGGCGAGGTTCTTCGATCTAATCGTCGTGTTTCCGATCAAGTACTATCCCGCGGATTCGCGCTACAACACCTGGCGCACCATCTGGTACCAGACGACGCCGACACTCGATAGTCCATCCGACGCGATGCTCTACGTTCTTTACCCGCTCGTGTACGCCCTGCCCTTCGCGTACCTCGTTCTCCTGTTCCGCCATCGCCGCAGCCGCGGCAACGAAGGCCCTTGGAATGAATTGATACTCATCGCGACGGCAGGATGCTCACTACTTGCCGGCAGATGGTATTCACCCGACTTCGGAAGGATCGCGGAGGCATCGCTGCCGGCGCTCATCGTGAGCGTCTGGCTGATTTCAACCAGCAAGTGGCAGGTGCCGCTGCTGAAAATCGCAGGGATAGCCGCGATCGCTATGTTGATCGTTCCCCCCGCCGAAGCGCAGTTTGCACGGCGCGCCGCGCTCGATCTGCCGTCCGGCCGCGTCGTCTTCGCAGACCCCGACGTTTACCACACCTACCAATGGCTGGTCGCGAACACTCGTCCCGGCGACGAATTTCTGGAATCTGGCGACATGGACGACATGTACGTGCTGATGCATCTGCACAACCCCGCCCCCGTCCCGTACCTGACGGCCAACGACTACACGCGGCTGGAGCAGGTGCGCGAGACGATCGCAGGCCTCGAGCGCGGCCAAGTGAAGTACATCCTGTGGGACGACGACCTCGACCATCCAGTCGCCTCGGACGCAGGCAGCGACCATCTGGCAGCACTGCGCGATTACATGCAGAAGCACTACGAACTGGTCACCAGCTTCGATTGCCAGTTCTCCGGCGAATGCGGAGTCTACCAGCGCACCGATAACCCCGACGCAAGCGACGTCGAGAGCAAATAATCGGCGACCCCTTGTCGGTGTGACGGAACGAAGTTCATTGCTCTTTGTTGATGACGAACGTGCCGCTGTCGTCTTCGGGACAGTGGATGCCGGTAAACGTTCCTTGAAAGCTGGTAGAAGCAATCGTGGCGATCGCGAGGTAATGGCAACGGCGAATGGTGCTCTTGAGCGTAGCTCTAATGTCCGTTGTCGACACCGTGCCGGTAAGAGTACCACTCAATCCCTCATATCCCGGCTCGGGATACGTGGTGCTCCACACTCCGGTGATGTGCTTTCCATTCTGCTCAACCGTGAGATTCAACGTGCCCTGACCACCGACCGAATCGTCGATCGCTCCCGTATAGGTGCCCGCGACGTCGGGTATCTCGATACAAATCCTCTCGCCGACAAATGAATGACACCTTCCCGCGTCGCCATCCGGTGCGACAACTGCGTCCCCGTCGTCCTGCGGCGCGATGAGCCACTCGCACCGGAAATCAATACGGCTGCGCACAGCAGCACCAAAGCGACTGTCAATCTCCGTTTTCGCGACATCTCTCCCCGCCTTTCGCAGCCGGCCTCAACTCCGGCGCACACTCAGAGTAGCGCCGCCATGCTTGCGCAATCAACGCCGGCACTGACAGACAGTCAACGCTCGGACGCGTCTCGTGGCCAGCTCGGAATGACATCTGACAGCTATTCGCCGATAATCTTGATCAGCACGCGCTTGGGGCGACGGCCATCGAATTCGCCGTAGAAGATTTGCTCCCACGGACCAAAGTCGAGCTTGCCATCGGTCACCGCGACCACCACCTCGCGGCCCATCAGCTGGCGCTTGTGATGCGCGTCGCCGTTGTCTTCGCCGGTGCGGTTGTGATGGTAGCGCTTGGGGCTGGCGTCGAACGGAGCCAGCGTCTCGAGCCATCGCTTGTAGTCCTCGTGCAGACCCAGCTCATCGTCGTTGATGAACACCGATGCGGTGATATGCATCGCATTGACGAGGCATAGACCCTCGCGCACTCCGCTCTCCTCCAGTGCGGCGACCACTTCATCCGTGATATTCACGAAGTCCATCCGCGCCGGCACATTCATCGTCAGGTATTTAGTGTTCGATAGCATGCGAATCCCTCCAGAAAGCCGTGAGGGGATTCTTACATGGCCCGACAGCTCAATCGCCAACGCGGGCCGTTTCCAACCAAAAGCGACGGAGTTTTTGTGATCTCCCTCTATGCCGCTGCCGTCAGACCCTAAGGCTGATTAGAGGTCGGATGGCGCCTTTGGAGACACTTGGTTCGAGTGGCAACATCTTTTGCGCGCGGTTGCCGCGTCCGCTTCCGAATCTTCATCGTCGTGCCGAGATTTTTGCCGAACTGCGCAGAGCGTTGATGGCACTTGAATTGCTCCTTCATTGCACCTGTCACGGGCACTTGCGCGCGCACTTCGCGATTCCGGAGGAACGATACGATGCGAATTTCTCTGATCTACGAGCTGCAGATGGCCAAGCCCTGGCACAATCTCTCGGAGTACAACACCTATTGGCAGGCGATCGCGCAGATCGAACTGGCGGAGGAAATGGGATTCCACGGTGTATGGTGCGTGGAGCATCACTTCCTCACCGAATATTCGCACAGCTCGGCGCCCGAGGTTTTCTTCGGCGCTATCAGCCAGCGCACCCAGCGGATCAGGCTGGGGCACGGCGTCGTGTTGTTGCCCCACCGCTACAACCATCCCGTGCGCGTGGCGGAGCGCGCGGCCGTTCTCGACATTCTCTCCAACGGACGCGTTGAACTCGGCACGGGCCGCTCGATTACCGAACAGGAACTCGGCGGCTTCATGATCGATCCCGACGAGACTATCGGCCAATGGGAAGAGTCCGTCCGCGCCATCCCGCAAATGTGGATGAAGGACAAGGTCAGCTTCGATGGCAAGTACCTCAAGATGCCCGAGCGATCCGTCCTGCCCAAGCCCGTGCAGAAGCCGCATCCGCCCCTCTGGCACGCCGCTACGCAGCCTTCGAGCTTCGAGCGCGCCGGCAAGCTCGGATTGGGATTACTGTCGTTTGGATTCCTGGCGCCTGGAATGCTGGAAGCGCAGCTCAAGATCTATCGCGACGCTGCGAATTCATGCACCGATCCTGCGGGCGCGTTCGTGAATAACCAGGTGGCGGCATCCGCGATGGCCTGTTGCGCGGAGACCCGCGAGAAGGCCTATGCCGTAGCCGAGCAGAACATGAAGTTCTTCTGGGAGTTGGGTCAGCAGCTTTATATCCCGAAGACCGCAAAGACCTATCAGTACTATTCCAATATCACCGACGCGCTGATCTCTAGCCGGGGCGAGAAGCGCGATGAATCCAAGCCGCTCACGGCGGCGCCCATAGCGCCAAGTGCGTTCAATATCGACGCCGCGGCGAAGAGCGGCACGGTAATTTGCGGTAATCCCGACGATTGCATTAGAGGAGTACAGAAATATCCCGAGGCCGGCATCGACGAGCTTCTGTTGCTGGTGCAGGTCGGCCGGATGCCGCATGAGGCAATCATGGACACGATCAAACTGATCGGCCGCCACGTAATTCCGTACTTCAAGAACGTGGAACCGAAAGGGCTGCGGGAAACATCGGCGGCGGCCGCGGGCTGATCGCGGTATTTAGATAGATTTGATGAGGCTCCGCGGCGATCGCCTCAATGCGGAACGCGGGTCATAATGACGCCTGCGGCCGGTGGATATCGAGGATCAACGCAATGAAGATCGTGATCGATCCGAGGCTATGCGAAGGGAACGAGCGATGCGCGAACGCGGCGCCCGAGATATTTGAAGTGCGCGACGACAAGGCGCATCTTTTGATCGAGCGGCCATCGGCCCATCTGCTCGACAAGCTAAGACTGGCCGTGCGGATGTGCCCGCGGCAGGCGATCTCAATCATCGACGACGACGCCAAGAATAACTGAATAGTCCGGAGTTGACCCATGGAAGCGCAGGCCGCAAGTAATCAGGTTATGAGCACCCCCGAATTTTCGCTCGACACGATCGATATCATCACTCCGGACCATTACCAGAAAAACGGCTATCCCCACGCGGAATGGACCTGGCTGCGCAAGCAGAAGCCGGTATTCCACGTGGAGCGCCCGCGTGTCGATCCGTTCTGGGCGATCACCAAAGCCGCCGACATCATGGAGATCAGCAAGCAGCCCAAGCTATGGCTCAACGGGCCGCGGCTCGCGATCTTTGTGCTGGATCCGGGCGAGACGGCGCTGCCTCCCGAGGCGCTGCCGCTGAAGCATCTGCTGAACATGGACCCTCCGCAGCACGGTGAGTACCGGGCAATCCTGAGTCGCTACTTCACGCCGCGATCAATACGGGCGCTCGAACCCGAGGTAGCGAAGATCACCCACGATGTTCTCAACGACGTGATGGATCGTAAGGAATGCGATTTCGTTACCGAGATTTCCTCCAAGGTTCCCGTGGCGGTCATCGCGGAGATGCTCGGTGTGCCGCGCAAGGATTGGCCCACGCTGTTCCGATGGACCAACGAGATCATCGGGGGCGGCGATCCGGAGTTTCAGCGCGGTGAGAACCCGACCGAAACCTTCGCCCAGGCCCGGATGGAGATGTTCCAGTACTTCACCGATTTCGTGTCCGAACGACAGAAGAATCCGACCAACGACGTCACCAGCATCATCGCCAACGCCAAAGTGAATGGCGCTCCCCTGCCAACGCTGGAACTCCTTTCATACCTGCTGGTTCTGGTCGTCGCCGGCAATGAGACGACCCGCAATGCGACCAGCGGTGGCCTGCTCGCGATGATCGAGAACCCCGAGCAGTTTCGGCGCCTGAAGTCCGACCCAACGCTCATCAAATCCGCAGTCGAAGAAATCGTGCGCTGGACATCGCCGGTCATTCAATTCGGCCGCACCGCCTCGCAGGACACTGAGGTGCGCGGACAGAAGATTCGCCAGGGAGAATCGGTGTGTCTGTTCTATCCATCGGCGAACCGCGATGAGGATGTATTCGATAAGCCATTCAAGTTCGACATCGGACGCGATCCCAATCCCCATCTCGGGTTCGGAATCGGCGAACATTTCTGCCTCGGCTCGAACCTCGCGCGCCTGGAGCTGGAAGTGATCTTCCGGGAACTGGCAAAGCGGCTGGAGAAGGCTGAGCTGGCAGGTCCCGTTGCGCGGCTGCGCTCCAGCTTCGTCGGCGGCATCAAACACATGCCCATCCGCTACCAGATCAAGCCCGCCGGCGCCTGAGCGGCTGCGATCAAGGTCGGCAGCCTTTGCGCCGGCGCTGGGGCGTCCTGTCTGGCAGCGTTCCCCCTCTGATGGGTTTTTCCCAGTCGCGCCTCGCCTGCTACAACCTGTTCCATGAGACTCAAGGACAAGGTTGCTTTGGTCACCGGCGCCGGTTCCGGCATCGGTGAAGCCACCGCCAAGCGGCTCGCTTCGGAAGGCGCCGCCGTTGTGGTCGTGGACTGGAATCAGGAAGGTGCCATGCGCGTCGCCCGCGAGATTCACGGCGTCGGCAACAAAGCCGAGGCGCTCCACGCGAACGTGGGTAACCCGCCCGAAATCGAAGACATGATCAAGTTCGCGGTCGAGCGATTCGGGCATCTCGACATCCTGCACAACAATGCGATCCGGCTTTACACCGGACGGGTCGGCGAAATGTCGCTGGAGAACTGGCGCAAATCGCTCGATATCGGCCTGACCGCATATTGGTATGCGACGCGATGCGCTCTTGAGGTTATGGTGCCGCGGCGCAAAGGCGCGATCATCAACACCGGCTCGGTGTCGGGTCTCGCGGGCGACTACGGCCTGGGCGCTTACAACGCGATCAAGGCGGGTGTGATCAATCTCACGCGCACCACCGCGATCGAATATGCGCGCAAAGGAATCCGCTGCAACGCGGTGTGCCCCGGCGCGATCCTGACGCCGCCGATCCTGAAGTCGCGGCAGGCGATCCCAGAGCTTGCCGAGAAGACCGAAGCGGCGATTCCGATGGGCCGCTACGGTGAGCCAATCGAGATCGCGAATGTGGTCTTGTTCCTGGCATCCGACGAGGCGTCGTACGTCAATGGCACCTACATCATCGCCGACGGCGGCCTGACTGCGCACACCGGCATTCCGAGCGTGGCGGGGAGCGGACCGGACTGGTAAAAGCATTGCTATGGAATTCGAACGTGCAAAACTCGATATCGAAGGAAGCGTCGGCATCCTGACGCTGAACCATCCTGAAGTCATGAACGCCGTCTCCGCGGAAATGCTCGGCGGACTCATGAAGGCGCTCGACCACATCGAAGACCCCAAGAGCGGCGTGCGATGCCTGGTCATGACCGGCGCGGGCCGCGGCTTCTGCGCAGGCGCGAATCTACAGCCTCGGGCCGAAGGATCGCGCGCGTCGGGCGACGCGGGTTCCGTGCTGGAGACTCTGTATCATCCGTTTCTGCGCCGGCTGCGCGAGCTTCCGATCCCGTTCGTGACGGCCGTCAACGGAGCAGCCGCGGGCGTCGGGATGAGCTTTGCGCTGATGGGCGATATGGTGCTGTGTGCGCGCTCCGCTTATTTCTTACAGGCGTTCCGGCGTATCGGGCTGATTCCCGATGGCGGTTCGACGTGGATTCTGCCGCGGCTGGTGGGCAGAGCGCGCGCGATGGAGCTTTCGCTGATGGGCGAGAAATTGCCCGCTGAGAAGGCGCTCGAATGGGGATTAATCAACCGCGTCTTTGATGATGCGGATCTGATCGGCAAAGCGATGGAAATGGCGCGCGATCTTGCCGGCGGGCCGACTGTCGCGCTCAGCCTGATTCGCAAGCTCTATTGGGAGAGCCCCGAAAATTCCTACGAAGAGCAGCTCAACCTGGAGCGTCAGATGCAGCGTCGCGCGGGAAGCTCGGCCGATTTTTCCGAAGGCGTCCGCGCCTTTCTGGAAAAGCGCCCCGCGAAGTTCAAAGGCGAATGACGGCGCGGGCGTATCGACGCGCGGCCGGTTGATCGCCCTACCGAACATGCATTCGATTTCCTCGGCGTCACGCGCCGGTGCCTATGGCAACCGCGATACAACCTGAGAGCCATCCATCCGATCTTTCGTGGATCGAACGGCTCACCAGCGCGGGCGTCGCCCTGCTCCTCCTGCTCGCCTGCTTCCTGATCGTCAAACCGTTCCTTTCGGCCGCCCTGTGGGCTGCGGTTCTATGCGCCTCGACCTGGGGACTGTTCCAGCGACTGGACCGGTTACTGGGCGATAGGCGAACGCTGGCTGCCCTGGTAATGACGCTGCTGTTGACAGTCTCCATCGTCGCGCCCTTCGCGATCGTTGGGTTCAGCCTGGTAGATGAAATCAAAGTCACCGCGAGCGTGGTGAAAAAAACGATCGAGAGCGGACCTCTTACCGTGCCCGAATGGCTCGACCGGGTGCCATTGATTGGCCACCCGATCGGCGAGCACTACCGGCAGTTGGTCGGAAGCGAGATCAGTCTGGTCGATCAGGCCAAGCAGCTTAGCGGCCCCGTGGGACTGATGATCATTCGTTGGAGCAAGGCTTTCGCCAGCGGATTGGCGGAACTCTGCTTGAGCCTGGCGATTGGATTGTTTCTCTATCGCGATGGCGAACAGTTGGGCGGGAGAGTTTCTAATCTCGCGATAAGGATAGCGGGATCCGAACGCGGACTGCGGCTCCTGAAGCTGGCGCAAGACACCTGTGTCGGCGTGGTTTATGGAGTCGTCGGCACGGGTATTATCCACGCGGTAGTGATGGGGCTGGGGTTGGTAATCGCGGGAGTTCCGGGCGCCCTGGTTCTAGCCTTCGTTACTTTCCTGCTCTCCGCGCTTCCAGTTGGTCCTGCGCTGATATGGCTGCCCACCAGCATCTGGCTGTTTTCTCAGGGACATACGGGATGGGCGATATTCCTGGCGGTTTGGGAGTTGATCTTCAATTTCCTGATCGATGGTGTGCTGCGGCCCATTATCATCGCCGAAAGCGGCGGTGTGCCGCTGCTGCTGGTCTTCATCGGAATTTTCGGCGGCGCCGCCGCCTTCGGTTTCCTGGGCGTCTTCCTCGGCCCCGCCCTGCTCGCGGTCGGTTACAGCCTGCTCGACGATGTCACATCGGCCCCCGTCTGAACGCGCTCTGCCAGACCCACTGGGCTTGAATACCGTCCTCGGATTGACCTGGCATACGCCCGGCGATTTCACCGACGCGGCGCGATTGGTTCCGTCGGACACACCATGATTCCAAGCGCGCCATCGCGGGCGCTTGAGAGCTAATCCAGTTACCGACCAAGCGGTTGATAAATCAAGATCTTTGCTGATGTTGCGCGCTCCGATCGGGTCGCGATATTTCATCGCAATGGCACACTAACTGCTTTTCTTGAAAACCGGTGTGGCCGAGGTGTGCCACGCAAAAGTGGACCTGAGATGGAAGGAATTGGGACTGGATTGAACGCGGTCAAGGGGTGGGAAGGTCTTTTGGAAGATTCTGACTCCGAAAAGCTGATTGTCATTATGAACTTTTATCGCGATGCGGAGTTGCGGGGAGCGCGGTTGCTGCTGAATCTGCATCGCCACCTTCACGACGCGGATTCGCAATTCAAGCTCACGCGCCATCTCGCCGATGAAGCCCGCCATGCGTGGCTTTGGACCAGGCGCATCACCGAAGTTGGCGGCGTTCCGGGAACCATCGCCAACGGATATCAGCATCGTCTGGGCCTTCGGATTGGCGTACCCAAAGACACCCTGGAGTTGCTGGCCTTGACCCTTGTGGCCGAGAATCGCGCGCTCGATCGTTACAGCACTCACGCGGAGCGGCCCCACGTGGATCTGGGAACGCTCGCAGTGCTGAAGGCCGTCAGCGGCGACGAGCAATGGCACCTCGCGTGGATTCGGGAGAAATTGCGCGAGATCGCGGCCTACCGCGGCGATGAGGAACGCGGAATTCAGGTTCTGGATCGGTACTCCGCTATAGAGCGCGAAGTCTACGCAAGTTTCGTAGCCGAAGAAGCCGAATTGATGAGTCGATAGGAGCAGGCAATCGTGATCGCGAGTTACTTTCCAGAGAACGTTTCGACCTTCGGCGGCAGCATCGACCATGTCTTCTGGCTCATCCTGTATATCGTCGGCTTTTTCTTTGTAGCCGCGCAGGTACTGCTGGTCTATTTCGTGATCCGCTATCGGCGCCGCGGCAAGACGCCCGCCTTCTACAATCGCGGCGATACTCCGCGCGAGGCCGCGTGGGTCCTGGTGCCCGCGCTGATCGTGCTCTGTTTCGACCTCGGCATCGACGCCGCCGGCCATCGAGCCTGGGATCTGGTCAAAGGCCCACCTCCACCGGCACAGGTCGAAGTCAAAGTCACCGCCAAGCAGTTCAACTGGAATTTCACGTACCCCGACGCCGCCGGAAAGCTCGATGCGGCCGATAGCGTCACGCTCGAAAACGAGCTGCACGTGCCGGTCGGCAAGGTCGTACGCCTGACCCTGACTTCGGAGGACGTCATTCACAGCCTGTGGGTGCCGAATCTGCGCCTCAAGCAAGACGTAGTTCCGGGCCGAACGATTATCGCTTGGTTCGAGGCGACCAAAGCCGGCCACTACGAAATTGGATGCACGGAGCTGTGCGGCTTCGGTCATTACTCCATGCACGGCGACCTGTTCGTGGATACGGAGGAGGACTACGCGAAGTGGCGCGCCGAGAACCTGGAGAACAAGAGTGCCGGCAATTGAGCCTACGGCGAAAGGGATTGTCGCGATGAATACGGTGACTATCGACGATCACGCTGCACATCACGAAAGCTTCGTGCGCCGCTACCTGTTTTCGATCGATCACAAGGTGATCGCCAAACAGTACATGCTGCTCGCGGCCGTGATGGCGATTATCGGCGGCGGATCGAGCTACCTGATTAGATGGCAGCTGGCGTGGCCCGAAACCTCGATTCCCGGCTGGGGGCCTATCGGTCCCGACAATTACAACGCGCTCATCACTCTGCACGGCACCATCATGGTCTTCTTTGTCGCGATGCCGCTGCTGATGGGCGCGTTCGGCAACTTCCTGATTCCCTTGATGGTCGGCGCCGACGACATGGCGTTCCCGCGCCTCAACGCGACCTCGTTCTGGACTCTTTTTCTCGCATCCTGCGTGCTGGTCTCGTCGTTCTTCGTACCCCAGGGCCCGGCGGCGGCCGGATGGACCAGCTACGCGCCGCTTTCCGACAAGGCCATCTACACCGGGGTTACGTGGGGTCAGGACTTGTGGATCCTGGCGGTTGCCCTCGAGTTCGCCTCCTTCCTGATGGGCGGCATCAACTTCCTCGTAACCGCGCTGAATCTGCGCACCCGCGGGATGACACTGATGCGGCTGCCGCTGCTGGTGTGGATGGAAATGACGGCGGCGGTGGTTTTTCTGCTCTCGGTCGGACCGCTGGTGGCCGGAGCGGTGATGCTGTTTCTCGATCGCACCGCGGGTACGTCCTTCTTCCAGCCAGATCGCGGCGGCGATCCGCTGCTGTGGGAGCATCTGTTCTGGTTCTTCGGCCATCCGGAAGTCTACGTCGTCGCCCTGCCCGGCTTCGGCATCATGTTGGAGGTACTCCCGGTCTTCGCGCGCAAGCCGATTTTCGGCTACCGTACCATGGTCTATTCCACGATCGCGGCCGGCCTGTTGAGCTTCGTCGTCTGGGCGCATCACATGTTCGTCTCGGGCATGGATCCCCGGCTTGCGAGCCCATTCAGCGTAACGACGATCATGATCTCGGTTCCGTTCGCAATCATCATGTTTGCGATGATCGCCACGCTGTGGCGCGGGTCGATCAGCCTGGCCTCACCGATGCTCTTTGCTCTCGGCGGCATCGCAACCTTTTTGATCGGCGGCGTGACGGGGATTTTCCTGGGTTCCGCCGCGACCGACATCTACCTGCACGGCACCTATTTCGTGGTCGCGCACTTTCACTACACGCTGTTTCCGGTGGTGTTCTTCGGCGGTTTCGCTGGGCTGTATTTCTGGTTCCCAAAGATGTTCGGCCGCATGATGAACGAAACGCTGGGTCAGATTCATTTCTGGATTTCGTTCTTCGCGTTCAACGGAATATTCATTCCGCTCTTCCTCGTCGGGATCGGCGGCAGCCCGCGCCGAATCTACGAACTCTCTTCGTATGACATGCTCAAGCCGCTGCAGCCGCTGCACGTCGTCGCGACAGTGGCAGCGATCGCGCTGCTGCTCGGACAAATCCCGTTCATCGCAAATTTCTTCTATTCGATGGTTCGCGGGCCCATCGCCGAGCGTAACCCCTGGCACGCGAACACGCTCGAATGGACGGTGGGTTCGCCGCCGACTCATCCGAACTTCGCGGTTCCGCCGCGCGTATATCGCGATCCATATGAGTACAGCGTAAGGGGAGCCGCACAGGACTGGACTCCGCAGGACGCGGTAATCGAGCCGGACCTGAGAGCGGCCGGCCGCTAGAAAATCGATTCGGACCGAAGCTGGTGAGGCAAGACTGATGAGTGCAGGTGTAGACGCAGCGGGAGCTGCGATTGACGAACGCGACACGATTCGCGAAATCCCGCCGGGAAAAATCGCAATCTGGTGGTTTCTCGCCTCGGAGATAATGGTCTTCGGCGCGCTCATGGGCTGTTACATTTTGTTCTCCTTCGCGCACGGCGGCTTTGCCGCCGACGGCGCGCACGTCAAGTGGCGGCTCGGCGCTTTCAACACTCTCGTGCTGGTCACCTCGAGCCTGACGATGATAATGGCGCTGGCTTCGGCGCGCGCGCACAACCTCTCGCGCACTCGCCTGTTCCTGCTCGCGACGGTGCTGCTCGGAATCACCTTTCTTTGCGTCAAAGGCTTCGAGTACACGACCGAGATCCATGAAGGCTTCACGCCCAGCACGAGCATCTTCTGGTCGTTCTACTTCGGCATGACGGGGCTGCACGGTCTCCACGTGATCGGCGGAATCGTGGTCAACACGATCCTTTTGATCGCGGCGCTAAGCCGCAAACCCTGGAACATTCTCGAGCGGCGAATCGAGTTTGCCGGTCTCTACTGGCATTTCGTCGATGTCGTTTGGATCTTTCTGTTCCCGCTCCTTTACCTGACGTGAGGACGACGCGATGAATGAATTTATTGGCCAGAGCGCATCCCCGCACGATGACCGGAAACTCTATGTGACCGTGTGGGCTATGCTGGTTCTGCTATTGGTGGTGGGACTGACTATTTTCGTGCTGCCGATCCCGCGCGACGCTGCTATCGCGCTCATCTTCGGCGTCGCCGGCATCAAGGCCGCGCTCGTGTTGCGCAACTATATGCATCTCAAGCATGAGCACCTGCTGATCTACGCAATCATACTGGTACCGGCGCTGTTCATGCTGGGACTTGCGATCGCTCTCGTACCGGACATCGTCTTTCGCCACGCGATGTAATGCGATGCTTAGCAGAGTAATCAGACTCCTGGCGGCCGGGTCGTTGATGCCGGCTGCAATCGCGCTGGCTCCCGCCATCGCGTCGGCGTGCCCTGCCTGCTTTGCCGCATCGGGAGCGCGCGGGCTTCACGCCTATTATCTGAGCACGATGCTGCTCAGCACGATGCCGTTCCTGCTGATCGGCACGATAGTCACAATCGCCTGCGTGGCGAGACGTCACGCTTCCGTGAAAAGCGCGGAGCGACTCTCCGAAGACTAGTCGCGGGTTTCCAATCATCGCCCGGCCGTACGGCCCGCGGCTATCCAATCGTCGATTGCTCGTAGTTGATGCTCCCTGAAGTCGGCCGCTTCGAGAATATGCGCCTCGGCCCGAGCCGCCTCGATACGCCCGCCTGCCGTCTCATGTACCGGCGCGAACTTCACCAGCTGCTCGGCATGTGCGCGGTCAGCAAAGTTGGCCATCAAAGAAGACACAAAGAAGAGCCGGAATTCGGGACTGCGTTTGGCGGCGAGCGCTTCGAAATTCGCGATGGTGAATTGCAGCGCGAGTTCGGGATGCTCGCCTGCGCCGACAATCAGGATGAGTTCGCCCGAACGCTCCGGATCGAGTTCATCGGTCAGCGCGATATGAAGAGTCTCTTCCGCAAGCTGCGGATCGGAGACGCTCGCGAGCGCGGCATAGTAGCGCATCCGATCGCGCGAACTGGTCGCATCGCGGCCCAGCTTCCGCAGCGCATCATACGTCTGCCGGTCGGCGTTGCGGCCAGCAATGCCGACCACCGCATCGCGCAGGTTCACATCGAGCGATGCGGGATTCTTCAGGAACGCGGCGAAGCGCCACTTCGCTTCGGCGATTATCGCCGCGTCGTTCATGCCGCCGAGCGTGGAGATTAGTGCCGCGCGCAGAATCGCGTTGTCTTCAGGCTCGTTCGGCGCCGCGTCCCATCCGAGTCGTTCAAAAGCTGGGCGAAGGATCGACCGCGCGTATGCCTGGAAGGCCGAGCGGCCATTCAGCCTCCGCTCCAGCCCATCGATTCGGGAGAACGCACCGATGACCTCCCGCCAGACGGCACGTTTGTCGTCGTTCGCAACCGCCGCGACGGTCCGAAAGTAAACCGGTGGCGCCAGCCGCCCGGCTTCGACCATCGCCCAGTTGTCGGCGAGCAGATTAACCCGGTCCGCCGGCGGCATCGTCTCGATGAGCCTGGTCAGCGCCGTCTGCGTGGCAGGATCGTACAGCAAGCGATAGTAGCCGACGTCATCGGGATTCAGTTTCACCGGAGGCCCGCACTTGCCCGCATCAATCTCCATCGATTCATCGCGCAGCAACGTCACGCCGCCGGCCTTCAGCGCGCTAACGGTGATCCACGCGATCGGCACCTGCCATCGCTCCGGGTGCGCGTCGGGATCGTGGATGGTGAAGCGCTCCTGCTTCAGGAGCAGACGGCGCTGATCGCCGCGGCATTGCTCGTTGACGGTGATCAGCGGCAAGCCGGGCTGTTCGGTGTAAGGTTTTGCAATTGATGCGACCGGCTTGCCGGACGCCTGTTCCAGCGCTGACCAGAGATCCGCCGTGGTCGCATTGCTGTAGGCGTGCTCCTTCATGTACCGGCGGATGCCGTCGCGAAAGCTTTCTTCGCCCAGGTAGTTTTCGATTAGACGAATAATCGCCGCACCCTTGTCGTACGTGATTTCATCGAAGGCGATTGCCGCTTCGCTCTCGTCGGCGACCGGATGCTCGATCGGATGCGTCATCGTGCGCGCATCGGCATACATCGCGGCCTGCTTCTCGCCGCTTTGGTTCAACCAGACCTCCCAGTCCGGATGAAGATTGCTTTCGACCTTGGCCTGCATCCAGTTGGCGAACCCCTCGTTCAGCCACAGGTCGCTCCACCATGCAGTCGTTACCAGATCGCCGAACCATTGATGGGCCATCTCGTGCGCGAGAACCGCGAAGATTCTGCGCTGGAGAGACTTGGGGCTCGATGCGGGATCGTAAAGCAGGATGCCTTCGTAAAAGGTAATGCCGCCCCAGTTCTCCATCGCGCCGCCAAAGCCGCCGGGAATCGCGATCAGGTCGAGCTTCGGCAGCGGAAATTTGATTCCAAAATAGCGGTTGTAATAGCCGAGCAGTTCGGCCGCGCTATCCAGCGCGTAACGCCCTTGCTCACCCTTGCCCGAGGTCGTGACTACTCCCACCGTCACGCCGCCGGCGTCGCGCGTGATCCGCTCGAGCTCGCCCGCGACCAGCACAAAGAGATACGTCGACATCCGTGGCGTCGCGCCGAAGGAGACTCGCTTGAGTTGCGGGCCGACAGGTTCCTCGCGCGTGATCGGCATGTTCGAAACCGCGAGAAAGTTGTTCGGCACGACGATCGCGGGCTCGATGATCGCCTTGAATGACGGCTCATCCCAGCATGGAAATACGCGGCGCGCGTCGGTCGGTTCGAACTGGGTCCCAATCATCCGCTTGGTGCCATTGCCGGCCTGATAGTCGGCGAAAAACATCCCCGAGCCGAACCCATTAATGTGCGCGGTGAAGGCGATGCGCAGTTTGTGCGGGCCGGCTTCGAGCGAATTCGGAAAGGTCAGTGTCGCGGTCTGGCCTTTCGGATCGATGGAGACGTCCGCGACCTGGCCCGTCTCCCCATCGAGCGAGGCAGACCCTATCGCCATGTTCAGCGCGTTCAGCACCAGCCGGCTGGTTGGCCGCAGAACATCGATGTTGACGACTTCGACACCAGGCATCGCGAGGGTCTTCAGATCCGGCTGCAGCGAAACCGCGTAATGCGTCGGCACTACAGTCTTCGGCAATTTGCCCGGCGCGGTCGCGAACAAGAAAGGAGCCTCCGCGCGAGCGACATTTCCGAAGGCGGGGACAAGCCCGATCAATCCCAAGACCAGCAATCCGGTTGGCCAGCGCCGTGATTGACGCATGCAGAGTCTCAACGCGGGAGAGATCATCAACAATTGGCGAAACGCCGATTTCATCCCGATGGTACTCTCCAGCGTCTTCCTAGACTTCTTTAGACGCCTGCTTCACCCGGGTCACCTGATAGCCGCGCCGGTAAAGACCGGCCTCGAGCATTGGAACTCTTCGGGAGCGTACGCTCCCCCGCGGATCGCGTCGAACTCTAAAAAAGTATAGCTCGTGCGTAGCAGGCGGTTGAAAAAGGATTTACCGCCTGCTTTCCCCAGAAGGGGAGACCTTTGCATTCTGCATAAGTCAGTGGCATTGCGAATGAACGCTGATCCGGGATTTCCATTCGTCGCTGCGCTCCGCAGCGCGGGCTTGCGTCCGCAACCCAAAGAAGCTGTCTCGGCGGTTCAGTTCAAAAAGGACTCCCAGCTGCGGGATTCCTTCCAAGAAACAGGTTTTAGGAGTTCAGCAGTAGTTTAGGTTGTGCTCGTTGTGCGCCTCCTGGGTGGTGGGATGGTGGAAGGAGCGAAGACAGGGGTGCGAAATAGTGGGAGCACTCTTCCAAACGGGATCACGCCGTGGGCACGTGTCACCAATGATGCTGTCGCAAGACCCCATGGACCACGCTCCTAACCGGGCTCCAAAGGCACCAAGGAATCGAACGGTCTCGGTCCTCAGCTCCTTCTACCATCCACTTCCTATATACCAGTTCTGTTTCTGATCGGATGCGCCGTGCCAGCGGCGCGTAACCCGCTCCTAAGAAACAAACCTCACGAGATCTCACAGGTGGAGCAATCGACCAGTTCGCAGCCGAGGAGTTGGGCGCGTCTGCGTAGGAACTTGAGTTCGCGGGTGCGGTGGAGCTGATGGTAGGCGTCGGCGCCGGGATCCTGATAGACGATCTGCCGCGCCTGGACCTAGCTTGCAGAGCCTTTCCAGACATACAAGACTCTCGACTCCGCAGACTCCGCTCGGAATGACACCCTTCGTGTCTTGTTCGGTCATTCTAAGGTTTAGAACAAACCTCCCTTCCGCCACACGCCGATGGCCCGGTGCCGGAAGTTGCGGAGCGCTCTGAAATTTCCGGTGATGCCGAAATAGACAAAGTGCCCCAACAGCTTCCGCTTGAGTGCCGTCTACTGCCCGCGAACCGGCCCGTGCCGATGCTGCCGACACCAATTCGCGATGCGCTTGAGAGCGCGCCGGAAGCGGTCCGCCGCCGTCTTCTGGTTCGCCACCCAGTGCCCCTTGCGGGACTTGGCCCAGGAGTGGGTGAAACCCAGCAGGTTGAAGGCGCCGAGCCGCGACTGCCCATCGGCCCTCTGGTCCGGCCGCCGAAAATCGACCAGCCGGGCCTTCTCCGGGGTTTTGGTCCGAATTCCATACTCAACGGAACAGGGAGTTTTAAAAAGCAAACAGCGAATGGTTCTGCCGGAACAGGGAATTTTCTTCGAACATCAGTGTTCAACGCGCGATCGGCGTCGCGATCGGAGCCGGAGACGCGGTTGATGCAGGCGACGGTTGCATCGCCGCTGCGGCCACTTCGGGATCGGGGACGTATTCCGGGGGATACGAAAGCCGCCGCCAGCTCAACAACAGGAGCGTCAGCGCTCTCGATTCCTGGGGTTGGAAGTTGAAATCGGGCATCTGCGTACCCGGCGAAACTACGCTCGCCTGCGTCAGATGTTGCACGTTCCAATTGAACATCGTGCGGTCGCCGTGCACGTGCGCGAAGTTCAGCAGTTCGGGATTCCGGTCGCCCTCGTAGGTCAACTCGGCCCCGGAGGCGCCGCCCCGTCCTTCGACGACATGGCAGACCAGGCACTTTTTCTTCTTGAAGAGCTGCTTGGCGAGATTGATCTCTTCCATCCCGGGCGTGGCGGCATCATGGCGATGGCAAAAATTGCATCGCATCTGAATCATCTCGTTCATTGTGATCCCGTTTCGCGCCGCGAGTGCGCGCGAGAGCATTGGATCGTCCCATCCCTTGCCGCCTTGGTGAGCCGCCGCGACAGTCGTTGCCGATCCGTCGCCGCCGTGGCATGGCGTGCATCCGAACCTCGCGAATTCGTGCTTCGCGAGCAGATCGTTCATCGGATGCGGTTTCAACGGCTCGGCGATCGTAGCTGGAAGAACCGAAGACCATTCGTAGCCGAGATGGCACGTGATGCAGCGGTCTGTCACGCCGATCTTGGGAATCCAGATCTGACGGATCCCAGGGCGAAAGTTGCGCGCTTCTTCTGTTTTACCATAATGGCCCAGCAGTTCAGGAAACTCCCGCTGATAGGATCCCCAACCGGTGCTGAACTCACGCCAGAAGCCAACCGCAACGAGCACGAAGAACAGAATCGACATCGCGACCAACCAGCCGAAGTCATTGGCCTCGAAAGATTCGTTTCTGTCGGCCATGTCAGTAAAGCCGCGGCATCTCGGGGCGCGCCTGGCCGGGCCAGTAAATCCGCCAGTAGGGACCGCGCAAATAAACTCCGACCATGATAAGCAGAATGATCACGAGCGTCGCGACGGCGAAGGTTGCGTTCTGCCGCCTGCGCTCTGGCGCGAGCCATCGCCCTTCGGTCCGAAGTGGAGAACGATCGAGCCACGGCCATAGCGTAAGCACGCCGAGAAGAAATCCAGGCAAAAGTATTCCCCCCAGTAGCGCGCCGCTGACTGTAAACCCACCCATCCGGACAGTCGTTGAAGCGACCAACTCCTGCAGCCAAACGAAATACCACGGCGCCTTCGCCGGATTCGGCGTCACCGATGGATTGGCAAGACCCTCTAGCGGCGCGTTGAACAGCAACGCGGCCAGCAGCGTGAGGTTGAACACGACCAGGAAGACCAGCGCGATTCGCCGCGACATATTCGGCGAGGAGAAAACCTGGTCGGACTCTTCGAGTCCGGTCGAACTCATCACCTGTACGGAGGTGCCCGCCGTAATTCCAAACAGCGAGTAACTTTTTGTCTTCAGAGTCGCCTTCGGCACCATTGCGCGCTCATTGCGAACGCGTTCGATCGCCGCGAGACCGCCGTCCTTGCGTACGCGCCACATGTGATAGGCGAACAGCACCCACACAAAGACCGGCAGGAAAAAAACGTGCAGTACGTAAAAGCGCAGCAAAGTCTGCTGTCCGATTTCATGGCCGCCGAGAAGAAGAAATTGGATCGTCGGTCCGACCACCGGCGCTTGCTTCGCGATGCTGGTCCCTACCGTGATTGCCCAGAATGCGAGCTGGTCCCACGGCAGCAGGTAACCGGTGAAGGACAGGAACAAGGTCGAGAGAAAAAGAATGACCCCGACCACCCAGTTGATCGCCCGGGTGCCGCGGTACGCGCCCGTCAGGAACACTCGCGCCATGTGGATGTACACGACCGCAACCATCCCTTCTGCCGCCCATCGATGCTGATTTCTAAGCAGGCGGCCGAAACTGACGGCGTACTCCAGGTCCTTGATGCTGCCGTATGCGCGCTCGGTGGAGGGCACGTAGAAGAACATCAGCATCACTCCGGTGATGGTCAGGATCAGCAACAGCGCTGCCGACGCGGTGCCGAGCCAGAACGAGTAGTTCCAGTCCATGCTGGCGCGCGCGACTTTGGCCGGAAACCAGTGGAGCCAGAAGTTTTTGACGATCGCTTCGGACGATTCGCGTTCGCTTTCAGGCGACCACGCCCATGAAGTCTTACGCCACAGCGCCTTGATCTTATCGCCCACCAATCAGGCCTTGCCTTTTCCGACCAGCAGCCTGAAGTCGCGCGCCACATCGGTTGCGCTGTCAACCTCGAGGAACCCATCGGGCGAAACGGTCGTTGCAAACCACTCGAGCGGACGCGGCGCAGGTCCCGAGATCACCGTGCCGTCGGGACGAAAGCGGCTGCCGTGGCACGGACAATCGAACTCGGTGTCGCTCCACTGCACGTTGCACCCAAGGTGAGTGCACACGGCGGAGATCACGTGGAACGCATCGTTTTGACGAATCACGTACAGCCGGTGCGCTGCGTCCAGTGTGTAGCCCTCGGGGTAATCTTCGGGGCGCTTGACCTTGAAGCGGCTCGGCGGCTCGTAGAGCACGTTGGGGAAAAATGCCCTGCCTGCTGCGCCGATCTGCGCCAGGAAGGCGGCCAATACCGATCCCTTGCCGATGAAGCGCAGAATCTTTCGCCGATCGTACTCCATCAGCCGCCCGTCTCTTCGAACTGAAAGCGCTCCATCGTAATCGCCGAGGTTGGGCACCTGGTCGCGCACAGGCCGCAGCGGATGCATTTGGCCTCGTCGTAGAGAAAAGCGCTCTGTATCTGTGCCTCCGTCATCACGCCGGCAACCCGCTCTTGATCGGCGATTTCCGCCGCGGGCGCGAAATGCAGGCAATGCTCCGGGCAGATGTCTACGCATCGATTGCACAGGATGCATTTCGACCCATCGTAGATCGGATGGATATGGCAATAGAGGCATCGCTCCGCCTGCTCGTGCGCATCGCTCGGAGTGAACGTGGACTCGACTTCCGTGATTCCGGTGCGCCGCGAGAGTGGAACCAGCGGAATATCGCGCTGCTTCCGCTCGTAGCGTTCGGCCATCCTGTACGTGTCTGTCGGCAGTTCCTCGATTGTGACGTGCATCCGCGGCTGGCCGAGCGATTTCCCACGGAGATAGGCGTCGATGCCGCGCGCGGCGACCTTGCCGTGCTGTGCGCAGGTGATCAGCAGCGACGGCGGAAAGGCCGCATCGCCGCCCGCGAATACGCCCGCGATGCCGGTTTCGAGGGTGACCGGATCGATCTTGAGGGTTCCCGCAGGCGTGATGGTGACTCCATCTTCCGGCGTGACGAATGACAGGTCCGGCGCCTGCCCGATGGCCAGGATCACCGCGTCGGCCTCAACGACACGGCGATCGTTCTCGTCGAATTGCGGCCGGAAGCGACCCGCTTCATCGAATACTCTGATGCATTTCACCAATTCGATTCCGACCGCGTGGCCATCGCGGCTGACGATCCGCTTTGGGCCCCAGCCGGGCAGAAAAGTGACGCCCTCGTCGCGCGCGATATCGAGTTCCTCGCGGCCCTGCGCCGATTTCATCGCCGGCATCTCGGGCTCAGACTCAAGACTCGCGACCGTAACCTCGAGCGCACCGCGCCGCACCGCCTCGCGCGCCGCGTCGAGCGCGACGCGCATCGTGCCGGCCGCGACGCCCTGCTCTTCCTCCTCGGACATGACGAGTCCGGGCACGAGGGCACGAACCGCGGTTCGGGCCGCATCGATCGCGACCAGGCCGCCGCCGATCACGACCACCTTGCCGCCCAGCGGAACGCGGTAGCCGCGATTGATATTGAGCAAGTAGTCGATCGCCTTGATCACTCCGTCGGCATCACTACCCTCGATCGGCACTGCGCGGCCACGCGACGCGCCAACGGCGAGAAAAATAGCTTCGTAGCCCAGCTCTTTCAGTTCTCGAACTCCGAACCCGGGTCGAAGCGGCGTTTCGTAGCGAAAGGCGACGCCTAGCGCTTCGATCTCGCCGACCTGGCAATCGATCACGTCGCGTGGAAGCCGGTAGGCCGGAATTCCGTATCGAAGCATTCCGCCCGCATGCGGCATCGCCTCGAAAACCGTCACGCTATGGCCCATCACCGCCAGATCGTGTGCGCACGCGAGCCCAGCAGGTCCCGCGCCGACGACTGCCACTTTGCGCCTGGACGCTACTGCATCGGGACGAGCGCCGGGAATATCGAGATGACCCGGAGTGACGCTGCCACCGCCGGATGGTCCGGCGATCATGTCACGGACTGCTCTGGCCGAGAGCGCTTCGGGGCCGAACTGCTCGGTGAGAAAGCGCTTGAGTGCGCGGATCGTCACGGGCGCATCGATCTTGCCGCGGCGGCACGCGTCCTCGCATGGAGCGCCACAAGCGCGGCCGCATATTGAGGCGATTGGATTGGGCGATCGCGCAACGCGATATGCTTCCGCCAGGCGTCCTTCGGCGATCAGTTGAACGTAGCGGCCCGCGTCCGTCTTGACCGGGCATGCATCAAGGCACGGCACGTTCTTGCGGAACCACCACAAGTCGCGCGGCACCGCGTCGATCGAATTTCTATCGCTCATCGCGATCGCGCCTACTTCTTGCAGAAGGTCCTGACATAGGCGACGAGGTCGTGAATCTCGCCGTCCTCGAACCCCGAGCTCCACGCCTGCATGTCTTTGCTGAGACCGGCAGAGGCGCCGCCGTTCTTGATCACGTTGAACATCGTATCGTCGGAAATCTTGTCCATGGCGGCACAATCGGTGAAATTGCGAGGATTGGTCCCAAGCGTCGCCGCGGCAGGACCGTCGCCCTTGCCACCGGGACCGTGACACTTCACACAAAACGTATCGTAATTCTGCTTGGCGGCAGCCAAGTCCCCCGCGCGCGCAGGCGCAAACGCGCATGCGATGATTACGCACGCGCAAAGGCTTGAGATAAGTCGATTCACGTCGTCCTCCGTTTCACCAGTCGCGCGGCCCAAGCTGATTCAGCCACCCTTGAGGTATTCCAGTAACGCTTTGGTGTCTTGGGGCGGCAAGTTTCCGAGCATATGCATGTGCATGATGATCAGGTTCCACTCATAGGGAGCCTTCTCGGACCCGGGCCGCGCATTATGACAGGTGTTGCAGTAGACCGGCCACAGCTGCGCACCCTCGCGGAATAAGCGTTTGTGCTCGGCGGGACTAATATCTTCCTGCGCCAACACGGGTGTGCGGGCCGATCCGATCGCGAGAATCGCAAGTAAGATTGCGGCGAATATTTTTTTCATGATCATGACTCCACTCAGAATCCGATCGTGAATTGGCTTAGGAAGGCGTGATCGTTCGGAATCGAGCCCGCGGGTGTCTGCGCGCCGGTTGGCGAGACGAATACTCCTCCCGCTCGCGGCGACTCGATGTCGAATTCGTTCTGCCAAACGATCGACGGCGCGATCCAATAGTCAAGCCCCAGCGCCACTTCGCGAGAGTGCGGCGCGTACGTGGCCGGCGACCCGTTGATGCCGAAATCGGGAACCAGTCCGACCTGCGTGCCGCCCAGGCCGACGCCAGTGGCGGCCTGGATGTCGGCGGTCGAGACGCCGCGCTGGTTGACTCCAGAATAGCGCACCAGCGGCTCGAAGCGATGGATATAGTCGTCGAGCCTGGCCGGAAGGCCCGGGACATCGATGCCGTTCAAGAAGTAACCCGCTTGCACGTACCATCCCTGGCGATTGTCGGCGGCCTGTCCCATCGGCATCTGGCGGTACGATTCCAGCCATTCACCGCGGGTCTGCAGGTTGCCTGTGAAGTAGTTGAAGTCCACGCCCCACGAGTTGTACCAATTTCCGTTTGCCCACTTGCCGTTGTATGTGGACGCTCCGAGCTCAAGCCGGCCCATTCCAGAATCAAGCGGAAGTGGGTAGATCCGAAAACGTGCGCCGATTGACTTGCCGTTGGTCTGGCTGAATGCGACCGCGGTTGGACTGCTGACCACGGCGCCAAGGACGGACGAGCTGTAGCCAGGGCCGTCTCCGCCCCAGACCGTGTAGTCGAAATCCTGACCGAGATCGCCGAATTGCATACCGCCGCGAAGCTGGACTCCAAGCTCCGACGGCGGGACCACAGGCTCAACTCCAAACGGCAGCGGCGCCGTAACAAACCGGTTCACCCACATCGGGCTCTGGTTCTCGTACCAGTCACCAAACGGTTGGTCGAAAAGCCCGGCCACAACTGTCATATAGTCGTTGAGAAAAATCTGAAAATCCACGATCGACACATCAGTTGCCATCCCGGTATTTCCAACTCCCGCGCTGAACACGCCCTCGAACAGGATCCAGTCAGTCGGGCGGTAGAGAATCATCGGCTCCCAGTCGAAAAAGAACGAGTTCTGCGATGCGTGATGAAGGCCGTCGAGGGCGCCGCTTTGCTGGTCATAGATGAAGTCGCCGCCGGCCGCGCCAGTTACAGTGAACGAATGCGATCCCAGGTATCGACTGAAGGCGTCGCCAAACTGTGACGATGCGATCGGCGCATCGACCTTCGTCTGCAGGGTCTTCACCTGGACGTTGGTCTGCTGAAGCTCGAGCGTTGTCTCCTTAAGCTTCTGATCGGTGTTTTGCAGCTGCTGCGTGGTGACCTGGACCTTCGAATCTTTCGTCTCGAGCTGCTGAACCTGGAGCTCGAGCGAGTGGATTACTTCGCGGTCATGCTGGCGCTCCGCGCGCATCTGACGTATCTCGCTTCTGATTTCCTTCATTGCGGCGCCGTCGCCGCTGTCGCTATCGGCCGCGCGCGTCGGTCCCACCAGCGATAACGCCGCGACGCCAAATGCAAACAGAAATGTCGAGAAAATTCTTCCGGCTGGCATAATTCCCCCAATCGACCAGGTGTTCGGCGCATTTATCTGGAAGCAACATTTGTGCCCTAGAAACCAACATTTGTGCCCGAACGTGGCAGAGATGCTTCGCAGCTTTTGCTGCACCTGGAAGATCAACCGTCCTGGAACATCCGGGCGTTCACCGACCTCCTCGCGAACCTTCTCGCGGAACAATCGGGTTCTCGGAACTATCGGTACGGTCTGATGCCGGATGATCTAACGCAAACGTTCTCTATAGCATCAAACTCTGAGGCTGCTCTCGTCTCAAGATCTGAATCGCTAGTTCTGACGTTTCGCACGCTTGCGTTGCCAAGGGGGGCCACGGTGCATACCCGTACCTCACGCCCATAACCGACGTCAATTCAATCTCACGTTCGACAAGAGAGCAGCCGCCGCAGCTCGTCTCCTCGCCGCACCCGGCGTGATTAAATCTGGCGCGACTCTGTGCTAACGCTGCCTGCTTCGCCATCGCCGCCAATTTGAAATGATTCCCTGTTCTGTTGAGCGGATAACTTGCTGAAAGAACGCTTGCAGACTCGCTTTTTTGACGGTTCTGGCAGCATCCTGGGAGCGAAAAACGCGCAATTCTCTGTGGAATATCGTCAACAGCGAAAATAGGTGCATCCGATCGAGTCGGCCCCCTAATGACCCACCGCGCCGAAGATCGGAAACGGAGCGCGACAAGGTTGATTTATCTTTGGCAGCAGATTTGCGAAGGTTGTTCGCAACCCACCGCGGAGCATCGAGATGCAGATAACCAATTGGATGACTCGAAACCCGGTCTGCGTAAACCCACACGACACGCTGGCAAAGGCGGGTGATCTGATGGCTGCAGGAGGATTCCGCCAGCTACCAGTGACCGAGCAGGACAAGCTGATCGGCATCATAACCGACCGCGACCTGCGCCTGCACTCCGGCTACCTCGACTCGACCCAAGTTGATGCAGCAATGACGTCGCCCGCGGTGGCGGTAAGCCCGTTCGATTCGGCGGAGACCGCTGCCAAGCAGATAATCAAACACAAAATCGGCGGGCTGCCGGTCGTGGACAGCGGCCGGGTCGTAGGAATTATCAGCACCAGCGATTTGCTGAGGGCGCTGTTGAATGTGGTCGAGGCGGCTCGAGGTATTCCGGAGCAGTAGTCTTATTCGCAATTGCTCTACTTCGACCGCCACCGCGCCGAACGACTGAAGCGCAGCAGCCTCGCTCAACTCCAGCGCCTCGGCTACCAAGTCACTCTTACGCCTCTCCGAACTGCTGCCTGAGGAAGATTTTTCAGGATAGGCACAACCGGCCGATGCGCTCGTGCACACTGAGGGACGCATTTGCTCCGGCAGTGCGATTGTGATGCCACCGGCATCAGGCTCGTGTGTCCGAACGATACATATGCTCAGGTCGCCGTCGATTTGTCCCGGATAATCAGGCGTCGCATCGCCGCCGGGGCCCGGCACGAAGAATGGATTTGAAACCTGGAGTGGGCGTTCAGGTGGTTCACGATAAACCAGCGATTCGGAGGGGAAAATGCAACTTCAGATCGCTTTATCTGAATTCGCGATGACCGAAACGGTTGAAACGCATATCCGCCAGCAGGTCAAAGCGCTAGAGGACTACGTCAATGGCCTCACCGGGTGCACGCGATGCCTGCAGCACCTTCGGTTCATCGTCATCGCAAAGGCGGGGCGCGCTCGAATTCATCTCGACGTGCCCGGAAAAGAGATCACGATCGACAAGCGAAACAGCGTTGACCTGTCGTCAGCCATAGATGAGGCTTTCGCGGCGACGCGGATCAAACTCGAAGAGTACGTACACAAAGTGCGCCATGATCTGAAGGCACACGAACCTTCTCCCGACGTTCGCGTTACGACCATCTTCAAGCCGGATGGTTACGGCTTTCTGGAAAGCCTCGACGGGCGGGAAGTCTATTTTCGTCGTAGCCGCTTTACCGATGCACGCGTTGGCGCCTGAGCGGCGCCGGGTAATGTTCGCGGACGAAATGCTGCAAGTGGGCCAGCCGCACAATCGCAGCCCGGGAGTTTACGATCGCCGGCGGTACCAGCGAAATCCAGCGCAGCATCATCGGCGAGCGTGTGCTGGGCTTACCTAAGGGCTGACACGGGCCGTGCCGAAAATCGCGTCGGCGCTGTGTAGCGGCCGCAGTAAATAGTCGCGTCCCGCTTCTTGCAAGCAGAATCGGCGAATCAATACGACCAGATCGCGCATGTCTTCCTCGCTCAGTGCATACCGCCATGCCGGCATATCCGCGCTGAGCCCGTTGGCATAACCCCCATCCCTGATTATCTCGATCATCAGTTGGTCGCTGACCCTCGCCATGCGGTCGCAATCGCCAAAGTCCCGGGGTTTCGTCTTTAGGATCGTAGAGGTCGGACCGTTGCCTTGGCCGTTGCGGCCGTGACATTCCGCACAATACGCCTGGTATTTTCCCTGGGTCTCCATCGAATCGCCTGCGGACCGCGCCGAGAGTGGAACGAGGGTTATTGCAGCTAAGGAAATAGCCGCGATGAACGATCCTAAGTTCTTCACGGCTTCTTCCTTGCCTTACCTGTGTAGTGTAGCGGCATCGCCTGCGGGCTGTGGGTTCGCGCCGTAAACGAAGTTCACGTTAGTCGTGGCACCGGGTTTCACGGTTACAGGCTGCTCCTGACGCCCCAGTTTTCCCTGCCAAACCGAAACTGTGTAGTTGCCCGCGGGCAGATTTCGAATAGCGAAGCTGCCGTCTGCGGCGCTGACCGCGTAATAAGGATTCGCCGCCACGTACCACCACGCCTGCATCCAGGTGTGAATATAACATCCGACTCTCACCAGTTCCGGCTTCTCGATCACCAACTTGATCGATTTCACAGACTTGGGCTGGGCCAGGTTTAACGGCGGATTCAGGTTTGAATAGGTGCGCAGATCGTGCAGGAGGTTGTCAGAATTGAGGACCTCGACCGTGCTTCCAGCCGGAAACGCCAGAACGTGAGGTTGGTAGACGCAACCGCGCTGGTCGAACTTGACGTTTGTCTCAGCCTTCAGCGATTCTCCCTTGGCAATATCCGGGATCGCCACGATCGCATCCTTGATTCCCCCGTTCGGTCCGACCACGAGCGCCTCGCTCAGATGCGGAACTCCTGCGCATACTTTCTTGTCGCGCGTGACGTCGATTCGGGCCGGCCTCGGCGCGACACCCTGGTAGGTCACGGTGCCGGAAATTGCTCCACCGTCGGTGACTGCAATCGCTTCGTAGGCGCCCGCGGGGTGGAGCGAGGCGGCAGCAAGTATTATCGCTATGGCAGCTACGATTAACTTCATGATCCTTGAGGCACGGGCTCTTCACCCGGAGCAAAATTTCTGGTCGCGCGGATCTCACTCATCACGCAACTTTCCCCTCATTCTTCGCAGTGACAGGCTCGGCAACGCGTCTGGATCGCCTTGGATTGATAACCATTTGGTGAAACGCTGTCCGTCTCTCATCGCTTCCGCACCGCCGAAGATTTCCTTGCATTCTTCGCGTTGCGCATCCTCCGCATTGCGTGCGACCTGACCGAGTTCCGTGCTCTTGCTTTGGATGTTTGCGTGCATGCGCCCTCTATTAACTATGGGGAACGCAAGCCGGCGCGCACCGTGTCCTTCTCTTGAGCTTTACGTTTGAAGTACGGGATCACATGGTTTTGCATAAGCTCCATACTTCTTAGAACCTTGCGGTTCTCAAGACCGGATAACCTTGTCCAGCACAATATCTGCGTGAAACCGTACTTCTTCTGCAGGCCCTCGATCTGCCGGATGCACGACTCAGGGTTTCCACAGATCAAAGCGCCGCTACTAAGGAGCTCGTCCCACTGCACAGTTTGTGCGGTTTTGCGAATGCTCGGGTAGGTTTCGTAGCCCTGCGCAGGAGGTTGGCCGAGCGGCGGAGCTACGAGGTTCGCAATGTTTCGATAGTACCATAAGACGGGACCACCGAAATCCCGCCGGGCCTGTTCTATCGACTCGGCACAATAGACCATGCACGAGGCACCGATCTCGCGCTCGTCGGGGTTTTGCCCTTCCTCGCGTAAAGCATCACGGTAGTCCGCAAGAAGCTGGTGAAGCCGCTCGGACTTGAAGCCGTAGACCATTGAACAGAGCAAGTTGAATCCCCGCCTACCGGCCAATTCAAAGGAGGGATCGCTGATTGCGGCGATCCATATTGGCGGATGGGGTTTCTGCAAGGGCTTGGGACGCACCGACTGCTCTGGAATCTCGAAGTAATCTCCTTTGAAGCTCATCGGTTCTTCTGTCCATGCGCACACAATTGCGTCGAGAGCCTCATCAAAAACCTCGCGTGACTTGGACTGATCAACTGCGATAGCCTGGTACTCGATTGGCTGAAACCCTCTCCCAACCCCGAAGTCGAGCCTGCCGTCGCTCATCAGGTCGACCATTGCTCCTTCCTCGGCCACACGGATCGGATCGTTGAACGGCAGAACCAACACTCCGCTCCCCAGCCGGATCCGTTTCGTAACCGATGCGATGGCGGCCAGCGTCAGCATAGGTGACGAACTGAAGCCATATTCCGTGGAGTGATGTTCCGGTGCCCAGATGGAGTCGAAGCCCATTTCCTCGGCCGCGCGCATGCAGTCGAGCTGCTCTCTGACTATTTGGTGCTCGCTCTTGCCTCCGGCGGGATGTTCAAAGAAATGCAGCACGCCGAACTTCATATGCAGTTCCTCCGTCTCGGGGTGTTTGCTGCAAACAGAGGTACGCATTTCTCATGCCGCTTTCAGGTCGCGCTGAACTAGACGCAACGAGCGTCGCCTATATGCTGAAAAGCCTTGGCCAGCCGACTGTCTGGGTCTTTTCGCTCCACTCAGTCTGACGCCTAACGCGCCATTAGGCTGGGCTTTGGAAATGCTCTAGCTCCTGTGCGTCCTCAAAACTTTTGAAAGCTTGAAAATCGCTCGAGTTCCGAGGGCGGCCGTCAAAGGATGGCGAGACTCGCGATCTGATTCGGCAGATCAATGCCGCTAACGCGCTCTGGGGAGCGCCCTGATCCAACCTGTTCGCGACGGCGCCGCATATACCGAGTGACAGTGGCTTGGCGCGAGGCCGAGCTTGAGCAGCTCACCATGTCCTCTGCGCGCGCGACGCTTCCGAAAGCGAGCCCCATCAGTCCAGAGGCCAGCAACACCGAGACCAGCAATAGCGTTGGCCAGCGCCAGGTTTTATATGCGCGGATTCTCAAAACAGGAGAAATCATGAACAATTTTAAAAAAAGAACGTTACTGCGATTGAATCTTAATGGTACCCTGCGGCGTCTAATGACTCGATCGACGATCTTGTGAAGCTCATGGCGCTGAGGGAGTTCCTGTGACTCTTAGAAGTCCCATCAAACCAGGCCAGGTTGCTGATTCTCAGCGTGAAGAGATTCGGGCCGGTTTCAGACGCCTGTCGACGTCGGTCGAGATCGCCGACCTGATAGGAGTCTTGATGATCCTGGTGACGGGACTCAGCGCATACGCAACCTGGACTACAGCGCGGCTCGCTTCCCAACTTCTGACCATTACCGCGCGGCCATATCTGGGGGTCCAGGGGGTGCGCTTCGACCGGACCGACTCCAACGAGCCGCGCGTGCTGGCGGACCTCCGCAATTTCGGATCGGTGCAGGCGACAGACGCTGTGATTACCGGGCATCTGCTCTTTGATGGGAAAGAGGTGGCCGGGCACAGAGGGCCTCGATCCACGATCTACGCGGGAGTGTTCTCGCCGGGCGTGCCTCATCCGACCTACTTTCATCTACCCGTGGACATCTATCATTCGGCGCTGGACGGACGCGGCAAACTGCAGCTGCATCTGGAGATGCGCTACAAGGGCCTGAACGGCGATTCGCATTGCTATGCCAAAAGTTTCAGTTACGACGATGACGATGCAGAGTTCTACTCCGATCACGGCACGCTGGAGTGCCAATAATAGGAAGTCGGGCAATCCATCCGCAGATTGCGCCGATTGCAGGCAGATTCAGAAGAACTTAACCACCAAGCCACCAAGACACTCGGAAACGCAGAATCCACAGATTTCACGGATTTCACTGATTAAATTTTAGGCGAACCCAAAAAAGCGCAGGGAATTAAAGGATAAATTGGGTTCGTTTTGTAAAAATAATTGGCTTCGCTGACGCGGCCGGTTCCGATGGTCCGGCTTTGCCCTTCGAAAAAGCGCTGCGGACTTTCGCGCGAGGGCTGCGGGACGGGGTGCATATGGCGAGAGCCTACAGACCGCAGGGTTACCTATCAAAGGTCTCTAGCAGGCGGTGGACAACTTTTCTCAACTGCCTGCCGAAGGTGGCGAAACCAAGGGCACCCGCCAATCGTATAACGATTGGGGCGACTCAATGCGGCGATCTGATCAGAGCGGCACGGCAGCGAGGTCCAGAAGATCCGCGATAGTCTGGTTAGCGTTGATGCTGCTTGCGTCCGCGGCCTATGCCGGGAACGACCAGGGCTCTCCGGCAAGCGGCGCCTCGCGATCAGAAACGTTGCGGCAGAAAAAGGTCGCGGCCTGTACCAACCTGTCGTGGGGCGACCCCTGTTCCTTTTCCGATCAAGGGCAGACGATCAGGGCCAGATGCGGACCGGTACACGGCGAACTGACCTGCGGTCCGAAACGCTTCCGGCGAAGCACCGGGACGGGCGTCGCAACCGGAAGTGAAACGCCGCAACCCACCGCTCGAGAACAGTAGTCACGATGACCGAAGCACGTGACTTCACTGGCGTGACCAGCCGCGCGCCAGACGCCTAAGCCTTGCCTTGTTCAACGCGACCCTCGACAAGCGTCCGGCGTTCTTCGAGACATAGGCATCTATCTCGTTGAGATAGTCGCGCCGCATTTCGCGCAACACCCAGCCCACCGCGTTCGCAATAAATTTGTCCGAATTTGCGAGATGAGGGTCGAGAAGCGGAAATATCTCGTCTGGTGACAAATAGGCTGCGTTCTTGCCCGAGTAGTGGATCAGCGAAACCACAGAAGCACGAACACGCCACCGGTTGCCGGACTTATTTAGCCGACGCAAAAACGGCATAACCTTACGCTTGTGATTGTGATTGAGGAACGAATAGATGCCGGCCAGCCCGTCGCAATGTCCCCAGTCGTCCACACGATCGATCCAGTGACAAACAACGTCAAACGTCTCAGGCTCGATGTGCGTTCCCTGCGCATAGTAGTAACACAGGGGTACGGACATCACCTCGTAATACTGAGAGTGCCGCCAAACGTAGTCCCAAAATTGCAGCCGATCGGCGGCCGTGAGGTCCTTCATTGCGAAGTCCTTGAGCGCGATCAATCGAAGCGCCGGTACGCGGACGGCAAGAAATCGCTTCGTCGATCCCTTGTCACGTTGTGCGGAAACCGCGCGCAATGGGTTGCCTTTTGACGCGACCAGCGCGGTCAATTTCGCCAGACGACCGTTCTTCTCCTGCGGTTTCATCTAGCGGCGCGCGCGGGCCGTCGAACTGGCCGACGAACAGCGAGGGGGCACCTGCGGAAAGATTCATGGTTGTGCAGGTCTGCCTTGGGATGTTTGCGGATCGCCTCCAAGTCTCCCGCTTTGACAGCCTGCTGAAACGCTTCGTTCATCAACAGAGGCTCTTCGTGTAGTGATGAGAACGATCCACCTCGACGAAGCCACACAAAGGGTACAGCACGCGGGCTCGTTGATTCACGCCGGCAGTTGCAACAAGAGCGGAATGCATCCCGCGCTTCCGCATCCTGCGCATAGCCTCAATAATCACCGCTCGCGCATATCCGCGTCCGGTGAAAGCCGGACGGCATCCGACTGGCTCGAAATGGCCCAAGCCGTTCGCCGCGTCCAGCCATCCGATACAGTAAGCGAGGAACTGGCCACTGGCGTCTTCCAGCACTACGTCCAGCTCCGGATCGTAGATGGGAGCCTCGCGAAGGCGGCGATAAGTTTCCACCGTTGCGCTTGAAGGCCCCCACACCGACCACGCATCGCGATGAACATCCACTCGTGCCTGCAGGTCCGCATCAGTCGCATGCCGAAGCCGCAGCGATGGTTCGAGCTTCGGCGCCGAGATGACATCTTCGAGGCTCCGTCTGTACAGGACGTCGCATCCATCGGTCCTTGTGTAACCACGCTGCTCCAGGAGTGAAAGCCGTTGTTCATCGGTGTCGAGCGCCATCGTCAGCGAGACCCTTTCGTAGCCAAGCATCGCTAACGCTTTTGGAATTCTCTCGTTTCCAGGCTGTGCGAGAGTCCGGCGACGATTCTCTGCCCACTCAAGAATTTGGCCGCCGACCCAATCGTACATAGCCACACCGGGGATGATATCGAACTCCAGGTTCATCGGAGGTTCGAAGCATGCGTAAGCGACCAAATCGACGCCATAGAACCAGAGCCGGGAATTGGCGGATGCGATCGCGGGCATCCCCCAGACCACATCACCGACGTTCTTGTAGGTCGATCGGGGCCAGCGAGCCGCGGCGGCTTTCCGTGCGAATTCGATCAGTAGGTTCAGGTCCGACGCGCCGTCGCACGCGCGTGAAATCAGGTGTTGATTCATAAAACAATCCCGCTGCGGGCAGTTCAATGCTGCCGCTTCAAAACGCTCGTTTATGACGAGGAGAATGGGATTGCTTACAGAATCATCGGAGGAGAGCCCTTGCAGGCGCTTGAAATCTACCATCCCTCGCGCACGGCGGCAACTCAAAATGACCTGAACCACCCCTGCTTCGGCGGAGTGCGGCTCGGAGAGCGTGCCGAGACATGTCGTTCAGGAAGCTCTACGGATGCTGGAATCGGACCGGACGCGAGACTTGCGCGCGCAGGCGACGGACCTCCTTCAACCCATACTCGACGCTTGACCTGCGTTCGAACGCAGCGTGATTGCGACTAATGAATATCGTGGGTAGGAGGTCGGCGTACGCTTCTGACCAGTTGCTCGGTGACCTGCTCGACGATCCACTGAGGTTTCCATTTGCCGCCTTCGCGGTACCAGTCGGCGACAGTAAAGGCCGCGCGCAGGATCACGAAGGTCAAGAGCTTGGGATCGCCGGCAATGAAAACTCCTTTGTCGATTCCGCGACGTACGATATTCGCGAACATCCGCTCGTAACGCCTGCCCAGCGTTCGAATGCGTTTTCGATTCTCCGGGCTGAGTGAAATGGGGTCGGGCAGTGCGCGCTCGTAACGCCCCTCCTCCTCGAAAACTCTGGCGATCACGGCCGCGATCGCTTTTCGCAACGCCAGTTCCGGATCGTCCTGCGCCACAGGCGCGATGGCCGCCAGTCTTTCAACCAATCGGTTTACCAGGTCGATTCGGATCTCGGTGAAGATTTCCGCCTTGCTGCGGAAGTAGTGGTAGATGTGCCCCTTGGCCAGGCCGCACTCGCGCGCGATCTGATCCATATTGGTCGCATCGTAGCCGCCGTGCGCGAATGCGCGCGCCGCGCCCATCAGGATTTCGCGGCGGCGCTCGGCCGCCTTGGCGACATTGCGCACGCGGTAGCCGCGGACGCCAAACTGATCGGGGCTGGCCGCCGCGGCTGATTGCGATTTGGTTTGTTGCGATGCCATTGCGCTACGTACTCAGGCTCCTTGACCGAATGCCGATTTTAGAATATTCATTCCATTTAGAATAGCCGTTTTGAAAGGCTTGGAAAAGACCCCGGACCGTTTGCCGGCCCCGAAAGCCAGCTGCGCGCTCAATTATGCGCGTTCGAGGATGGAGATCACAATGTCACACGAGATCGTAGTCAAAGGCGGCACCATCGTGGATGGAACCGGGACGGAGCCCTTCACCGGCGACGTTGCCATCGATGATGGGCGAATCACGGCAATTGACAAACACGTCGGCGAAGGCCGTGAAGCAATCGAGGGCCGCGAAGTAATCGACGCCGATGGACAGATCGTCTCGCCGGGATTCGTCGACATCCATACCCATCTCGATGCTCAGATCGGCTGGGATCCGGATCTCACCCCGGTCAGCTGGCACGGCGTCACCACCGCGCTGCTCGGCAACTGCGGTGTAACCTTTGCGCCCTGCAAGGCCGGCGATCGGGAGCTGCTGGCCGGCATGATGGAGACGGTCGAGGATATCCCCCGCCACGCGATCCTCACTGGCCTCCCCTGGACGTGGGAAGACTACGGCGGCTATCTCGATGCGATCGAGCGGCTCAAGCCCGGGATCAACGTCGCCGGGATGGTTGGCCACTGCGCCGTGCGTTTCTATGTGATGGGCGAGCGCGCGGTTGAAGAGCAGGCGACGGAAGATGAACGCCGGCAGATGGCCGACATCGTGGGCAAATCGATCGACCGCGGCGCGGTGGGTTTTTCGACCAATCGTTATGCACCGCACAAGCTGCCGGACGGACGCTCGATTCCCGGCACCTTTGCCGATCCGGCCGAGCTGCTTGAGATCGCCAGGCAAATCGCGCCGCGCAATGCCCTGATGCAGGCGGTCGGCGCCGACTTGCGGCTGCTCAAGCGCATTGCAGACGACTGCAAGAGCCGCATCCTTTTCAGCTTCGGCGCGGGCGAGGACGAGAACTCCGGCGTGCAACTGCGCCAGGTACTGGACTGGCTATGCTCCGGTTGCGACATCACGGCGATCACCCAGGTGCGTGGGTCGGGCGGGATGTTCGGCCTGTCGAACCTCCCGGCCGAGGCGTTCCGGGGCGAAACATGGGATCGTTTGCGCAAGCTCTCGTTCAGCGAACGCGTCGCCGCCATCAATGACGCCGAAATGACCGCCAGGCTAGTCGAAGAAGCCCGAAAGTTCGACAGCAAGCAACTGACGGAGGCGCTGAATCAGATCTTCTACCTTGGTGCGGGCGAGTCGCCCGACTACACCGGGGGCCCCGAGAGCACTCTGGCTGCGATATCCTCCGCGGCTGGCGAGCATTGGTCGGAAACCTTCCTGCGCCTGTCGCGCGAGTCGAACGGCAAGGCGCTGTTCAACTTTCGAATGTTCAATCGAAATCTCAAGGCATTGGGCGACCTGTTCAAGAGCGACCATTGCTTCCCAAGCCTCGGCGATGCGGGTGCCCATGTCTCCCAGATCATGGACGCGGGATGGCCCAGCTTCGTGCTTTCGTATTGGGTGCGCCAGGCAGGTCTCTACACGATAGCCGAAGCTATCCGGCGGTTGACCTCCGGCCCCGCGCGCGTGATTGGGCTGAAGGATCGCGGGACGCTGGCCGTCGGCATGCGCGCGGATGTGAACGTGTTTGATGCGGACAAGGTCGCCGAGCGGCAGCCGGAACTCGTGAACGATTTTCCCGGCGGCGCGCCCCGCTTCATCCAGCGCTCGATTGGCTACAAGGCCACTATCGTCAACGGGAAAATTAACGTGCTAGATGGCGAGCACACCGGCACCCGCGCGGGTCTCGTGCTACGTCACGCGAATTGAGCCGGGCAGCCCGGTAGATGGAACGTTCGTGACGGAGAATGCCGATCGAAAAAGAATCATGCCTGAGGGGCGCGCGAGGAAAAGCCATTGAACAGGTTCGATAGAGCTTTCTGGAGAAAGGTCTGGTCGCTCATCAGACTCTACTGGCTATCTGCCCAACGCCGCCTCGGAGTGAAGCTGCTGGTGGGTGTGGCCGTGCTCAACGGCGTAGGAATTGCGCTCGGAGCCTATTCCACCTATCTGCAACGGGACATCATCAATGCAGTCGTGGGAAAACACCTGTCGCAATTTTATCACGTGATGTTATTTGCGGCGGCGGCCGCCGCCCTCGGCATGCTGGCTACCGTCTTCACAGCGTACCTCGGCGGTCTCCTCTACATCGAATGGCGCGAGTGGCTGACCCACTACTTCGTCGATCAGGGATTTGCCCATCGCGCTTTCTATCGCATGGGCCTGATCGGGAAGGTGGATAACCCCGACCAGCGGATCAGCGATGACATCAGCTCTTTTGTCGTTTCGACAGAGACCTTCGCCGTGAAGTTGGTATTTGCGATAGCCGGGGTCATTACCTATTTCGCTATTCTATGGTCGATCTCATCGTCGCTGGCGCTGTTTCTTGTCGCCTACGCGACTTTGGGTACCTATTTCTCGGTCGTCATCGGGCGGCGTCTCGTCGGCCTCAATTACTATCAGGAAAGGTACCAGGCGGATTTCCGGTTCGGTCTGGTTCACGTGCGCGACAACGTCGAGCCGATCTTCATTTACGGCGGCGAGCGGCACGAGACCGATCAACTGCGCCGCCGATTCTCGAAGGTCGTCGAAAATTTCAAGCAGTTGATTTTGTGGAAGCGCAATCTCGGTTTTTTCACCGAATCTTACGGTAGCGTGGCGGTATTGATTCCATTCTTGTTCCTCGCTGCGACGTACGTCGCCGGCCATCTCCAGTTTGGGCAGGTGATTCAGGCCAGCGCTGCTTTTGCGTCGCTGCACGCTTCGCTTTCAATCATCGTGACCAGTTTTCCAGACATCGCCGACTACGCCAACGTGGTCACCCGCCTGAGTGAATTTCTCGACGAAGCGAAGGCAGCCGGGGAATTTGAAACCGATGACAGCCCGAAGACCGAAATTGTGGAAGCCCCGCGCGTGGGCTTCGAACACCTGAGCGTGCTCACGCCAGATGGTGACAAGACCCTGATTCGCGATTTGACCGCCGATGCGAGTGCGCTGGAACCGCTTCTGGTTCAGGGCCCCAGCGGAACGGGAAAGACCTCGCTGATGCGCGCGCTGGCCGGGATCTGGCGCGAGGGCAGCGGCACCGTCACACGGCCACCTCTAGGCGAAGTGATGTTTCTGCCGCAACGCCCCTACATGATACTGGGCTCGTTGCGCGATCAATTGACCTACCCGCGAGCCGCCGGAGCCAGCGACGAAAAGCTGTACGAAACTTTGGCCGCCGTCAACCTTTCCGACCTGCCGGAGCGATTCGGCGGACTCGATGCGGAAATGCATTGGGCGGACGTGCTCTCGCCGGGGGAACAGCAGCGGCTGGCGTTTGCGCGCCTGCTGCTCAACCATCCGCACTACGCATTCCTGGACGAAGCGACCAGCGCGCTCGACATTGCCAACGAGCAGCGGATGTACCAACTCCTGCATAAGCAGGGCATCCCATTCCTGAGTTCGGGCCATCGCCCCACTCTGCTCAAGTTTCATCGCAACGTCCTCGAACTATCTTCCAACCATAGCTGGAAGGTGGAACCAAGCTCCCAATTCGAGGTTCTTACCAGCGCCGCCTAAAGATGAGGGTTCGGAGTGGAACAGTTGCAAGTGGAACAGTTGATCGATAACGCCACAGCCGCGCTGCACGCAGCGCCGCCACTGCGTTTACGGCAATGCAAAGTCATTGATTTAACGGCCTTCGCCGCTGGCATCGCGGTTGCTCTCATACGCGGACTCGCGGATCGATGAGCCGCTGAATGAAAGCGAAGGCTGTACACGATCTCTGTTACGAGTTTTTGAATGTGAGGGTCAGCGATGGATCGAACCTATGTCGTCACAGGTGCCGCATCCGGCATCGGAGCAGCAACAGCGCGTTACCTTCGCGAACGAGGAGGCCGGGTCATTGCCTGTGATCTTCACAACGCGGATGTCATTGCGAATTTAGCGACGATCGAAGGACGTGCCGAGTTGGTCGCAGGCGTGACGCGCCTGTCCAGAGGAAGCATCGACGCGATCGTTGCGAATGCCGGCGGCGGCGCACCCGAGACCATGCTCTCGTTGAACTTCTTCGGCTCGGTGGCGACCCTCGAAGGATTGCGCCCGCTCATGAAGACCAGTCCCGCACCGCGTGCCGTGATGGTGTCCTCGATAGCCTCGGTGACCCGGTCGATCCGCGAATCGTCGAAGCGTGTCTATGCATGGACGAACCCGCGGCAATCGCCGCCGGGCAGGAGGCGATCGCGGCGAACAAGGGGCCTTTGGATCTGTACGGCAACGCCAAGTATGCGCTCAACTGCTGGTGCCGAAGAGTCGCGGGCCAGCCGCAATGGGCCGGCGCCGGAATTCCGCTGAACGTGGTTGCCCCCGGCTTTATCGACACTCCCGCCGCGGCGTACATCCTGTCGGATCCCGAGCGGAGAGCGATGGCGGGACGGATGGTTCCGATGCAGACGGCATTTCCGGGTCGTCCCGAGCAGATGGCCGCGATACTTGCCTGGTGTGTGAGCCCGGAAAATTCGCTGATGACGGGTCAAATCCTTTTTGCGGATGGCGGGTTCGAGTGTTCGGCGCGCGGCGAGCGTTCCTGGTGAGCTATGGAGCAATCAACCTCAAGTCATCCCCCCCCCTCACCCTGTCCACCAACGTTCTGTACGGCGTCGGATCGGTCGCCTTTGGAGTGCATCAGACCGCGCTGACTTCGATCTTGATGCTGTTCTTCAACCAGGTGGTGGGGCTGCCGTCTCAGACGCCGCCGCCTGAGACGCCACGACAGTCGAGCCGGTGAGCGCGTGACGAAAACAGAGCTTTCGGCGAAACGGGAAGCTGAGATATCCGTACTACCAGGGGGTTGATGGTGACTACTACGCTCAGAGTGCGAGGGCTCAGCAAAAGCTTTGGCGAGCGACTCGCGGTCGATCGAGTCAGCTTCGCGATCGATGCGGGCGAAGTCTACGGACTGCTCGGGCCCAACGGTGCGGGCAAAACCACTTCGATCTCGATGATCGCTGGAATCCTGGCGCGCGACGGCGGCGAAATAACCATCGACGGCGTAAATATCGACGCGGGTCCGCCGGCGCGCGCGCTTATCGGAATCGTGCCGCAGGCGATCACGCTCTACCTCGATCTCACCGCGCGCGAAAATCTCGACTTCTGGGGCCGGATGTACGATCTCAGCGGCTCCCCGCTGCGCGATGCGATCGCAAACGCTCTGGATGCTGTCGGTCTGACGCCGCGGGCCGACGACATCGTCGGCACCTATTCGGGCGGGATGCAGCGACGCCTCAATCTCGCGTGCGGAATTCTGCATCGGCCGAAGCTGCTGGTCCTCGATGAGCCCACGGTCGGCGTCGATCCGCAAAGCCGTAGCGCGATCTTCGATTTGGTGGAACGCCTGCGCGACGCGGGCACCGCCATTCTCTACACCACGCACTATATGGAAGAAGCGGAACGCCTTTGCGCGCGGATTGGGATCATCGATTCGGGCCGGCTCATCGCGGAAGGCACCCGTGCGGAATTGGTCGCCAGCCTCGACCAGGATACGCGAATCGAGATCGGACTCGGTCGCGGCGATTCGGTCGAACGCGCGGAGCGCATCATCGGAGCCCTGGAAGGCGTGCGGTCCGCGAAGGTGGAGAACAGCCATCTTCACGTGGTGGCCGACCACGGCGCGACCCGCCTGCCCGCGATGCTGACGGCGCTGCTCAACGCGGGCGCCGTCGCCCAGAGTGTAAGCGTGGTTGAGCCTAATCTCGAAGACGTCTTCCTGCGGATGACGGGACGCGCACTGCGCGATTGATTTCAGATGCACCACGCGTTGCTTGTTTGTATCAAGGACCTGCGCCAGCGGATGCGCGATCGCACCGCGATTCTGACCGCGATCGTCGCCCCGCTCGTGCTGACCGCCCTGATGGGTCTCGCGCTGGGCGGTTCACAAGCAGGAGGCGGCGGCGGGATGCGGCTGTGCGTCGCCGATCTCGACCACTCGAAGCTGTCGTCCGGGTTCGCCGACTTCGTCGAGCGTCCCGCTCTGGGCGGAGTGATCCGGGTGGAACCGGTCGATTCACTTCCCGCGGCGGAACAGACGATCGAGCAGCATCAGGCGGAATGTGCGGTGGTGATGCGCCCCGGATTCGGGCGCGCGATCGCGAGCGGGAATCCGCCGCCGGCCGAGATTCTCGGCGCGCGCGGCGAAGAGTTCGCGACGCAGGGGACCAGCGAGCTGTTGCGTGATTACATACACCGTGCGGCGATCCCTTCCGATCACGCCGTCCCCGAAGTAATTCCGCGCTCCGCGGGCGGGCAGATGCGAGTCGTCGATTTTTTTGCGGTGTCGATGACCGTGCTGTTCCTGACCTTCGGGGTATTGTCCGGAGTCCGCGCGCTGCAAACCGAGGTCGACTCGCGCACGATGGTGCGGCTGATCGCCTCGCCCACCCCGCCCTATGCGATCGTCGCGGGAAAATTCGCCGCACTGCTCCTAATCGGGCTTATTCAGATCGGAACCATGATCGCGGCGACCCATTTCCTGTTCGGCACGCGATGGGAAAACGCGCTGCCGGCTACGGCGCTCGTGTTCACCAGTGTGCTGATGGCTATCGGATTGACGGCGTTCCTGATGAGTCTCGCGAAAAACGCCGAGCAGGGAGCCTCATTCGCGACGATCGTTATCGTGCTGCTCTCGATCGTCGGCGGACAGTTCCTGCCTCCGCAGGGACTTCCGGACGTCTTCGAAACCCTGACTCGACTTACGCCGAACGGACAGGCGTTCTTTGGCTTCCTCGATCTCTCAGCCGCCGGCGCGCACGGCACCTTGATGACGATAGCGCAGCCGCTGGCGGTTACTGCCATAGTCGGACTCGGCGGAATCGCGCTGGCGGGGCTGAGGGCTCGCAGATCACTCCAGGAGATGACCTGATGCGATTATCGCGTAGTTGGTCCGTCATCTTTGGCGCGGCAGCCGTCAGCGGCGCCGGCGTACGGCGCGATCGCCGCAGGCTTGTGACGTTGTTCCTGTTGCCATTGGTAGTGATGGCTGTCGTCGGTTTCGCGATGGGCGGTTACAGCAGCGCCTCATTCGAGGTGGGTCTGCTCGATCAAGCGAACACGAGCGAGAGCCGCGCGCTCGCCACCGCCCTCGTATCCAACGAGCACTTCCAGCTTCGCGACTATACCAATGAGGAGAGGCTTAAAATTGCGGTTTTCCGCGGCAGGATGACCGCCGGGATTGTGATTCCGCCCGGCTGGCATGGCGACCAGAACCTGGGTGTCTACCTCTCCACTGCGAGCGGTGGCACCGCAGCCGTCGTGCGAGCCGGCATCAACACGGAGTTGAGCCGCACGGCAAGCGGCGGCCAGCCGCTCGACGTTCCGGTTCGCTATCCCGCGGGCGGGCAGGCCGGTAGTCTGCGTCTCGGCTTCGGTTACACCGCGCCCGCCAACCTGGTGCTATTCGCGATGATCAATGGGTTCGTCTCGGCCCTGACCATCCTCCAACTTCGCGAAAGCGGCATTTCGCGCCGGCTGCTCGCCGCGCCCCGCCGGACCTGGGAACTGCTGGCGATGCTCGCGGTCGCACCCGCGCAGCAGCTAATCGCGCAAGCGGTGTTCATGATTCTCACCGCGCGGCTTTTCTTCGGCATTCATTGGGGCGATACCCTCGGGGTGGTGCTGATTACCGCGGCGGTCACATCTCTGGCCGTCGCGATCGTCCTGTTGATGGGGACCGTGTTTCGAACCAGGCAGCAAGCGACCTCGCTCGGTCCGTGGATCGCAGTGTCGATCGGCATGCTCGGCGGATGCAACTGGCCACTCGAAATCGTCCCACCGTTCATGAAGACCCTGGCGCATCTCTCTCCCGCTTCATGGGCTATGGATGCGTACCTCAGTCTGATCTTCGATCACGCAACCCTTTCCGAAATAGCTCCGGACGTCGCGATCGTGTTCGCTTTTGCAATCGTCATCGCAACGGCCGGCATACTCCGCCTGCGGCCGCAGTTGTCACGCTAGTGTCCCGAGTTGGAGGTTCGTTGAAAATATCGCCCGTCAGCGACTTTCGGGATAGCTTCAGCCCAAATGACAAAAGCCGCTTGGCGTGAGGGATTTTGTTCTGGTCCCCCTTCCCGTGCGGGAAGGGGTTAGGGGTTAGGTCGATCCTTTTCTGTTGCGAACTTCCAACTCAGGACACTAGAGCTTGGCGAAAGAAGGTCTTATGAAAAGAAGAGCATTCCTGAAAGCAATCGGATCGGCCGCCCTGCTGCCGATATTACCCCGCCTCTCGTGGGCGAATACCCCTTTCAGCCGCGTGCGGCCTTCCGATGCCGCATGGCCATCGCCGGCGGCATGGAAGCAACTCAACGAAGCGGTCGGCGGAAATTTGATTCCCGTTGAGTTTCCGCTCTCGATACTCAAAGCCGATCCGGACAGCGACGCCGCGAAGACTCTGATGGTGAACCTGAAGAACCCGTACTTTATCGGCGAGCAACCCGGCCTCACTGAGACCCTGGGATGGGTCGATGCGTGGACTACCAAGCCCAGCACCTACGCGGTCGCCGCGAGAAATGCGCAGGACATAGCCGCGGCGGTAAACTTCGCCCGCGAAAACAATCTGCGCCTCGTGGTCAAGGGGGGCGGCCACAGCTACCAGGGCACGTCCAATGCGCCGGATTCGCTGCTGATCTGGACGCGGCACATGCACGATATCGAGATGCATACCGCATTCGTTCCGCAGGGATGCGAGCATACGCTGCAGCCGCAACCTGCGGTGACGCTCGGCGCGGGAACTATCGACATACAGGCGTACGACGCGGTTACCACCAAAGGTGGGAAGTACATTCAGGGCGGAGGATGCCTGACTGTGGGGCTGGCGGGTCTCATCCAGGGTGGCGGCTTTGGAAGCTACTCAAAGGGCTACGGCAGCGCGGCGGCCAGCTTGCTCGAGGCCGAAGTAGTTACGGCGGACGGCCAGATTCGAATCGCGAATGCCTGCACCAACCCCGATCTATTCTGGGCGCTTAAAGGCGGTGGTGGCGGAACCTTCGGCGTAGTGAGCAAGCTGACAGTGCGTACTCACGATCTTCCTGAGTTCTTCGGCGCTGCCAATATCAAGGTCAAAGCATCTTCGGACGATGCGTATAAGCGCCTGATCCGCGAGTTCGTGAGCTTCTACAAGGAGCATCTCTTCAACGAGCATTGGGGAGAGCAGGCCCGCATGAGGCCCGACAACTCATTCGAGATCGCGATGGTCTTTCAGGGACTGGACTCAGACCAGGCGAAAAAGGTCTGGCAGCCGTTTCTGGATTGGGTGGCCGCTTCGTCCAATGACTATTCGGTTGAAGGGCTGACGGTTATCGGAAGCATACCGGCGCGACACTTCTGGGACGTGCAATGGTGGAAAGAGCATTGGCCTGAAGTCGCAATTCCTCGAAATGGGATCCTGCATGACCTGCTTGATGATGCCCTAATCCACGTGATCTCGAACCCTGCCCTCGTCGCCGACCCCCGGCCGGGGGCCGGACCCAATCAGGCGTGGTGGACTGGAAACACCGGGGAGGCCGACTGGTTCATTTGGGGGTACGAGTCGCTATGGTTGCCGGAGTCTTTGCTCGAGAAAGATGCGCAGCAGCGCCTGGCCGACGCGATGTTCGCCGCCTCCCGGCATTGGAGCTTCGAGCTGCACTTCAACAAGGGACTGGCAGGAGCGCCGCCCGATGCGATCGCGGCATCGCAGGACACCGCAACCAACCCAGCGGTGCTGACGGCATTTGCCCTGCTAATCTCGGCCGACGGCCAGGAACCCGCATATCCCGGAATTCCCGGCCATGAGCCATCTGTAGCAGAAGGCCAGAAAGCCGCCGCTCGCATTCATCAATGCGTCGATGAGCTCCGCGCCATCGTGCCGAACGGAGGCGCGTACATGAGCGAGAGCAATTACTTCGAGAAGGGATTCCAGCAATCCTACTGGGGAAGCAACTACCCTCGCCTGGCCGAAATCAAAAAGAAGTACGACCCGGACGGCCTGTTCTTCATCCACAACGGAATAGGCTCAGAACAATGGACCCGCGACGGCTTCACGAAGGTCTGATCTACTATTTTCGACTTTCGTCGCGCCGCGCGACGATTTTGTCTCCAAGGGTCGTTCGCCCTGGGCGTCATCCTGAGCGAAGTGAGCAAACGCGAACGAAGTCGAAGGATCTCGGACAGGTTCGCGCAAGCGGACCCGGTACCGGTTCCTCGTCCGCGAAGCGCTCCTTACATTCCGTCATCCCGACCGGAGGCTGCCGGAGTGGAGGGATCGCGGCGCGTCTTTGCGCCGCAATCACAGCTCTCTCACGTAGCAGCGGAAGTCGCTCAAGGCAGACGCCGAGACAGCGTCTTTGGGTTGTGGGCGCAGCCCGCGCTGCGATCGAGGCGGACAACGTCGCTGAGCGGTGCCTGGAACTGATGAATGATTTCGCGGGCGGCGCGCCCCGAGCTTTCTGGAGAAAGGGGCAATGAAAAGAAGATCATTCTTGAAAGCAATCGGATCGGCGGCGCTACTCCCGATTTTGCCGCGCGGCCTGTCGGCGAGTACGAATTTCAGCCGGCGCCGTCCTTCCGATTCCGCATGGCGTGAGGGATTTTGTTCTGGTCCCCCTTCCCGTGCCCGCCTCCAGAAGCCTTGCGGAGGGCAGGCGGGAACGGGTTAGGCGTCGCTCCTTTTCTGTTGCGAACTTCCAACCCACGACACTAGAGCTTGGCGAAAGCAGGGCTTATGAAAAGAAGAGCATTCCTGAAAGCAATCGGATCGGCGGCTCTCCTGCCGATATTACCCCGCCTCTCGTGGGCGAGCACTACTCCTTTCAGCCGCGTGCGTCCTTCCGATGCCTCGTGGCCATCGCCCTCGGCATGGAAGCAACTCAATGATGCGGTCGGCGGAAATTTGATTCCGGTAGACTTTCCCCTTTCTGTTCTCAAGACCGATCCGGACAGCGCCGCAGCCAAGCTTCTCTGGGAGAACGTAAGAAATCCATATTACATCGGCGATCAGCCGGGGCTCACGGAGACCCTGGGATGGGTCGATGCATGGGCCACCAAACCAAGCGTTTACGCGGTCGCGGCAAGAAATGCCCACGACATTGCCGCGGCGGTGAATTTTGCCCGCGAAAACAGCCTGCGCCTCGTGGTCAAAGGTGGCGGCCACAGCTACCAGGGCACCTCCAATGCGCCCGATTCACTGCTGATTTGGACCCGGCACATGAACGATATCGAGATGCATACCGCATTCGTTCCGCAGGGATGCGAGCAGACTTTACCGCCGCAACCTGCGGTGACGCTCGGCGCCGGAACGATCTGGATGCAGGCATACGACGCGGTCACGACCAGGGGTGGGAAGTACGTTCAGGGCGGAGGATGCACGACGGTCGGCGTGGCGGGTCTGATTCAAAGCGGCGGCTTTGGTAGCCATTCGAAGCACTACGGCACTGCCGCGGGAAGTTTACTGGAAGCCGAAGTAGTCACGGCGGATGGCCAGATACGCATCGCGAATGCGTGCACTAACCCCGATCTGTTCTGGGCGCTGAAAGGCGGCGGAGGCGGCAGCTACGGCGTGGTGAGCAAGGTGACAGTGCGTACTCACGATCTTCCAGAATTCTTCGGCGTCGCCAACTTCACAATCAAAGCGGCATCGGATGATGACTATCGGCGCCTGATCCGTGAGTTCGTGAGTTTCTACGCGGAGCATCTCTTCAACGACCATTGGGGAGAGCAGGCGCGCATGAATCCCGACAACAAGTTCGTCATCAGCATGGTCTACCAGGGGCTGGACACCGAGCAGGCAAAAAAGGTCTGGCAGCCGTTCCTGGACTGGGTGGCGCGTTCGCCACAGGCCTATTCGATTAAAGGACCCTTGGCAATCGGAAGCATACCGGCGCGACATTTCTGGGACGTGCAATGGTGGAAAGAGCATTGGCCTGAGCTGGCGTTTCCCAATCCAAATGGACATCTCTTAACCGGGTTGCTCGACTATGGTCTCGAACACCTGCTTCCGCAGCCAGTGCTCGCCTTCGACGATCGGCCGGGCGCGGGACCCAACAATGCATGGTGGAAGGGAGACGGGGGGCAGGTCGGATGGTTCATCTGGGGGTTCGAGTCGCTATGGTTGCCCACATCGCTGCTTGAGAATAACGTGCAGCAGCGGCTGGCAGACGCGTTGTTTGCAAGCTCGCGGCATACCGGTTTCGAACTGCACTTGAATAAGGGGCTCGGCGGAGCACCGCCCGACGCGATCGCCAGGTCGCAAGACACCGCAACGAATCCAGCCGTACTGACCGCCTTCGCTCTAGCGATAGCAGGCGACGCGCAAGGACCCGCATATCCGGGAATTCCGGGACATGAGCCATCAGTAGCGGAAGGCCAGAAAGCCGCGGAGCGCGTCGATCAATGCATGAATCAACTTCGTGCACTCGTGCCGAACCCGGGAGCATACGTAAGCGAGAGCAACTACTTCGAGAAGGGATTCCAGCAATCCTACTGGGGAAGCAACCACCCACGCCTGGCCGAAATCAAAAAGAAGTACGACCCAGACGGCCTATTCTTCGTACACAACGGAGTAGGCTCAGAACAATGGACCCGCGACGGCTTCACTAAGCTTTGAGGTTCGGAGTCTCTGCCATCGCAACGGGCTGCCTCAACGAGGTGATTCCCGCGACTTTCACGGCAGCCTGAGAAGGTTCACAGTCAGGACTCCGTGGTGACTCTCTCGCAAACCCCCAGGAAGCTACGCGAAGCGCGTTTCTTTTTCGAAAAGCTTAGAGCCACCGCCAAGCCGAAGGCTTTCAACATTCATCATCCTTCGCACCTCGCGCTAAACCTCACGGTCAATGCTGGCAAAGACGCGAAGCTGCGAGTTAATACCGAAGAGTTCGGCTTCTATCTGAGCGCGTTCCTCAGCGCAGCTCGAAGTGTGACGTTTGTCCTGCAAAACGAAGATCGGAAGACCTACGATGAGTTCTTTCCGACGTGGCTTGACGCTCTTGATCCGGAAGATCGTGAACTTTTGGATAAGATGAATGATCAACGAGTCCATGAGGTGCACAGACTCGGAGCTACCGTGACCCTAGAAGAGAAAGTAATACCAATTTATGATGTGCACGAGACCTCGTCGGGGAGAGTGGCGGTGTCTACCTCTGCCCGGCGGACGCCACGAAGCACGATAACAGTACCAGCCTGGCGCTTGACCATATCTGGTAGACCGAGCGAACTCGTAGACATTTGCTCGCGATATCTTGAGTTGCTCAAGGATCTGATCGAGAAATTTCCACGGTCGTAGACGTAGCCGCAAAAGTCGACAACATCCGATAGTCAAATGTCGTTCTCTCAAGAAGCGCCGCCCCCTGAAGAGATTCTGGAAATGGAGCCAGAAGAACTAGCACCATTCATCCTCCGTTATCTTCAGAAGGAGCCCCCTAACACCATAAACAGGTACAATTTTAGCCTAGTGAACGATGCCAGCGTCTATCAGCAACTCGGTCACGCAAAGGCCGAAAAGTATGCGAAGTGCTTGATGGAAGCCTGGATGTACCTTGAACGCGAGGGGTTCCTCGCGCCCCAACCGGGGCAACAGCATGACTGGGCTTTCGTTACGCGCCGAGGTCAGAGAGTCGTTGAGGCCCAAGACTTTGAAGCATACAGAAAAAGTCACCTTCTTCCCTCGGACGGTCTCGATCCTGTCCTGATTCAAAAATCCAAGCAGTCCTTCATGCGCGGAGACTATGACACCGCGGTGTTTCAAGCGTTTAAGGAAGTCGAGGTCCGCGTCCGCAAAAAGGCAGAACTGCCAAATACAGATATCGGCGTACCATTGATGCGAAAAGCCTTTAATCCAAAGGACGGTATTCTTACCGACAAAGCCACGGATGGCGGGGAGCAGACGGCACGGATGGAACTCTTCGCCGGCGCGATCGGTACGCACAAGAATCCTTCGAGTCATCGAGATGTGACATTTGCAGACCCCAGGGAAGCAGCCGACATTATCCGCCTCGCAAATCAGTTATTGCGAATCGTGGATTCGATCAAAATAGCTGCGCTCCATCGGTAGTCGAAAAGACAAGACAATGAACGAAGACGTCGAGGTATCCTCAGAACAAGAAATTGGTCAAGTGAACGGGAAGAAGCGAAGCCGAACGGGGGAGGGATTCGCGGTGCGTCCTCGCGCCGCAACCACCGCTCTCTCAACCAGCACCGGCGCTCCCGTCTCTCCGCGTACTGCCCGATACACCTCCCGCTGTCGGCACGGTTGTCATTCCCGCGCGGCTACGCCGTGCGCTTCGCGCCTGTCGCGCGACGGTTTGCGCCCCTCGCCCGCTCGGTTGCGGCCCGCCTCCAGAAGCCTTGCGGAGGCCAGGGTGAGGGTTCTGCTTTCTCCGTCCCTCGCGAAACGTTTCATCTAGACGGCGAGACGGAAGGGAGAAGCGCGGGCTTGCGCGCGGTGGCACGCTTGGAGCGCCCTTTTTATGCGGCGGCGGTCAGCGGTCGGGCGCGTTTTATCCGCGCGCGTTGGTGCGCCGAGTGCATCGCTTCCCACAGATCGGTGCGCCGCTGCACGTTCAGCCAAAAATCGGGGCTGTTGCCGAACACGCGGCCAAGGATAAGCGCGGTTGGCGCCGTGACCTTGCGGCGGTTGTTGCACAGTTCATTAACGTGCTTGCGCTGCACGCCCATCGCTTTGGCGACCGCGCCTTGAGTCAGGCCCATCGGCTCCATGAATTCTTCGATCAGAATTTCGCCGACGCTTGCCGGTTTGCGCTTCGTCGTCAACATTGTTCGCCTCACAGATAGCTATGGTCGTCCAGATAAAGACCGCTAGCTTCACCTCGGCCGCCATCCCACTCAAAGAGCATCATGGGTCGCTGTACCGCGCGATGGTACATGCTGCAATCCGGACGAGACAAGTCGACTGTCTCTTACTGTTCTTCGTCGGCAACGGAGTCGGCTCGGAACTGTGGAGCCGCCACGGCTTCACGAAGCTATAAGGCTGGCGCGGGCGAGGTTGCCCGAGCATCAACCGGAGCTGGTGAATGATTTCCTCGGCGGACTTGCAGTAAATTCCACTCCTCGCGCCCAGCGTTCCCGATACTATCGGGCCGATGTCACGATCTTCCCTGGAGCCGTCGTTGACATTCAGTGGTGTGAGCGCTAGACGGCTGGTTAGCAGCGCGCCGCTTGTTCCCTCGGGAACGGCGGCGAAGCACTTGCAAATGCCGGCGCTTCGTTTGTGATCCGTCGAGTCACACAGCACGGAGACGACGCGGCAGATTACGAAAATAACCACCCTGCTCCTCAAGGAGGAACCAGATGGAACCAGATTCAACCGACCAGATAGAACCGAATCCGACCGATTGGAATAGAGCGGCACGTCCGAATTACACGACGAACAAGGACCATCATTTTCCATACTCTGAGATTCCCTCGGTCGCTCAGTACCATCTCGAACAATTGTCGGAACCTATCGATATTCTGGATTTCTGGGGAGAGGGCCGAACCGTCGTAGGCAATCTCGTCACTGGTTTCCCTTCTGCGTACAACATCAACCATCAGTACAAAAAGGTGAGCAACGGGAGCGACAAAGGGCGCAAGATTCCCAATCGCATCCCAACTGTCAGCTTCGAAAATGTGAGTGTGGTGAATTCGTACCTTCCCCACGGGATTGCGAACAATGTCACACTCATGGGTTCTCCAATCATCAAGGCAAGCGCCGAGGAAATCGCGAAACTGGTGAATCCCAACAACGGGCGGGTGGTAATTTATGGAATACAGCGGTCCGATCCGATGATCGCAATTCTGGAGACGGAGCTCAACGGAGATTCACTCTATTACCATCCCCACGAGGTGCTCCCCTCGCCGCTTGATTCAATCACTCTTACGCCGGCCCTCGCGTACCGCCCTGCGGCCGTTCTGGCGGCCGATGCGGCCAAGGCGATAGCCGAAGGACGGTACCCAGTCGCCGGGGATTTGCTGGAAATCCTCACTGAGCACAAAGAGAACGATTTGGTGGAAACGGTACTCTCAACGGCGGCCCAGTCGTATCGCATTTTCCCCCTCTCCGTAGTGCTCAAGTTACACTGGCCTTCAGTCTTCCAGAAGGTTCCCGCAATCGTGCGTGACGTGTTGACCGGCAAGATCACCCTCACCAACGCGAAATTCACTATGCCGCTCAAGCTTCAATGGGGCGCAGACGGCGAAGGTGACCGCGGCGCATTTGGCGGAGACAAGGGACGTGGAGTCGAACCCGAAAATGCCCGCAGATTCTACTGGAAGCCCGCTGCAACTCAGGGGGGTGACTATTTTACTTTTTTCAATGACTGGTTCGAGATGCCTTTGAAGCTGGAATGGAACGCAGACGGCGAGGACGATCGGCGCGCCTTCGGCGGCGCAAAGGACCGCGGCATCGAACCGAACAATGCTGACCGATTCTACTGGCAACTGTCGCTCACAGCCGACAAGAAGGCCCTGAAGATTCAGAACAAAAAGTTTTTGATGTATCTCAAAGTCGGCTGGAATGCCGATGGCGAGGGCGACAGACGCGCTTATGGTGGATCGACCAGTCGGGGAATCGAGCCCGGCAACGCAGATCGATTTTACTGGTCCGTGCAAGCGATTTAAGTAGCGCGCGGATTGCGACTGTCCATACCGAACAGCGAGCGGTGACACGCGGACGGGGTTCTTTGAACGGCCTCGACACAGGGCGCGCGGCGCGCCGTACGAGATGGACCACTGAACAGAAATGACTGCGGCCCTTCTGGAGTAGGGCCGGCGGCTCGCCGGCCTGACACCGAGCTATCGCCGACCGCCGTTGGATCGTTCATCGACTCTTCGAACAATACGCAACGCCGGTCGCGACCCACGATTGTCATTCCCGCGCGGCTTCACCGTGCGCTTCGCGCCTGCCGCCAGAAAGCCTGTCCTGAGGAGCCGCGGCGACGAACGGAAATCCCCTCCGCCCTGGCCCGCTCACCACCAACGACAGAATCCGCAGGATCGTTCAATTTGACTCTGTACTAAACTTTTCTAGACTTTGAAATGAAATGCCGAGGTGCGTACGCTCCCGCGTATGGTCTCGCCGTCTTATTCATCCGCGTTTCTCGCCGCCGTCGCGCCGCTCCTCGAATTCGTCCCGTCTCGCCTGTCCTCATCTCACTTCGTCGCCATTTCAGGTCGCCTTCATCCCTCTTCAAACTTCACCTCACCTCGTCATGCGTCGGTATGCGTCGGATCACCTCGGTATTCGCGTCAACCGGACCTCACGAGGTTAAGCAACGACAGACCGTCAAAAGTTAACCGAACCAGAGGAAATCCAAAATATTTTTTACAAAACAAACCCAGTTTATCCTTGATTTCCCTATATTTATTTGGGTTCGCTTAAAATTTAGGCACGAGAGCTTGGTTGCTTGGAGCCTAAACCCTGCCCTAATCGGGGCCGGTGCCGGCGGAATCCCGGACCAGCGGTGCGCGCGTGTCCCCATTTCCTTCACGTCTCGCGACCCGCATCGCCCGGCCCGCTTCATCGTTGCGGCCGGACGGAAGGGAGAAGCGCGGTCTGCCCGCCGTGGCATCGTAGCGCTTGAGAGTTGGGGCCGCGTCGAACCACCAAATGGGATATGCTAGGAATATCCCTGAAGACGGAGGAACCCGTGTCAGAAGTCACTGTTGGAAGGTGGGGGAAAAACCTGGCCGTCCGGATACCCGGCGAGGTTGCGAAGGCCGCCCGGCTTAGCGATGGCGAGCGCGTCGAGATAAACACCCGCGGCAGCGATATCGTCATCCGGCGTGCCGCTCCGCATTTCACCCTGGAGGAGCTGTTCCGAGGCAAGAGTCCCAAGACGTGGCGGGCGATCTATGCCAAAGCCTTCTGCTGGGGACCGGATGTTGGACGCGAGATCGTCGAAGAATGACGGCGCGAACCTATCTACCGAGCGCCGGGGATCTGATCTGGACCGACTTCGACCCGAGCAAGGGCAGGGAACAGGCGGGCCGGCGACCAGCTCTTGTGCTCTCTTCGGCGGTGTTCACCGAGCACACGGGTTTGGCCGTTGTCTGCCCTATCACGTCGCGCGTCCGCCCGTTTCCGACCAGTGTGGTTCTGCCGCCGGGCCTGCCAATTGCCGGAGAAATTCTGATTAGCCATATCCGCAGTATCGATACGATGGCCCGACCCATCCGCTACGCGGGCGCTGCTCTGCCGTCCGACGTAGCGCAGTTGGTCCGCGCGAAGCTGGGCGCGTTCATTACGATATGACAGACCGGATGCCGGGATCACGGGCGTGGAAAGCTTTCGGGCGAGATCTTCCGCCCGCGGACGGGTATAGCGCTTCATCATCGCCAAAGTCTCGTGACCTGCAATCGCCGCAACTTCCTGTAACCTGACGTGGCGTAGTGGCTTCAGCCACAGATCGTGAAACGTCAGGTTGCTTATGTCCTTAACGTAACCGCAATGAAGAAGGTCTATACAAGATCGAACCTGTCCAGACGACCGGACTATCGTTCGGCAGCAATAGACATTGCCTTGTGGTGACCGACGGTAACGCACCGCGCCGAACGAGGGTCTTATCGAGCGAGTGAGATTGGTTATTCGAGCATGTGACGTCCAGAAGCCAGTGGCGATGCTTCCCATCCGGCTTACGGGTGCGTCAGCGGCAACTGACCTGGTGATGGTGATTTGCTTCCTGGTGGCCTCGGCGGTTCAAGTGCGAGCGCAAGCCGGTACGGCACAGGAATCTGCCCCGGCCGGAAGCTCGACCAGCGCCCAAATGCAGACCTGGAACTGGCACATTCAAAACACCGACATCGTTCAGGGCTATCCTTCCTTTCCGGCGAAATATTCCGGGACCAACAGCCTGCCCAGCGGCGGTCAAACGCGCCAAACCGTTTCACTGGATTTGATGGCTGGTGTCCGGCTGTGGCCGGGTGCCGAAGGGCACGTTGATGCGCTGATGTGGCAGGGGTTCGGCCTGCATGACACGGCAGGTGCGGAAGGTTTTCCCAACGGCGAGGCCTATCGAATTGGCACTAAGATTCCGAACGGCAACCTCGCGCGGCTGTTCATTCGGCAAACCATCGGCTTGGGCGGCGAGCAGGAGGACGTGCCCGATGACGAACTGACACTCGCCGGAAAACAGGATATTTCCCGGCTCACTTTCACCTTCGGACGGATCAGCGCCGCCGATATTTTCGACAGCAACGCTTACGCGAATGACTCGCGCACGCAATTCATGAACTGGGCGTTTCTGAACAACGAGGCGTGGGACTATCCGGCGGACGGCCTCGGCTACACCATCGGAGGTGCCGCGGAATTGAACCAGCCGAAATGGACTTTGCGCTACGGATTTTTCCTGTTGCCGCGTTACCAGAATTCTCTGACCGCGGAAGACCAGGCTCTCAAATGGCCGCCTCAGAGTCCTTCGGAAGATGGTCCATTTTTACGTACCTGGGGAATGGTGACGGAATTTGAGCGCCGTTACAGTGTAAATGCTCATCCGGGCACGATTCGATTGCTTGCCTATATCAACAAGGCTGATATGGGCAGTTACCAGGAGGCGGTTGATAATCCGGCCCGGCCCGCCGACATCAATGCGACGAGGCAATATCGCTTCACCTATGGTTTCGGTGTGAACCTCGAACAAGAGATTGTAAAAGACGTCGGGTTCTTTTCCCGCCTGGGCTGGAACAACGGACAAAATGAAGCGTGGATGTTCAGTGACGTGGATTACGCGGCTTCACTGGGATTAAGCATCAACGGCGAATTGTGGCATCGGCCGGAAGATACGATCGGATTGGCAGGAGCTTTCAACGGCATCTCGAAGGTGGAACAGGAATTTTTCGAGGCCGGCGGCCTGGGTATTCTGGCGGGCGACGGCAATTTGAACTATGGCTGGGAAAAACTCCTCGAAACCTACTACGATTTCCAAATCTGGAAAACCATTCACACAACGGTGGATTACCAGTTCATCGCCGACCCGGCATTTAATAGTGCCCGCGGCCCGGTGTCGGTCTTCGGCGCGCGTGTGCACTGGGAATTGTAATGAATGAATGTGGCGCGATCGAGGCCTTCGCACGCGACGGTGAAGCTTCGATTGATAGACGCCGGCCTGAGAGACGCCGGGCGATCTATTTCGCTCGGCTCTGATAGGCCTGGAACAGGTCGGAGACCAGAATGTCATTGATTTTCATGCCGGTGAGGTTCGCGTCCTTGATCGATACGTTGGTCAGGTTGACATCGACGAACGTGGCGTCGGCGAGATTGGCATTGGTGAATGCCGCCTTTTGCAGGTTCACGTCCTGGAAGCTGGACTTCATCAGCTTGCTATTGAAGAAACGCGATTCGGTTATATCCGAATCGTCAACCGAAAGTGTCTCGCGAACGTTGTGCAGGTCCATCGTGGCCTCCTGGTTCGTGGTTGAGAGAAACTTACCGCCCGTTGTCGTCCGGCGCATCCTGTTCGTGGCCCACTTCGACGAGCACGGAAAGAGTGCGGCGCGTTCGTTCGACTTCTTTTGGTCCCACGCGGGAGATCCATTCGGCATCGACCGTCGCGCGTGCGGCGGCCAGCACCTTCGCGGGGGCTCGCCCGCGCCCGGTGAGAGCGATCGTCAGCTTGCGACGGTCTTCCGCGTCCACATCGCGCCGCAGGTAGCCGCGCGTCACCAAGGTATCGACAAGCTGCCCCGCGGCCTGTTTGGAAATCCGCAGATCGTCGATGAGCTGGCTTAGCGGACAACCGTCTTTCAGGGGAGCCAATGCACCGATCACGTAAAGTCCGTTCTGCGGGATGTCCTCATACCCCGCTTTGGCCAGAGCGGTTCGCATCGCCGCGGCATAGGCCGTACGCGCATGCCGGAGCAGCACCGGCATCGAGACGTCATGGGCTGGGAGCAGCGGCTTCGTCACGGCCGAAGTATATCGTCCGATCTGTTGATAGTCAAGGTGCAGGACTATCATGCGTATTGACTAGATGCTGCTGCGCTTCGGTCGGGGCGGAGGGGAGGAGCGCGGCTTGTCCGCAGGCTTGCGCGCCGTGGCAGGCCTGGAGCGCGGCTGCGGCCGCATGGAGGGAGGCTTTGGCGGCGGGCGACAGAATCGAGAAGGTATTTTGCAGCTCGTAAGGATCGGTTGCGTGGTCGTGATATTCGCGGGTCCCATCGTCGTATTCGACATAGACGAAGTCGCGGCCGCGGATCGCCTCGTAGCTCGGCGGATTGCCGCTGCGGACGGCGGGCGCGTCGGGCTCCTCTTCCTCGTTCTCATGGATGAGCGGCCCGTGATGCTCGATCAGCGCCAGCGTGCGCCACTCAGGGATCGGTTGTCCCCGCAACAGCGGCACCAGGCTGCGGCCATCGGTGGTGGCCGGGATGGCAGCGCCTGCGAGCTCGGCGAAGGTCGGGCAGAGATCGGTATTTTCGACGATCTCATCGAGCTTGAGCCCGGCCGCAATCCCGGGACCGGTCACGATAAGGGGGACGTGGATGTCGGTGTCGAAGGCGGTCATCTTTCCCGGCATCAGGCGGTGCTCCCCCATGTGAAGGCCGTTATCGGAGCTGAAGACGAAGTAGGTATTTTTCTCCTGGCCTGCTGCTGCGACCGCCGCCTCCAGATCGCCGATCATCTGGTCGACCGCGAGCACCGACTGTGCGCGTTTGCGGAAGGCCCGGTCGATCGACGCCATGTCGGACTTGTCGAGCGGCGGTAACTTGCTCAACCACTCGGGCGCGTTGGCTCCCGGCGCGGCATCATAGGCCGGTGTGCGCGGCGCGCGCAGGCCCCGGAACGCACGCGCATCGCGCGGGGCCGGGACATAAGGCCCATGGGGCGCAAAGGTCGCGACCTCGATGAAGAAGGGCGTGCGGGAGGATTGCTGGATGAATTTGACGGCGATGCGCGAGACGACATCGGTCAGATAATCGGCCGCGTCTTTGCCGTAATAGACGAGCTTGCCGTTTTCATTGAGCCAGTAATCGAACTCGGGATAGCCATTGCCGGCGACATCCCATTCGTCCCATCCGATCGCGGGACCATTCATGACCGGATGGTAGCCGTTCAGATATTTGCCGAGCATCGCGGTGTTGTAACCATCGCGCTGGAGCGCACCCGCGAAGGTGCGTTGCTCGTTGCCATTGGCGTTGAAGCCGCCGTAGCCGCCATCGGGTCCCTGGTTGCGGAACACACCGGTGTTGTGGGGAAACTCTCCAGTGAAGATCGAGGAGCGGGACGGGCAGCACAGCGAATCGGTGACGAAGTAATTGGTGAAGGTGGCGCCGTCGCGCTTCATCGCGCGGACATGGGGCATGAACTGCACCAGGTTCGGGGACAGATCGTCGGTCAGGATGAAGACGATATTGGGGCCGGCCTGCGCGGCGCGAGGAGTCGAGGCCGCGAAGAGGCCGAGGATAATGAGAAGCAGCGCGAAGAGGAGGCGGATCGGTTTTCGCGGCATCAAGGTTTTTCCGGCTGAGCCCGGGGGCAACGCGCCACCCTTCGGCTCAGCTCAGCACGGGCTCTTGTCCTCATACGAGGGATAGGCCTTTTCGTTACGGCTTCCGCGTTCCTTTGTGAATTCGAGATTCCTCGCGCGCGGCAGCAGCGCGCGAGGAATGACAAACCAGGCCGGCGGGATCCGAGTCGCGGTAACTATTTTATGCGGGGGTTTTAATGCATCACAAGGTAATGCCGCTATCGTCTAGACGATTCAGGCGATATTTGGTTACCACGGCGGGTACAGGCGGCTCTGTGAGCCAGCGAGCGGTTCAGACCGGAGATGGATCGTCCGGCAAGAGAAATTGCTTCGTGTGGACAGCGCTACTTATCGGCGGGCGCGGGAGGCGTGGGAGATGCATCCGGGTAGGGAGCCCACAGCCGCGGATGGGCGGTGTCGCTGTCGATCATGTGGAGCACGAATTTGAAAGGCGCGCTCGAGACATTGATCGCGCCCTGATACGGACCCGCGAGTTCGGAGATTGCCATGATCGTAAGGCCGATAAGCGCGGCGAAAGTGCCGCACATGATCGCCTGCGCCCGGAAACTCTTGGTGTTGAAGAAATAGGAAAACCCAATGGTAATTATCGCGCCGATGTAGATGATAATCCAGACGACTGACGGCAAGTCTTCCTGGTAATAGACGTAGCGAAGCCGGCGCGCGTCGCTCAACTGATTCATCGCATCGAGACTCTTGTCGAGCACCACCTGTTCGCGCGCGTTCTGAGGCTCATAACCAAGCAGCACGTGCCACAGCGCGCCCTCGCCATCGAGCGACCTCTCATACGTCATCGAGGCCATCTGGTCCCATTCGTGGTACACGACCTGATTGGCGTAGTCGTGCACCGACTGCACCACCTGCGATCGCAGCGACGGAGGAAATCCGAAGGAGAGACTGTAGAGATCGCTGAGGGCGAGCGCCTCGGACTGCGCTTTCGCATCGGCGCGGTCGAACCGCTCCCAGGCGGCTACGATGACGAAAGCCAGCACCACGCCATAGAACGCGCCCACCACGCCGAAGGTGAAGCCGGCCACGTCGTGGTCCTCGCGCAGCGTCTCGACCGACACGGTACGCCGAACGATATAAAGGCCGAGAATACTGACTGAAGCAAAAAAGACGACGACCACCCATGCTTGCGCGGCCGTGCCCAATCCATCGATCAATCCCACTCGCGCCGGCTCCCTACCCTTGCAATCCCCACATCCTAGACACTAAAGGTCTCCCGGCTCCGCGTCCAGAAGGAACGATGCCGGACCGCCGCTCTTGTGTCATCGCGATGCGTCCGCTAGCAGGTCCAGTGTCGTACCCCGCGATGGTCATCCTACTCATGGGAGTTTCCGGCTCCGGCAAGACGACCATCGGGCGTCTCCTCGCGGGCGCGCTCGGCTGGGAATTTCACGATGCTGACGAGCTTCACTCCGCCGCCAACCGCGACAAGATGCATCGTGGCATCCCGCTGACGGATGCCGATCGCGCACCGTGGTTGAGCAGCGTACGTGCCTTGATCGAGGGCTGCATCGCACGAAACGCGAACGCCGTCGTCGCGTGCTCGGCGCTCAAGCAATCCTATCGTGAGGAGATCGTCATATCGAAGGTCCGGGTCGTCTACCTGAAGGGCTCGCCAGAGCTAATCGCGCAGCGGCTGACGAATCGCAGCGGGCATTTCATGCCGGCGAGCCTCCTGCCCAGCCAGATCGCAGCGCTGGAAGAACCTCGCGATGCGCTGACGGTGGATATTTCGGGAACGCCGCAACAGATCGCCGATTCGATCAGAATCGCGCTGGGAGTCTGATCGATAGATGCGCAACGCGATTCGAGGATGCAGGCTGGCTGCGCTTTTGATGCTCGCCGGATGCTCGCAGGCACGGCCTCCGGCACCCGCCGCGGCGCCGCTTACGGCACGGCCGGCGTCATCGAGTGAAAGCGCCACGGGGACCCCGGTGCAGCTGAAGACCAGCGACGGCATGACGCTCGGCGGGCATCTCTATGGCAGCGGCTCAATCGGCGTCATATTGGCGCATCAGTACAACGGCGATCAGACCGGATGGACGGACTTCGCGATGGTGCTGGCCGCGCACGGCTACCAGGCACTCACGTTCGACTTCCGCGGTTTCCCCGAGTCGGGGCGGCTGGCGCACGTCCCCGATTCGCCCATCGACCTGAAAGCCGCGTACGACTTCATGCGCCCGCGCGTCCAGCGCCTGTTTATCGCGGGGGCGAGCATGGGTTCCGATGCGGCGATCGTGCTGGCGGCGCAGGAGCCGGTGGCAGGATTGATCCTGCTCTCCACACCGGTCGAGTTCCTCGGGCTCAACGTCTATGACGCCGACGCGGAAGTGAAGGCGCCGATGCTGTTCGTCGAGACCACCAACGATCCGTTCGTGGCGGGTCAATCGGAAATTCTTTACAACCACGCGACGGCGCCGAAAACGCTGAAAATATTTCCCGGCAACGAACACGGCACCGAAATGTTTCTGGGTGTGCACGGCGCCGAGCTGCGCAACCTCATGCTCCAGTTCATCGCGGACCATTCGCGCTGAACCGGCCCCGCACAAATGGCTAGTCAGCCCCGCGCCGTATGGGGCGATGACAAGGGGAAGGGTTTGTGTCTAATATACGCAAAGTACCACCGGGCACGGACCCGTTGTGACTGGAAGACGTGGCGTGAAAGCGAGCGATAATTTCTTCAATCTCTACAGTCACGATTTCGCGCGGGTGGCCGTCGGCATCCCCGCGCTTCGCGTCGCCGATCCCTCATTCAACGGCGCACAGACTATCGCGCTGATGAAAGAAGCGACCGAGCGCAAAGCGATGCTCGTGCTGTTCCCCGAGCTCGGACTCTCCGCCTACTCATGCGACGATCTTTTTCAGCAGCGCGCCCTGCTGGACGCGGCGGAGAAAGCGCTGGCCGAGATCGTCGCCGCCTCGCGCGCGCTGAACCTGGTCGCGGTCGTCGGCATGCCGATGCGTGCCGATCATCTCCTTTTCAACTGCGCGGTAGTGGTGTGCCGCGGCAAGATTCTGGGCGTCACGCCGAAGACCTTTCTGCCCAACTACCGCGAGTTCTACGAAGCCCGGCAATTCGCGCCCGCCGATTCCGCGCGCAGCGATGAAATCGATCTCGCCGGCATCCGGCGAGTGCCGTTCGGCACGCGACTCCTGTTTCAGCACGAAGAGCAGCCGCTGTTCGTGTTCTCCGCGGAGATTTGCGAAGACCTGTGGACGCCGATTCCGCCTTCTGCCCACGCGGCACTGGCCGGCGCGACCGTGTTGCTGAACCTGTCCGCATCGAACATCACCATCGGCAAGGCCGACTATCGCCGCGAGCTGGTCGCCAGCCAATCGGCCCGATGCCTGGCCGCCTATCTCTACTCCGCCGCGGGCCCGGGTGAATCGACGACCGACCTGGCCTGGGATGGCCACGCGATCATTTGTGAAAACGGCACGATGCTCGCCGAGTCGCGCCGGTTCAGCGACGCGCCGCAACTGCTTTGCGCCGACCTCGACCTCGAGCGGCTCGCGCAGGAGCGGATGCGGCAGACCAGTTTCGGCGATTCGATTCGTCGCGAGCGACAGCAGCTCGCCGAGTTCCGCACGATTGCGTATTCGACCGCGCTCCCGCGCGCGGAGCGGATGCTGACGGAGCGGCGCTACGAACGCTTTCCGTATGTGCCCGCGGACCCGGCGCGCCGCGATGAGCGATGCGCCGAGGTCTACGAAATCCAGGTGCAGGGGCTCGCGACGCGGCTGCGGGCGACCGGAATCGATCGCGTCGTTATCGGCATTTCCGGCGGTCTCGATTCGACGCAGGCGCTGTTGGTATGCGCGCAGGCGATGGATCGGCTCGGCCATTCGCGCAAGAACATCCTCGCCTACACGATGCCGGGCTTCGCGACCAGCGATCGGACGCTGGGACAGGCGCGCCGCCTCATGGCCGCGCTGGGATGCAGCGCGCACGAAATCGACATCCGCCCCAGCGCGACCCAGATGCTGAAAAATATCGGACATCCCCAGTCCGACGGCGAACGGCAATACGACGTCACCTACGAAAATGTACAGGCCGGAGAACGCACCAGCCTGCTGTTTCGACTCGCGAATCTGAACGGCGCGCTGGTGGTCGGCACCGGAGACCTCAGCGAGCTGGCGCTCGGATGGTGCACGTACGGCGTCGGCGATCACATGTCGCATTACGCGGTGAATGCGAGCGTTCCCAAGACGCTGATTCAGCACGTCGTGCGATGGGTTGCGCAGACCAATCGCCTCGGCCGCGAGGTCGCCGCCACGCTGATCGAAATTCTCGCGACGCCGATAAGTCCCGAGTTGGTGCCGGGCGATGTTCCGGGCGCCGATCCGGCCCAGCACACCGAAGACGTCATCGGGCCGTACGAACTGCAAGACTTCAATCTTTATTACACGCTGCGTTACGGGTACGCACCGGCCAAAATCGCGTTTCTCTCCTACTGCGCGTGGCACGATCGAAACCGGGGGGAATGGCCCGACGTGTCGGCGGAAGCGCGCCGGCAGTATTCGATCGGAGCGATCAAAGCGAACCTGGCGATTTTCCTGCGGCGGTTCTTCGAGCAGAGCCAGTTCAAACGCACCTGCATACCCAACGCGCCCAAGGTTGGTTCGGGCGGTTCGCTTTCGCCGCGCGGTGACTGGCGCGCGCCATCCGATGGCGCCTCGGCACCGTGGCTCACAGCGCTCGAATGTGTTCCCGATCGCGAATAATCGGCCGCAGGCCGGCGCACCGTCTATCTCAATCGAACGACGGCGGCGAGATCTCTTCCAGCGTCCGGCCGCGGGTCTCCGGCACCCAGGCAATGATCGCGATGATCCCGAGGATGGGCCCCAGGGAAAAGAACGATGCCGCGTTGGCGAGGCCGCCGAGACGCCCCGCAAGCAATCCGACCGCGAGCGGTGAAAGCGTCCATCCCAATTGGCCGAGCACCTGCACGGTGATGCTGTAACCCGACGCGCGAATTTCGGTCGGAAACAGCTCGGCGGAAAGCGCGGAGGTCGCGGTTCGCGCGGCCTGATACGCGAACATCGTGGCGACGATTCCGAATCGCAGCGAGCCGTGCAGACCGGAGCCGAACATGATTCCCATCGAGACCGCCGCCAGCAGATAGAAAACCACGGTCGTAACGCGGCGTCCCAGACGATCCATCGCCCAGCCGCTCAGCAGGCTGCCTGCGCTACCCATCAGGTAGGCGATGACGATCGCGATGCTGACTTCGCCGGTAGTCCAGTGATGATCGCGAATGGCGAGCAGGCTGAAAAACGTGATCGTGGGGCCGCCGACCAATCCAATCGAGTTCCACAGGACCGCGATGAGAATCAGGCGGGTGCGGTAGGGACCGGCGAATTCCGCCACCGCGGATCGCAGCTTCGGCATCAGGTTATCGCGCGCAACTCCCGCCAGCTCGCGCGCCGCCTCCATCGCCTGAAAGCGCATCGTCTCGCGAAGCCCGCGCCGCAGGAACGCGGTCAGCAACAGCGGCGCGATGCCGAGGAGATACATATTGCGCCAATGGACATACGGATAGATCACGGCCGCCGTGGCCACGCCGAGGAATGCGACGGTATGCAGCCCCGCGATGGCGCGGCCGCGCGCCTCGTCGGGAAACTCCTCGCTGACCATCGTGATCGCGACGCCGAACTCGGCGGCGAGAAACAGTTGCGCGCCGCTCTGGAAAATCGTGAACGACAGCATCCCGCGCGATACCGCCGTCAACAGCGTGAATAGCGTGTAGAAGATGACCGTGATGGAGAGAATCGTCCGGCGGCCATAGAGGTCGGCGCTCGTGACCAGGCCGAACGACAACAGCCCGCCGAAACGGATGATGGTGGCGACCAGCGATATCTCCTTGTCGCTCAGGTTGAATGAGGCGGCGATATGGGGCGTGCAAAGGTGGAAAATTGTGATGTCGTAGCCTTCGAAAATCGTCGCCGACATCAGCAATATGAACATCCGCACGAGGTATTTGTGCGAAGGATGGAGCGCAGGCCCGGAGTGCTTAAAAGATGATGCGTGCGCGGGGTATTTCATTTGAGCGGCGAGCCCGGGGCGGATAGCGGCTCCTAAGGCTTTCAGATTGCGCCCGCCTCGGCAAGAAAGCTGCTAAGAACCTTCAGAGGGCGATCCATGGATATTGGATCCATATTATGAACGCGGTCTCGATCAATTTTCATTTGAAAGGATAGGAAAAGTGAACAGCCAAAAGATCACAGTTCAAGCGCACGATGGCGGCGCCTTTGGCGCCTATCTTTCACTTCCACCCTCGGGGTCAGGACCGGGGCTGATCGTGCTCCAGGAAATCTTTGGCGTGAACTCGCACATCCGCGCGGTCACCGACCGTTGGGCGGCCGAGGGCTACGTCGCGCTCGCGCCCGATATCTTCTGGCGCGTCGAACCGGGGCTGGAGCTTCCCTACACACAAGAAGGGATGCTCAAGGGCCGCGGCGTGCGGCAGAAACTCGATATCGATCTAACGGTTAAAGACATCGGCAGCGCGCTTGCGGCGCTGCGCGCGCGCCCGGAATGCATCGGCAAGACGGCCGTCGTCGGCTACTGCTTCGGCGGCCTGCTCGCATACCTGACCGCCGCTAACACAGATGTAGACGCGGCAATCTCGTACTACGGCGGCGGTATCGAGACGCGGCTTGGCGAAGCGGCGCGGATCAAGTGCCCTATCATGTTTCACTATGGCGAGAAGGACGCCGCGATTCCGCTCGAAGCGCGCGAAGCGGCGCGCAATGCCCTTGCGGGTCACGACCGCGCGGAGTTCCACGTCTATGCCGAAGCGCAGCACGGCTTCAATTGCGACCAGCGCGCGAGTTTTCATCCGTTCGCGGCGCAACTCGCGCGAGCCCGGTCACTTGGGCTGCTGCGCCAGACGCTGGGTCCGCGCTACGACCTGAGCGATCTCTGGGACAAGCATTGCGAGTTCGAATTCACGACGCGCGATACCGACGCGACGATGAGCACGATGGTCGCGGAGCCGCACGTGAATCACATTCCCACGATGACCGGCGGCTCCGGCTACGAGGAGCTGCATCGTTTCTACAAGCATCATTTTATTCCGCGTCTGCCGGCTGACACCAAAGTCGTGCCGCTGTCGCGCACGGTGGGCCCGGATCGGGTGGTTGACGAGATCCTGTTTTGTTTCACGCACGACAAGGAAATCGATTTTCTACTCCCGGGCGTCAAGCCGACCGGCAAATACTGCGAAATCCCGACGATAGCGGTGGTGGCATTCGAGGGCGACAAGCTCGTCAACGAACATATCTATTGGGATCAGGCGGGCGCGCTGGTGCAACTCGGCGTGCTCGAGCCGAAGGGACTTCCGGTCGCTGGTTTTGAATCCGCCAGGAAGCTCAAGGGCGAAGCGGTGCCTTCAAACGAGCTGATGCCCACCTGGAAAGACAGCGCCGGAAAATCCTGAGCGGTCGCCCGCGAGCACGTCCTCAGCTACCATCAGCGCCATGCAGATTAAGCGCGTCTGTGTCTATTGCGCCTCGAGCAGCAGTTGCGACCCGTCCTATCACGCGGCTGCGTACGAACTCGGGCGCCTCCTTGCCGAAGCGGGGATCGCGCTCGTCTATGGCGGCGGCAGCAAGGGCTCGATGGGACATCTAGCGGATGGAGCGCTCTCGGTCGGCGGCCGGGTGATCGGCGTGATTCCGCAGTTCATGTCCGACCTCGAATGGGCCCATCGCGGGCTCAGCGAGCTGGTTCTGACCCGCGACATGCACGAACGCAAACGCCTGATGATCTCGGAAGTCGATGCGGTGGTGGCGCTGCCCGGAGGATGCGGCACTTTCGAGGAGTTGTTCGAAGCGATCGCGTGGAAGCGGCTGGGAATTTACGGCGGACCGATCGTGATCGTGAACGGCCACGACTTCTACCGCCCTTGTATCGAGCTTCTGGATCGCTCGATTGCGGAACGCTTCATGGACGAGCGCCATCGCCAGATGTGGACGGTGGTCGCGGAGCCGAAAGACGTCCTCGATGCGATCCGCGGCGCGCCGCCATGGCCGGCGACCAACCGCGAGTTCGCGGTAATCTGAGTGGGCTAAGTGTTCGTCGGAGACGCCGCTTACGGCAGGGCTTCGGGACTTTCCTTGACCGGCTGCACGGTCTCGCCGTCGCGCGCGGCCTGCCCCACGTTGAGCGCCACCAGGTCGGCATCGCCCACGCCGTTGGTGATTTCCACGGCGACGCCGTTGTCGTAACCGAGCGAGACTTCAGCCAGATGCAGCTTGTTGTCGTTGACTACGGGCACAAAGACCTTGTTGTCGCGAAAAATCAGCGCGTCGTCGGGAACCATCGGCGCTCCGGCCGGCACTGACACCACAAAACTCACAAAGCCGTACATTCCGGGATAGAGGGCAAGATCTTCATTGGGCAGATCGACTTCGACGATCATCGTACGCGAGTCCGCGGACAACGCCTCGGGATGCCGCGTCACCGTGCCGATGAATTTCCGCTTTGGATATTCGTTAACAGTAAATGTGGAATGGTCGCCATTTCTGACGAATAGGGCGACGTTCTGCGGCATGTAGGCATAGAGCCGCAAGGGCTTCATCCTCGCGACCTGGACGATCGCGCTGTCGTCGGATGCGCCGGCGGTGCTCTGCGGAACGAGATGCCCCGGGTCCACGTAGCGCATCGTGACGATACCGTCGAACGGCGCCGTCACGATCTCGTACTTCTGCAGCGCGAGATCCTGATCGAGGGTGGCTCTCGACTGCAGCATGTTCGCGTGCTCGGTGTCGAAATCCTGCTTGGAAATGACGCCCCCGCGCAGCAACACGTCGTAGCGCCGGTCGGTCACCACGGTAAGGTTGTAGTTCGCCCGCGCGTTCGCGACTTGCTGGTCGGTTTCGGGCGACTCGATTATCGCGATGACTTCACCCGGATGAACGCGGTCGCCCTTGTCGACGTAGATCTTCTTCATGTAGCCGGCGACCTTCGCGTAGATATCGGTCTGGTCGAAACCGACCAGCGTCGCCGGAAGCTTGACGTCGCGGACCGCGGGCGCATGGGTCACCTGCGCGACCAGGACGCGCGGCCCGGCCGCGTTCTCCTGAACCAGCTCGGAAGTCTGGCGGCCCATCCACAGGTCGCGCGCCAGTACCAGGCCTGCGGTCAGGATCACGACTACCGCGATAGCGCCGATCCATCCGGCAAAGAAAATTTTGCCGGGCGTCTTGGCTTGATATTCTCTCGGATCCTCTTCCATCGCTTCCCGCTTGCCTTTAAGCACCCGGCAGCCCAATCGCTTCGATCTCTGCGTCGCGCTGATGCTTGCCGATCAGGCTGCGGCTGAAGATCGAATAAACCGCCGGGACGACGAACAACGTCATCAGCGTCGCGGCCAGCAGACCGCCGATAACTGCGCGGCCGAGCGGAGCATTCTGCTCCGAGCCCGAGCCCATCGCCAGCGCCATCGGCAGCATTCCCAGGATCATCGCGAGCGCCGTCATGATAATCGGCCGAAAGCGGATTCGCCCCGCCTGAATGGCCGCCGCGACCGGACTGTAGCCGTCCTCGCGCAACTCGTTGGCAAAGGTAATCAGCAAATTGCCGTTGGCGACACCGACGCCCACCGCCATGATTGCGCCCATCAATGATTCCACGTTGATGGTCGTGCCGGTGATCACCAGCATCCAGAGCACGCCGGCCAACGCGCCCGGCACCGCCATCATGATGATGAATGGTTCGAGCCACGACTGAAAGTTGGCGACCATCAGGAGGTAAACCAGGATGATCGCAAGCACGAGGCCCTCGCCCAGCGTCCGGAACGAATCATTCATCGCCTGGCTCTGGCCGCGAATGACGGCGTGAGTGCCCGCCGGCAATGTGCCGAGACCGCCGATCGCGCGCTGGACGTCGCTGGTCACGCCGCCCAGGTCGCGTCCCGAAACGGCGCAATCGACATCGATCACGCGCTGAACGGTGTAGTGCGCGATGATCGAGGGATCCCACGTATGGCTGATGGTCGCGATATTGCCCAGCAACTGCGGCTGCGTGCCCGCGCTGGCCTGATAGGAACTCTCCGACGAGTTTTGCGATGCGTTCGATGACGAAACGTTCTGTTGCTGCGAGACGCTCAGCGGAATATTGGACAGTGCGTTGATCGAATTGATCAAATGCTGCGGCGCCTGCGTGATGACGTTGTAGTTAACACCGCTGACCGGGTCGAGCCAGAAGTTGGGCTGCAACAGCGTCGCTCCGCTGAGCGACGCGAGCAGGCTCGATGCGACCTCGTTCTGCGTGATGCCGAACTGCAGAGCCTTGGCACGGTCGACGTCGACCTTGAAGGTGGGATAGTCGAGGGGCTCCGCGATCCGCAGATCGGCGACGCCGGGAATCTGCGCCATCTTCTGCTTGAGCCGCAGCGCGATGTCGTAGTCGGATTGCAGGTCGTTGCCGTTGATTTGCGCGTCGATCATGGACGACAAGCCGAAGTTGAGGACCTGGCTCGTGATGTCGGCGGCCTGGAAGTACGAAGTGACGTTGGGATACTTCTGCGCCAGCGCCACTCGAATCTTGCTCTGGTATTCGGCCGTCGGATGATGCTCCGGCTTGAGCTGGATGAGGATGTCGGTGTCCTGCGGTCCGGTGCTGTCGGTCTGGTAAAAGGCCAGGTCGTACGAAGTCGGCAGCCCGATGTTGTCGCTGATGCTGTCGAGTTCATCGGGCGGGATGATCGCGCGAATGGTGCGCTCGATATCGTCGACGATCAATTCGCTGTGCTCGATTCGCGTTCCGGTCGGCGCGCGCACGTGCAAGCGCATCATGCCCGCATCGACCGCGGGGAAGAAATCCTCGCCGACGATCAGCATCAGCCCGATCGAAGCGACGATCACCGCCGCCACGCAGGCCAGCGAGAAAGTCCTCCGCGCGATGAACATGCCGAGCGCATCGCGATAGACGTCGCGCATATGATCGAAGCGCCGCTCGAAACCGCGCACGAACCCGTTCCACCATCCTGACCCGCCGCCTACGTTCTCCTCGTGCGTGTCGGCGAGCAGGTAACGCGCCATCGTCGGCACCAGGGTTCGCGACAGCAGGTATGAGGTCAGCATCGCGAACACGACCGCCAGCGCCAGGGGAGTAAAGAGGAATTGCGCCACGCCCGTGAGCAACACCACGGGAAAAAACACGATGCAGATGGAGAGCGTGCCGACGAAGGTCGGCGTGGCAATCTGATGCGCGCCGTCCAGGATCGCGACCAGCAGCGGCTTGTCCATCGCATGGTTGCGGTGGATGTTCTCGATTTCCACGGTCGCGTCGTCGACCAGCATGCCCACCGCGAGCGCGATGCCGCCCAGCGTCATCGTGTTGATCGTCTGGCCGCTCAGCTTGAGCGCCACGATCGCGGTGAGAATCGAAAGCGGAATCGAGGTGATGACGATGATCATGCTGCGGGGCGAGCCCAGGAAAATCAGCACCATGATCGCGACCAGCGCCGCGGCCGTGGCCGCCTCCTGCACGACGTCCCATAGCGCGGCGCGCACGAACTTCGATTGATCGAACGTGAGCGCGACCTTGAGTCCCTCCGGCGCCGTCGCGCGGATTTCCGGAATCTTTGCCTTGACATCGTCGACCACGGTCAGCGTGGAGGCATCGGCATGCTTGATCACCATCAGGTACGTCGCTTCGCGCCCGTCCACCCGCACCGTGTTGGTCTCGGGCTGATGCGAGTCCGTGACGTGAGCGACATCGCCCAGGAGAACGGGCGCCGCACCCGAATATTTGACGGGCATACGATTGAACTCCGACACCTTGGGAAAGCTCATGTTGATGTCGACGTTGTATTCGTAATTGCCCATCTTGGCGGTGCCCGACGGAATTACGACGTTGCCGGCAGCCAGAGAGTTGCCGATGTCGTAGGCGGAGAGTCCATTCGCATAGAGCGTGGTCGGATCGATATTGACCATCACCGAACGGCTGACGCCGCCCAGCGGCGCGGGCGACGAAAATCCGGGGATGGTGAAAAGCTGAATACGGATGAAGTTGAGGCCGTAGTCGAAGAGCCTCTCGGTCGAAAGCACGTCGCTGTAAACGTTGAGCTGCGCGACCGGAACGTTGGATGCGTTATAGGAGATGATCTGCGGCGGCTCGATGCCGCGCGGCAGGTTGCTCAGAATCGTTTCCGAGACGGCGTTAATCTGCGCGATCGCCGCACCGATATCGCTTCCCGGCTGAAAATAAACTTTCAGGATGCCGAGACCGTTGATCGATTCCGACTCGATGTGCTCGATGCCGTTGACGGTGGTCGAGTAGGCGCGCTCGCTGATGAACACGATGCGCCGCTCGGTGTCGAAGGACGACAGGCCCGGATAGTTCCACACCACCGACACGACCGGCAGATTGATGGCGGGAAAGATGTCGACGTTCATCAAAGAAAACGAAAGCAGGCCCAGCACGAGCATCAGAAGCGCCATAACCGCAACGGAAAGCGGACGGCGAAGCGCGAGGCGAACAATCCACATAGTAACGAGAGGCGTTCAGAGCCGACCGAACGACTAAGGCTCGGGAATCAACAAAGGTCTCCAGATCAACGATCAGAATAAGGCAGCGCTATGAGTGTGGCAAGTTTTGTTCGGAAACCGCTGTTACGTCTGCGAAATGCGAACATCGGTTGTTCGCAACGTAGTCATGCGGACGCGAAGATTGCCGCAAATGCTTGGGTTCTTTGCCTGCTTGGTTGCTCCATGGCGTGGAAAATGTAACAAAGGATGGTTCAGGCGGGGTCGTAGTTCAGCCCGGTTAGAACGCCGGCCTGTCACGTCGGAAGTCGTGGGTTCGAATCCCATCGGCCCCGCCAAATTATCGTATTGCGCATTTCCGGCGACAGCCGGAATGCTGCTGGTGAACGGACTTGAAACTGACCGAACAGACCAAGAGCGTGTCGCACGAAGATGCGCTGCGCAATCGCCGCTGGCTCGTGATCGATGCGACCGACAACCCGCTGGGGCGCGTCGCGACTCGCGCCGCAAGCCTCCTGCGCGGAAAGCATCGCCCCGAGTTCACGCCCAACCAGGACACCGGCGATTTCGTGGTGGTAATCAACGCGGCAAAAGTGAAGCTGACGGGAGCCAAAGAGGGCGGCAAGGTTTACCATCGCCACACCGAATACCCCGGCGGCTTGCGCACCACCACTGCCGGTAAAATACGCGCGACCAAACCCGAGCGGCTGGTGGAAACCGCCGTGCGCGGGATGCTGCCGAAGAGCCGGTTGGGCCGGCGCCTGTTCAACAAGCTCAAGGTCTACAGCGGCGCGGACCATCCGCACGCTGCCCAGAAGCCGGAGCCAATCAAAGTCTAATCGAGGGCGCGCATCGTCACATGGCAGAGAAAAAGAACATCATATGGACCACCGGCCGGCGCAAGACCGCGGTCGCCCGCGTACGGATGTTTCCGGGTGCAGGCAACTTCGTTATCAATGAGCGCTCGCTCGAAGATTACTTCCCGCGCCCAACTTCGCGCATGCGCATCATCGAGCCGTTCGAGCTCACCGAGACCAAGGGCCAGTTCGACATCATCGTCAGCGTCGAAGGCGGCGGCACCGCCGCTCAGGCTGACGCGGTTCGCCTCGGCATCTCGCGCGCACTCGTCAAATCGACGGAGACGCTGCGGCCGGCGCTGCGCAAAGCCGGGATGTTGACGCGCGACCCGCGCGAGGTCGAGCGCAAAAAGTACGGGCATCACAAGGCTCGCAAGCGGCCGCAATACTCCAAGCGTTAGCAATCCGGCCGGCATCGCACTGCGTATATTGATTGAAAGCGCGGGGTTTGACGGATTTCATACCTCGCCTTGTGGCGGCTTGGCCTTGTTGGAGAGCATTGCGAAACTAATGAGCGCTTCGCGAACACGAGTTCGCTTGCGCACAAAGGGTCCTTCGTCCCATTGGTCCTCAGGACTCCTCGCCAGCTCGTCGCCGATGCGAGATCCTTCGACTTCGTTGGCGGTGCTCACTTCGCCCAGTATGACACCTGGTGCCATCAGGCGCGCCGTCGAGCAGTTTTTGCAAAGGTCTCCTTATTGGCGCTGTGCAGGGCTCTTTCACTTAGGCATGGAATCGGGGGGCTTGGATTGACAGCAGGCATCGGGCCGAATAGAAGGGTGCCTGAGCGGCGAAGGAACGGCCAAAATGCCCTCATTTGATACTCAAAAGATTGCTCGCCAGACGCTGTCCCTTTTCTTTCTTTTCCTATTGATCGCGATGTTTCGGCCCGGCAGCGCGTTCGCGCAGGCTGGCGTCGCCGGTAGCGTGACGAGCGTATCCGGCACCGTGCAGCTTCAGCGCGCCGGCGCGACAATTCCAGTCACGCAAGGCATGCTGGTGCAGGTGGGAGACCGGCTCGTGACGGGAGACGACGGGCATGTGATGGTGCTGCTGACCGACCAGAGCACGCTCGACTTGGGCGACTCCGCCAACATGGTCATGACTGCGCACGCGGGCGCTGCCACGCGCGTGGACCTGTTCGGCGGCGTAGTGCGATCATTCGTCAACCGAACGATTGGAGCGGCCGCGCCCAACTTCGAGGTGCACACGCCCAACGCGGTCGCGGCGGCTCGCGGCACGCTGTACGACACTTCCTATATCGCGAACGTATCGCGCCCGACCTTTGGTGATGCGCACAACTTCACCGACGTGTCGGTCTATGACGGAATGGTCAACGTCGCGAACCTAAATAATCTAGCCGGCGGCACCAATGTTCCAGCCGGCTACGAATCAACCGTCGCCGGAAGCATGAACGCGACGAGCCCCGGTCCTTTGGGAATGACCGGTGCGGTTTCGTTCCATACGGGACAGCGTTCTAGCAGTGGCACCGGCCTTGCCGTGGGTACCACTCTTTCTCCTGTTTCAACGGTGCCGCCGCCGTCCTGCCCGGTTTGCATGATGGGGAGCAGCACGTCTACGGGCGTACACTGAGGGAGCGAATAGGTGGGGGTCAGGATGCACAATACTCCGCTCAGACTGGCCTTCCTGGCTGCCGCGATCCTCGGCATCGCCACGGCCGCTGCTCCGGCGCGCGCCCAGGGCTTCTTCGACGATCTGTACCCGGGATTCTTTACCCTCCAAAAGCCCGGAACTCTCAACCTGACCGGCTTCGCCGGCGGCTACGGCAGCAACACTTACGGAACGATACAGGAAGGCTTTCAATTCGAACAAAGCCTGACTCCATACATCGGAGCCGTCGGACGTGTCACCGGGTACGAGCTCTTCGAAGGCGGGGGCTTCGCCAATCCACTGAATCCCGGCAACTCGCATGAGGCGCGGCTGAATTTTGCGCGCTTCCAGGGTGGGGTCGATTTGAATCTGTATCCCGGAACTCATCTGTACATTCTCGGCGGCAAAGACGCCGGCGACAGTCACGCCAATAACATCGAAGGAGATTTTTCCAGCTGGCTTTTTCTGCACAGCCTGCATCCGGTGAATTTTTCCTTCTCGGCAAGTCACGGCTACGAGAATGGAGTCACGAGCAGCTCGATAGACCTGCAGACGATCGTGGCATCGACCGAGAAGTGGATCTTCCTGGCGGGGGGCGGCGGCGCAATTTATGGAGGCGGATTCGTGTCCGGCGTTGCCGGTCAGGGCGGCCCCGACTTGGGCTGCTATTATCGGCCGTGGAACATCGGATTCAGCGCCCAGGCGGGATACGGCGCCGCGGATCAATACGGGCAGCTCACCATCTACAAGCAGCTCACCATCTTCGAGTAATCGGCGTGCGGGCCGGCCGCTCGCATTTTGTCATCGAACTCTCCTTGCAGCGGATTAGCGGCGATGTCTCTCGCGCGCTAGTGTTGGGATCGACAGGCAATCGATGCCCGTAGCTCAAATAAAGCGCGCCCGCCGCAAATTCCATTGGAAGACCTTCGCGCTGGGAATTGGCGTGACCGCGGTCTTGTTCGGGATATTCGTGCGCTATCCGGGTCTGCTGTTGACTCTCGATCTGAAGACGTCCGACGCAAGGATGAGGGCGCGTCCCGCGCGCGCGCTTTCGAACCAGGTAGTGATCGCCGCGATCGACGACAAGAGCATCGCGGAGTTGGGGCATTGGATATGGCCGCGTTCGGTGTTCGCGAAGTTGCAGAACGCGTTCATCGATTACAAGGTCAAAGTGGTCGGCTACGACATCCTGTTCTCGGAGGTCGACGGCATCGACGTGGAGCGCGAGGCGATCGCACAGCGGCTGCACGGGTCCGGTCTCAACGCGGAGCAGTTGAAGTCGATCATCGGCACCAACAACGACGACCAATTTGCCAACGCGATCGAAGCGCAGGGCGCCACCTTCCTGTCTTACAGTTTCGCCACCCACGGTCTGGGCGAACCGCCGACCGCCGTTCCTGCCGGCTACACCGCGCAAATGATCAAGCCGAAACCCCTCGCTTATGGCCTCGTGACGCGAGAACCCGACGCCGCCACAGAAGACTTGATGACTGCGGGAGCCTATGGGCCTCCGATTCCAATTCTCAACAGCGCCGCCAAAGGAACCGGATTCGCGGACGCCGATGCCGACGAGGACGGGGTCATCCGGAGCGAGCTTACCGTAATCAAGTTTCACACCCGTCTATGCGTACCGCTTTTTCTCGGACTCGTCTGGGCGTTCGAAGACTATCCAAACCTGGGACTGGATATCGCACCTTTTGGCATTCGAAACGTAACGCTCGGCGACACCACCATCCCGGTCGATGAAGTCGGCAAAATGATGGTCGCATACCAGGGTCCTGCCGGCACTTTCCCGAACTATTCGGTTTCCGACGTAATCAACCATCGGATTGCCGCCGCCGATCTCGCCGGCAAGATCGTATTGGTGGGCGTTACCGGCAAGGGACTTGGCGATCGCTCGGTGACACCCGCGGGCCTCGAGTTCCCACGCGTGGAGATTCACGCCAACGCGATCGACGACATTCTGATGCATGATTTCGTTATTCGAACCAAGACGGACACGCTGGTGATGGAACGAGCGTGGGCCGCCGCACTCGGAGTCGCCGTCTCGATCGCCGCGGCGATGCTGACGCCGGCCTGGTCAATTCTCGCAATGGTGGTCATGGCGGGCGGCTACTTCGGTTTCGCCCAGTACACGTTGGTTGAAAAGGGCGTGATGCTGGGCGTGCTCTTTCCCCTCATCGTCGCCGGTGGAACCGTCAGTATCCTGCTCGGTTATCGATACGTCACGGAAGGCCGCGAAAAGGGACGGCTGCGCCACGCTTTCGAGAAATATCTGCATCCCGACGTCATCTCGTCGGTGGTCGACAATCCTGAGGGCCTCAAGCTTGGCGGCGAGCTGCGGGAAATGAGCATCCTGTTCGCCGACATCGTGAATTACACGGGCCTGTCGGAGGAGACCGATCCGGTCGCCCTGGTCGCGCTGCTCAACGACTACATGACCAAGATGACCGATCTCATCCTCGAGAGTGGCGGAGTCGTGGACAAGATTCGCGGCGACGGAATCATGGCCTTTTGGGGCGCCCCCGCGGAAGTGCCCAACCACGAGCGCTCCGCGATAGAGGTGGCGCTTGGGATGCTCGCGGAGCTGAAGAACCTGCGCGAACGCGACCCCCGCTTCGTCAATATCGACATCGGCATCGGCATCGCGACCGGCAAAGCGATCGCGGGTAACTTCGGCGGCGCGAATCGTTTCGACTATTCGGTCATCGGCGACACGGTGAACCTGGCCTCGCGGCTGGAGAGCCTGACCCGCCAGTTCAAGGTGCATCTGCTCGTCAGCAAGAACACGTTCACCGGGGCGGGCGGTTCATACGTCGCGCGCGACATCGGACTGGTGAGGGTCAAGGGCAAGACTCAACATGTGCCGATTGTCGAGGTCGTTGCACGTGCGAACGACGGTGTCGATCACGCCTTTTACGAGCAATTCGCCCAGACCATCGATCTGATCAAGAAGGGCGACGCGCAGGCGGCTCGCGATCAGCTTGAGAACCTGATGACCGCGCGTCCCGACGACGAAGTGGTCGGACTCTACCTCGAAAAACTTGACGAGACTCCCGACAAGCCACCCACGGAAATGATTTTTGAGTTCGATACCAAGTGAACTGGCTCCGTCTCAGAATTCGTGATACTTGAGTTTTGTTCTACCTTGCGTACGTAAAGGCTACGGAAAGAACTCGATGGCACACGACAAGGTCCGGGTCGCGGTAGTCGGCGCCTCCGGCTACTCGGGGATCGAAGCCGTTCGTATCCTCGCTGCTCATCCGTTCGTGGAAATCGCGGCGCTCACCTCCGAGCATTATTCCGGCCGTGAAGTCGTCGATGTGTACCGGCACATGGCGGGCACCGACCTGCCGGCGTTCGAGGAATTGCGTCCGGGCTTTCTGCGCGGACGCGCGGACATCGTAATTTCGTGCCTGCCGGAAAAAGTTGGCTTTCCGATGATTACCGAATTGGTGCAATCGGGCATCAAGGTGATCGACGTATCGGCCGATTTCAGGCTGAAGGATCCGTCCGTCCATCGCGCAACCTACGGTTTTGACCATCCGGTTCCCGCGCTGGTCAAAGAGGCTGTCTACGGCCTGACCGAGTTCCATCGCGCCGAGTTGCGCGAGGCGCGCCTGGTGGCCAACCCCGGATGCTTCCCGACCGGAGCATTGCTGGCGCTGATTCCGCTGATCCGCCGCGATCTGATCGATCCGGCCTCGATCGTGATCGATGCCAAGTCAGGCACGACGGGAGCACGCCGCACCGCATCGATCGAGTATCTGTTCGCGGAGGTGAATGAGAACTTTCGCGCATACAAGGTCGGCAACCATCGCCATACGCCCGAAATCGAGCAGGAGATCGAGGCCGTGCTGGGCCGCGATGTGGCGGTGATGTTCGTCCCGCACCTACTGCCGGTCACCCGTGGCATCCTGACCTCGATTTTTATGCGGCCGCGCACCGGCACGACCGAAGAAGATGTTCATGCCGCGTTCGAGGCAAGCTTTGCCAAGGCGCGTTTCGTCCGGCTGCTTAAACCGGGAGAACTACCGGAGTTGCGCAACGTGCGCGCGACCAATTTCTGCGAGATGTCCTTCGTCCTCGACCGCCGTTCGCAAACTCTGGTGGTAATCACGGCAATCGACAACCTGGGCAAGGGCGCCGCGGGACAGGCGGTTCAGAACCTCAACGTCATGTGCGGTTTCGACGAAGCCGCTGGCCTGCTAACCGCCGCCCCAGTTCCCTGAGACGCAGCACCCTCATCCTAACTCTCTCCCGCAAAAAAGACTGTCGATAAACAGCGGCCTTCTCCCGCCGGGAGAAGGTGGCGCGTTGCGCGCCGGATGAGGGTCGGAGGATTCATGACAAATATTGGTGGAAATTCGACGATCCCTCACCCGCCGCTGTGCCTCTCCCGCAAAAGAGCGGGTGAGGCGCCCCCTTCATTTCATTGGTTCAGGGTAAATCGAAGAGCAGGACTTCCGAATCCTTCTGCGCTTTGAGTTCCACGCCGCGTTCATTCTCAATCGCGGCGCCGTCGCCCTCGCCCAGCGACAGTCCATTCGCCGCGATACTCCCGCGCGCGACGTGCAGATAGGCGCGGCGCTTCGGCGCTATTTCGTGCCTGACCGCGTCTCCCGCCGAGATTAGTCCGTCATACAGGCGCGCATCCTGATGCACGGTTATCGAGCCTGCGGACCCGTCCGGCGAGGCAATTAACTTCAGCTTGCCGCGCCGCTCCGCTTCCGGAAAATTGCGCTGCTCGTAACCCGGTTCGATCCCCATCTCGGCCGGCAGCATCCACATTTGCAGAAGATGGACCGATGCGCTCTTGGACGCGTTGAATTCGCTGTGCCTGATGCCGCGCCCGGCGCTCATTCGCTGCGCGTCGCCGGGGCGAATGACGGATCCATTGCCCATGCTGTCGCGATGCTCCAGTGCGCCGTCGAGCACCCAGGTGACGATCTCCATGTCGCGATGCGGATGGGTCGGGAAGCCCGCGCCCGGCGCGACGCGATCATCGTTGATGACGCGCAGTACCGAGAAGCCCATCTCAGCGGGATCGTAATATTCGCCGAAGGAAAATGTATGCCGGCTGTCGAGCCAGTCGATTTTGGTGAGGCCGCGTTCGTTGCTTTTTCTCACGGTAAGCATTTCAACTCTCGCCTTTGAGGCGCCTGGCGATGTCCGCCACATGGCGCCCCTGTGTTCGTGCAATCTGAAGCTCGTTCGCACTCGGCATTCGCGATCCGTCGCTCCCTGCCAGCGTCCCCGCACCATAGGGCGAACCTCCGGTAATCTCGCTCATATTGGACAGCCCCGGCTCCGAATATGGCACTCCCACGATGATCATTCCGTGATGCAACAGCGTGAAATGAACGCTCGCGATGGTCGTCTCCTGGCCGCCGTGCTGCGTGCCGGTGCTGGTGAAGACACTGGCGACTTTCCCGATCAGCGCTCCTTTGGCCCATAGCCCGCCGGTCTGGTCCAGAAAGTTGCGCATCTGGGCGCACATGTTTCCAAATCGGGTCGGAGTGCCGAAGATGATCGCATCCGCGTCCGGAAGCTGGCTGGCACTGGCGGTTGGCACGTGCGCAAACGCGGCGCGAGCTTTCATCGCTCCGGTTCGCTCCAGCGCCGCGTCCGGTACAAGCTCGGCGACCTGGTAGAGATCGACCTCGGCGCCCGGAACCTGTCGCGCACCCTCGGCGATCGCCTCGGCCATCCGATAGATATGCCCGAACATGCTGTAGAAGATGATTTGAACTTTGGTCGCCACGCGCTCAGCTCCCGGATCCAAATATGATCATGATCTGCGCGTCGCGCCACTGAGACAAACAAACGGACCGGCGAATCGTAATCCGCCGGTAACGGCTTGCGGCTAATCTCCCTGGATGAAGATCTGACCGACTCGCGCCGAGACGACGCGGCGAACGTTTCCAAATGGTTAACGATCGCGCGCCAACACGGTCACTCTTTCCAAGGAGAACTGCGAATGGCATCCACCGCCACCGAGGTGCTGTCGACACACCTGGCGAGCCTCAAGTGCCTCGATGAGCTGGCGCTCGAACTTCGAGTATCGTGGGACCATTCAACCGACGACATCTGGCGCAAGCTTGATCCCGAGCTATGGGAGCTGACGCGCAATCCGACGCTGGTGCTGCATGCAACCTCGGAGACCAGGCTCAAGGAACTGGCGTCTGACACCGAGTTCCGCCGCCGTATAGAGGATTTCGTATTGGAGCGCCGCCTGTATGCGCGGTCGCCCGGATGGTTCCAGTATGCGCATCGCGGCGCGCCGCTCAATCACATCGCCTATTTCAGCATGGAGTTCGGCGTCTGCGAGGCGCTGCCGATTTACTCCGGCGGGCTCGGCAACGTCGCGGGCGATCAACTCAAGGCGAGCAGCGACCTGGGCATTCCAATCGTCGGCATCGGCCTGCTCTACCAACAGGGCTATTTCAGGCAGGCGATCGACCCCAATGGCAATCAGATGGCGCAGTATCCTTATAATGCACCCGCTGAGCTGCCGATCACGCCGGTCCACGATCGCGAGGGAAAACTTGTCCGTCTTGAGTTACAATTTCCCGGGCGCAAGGTGTGGTTGCGCGCATGGCAGGCGAACATAGGGCGTGTGACGCTGTATCTGCTCGACAGCAACGATGGGGCAAACATCCCGTTCCACCGGGGAATCACCAGCGAACTCTACGGCGGGGGATCGGAACTGCGGCTGATGCAGGAACTGGTGCTTGGCATTGGAGGATGGCGCCTGCTGCAACTCCTGAACATCAAGGCCGACGTCTGCCACTTAAACGAGGGGCACGCCGCATTCGCGGTGATCGAACGCGCCGCGTGCTTCATGGAGCACACCGGCAAACCATTCGACGTCGCGTTGGCGGCGACGCGCGTCGGCAATCTGTTCACCACGCACACTCCCGTCGCCGCGGGCTTCGACCGCTTTGATCCCCCTTTGGTCAGCCGCTACCTCCAGAGCCTGGTCGCGACGCGCATGCCGGGGATCACGATGGACGAGCTGCTCGCTCTGGGGCGGCGAAACACCGCCGATTCCAGCGAACCGTTCAACATGGCGTATCTCGCCATTCGCGGCAGCGGCGCGATTAACGCCGTCAGCCGCCTGCACGGTGCGGTCAGCCGCGACATATTTGCCGACCTGTTTCCACGCTGGCCGGTGGCGGAAGTACCTGTCGGGCACGTGACCAATGGCGTACATACTCCGACCTGGGACTCCTTGTATGCACAGCGTCTATGGCGCGCGGCCTGCCGTAAGGAGCACCCGTGGGCCGGGATACTCGAGGACGTCGAAGAGAAGGTCCGCGCCATGCCGGACAATCTGCTATGGGGCTTGCGAACCAGCAATCGAACAGCGTTGGTCCAATACGTGCGCAGGCGGCTGGAGCATCAGTACGCTGCCGCGGCGGAATCGCCCGAAAACATGCAGCGCGCGCGAACGGCATTCGATCCCAGCGCGCTGACGCCGGGGTTCGCGCGACGCTTTGCAACCTACAAGCGTCCGACGTTGTTACTCCACCATCCAGACCGTCTGGCCCGCATACTTACCAATCCGCATTTCCCTGTGCAGCTTGTGATCGCCGGCAAAGCGCATCCAGCGGACGAGCCAGGAAAGGCGATGATCAGGCAATGCGTCCAGTTCGTGAAACGCCCGGAGGTGCGACCGCACGTCGTCTTTATTGCCGACTACGACATGATTGTTGCGCAGCATCTGGTGCAGGGCGTTGATCTGTGGCTTAACACTCCACGGCGGCCATGGGAGGCCAGCGGAACGAGCGGCATGAAAGTGCTCGTCAACGGCGGGCTCAACCTCTCTGAACTCGACGGATGGTGGGCCGAGGCATATACGCCCGAGGTCGGATGGGCGATCGGCGACGGAAAAGAGCATGGCGACGACCCCGCATGGGACGCCGCGGAAGCCGAATCACTCTACGACCTGCTGGAGCACGAGGTGATTCCCATGTTTTACGCGCGCAACGAAAAGGGTGTCCCGGTCACGTGGGTGGCCAGGATGCGGGAAAGCATGGCGCGGCTTACGCCACGGTTCTCTGCCAATCGAACTGTTCGTGAATACACAGAAAAGTACTACCTCCCGGCGGCAACCGCATACCGGAAGCGCGAGGCGAACTCGGGCGTGCTCGCCGAAGAGATCGTGAAATGGCGGCGCGTGGTCGCCGAGCATTGGGCGGCAATTCGTTTTGGATCGGTCGAGGTCAAATCCGCGAACGGCGTGCATGAATTCGCTGCGCAGGTCAATTTTGATGATGTCCTCTGCGACAGCGTGCATCTGGAGTTGTACGCGGAAGCCACTGGGAGCACGGAGCCCATTCGAACCCCGATGGTCCGCGAAGCGAAAGTGGCCGGCTCGGCAAACGGACACGTCTACACGGGGCGAGTGCCCTCCGCACGTCCGGCATCCGACTACACGGTGCGTATCGTGCCGTCCAAGCCGGATGTGCTCGTGCCGCTGGAAGTGGCTCCTATCCTCTGGCAAAGCTCCTAGCCTCGCCACGCAGAGAATTAACTCTGCGGTAACGAACACCTGAGCCATCTGTGGCCGGCCCTGTTTGCGTTACACAAGGACTCAGAGTAAACGCTACCTTTGGAAGGGAGATGTGCGCAATTTGTAGCAGTCTCAATGTTTCAGTCTGAAAGCGCACCAGACTGAGGTCCAACCAATCCCGCGATCCAAACGTGAGCATACGCACCTCGTGCGTGGATAAGGCGTTTGGGCGCCCTGCCCCCGTTTCGCCTCGAGATGAGCAAGCGCTTCGATATCGATGCCGTCGGGGCCAATGCCTGACATCAGGCCTGACGACACGAATGCTCTTGCAGGGCCCGGATGGGCTATTACTTTAGGGCAGTCCCCGACAGCGAAACCGCTCCAAGTTCCACCGAGGGAAATTGGATTTGGGTGACGATACCGTCGAGGCGCTTCCCGTCTTGCGAAATCAGGAACTGTATGTTGCTCGTGCTTTGCTCAGTAGCACCCTTGTCGCTGAAAACCGGGCCGTTACATGAACCACCGGCGTATCCGGTGGCTGTTGCGGTGCCGGTTTGGGTGGCCGCGTCGTACGTGGCGATTTTACCGACCAGAGTGACGCCCTGCGTTATAGTCACCGTCGTGCCGGGGACCGAAATTGTTTCGGTTCCGGCCGTGCAGGCACTGCCGTCTGCGTCCTAACTCACCCGTCCGATCGCCAGAACGGATGTTACCACCGGCATCGCGCCCTGGGCGCTACAGGGCATCGGGGTCATCGTGCCTTCGGCGACGCAGACCGTTACCGACCCCTGGATGGTCGCTACGGCGCTGCCGGACGGAGGCGCAGCGCAAAGACCCAATGGTGCTTTGATGAGGAAAATCGTGAGAGCCGCGATCGCAATAAGAATGTTTTTTAGCATTTGATTCACCTCCATTCTGTTTGGGCTTCCAAATCTGACTTTAGCCTGAATTATTTATGCTTAAATGTTCATGTCAAGGACGAACCGTCTCCCGGGTTAAATTCGATGGGGCTGCTCCTTAAGCTCGGAGGGTTTCCGACCCACAATTCGTCGGGAGATGCCGTCTCGATGCTCAGACAAACAAAACGGGCCGGCGAATCGCTCACCGGCCCGTTGTTTTTTCTAACTACTGGCCTTTTCGATTACGCGACGCGGCGCATCAGCTCCAGATATCGTAACCGGCGCTTACCAGCGGCAATTTTAATCTCTCTGAACTCCAGCTCTCAATATGAGCACGACTTGAGCTTCGCACGCTGAGCTTCGTCGATTAGGAATGCAGTCACGTTATTTTGACCGCTTGACATAAAATTATCCAAGTAGTAGCACGGCCGAAAGTAGCCGCAAATTGACAATTCTGACGGAGGTGAGGTTGCCTGGACCACCGTTGAATGCGAGACGCTCGCTTCCGTTCCAGGGCCGGGTTCGCGAAGCCCCGGTTCCTGTTTCCAAGCAGCTGCAGAATCAATTCCGACAGAGTTTGTGACACCGCCTTGTGAAAGGGGGAAAGACTATGCGCTTCTCAGCCAGTGTTTTAGTCACAAGTTCAATTCTGTTGCTTTCCGCGTTCCAGGCAATCGCGGGCCCAACGGTGCAAATTGTCGGAGTGGAGCGGATCCAGCCCGGGTGGGCTCGTGTCTACCTGAGCACCAGCGGGGCTCCGAGTAATGCGCAACTACAGCTTACCCTCTCATGCGCGGCTCCGACCGATACCAATTCGGTCACCATCACGCCAAATGCCGGCAGCGTTCCTGAAATCGACATCAAGGCAAACGCCATATGGCTCGGGGAAAATTCGCTGCCGCAGCCCTGCCACATCAGCCATCTCGCGGTGGCTATGGTGGCAAACCAGCCCGGCACACCGGTCACCGTCTACGATCAGGCGTTGCAGGACGTCGACATTCCGATGGACTTGCCGCTGTCGCTGATTACTCCAGCCAATACGCCCCTTACGCCGAATCAGGGTTCCGTCTCGCTCGTCACGCCACAGACGTATGCGGCGTATCCCCCGATCATCGTGGCGATTCAATCCGCCACCGGGCTACTGGGATTCGCGGAAGTGGAGGAACTCTCGGGACGAGGGACGGTCGGCTTGCGCGGCTTGGCTGTTTTTTCGGGATCGTATCTGGTGTCCGAACTGGGAGGCGGGGCCGAGATGGAACCGAACTGGGGACTGGATATCAACGGCCTGGGAATCTGGGCTGGGCAGTCCGCGATAGAGACGACAAATCCCAGCCATGACACGTTCCCATATACCAGTACAAACGAGCCACCGATTTTCGCGTTAAATCCCGCGTCGCTCGAGGTGTTCCCCTACCCGCCACTCCATACCCTCACTGAATACCAAACCTATGTGCTGAATAATCGTGGAGCGCAGCGGTGCCAGCAGGCGACCGGATGCATGGATGTGACATATGGCGCGAACCACTCGCTGGTTGCTGCGAACGGCGCCCAGCTTGCCCTGGTTACGCCGGGCCCTATCGTGCTTGGCGCGCAAACCAATGTCGCTGGACTGACTAGAGGGCTGGTCGTACGGTCGGCCGCTCGGGACTTGGCGGCATCATTACCCGTACGCGCAATGCGCACTATTTTGGCAGCGCCGCCGGCCGAACCGTTCAAGGTCAGCGCTGTCCCGGCGCTTTCGCCCCGGTCCGCGGCAATTATTCCGAATCTTGACCCGGAGGTTTCAAAGCGGTTGTTTGCGGCAGCCAGCCAGCTCGCCAATACGCGAGGCGGCGACTTCAGCGCGGTGCTGAAAATGCCGACGGCGCTGGCAGGCTCCAGCGCGCACATGAAGTCCAACGCGATAACGCGCGATCGCTCCCGTTTTCCGAAAAGTCCACAAGAATCGAAGATTTCGAGGCTACATTACGGGACGGGCGGGCATCCAGCGACTTATCCAACCGCGAGCTGCGTTTTGTCGACACTTGCCGGGACTCTCGTGGCTACACAACAGCCGAGCGGCTGCAACGGTATGAATGCTTCGCGCTTTGCTTGCCCCACGCTTAGCTCTCCGATCGCAGTCGAGCAGATTACGTCCACCACCGCTCAGTCGGCGGCACTTACCGCGACGATCCCACCGTATTACGCCGGCCGGGATAACCTTTATGGAACTTGCGAAACGCATGCGGAAATTCAGTTCATAGAGGCTTTGCTGGATAAGTACACCGATGACCTGGCGATCAAGCGCGTCATCTATGTTAATGGCGATCCGATCGTCGTACCCGAGCCGCGCGTTGCACTATCACCAGAAGGATTTTTAACCCAGCTTTACACTTGGGATGGCACGCAAGTTGGCGATAATAACCCCTGGACACTGGTCGGGAATCAGATGCCGATCTTCCCGGATGCATACTGGCCTGCTCGCGAGGGCAATTGGGCTACCTGGCAGGCCACTGCTGGGCAGCAGGCGACACCACCATGCGGTCCGAGTTTTTGGGAGAGCGGCTTCTGCATGGGCCAAGGGCATCCGGCGCAGGGTGTGTACAGAACACATACCAATATGATCCAGACTTTAAACGGGGATCCGCTCAGCGATCCACCATGGTCCGTTGCCAACACCTATTTCGGCATCGCGCAGATGCCCGCCATTCCGCTCGACAGCAATTCGATTCAAGCCGTTATGGCGCAGATCCAGCTTGGGTTACCGGTCGACCTCGGATTCAATGATTCGCCGACGGCGATTACGCAGGTCGTGGGCGGCGGTACGCTCGAGTCCTATTTCACAGGGATGACCTGGTATATTCCGCCGGAACTCGGTGCATGTACCACAGCGCAACTGAATCAAGCCTTCGCGCCCGGTGGCGGCCACGCCGTCGACATCATCGGATACTGGCTATCGGGAAACTTTGCCTCGCCGAACCCTTTCAATTCCTATTTCATACTCGAGGGTAATTGGGGCAAGACGGCAGGATACAACAGCTTCTTCTTCATGAATTTTGCGGCCTTCAATTATTTGGCGAATTCGCTGCAAACATACAGATTGCCCCGCAGTTGCTGGTCGGTCGCATGCGAATATCAGCCTTCAACCGTCCCCCTGGGTTGTACAAGCCCGAATGTGGCGCCCTGTAAGGTGATCAAGCAACTGCTCTATCCACCCGATCCGCAGTCACCGAGCGCGCCGGCTTACTCAAACATAGTCAATGACGCGCAAGCGCAACTGCCCGGAGTCCGAACTAACCCGAGTGACAGCGGTGCGCCAAAATAAGGTTCCGGAAATGGATCAGGCTGCACTGGTTCCGAAATAGCGGCTTCCGCCGGACGAATCAGCGGACGCAGTCGCACGAAATAAAGTGTCCCGGCCAACTACCGGATTTTGATTACGCGACGCGGCGCATCAGCTCCAGGATGTCGTAGCCGGTGATGGCCTTGCTCTTCTCCGACCAGTCCTTCAGCTCCGTCTCCGAGACGGTGCCGGCTTGGGCGCCCTTGGCGAGATCCATGAGCGCAATCTTGATGGTGGCCTCGTCGATCATCTCTCCCGTCTTGGGATCCGCCATCGAGCCCCCGCCCTTCTCGTGGTAAAGCTTCACCACGCGCCGCGCGTCTTCGACCTGCTCGGCGGTGGGCGTAAAGCAGGAATTGGCGATCTCCGCCTGCTGCGGATGGATGACCCAGGTTCCATCCATTCCGAGGTTCGCGGATCCAACGTTCTTCGCGCGAAGCTGCTTCTTGAGATCCTCAATCCTCTCCGCTGGATCGGTATTCTTCCAGATTCGAATGAAGACGTTATCGATTGCGTGCAGTCCGGCGGCTTTCGCCGCCACGACGACCGCCTGTTTGGAATAATTGAAATTGAGGTTCTGGTCGGCGACGATCTCGCGAATTCCGAGATTGGCCGCGAAGTCCGCAATTCCGAAGACCAGTCCGCACATGCGGTCCGATGCGGTCGCGATTTCGTAAGCGTGGATGAGCGCGTGCGGCGTTTCGATCAACGACTCGATCTGCACCCGGTATTTCCAGCCGCCGCGCTTTTCCAGATCGTCGAGCAGTTTGGAGACCTGTTTGATCTCCTCGGGCCCGCGCGTCTTGGGCAGCATGATGCCGTGGAAGCGATTGGGCGCGCCAAGCATGATCGCCTCCATGTCGCCCTTGAAGAACGGCGAATGGATATTGTTCGGGCGCACGGTCACGACCTTTTTGCCGAAGTCGAGCGTGGTCAGCGCCTCCACCATCGTCTTGCGGCTCTTCTCGCCCTTGAACTCGTAGGGGCACGCATCCTCGAAGTCCGCCATCACGTGATCGACCGGCGCCTTGACCGGATCGGCCGCGTTCCGATGGAGCTTGAGGCTGTGGCCGGGATAGGTCATCTCGGTGCGCGGGATGACGAAACGGGTACCGTTATCCAAAACGTACATTTTGCTTCCTGCCTTTTTCGCGAGAATCGACGCGTGTGCGTCAGCCGTTCTTCAGATAGTGCGATTTCCGCTTGACCAAGACTGTCCGCTCAATTTCGACGACCACGGTGCCGTCCGGTTTCTTGCCGATGAGCTTGAACTTCACCAGCCCGGCATCGGGACGATCCGAATCGCGCTTTTCGAGCACCGTCGATTCCGCGTAGATGGTGTCGCCGTGGAAAACGGGATTGGTATGCCGCCCGTTGTCCATTTCTACTTCCGCGATCGCGTTCTCGCTGGTGTCCTCGGACGCGAGCCCGACCGTAAACGCCAGCACCACGCCGCCGTAAACGACGCGCCTGCCGTTGTAGTAGGTCTTGGGATCCTTCTCGACCATGTCCTGGTTGAAATGTAGCTCCGCCGTGTTCATCACCAGCGAGGTGAAGATGTGATTGTCCGCCTCGGTGATGGTGCGGCCGCGCTGATGCGCCAGCGTTTCGCCGACGTTGAAATCCTCGAAGTAGCTGCCGTCGCTCGTGATGCTCATTTGCCTAGCCCTGCTGCTCCATGATTCGACGGCCGATGACTTCGTATTGAATTTCGCTGGTGCCCTCGAAGATCGACAGCACGCGCGCATCGCGCCAGAAACGCTGCGCATCGAACTCCATCGAGTATCCGTAGCCGCCGTGAATCTGCATCGCCTCGCGAGTCACTCGCTCCGCCATCTCGGCGCCGAACGCCTTGGCGAGGCCAGCCTCGTAGTCGCTGCGTTTGCCGGTGTCCTTCTGCGACGCGGCGAAATAACAGAGCTGGCGGCCGGCTTCTATTTCGACCGCCATGTGCGCGAGCTTGTGCCGGATTACCTGGAAGTCGCCGATCGGCTGCCCGAACTGCGTGCGCTGCTTCGCGTATTTGACGGCGCATTCAAAGGCCGCCTGCGCGACGCCGACCGCACGCGCCGCGGTCTGCACGCGCGCGGCCTCGTAGGACGCCATCAACTGGTAGAACCCCCTGCCCTCCTGACCACCGATCAGGTTTTCCTTGGGCGCGTACGCATCGTCAAATTGCAGCGCGTAACTGCGCATCCCGTGGTAGCCGATCGTGGGAATCGCCGAGCCGGTGAGTTGCGGCGGCATGAAATCGTCGCCGGGTTCCTTCTCGAACAGGATCAATGAGAGCCCTTTGTGGCGCTTGGAGATGTCGGGGTCGGTGCGCGTCATGACCGTCAGCATCTGCGCCCGGTTCGCGAACGTGCACCACATCTTGGAGCCCTTGATGAGGTAGCCGTCGCCCTGTTTTACGGCGCGAGTCTTGAACGATGCGGTGTCGGAGCCGGAGTCGGGCTCGGTGAAAGCCGCCGCGGTCAGAATTTCGCCGCGCGCGATCTTCGGCATGAACCGCTTCTTTTGCTCGGGCGTGCCGTTGGCGTTGATGAGCGTGCCGGTGATGATGTTGCGGGTCATCACGGAGCCGACCGAGAGCCATCCACGCGACAGTTCCTCGGTAACTATCGCCATCGAGATGTAATCGAGCCCCAGCCCGCCCTCTTCGGCGGGAAAAATCACGCCGAAATAGCCAAGTTCAGCCATCTTCTTCAGGATGTGTTCGGGAATTTCCTTGTTCTCGCGATCGAGGTCGTTCGCAATCGGCTTTACCTCGGCCTCGACGAAGTCGCGGACCGATCGCCGGATCTCTTCATGTTCAGCCGTAACCAGCGCCATTTTCAGATCACCCTGCCTTCACGTTGCGCTTGCGAATCAGCACCGGGCGCTCGTATTCGAGCACCTTCTCGCCGCGCTGGTTGTAGCCCGTGGTGCGAAATTTCACCACGCCGCGGTCCGGCCGCGAGGTGTCGCGCTTCTCCAGCACCAACGACTCCGACGTAAGCGTATCGCCCGGGTAGACGGTCTTCAGGTACTTGAGCTTCTCGTAGCCGAGATGAGCGATCGCGCGCTCGCTCAGGTCCTCGACCGAAAGGCCGAACACCACGTTCATGACGAGCATGTGATTGACGATGACGCCCTCGTAGCCGAGCGTGCGCGCGTATTCGCGGTTGAAGTACGACGGGTTGAAATTCATCGTCACCAACGAAAAGAAGGCGTTGTCGCCGTCGGTAATCGTGCGGCCCCAGTGATGTTTGAACAGGTGGCCCACCTCGAAGTCCTCGAAGTAATGACCACGCTCGATTTTGCGCACCGCCATGCCGATGTGCCTCAGATTAGGTTAAGCCGATATTAGCCGCAGCCTTCCCGAACGGCGAACGGTAAATGCGCGTTCCCGTCGCATCAAAGGCGACTCAAAATTTGGCCATCTCAGGTAAGCGCGGCCGGAAGGCCCGCGCCAAAGCCGGATGCCGTTTTATGGAATCCGTGTCGCCGGGTCAACCTTTCATTAGTCCGGTTGCCACTCGATGCCGGCTAACATAAGAAACGGTAACGAAGGCGGTGATGGCGTCTCCCTCTCTGTCCACACCCGTACAGTCGTTAGCCTGTTGTCAAAACCGCGCCAAACAGGTAGCTAGTTTCTCCGCCGCTCGGCACGTCTGACGACCAGTTCGGGTATCGCGGCACAGTAGCGTTGTGCTCTCGAGTGCGGTTTCGAATCGTGTGTAAGACTCGTGATGCTTGCGAGCGGACAATGGAAGAGAAACAGGAGTCGCAGAGCCAACCGGCATATAATGCGGTGGTAACTGAAGCAGTATGAACCACAAAGACATCTACGAGATTGGGGAGGTCCCCCCTGTCGGCCATGTGCCCACGCACATGTATGGTCAGCTAATTCGCGCGGACCGCTTCGGCCATCCTAAACAGGCTTTCAAGACTGAAAAGATCCACGTCCCGGAAATAAAGCCGGACGAAGTGCTGGTCTACGTGATGGCCGCCGGCATCAACTACAACAACGTATGGGCCGCCCTCGGCTCGCCGATCGACGTGATCGCCGCCCGGCAGAAGTCCAAGTTCGACCACTCCGACTTTCATATCGGCGGCAGCGACGCGTCCGGGATCGTTTATGCGATCGGCAGCGAAGTAAGGAACGTCAAGGTCGGCGATCGCGTGGTCATCCATTGCGGCGTCTGGGACAAAGACTGCCCCGCGATGCGCAACGGCGACGACCCTATGTATGACCCCTCATTCAAGATCTGGGGCTACGAAACCAATTGGGGCAGCTTTGCGCAGTTCACCAGAGTGCAGGCGCATCAGTGTATGCCCAAGGCGAAGCATCTGACCTGGGAACAAGCGGCCGCGCCGACGCTAGTGGGATCGACCGCGTATCGGATGCTGATGGGATGGGCGCCGCATACGGTTCGCAAAGGCGACGTGGTCCTCATTTGGGGCGCATCGGGCGGATTGGGATCGATGGCGATTCAGATCGTCAGAGCCGAAGGCGGAATTCCGGTCGGCGTCGTCGGCGACGATCGCAAGATCGAGTTCTGCAAGAAGCTGGGCGCCAAGGGCTGCATCAACCGCAAGAAATTCCATCATTGGGGCATGATGCCGCACTGGAAAGACGACGCCGCATACAACAAGTGGGCGGCCGAGTGCCGCAGTTTCGGCAAATCCATCTGGGAGATCCTGGGCGAGCGCAAAAACCCGCGCCTCGTGTTCGAGTTCCCCGGCGAAGACACGATTCCAACTTCGATTTTCGTCTGCGACACGGGCGGGATGGTGGTGATCTGCGCCGGACATACGGGCTACAACGCGACCGTCGATCTGCGCTACCTCTGGATGCGCCAGAAGCGTCTTCAGGGATCGCACTTCGCCAACGACGAGCAATCCTACGCGTTCAATCAGCTCGTGATCGACGGCAAGATCGATCCGTGCCTCGGCAACACCTACACGTTCGACGAGATAGGCCACTGCCATCAACTGATGCTCGAGAACCGAGCGCCCGAAGGCAACATGGCCGCGCTAATCGGCGCCCCGAAGCCGGGGCTGACGGACCTGTAACGCCCTCACTCCCTTCTCCCTGTGGGAGAAGGTGGCGCGCTGCGCGCCGGATGAGGGTCGGTGGGTGCATCGCGAATATTCGTGAGTAAGTGACTGCCCTCACCCGTCTCGCTTCGCGAGCCACCCTCTCCCGGAGGGCGAGGGTCGATGCGCCGATCCTTTCCGCGCCACATTTTACTCCGACAGCGACGATTGCGAGTGACATTCGAGCGGTTAAGGCCGAACTCCGAAGTGGACTACAATCCACACCCGGAATGGCCTCTATTTCGACTCTCGCAACGGAACTCACCCGCTCGATTGAAGGCGATGTCAGTTTCGACAAGGGCACGCTGGTCGTCTACTCCACTGACGCATCGAACTATCGCCAGGTGCCGATCGGTCTGGTCGCGCCGCGCCACGATGGTGACATCGCCACCGCGCTTCGCATCGCCCGCGAGAACGCGATTCCCATCCTGGCTCGCGGCGGAGGCACCAGTCTCGCGGGCCAGACCACCAACGCCGCTTTGGTCCTCGACTTCTCGAAGTACATGAATCGCATCGTCGCGATCGATCCCGATCGCCGCACCGCCACCGTGGAGCCCGGCGTCGTACAGAGTCATCTGAACGCGGCACTCGAATCGCACGGCCTGTTCTTCGCGCCGGACCCTTCGACCAAGGACCGATGCACAATCGGCGGGATGGTCGGCAACAACTCGTGCGGCGCGCATTCCGCTGCCTACGGAAAGACGGTCGACAACCTCATCGCGCTGGAGGCGATTCTCTACGACGGCACCAGGCTGAACCTTTGCGGCGCGATGACTGACGACGCGATTGCGGCAGCAGCCACTCGATCGGAACGCGAGGCCGAATTGATTCGCACCCTCGCCGCGCTGCGCGATCGCACGGCGGATTCCGTTCGCGCGCATTATCCGAAAATTCCCCGGCGCGTGTCCGGCTACAACCTCGATGAACTCCTGCCGGAGCGCGGGTTCAATCTCGCACGCGCGCTCGTTGGCTCTGAGGGCACCTGCGCCGTGAGCCTTCGCGCGACGGTTCGGCTCGTACCGCGTCCGAAATCGGTAACGCTGGCGGTGCTGGGCTTCGACGACGTCTATTTGGCCGCTGATCAGACCCCATGGATCTTGGAACATCATCCTGAAGCGCTCGAAGGCTTCGACCACAACCTGCCCGACTTCGCCCGCCAAAAAGGAATGCCGGGCGTGCGCTTCCTGCCCGAAGGGCGCGCGTTCCTGGTGGTCGAACTCGGCGCAGCATCGAAGGATGAAGCCAGCGGGCGCGCTGAGGAGCTGGCGGCCGAAGCCCGGAAAATCGGTGCGTGCTCCGGCACCGCAATTCTTTCGGATGCCGCCGCGCAGAACGCCGTCTGGCGAATTCGCGAGTCAGGACTCGGCGCGGGAGCGTTCATTCCGGGCCATCCTCGCGTGTGGCCGGGCGCTGAAGATGCCGCCGTGCCGCCGGCGCGCCTGGGCGCGTATCTGCGCCGCTTCAACGACGTGCTCGCCAATCATTCGCTCTCCGCGGCGACCTACTATGGCCACTTCGGCGAGGGATGCGTTCATGCGCGGATTAGTTTCGATTTTGGAACGCGCGATGGTGTAACCGTCTTTCGCCGCGCGATGGAAGAAATCGGGGCGCTGGTGGTCGAATTCGGCGGGTCGCTCTCCGGCGAGCACGGTGACGGAATCGCGCGCTCGGAACTGCTGCCCGCGATGTATCCGCGCGACCTGATCGATGCGTTCCGCGATTTTAAGCACGCGTTCGATCCCGAGTTTCGGATGAACCCGGGCGTCATCGTCGATCCGCATCCGCTCGATTCCCATCTCAAGCTCGGCGGCCACTACGCACCGCGCAAGGTGAATACCCAGTTCGATTTTTCCGTCGAGGGCGGCCTGGCCGGCGCCGCGCTCAAGTGCGTCGGTCTCGGCAAATGCCGCAAGAGCGACGCGGGTACGATGTGCCCATCGTACATGGCAACTCGCGACGAGAAGCATTCGACGCGCGGCCGTGCGCGGCTCATTTTCGAGGCGCTGTCAGGCGATCTGCTCGATGGCGGTTTCACCGACCCTGCCGTGAAAGAAGCGCTCGACCTGTGCTTGTCGTGCAAAGGATGCCTGAGCGAATGCCCTGCCTCGGTTGACATGGCGGCCTACCGTGCGGAGTTCTTCTCGCACTACTACGAGCACAATCGAAGGCCCCTGCAGTCCCGCTTTTTCGGACGGCTGCACGACCTCGCGCGCGCCGCCTCGTTGGCGCCGGCGCTGGCCAACGCTCTCTCGCATGCTCCCATTGCAGGCGCGCTCGCCAGGCGTGCGCTGGGAATTCATCCGTCACGCCAGCTGCCGCGTTTCGCGCATCGAAGCTTCCGCTCGTGGTTCGCGCATCGCAAGCAGCCTTCGCCCGCCGGAGCGCAAGAGGTGATGCTGTTTCCCGATACCTTCAATAATTTTCTTGAACCTGACGTTGTGATCGCCGCCGTCGAGGTCCTGGAACGCGCCGGATGCCGCGTGACGATTCCGCCACGCGACCTTTGCTGCGGTCGCCCGCTGTACGACCAGGGGCTGCTCGCGCGCGCCAAGGGTCTATTGGGCGACGCGATGCGGGTGCTGAGCCCGACAGCGGAGCGCGGAGTACCGATAGTCGGCTTGGAGCCGAGTTGCCTCCTGACATTTCGGGACGAGCTGCTGAAATTGTTCCCCGATGACGCGCGCGCGAAGACGCTCGCAAGCCGGGCGATGATGTTCGACGAGTTTCTCGCGCGTGAAGCGCCCGGCTTCAGGCCCGCGCCGATTCGCGGCCGCGCAATGGTGCACGGCCATTGCCATCAGAAAGCGATCGCTGGCCTAGACTGCGAGATCAACCTGTTGTCACGAATCGAAGGGCTGGCAACGGAAGTACTCGACTCCGGATGCTGCGGGATGGCGGGCGCATTCGGCTACGACCGCGAAAATTACGAAGTCTCAGAGGCGATCGGCGAGCGCCTGCTGCTGCCGAAGGTGCGGGAAAGCAGTACCGAGACGATTATCATCGCGGACGGCTTCTCGTGCCGCTCGCAAATCCGGCACTTCTGCCCGGACCGCAAGCCGCTGCATCTTGCCCAGGTACTCGCCAATTCGTTCAAACCTAATCCCCGACCCATTCCTTGAAAAGGAAGGCGAACCAAAAAGGGCAAAAGTCTTTGACGCTATGCGTTCGCGGGCGGGACGCCCGCGCCACTCAGAGTAGGAATAGCCGCTCGAACTGCGCTACATTCGCCGAATTAAGGAACCACCGTCATGATGAAACTTGGCATCACGATCCCGTTCGATCCCTTCTCCAACGAGCATTTTCCCGAACTCGTGCGGACCGCCGAGCGATGCGGTTACACCGAGGCCTGGTCGTACGAGTCGTTCGGCACCGATGCGTTCTCGCCCATCGCCGCCGCCTCGATGCTGTCTTCGAAAATGCGCTTCGGAACGGCGATCGTGCCGGTGTTCAGCCGCCCACCCGCGCTGATCGCGATGTCCGCGATCACGACGCAGCTGCTCACCGGCGGACGCTTCGTGCTGGGCCTCGGCATCTCGACGCCGAATATCATGCAGCATTGGATGGGCGTGCCGTTTCGCAAACCAGTCACGATGATCCGCGAAACGGTCGAGGCGTTGCGCGCGATTTTTCGGCACGAGAAGGTCACGATGAACGGGAAGATGATCAAAATCGACGGCTTTCGCCTCGATATTCCGTTCGACAATCCCCCGCCCATCTATATCGGCGCGCAGGGCTCGCTGATGCTTCGTACCGCGGGTGAAATCGGCGACGGCGTGATCGTCAACTTCATCACGCCCGAGACGCTGCCCCCGATGCTCGATGAAACGCGCGCGGGAATGAAAGCGACCGGCAAAGACCCGGGCAAGCTCGACGTCGCGTGCCGCATCATCGTCGCCGTCGACGAGGACGAAGCGACCGTGCGCTCGTTGTTCCGCAGATCGCTGACGGCATACGTCACGGTGCCGCAGTACAACAAGTTCTTCCGCGAGATCGGATACGAAAAGGAAGCGGGAATCGCATTCGATGCGTGGGCGGCGGGCGATCGCAAGAAGGCGCTCGAGGCGATTCCCGACGGGATGGTCGAAAAGATTTTCGTGTTCGGGACGCCGGCGCAGTGCGCGCGCCGGCTCAAGGATTACGAGGGCGCCGGTATCACCGCGAGCGCGCTGCAATTCTCGACCTTCGCCAAGACGCCGGAAGAGCGGCGCACCCGCGTGCTCAAAGCGATCGAAAATCTCGCTGAAGCCTGGCGCGCCGCGTAAGAGACACTACGCGTCGGCCGGCGGGACGCCGGCCCTACTCCAGAAGGCCGGCCTCGCTAAAACATCTCCGGCGTTTGTTTCTGTGCCCAATGGAGCGGCCTGACTCATGTCCGTCACGGCATCGCCAGCGGGGTGGGCGCGACAATCGTGATGCCCAGGCGTTGATCGACCTTGTAAATGCGATCGTTCAGGCTCGCGACGGCGTCATTGAGACGCGCGGCGGCGTCGGTGTCGCCATTCGATTGCGCGTTTTGAAGGCTAACTTCCGCCAGGTTTAGTGCGTCATCCAGCCGACCTAGATATTCGTCAAGGGGCTCTCCGGGCGCAGGATTAAAATAATACTGAGGGTCGTTGTAGACACCCTGGGACCATCCGATGGCTACGCAATCCTGCCCATCCAAATCGCATGCGTAGCTCAATGGTGAAGCGACAGCTGGCCCTGCAGACGGAGCCGGATCAGCCAGCGAAAGAAGATCAACCAGAGTCTGTTCGGCCAGATAATCACTCAGACTCGTGACAGGATCGCAGGCCGCGACGACATCCCAGTACTCATTGCCTGTGAAGATTACCGGGCGACCCGGATCGCGAGGCGCGCGTGGCGCGGGGCCTGTGTCGCGTGGAGGTTGCGGCCGGATGGGAGTGGTGATCTTCCGAGGTTGGGGACCGACGGGAGTAGTTGCCGGCGGACCCATCTCTGGCGGCAGAGAAACGTGTGGAATTTTGCTGAGAACACTCTCGAGATTCGCGTCGTATGAGTCGGGCGCGCCAACCGTGGCGACCGGCGACCCGAACCCATCGGTCAGGGTTGCCGGTGACGTCTGGCCGCGGTCAGACTCGGGGCTGTAAACGACGGATTGAGTCTGGGCAGGAGATGATGGCTCGGCGTCGAAGGCAACGGTCTGCTTGATACTGAATTGAGGCGCGGCTGAACTGCCCGATATGCCGGCAGCCTCCGCGCTGTGGCCGCCTCCTCCGCCGCCACCGTGCCCCCCGCCACCTCCGCCATGGCTCTCACCACGCGCATACGCCGTCAGCGGCATCGTCAGCATCGCGAGTCCGAGGACTGTCACAAGCAACCCCGCCTTCGTGTTCATCGTCGTCCCTCCCGTCCCGACAAGCAGCATCAACAGTGCCACTGCTCCGCAATGTTTTTTTGCCTTTTGATTCGGCTACTTGCTTCCTCATGGAGGCGAATCCAGATGCGAGACGATGCACGATCCGAAGCGACGGCTATCCGAATGGGGGAAGGAAAATGAGGGCTGCGCCGAAAGCTTAACGCCTGGTAATAATCGCGGCGGGACGCCACGCGTCGTCCGGCGCGCAGCCGGTCCTAGTACGAAGGAGCACAGTCATCCTTTGTGGGCGGACCCCTTCGTCCGGCGCGGGGCGTGAGCGACCGGAGACATAGGTAACACTTTAGACCGGCAACATAGGTAACACTTTTTCGTAGTTTTGCTGGGAGGAGAGCGAGGGGGGCTGCCCCCCTCGCCGCTCCGGTGAATGCTGAGTTCG
>JBKQNE010000210.1:0-6731 GCA_052146355.1 Binataceae bacterium (SeqCode) | reverse complement strand
CTGTCTGACCATAGTTCTCGTCGATGACCTGCGGCGCCTGCCACGGTTCACCAGGTGTCTCCGCATTGAACGGCCGGACCGGGGTGTACCGGCCGTGGGTGTAACTGTCTCCGACAATCAACACCGAACATACGTGTCCTGATTCATTGGCATCGCTACACAAAAATTTCGGCGCCGGTGTTTGCGAGGATCCGCTCCCGCCGCATCCCGCGAAAAAGACGGGTGCGCACTATATTCATTCAGAACGTTACAAAGCTGTCTGCCAGCACAGGCCGGTTCGGAGTTCGCAATCAGTTGGTGAGGTGGCCCCCGTTATGACCGATCGGACGCAGAGTTTGTGGCCCACTTTTCTGATCGTTCTCATGCTCGTCTTTTTCGCGGGATGCGGCGGGAGCGGATCCTCGCAAACACCGGCGCCGAAATTTTTGTGTAGCGATGCCAATGAATCAGGTCACGTATGTTCGGTGTTGTTTGTCGGAGACAGTTACACCCACGGCCGGTACACCCCGGTCCGGCCGTTCAATGCGGAGACACCTGGTGAACCGTGGCAGGCGCCGCAGGTCATCGACGAGAACTATGGTCAGACAGGTGCGCGCGCGGAGCTCGAGCCCGGTCCATGGGGCGGCATTCCGGGAATCTTCTCCGAACTGGCCCTGCAGATGCAGCTCAACTATGAGGTCCACATTGAGGCGATCTCGGCTACCAGTCTGGAAAAGAACTACAAGGTCGCCTCAGACGTGATCGCGCGGGCGAGCTGGCAAGCCGTGGTGCTGCAGGAGCTCAGCATCAAGCCGCTGCCCCGCTCGCTCACCATGAGTAAACTCAGCGATCCGCCCGGCTTCTGGGCAAGTGTACAGACCATCGAGCAAGCCGTGCACGCGGTTGCACCCGCAGCCTTGATTTTCCTGTACGAGACATGGCCGAGCGGGGACCTGGCACAGCAACTCGCGGGCGACACGACGCAGCCAGAATTTCCCGAGAAATACATGAAGGCGCTGGACGATCTGGGCGATGCGAACCTCGCCAGCTTTAGATGCGCCGCTCTGCGCGACGGCGAGGTCGCCGGCGTCGCACCGGTGGGCGAAGCGTGGCGAAGCGCCTGGAGCGACGGATTGGCTAATCCTGATCCTTTTCAGTCTTCTTCCCTGCCGGATCTTTGGTATGGAATCAACGCGGTCAACAATCCCCCTATCTCGAAACCCGACTACCACCATCCTGGCATCTATGGCGCCTATCTGAGCGGTCTCGTCCTTTTTGTGCAGATGACGGGCGCTGACGTACGGACACTTGGAGCAAGTGAGCAGGCGGCCGTTCGGCTTGGCGTCCCCGGTGCGCTTGCTGTGAGTTTGCAGCAGGAAGCGTGGCTGACCGTAGAGCGCTTGCGGGGAACGACAGCCGGTAAGCACAAAAATCCGTGCACCCAGTTGCAGGCTGCAGAGTAACGCCTGCCCGTTAATGCGTCGGCCGCGCCCTCCGCTGCCTGTCTGTGGCGAATTGTTGATTTTGCCTGAAAACGCTCCTCAGTGCCGTCTTGAGAAAGCTTCACTCAACGATAGAGTGCCCCTTCATGCGAGAGCTGTTCATCTTGATCGCCCATCTGCTCGTCACCTTGGCAAAGCTTACGAGGCCGGGCGGTCTTGGCGCAGTGGCGGCGGAATCATTGGCGGTCAAGCACCAGTTGCTCATCATGAAGCGTGCGCAGCGGCGTGCTCCGAATCTGAACCCATGGGATCGGCTGGCGCTGGGAGTTTGTGCGCTTTTGGTGTCGCCCAAACGCCTGAGCAAGATGGCTGTGATCCTGAAGCCCTCCACGCTTTTGTGTTTCCACCACGCTCTGGTGAAGCGCAAGTATCAGCTGCTGTATAGCCCGCGAACGCGCCGCCGCCCTGGACCCAGGCCCTACGCAACAAGGCGGGAAAATCACCTTCGGTTAAAGTCACCAAACGAGGATATAGCGGATGGATACAATCTCGGTCCCAACATCCTGGAATGGATGGCCGTAACTTCGTCCAACGCTGCCGAAGATCTCCATATGTCTAAGCCCGCCTTGACTCGCAACATCCAGGGTTCTGGAACGTGAACTCGGTGGCAGGCTTTGCCCTCTCCAATCCTGAATTTTTGCTAGATAGTTGCAGAAATCATCGTTCAGTGCGTTTCGCTGTATCAGATCCCGCCAGTTTTTAAGCCGCTTCTAGTCCAAACTTTTGCGGCCCGCAAATTTGGCCTGCCCCCCACCTGAACCACGTATTGGAGAACGGTCCTCTTTCGTCAGGCAAAACCGGTCTCTCAGGCGGCGCGGTCTCGGAGGTAGTCGAGTGTGGAACTCCAGGGAAGTGGTCCGCACCTTGCTGATGCTCTGACGCATCCCGCCACGAATTGTGTCGTCGGTGGCCGCAGATGTCTCGATGAAGTCAATGCGCTATGACTCTCCCTTTCCAACTCGCGCTCACCTCTGTCGTACTAACGCGAGAGAATCGAACAGGAAGGGCGCAGTGCCGTGAACCGCCGGGCTTCTGCCGGGCGGGCTACTGCTGAAAGATCAACGGAGGGCCGCTGATTCGCTTCCCCTGGAGGGCGACGTTTACCTCGACGCGGTCGGCGATTTTGATGAACGGAATGCCGCTGTTCATCCCGTAGTCCTTGCGGTCGAAGTACAATGTACCCATAACCTTGCCTGAGCCGCTGCCCTTGCCTGACAACGCAAGAGTCAGCTTCTCGGATCTGGTAACTCCGCGAAGCGTAAAGTCGCCGTCCAATTCAAAACTGTTGGGACCGCTTTGGACAATTTTGGTTGACTTGAACGTGATCAACGGATTGTTCGCGACGTCGAAGAAGTCACTGCTCTTCAGCTTGCCGTCCTTCATGCCGCTGCCGGTATCGACGCTCGCGGCCTGAATCTCGACATCCAAAACCGCGGTCGTCACGTCTGGAGAGGTAAATGTCAGAGTGGCGTCCCACTTGTCGAAAGTGCCTTTTATGGCCACCGACGCTTGCACGTCGAACTTCATCGAGCTTTCCAACGGCGTAATCGCGAAGACAGGAACCTCCTGTGCTCGGCTTATCGACGGGAGCACAGCGAGCGCCAGGAGGCAGAGGGCAGCTAATCGCATGCCAGCTACTGTGGGTTTCGCGCGCTTCTTTGTCAATTACAGGTACCCCCATTCGCTGTTCGAAAGTCCTTCGGACCCAAACCCGATTCGAATTGTGTTTGGAAACGGCCTGGCGTTTGGGTACGTGTGAATCAAGATGCAAATGGAACCAGCTCTTGCAGAGAAGCAGTCTACGCGTACCCCATCCTTTTGGACAGTGATGATGAAAACTCGTGAAACGCTCTGCGCGCTATGGGTGCTCTTATGGATCACCGGCGCAAGTGCTGGATTCGCGCAGGCTCAAACTTCTCCATCGCCGACTGAGAAGCTCCAACAGGAGTTCACCGATCCGCTGACTATCCTGCCGCAGGTGTTCTTCAGGGACACGTACACGCCGGCGAATTTCGGCACTCATGTGCAGACCAACGCTGCAGTTTTGCGAGCAACTATTCCTCGGATACCACCTAATTCGCTTCTTCCATTCGATCAGCTCATCAGACCGACATTTACCCTGGTTACAGTGCCTAGCTCGCGGGGCGGCACGCGCACCGAGTTTGGCGATATGCAGTTGTTCGATCTGGCGTTTCTACCATGGGCCGGCGAAAGAGACTGGAATAAAGATCGGGATGGGCCCTACGTTCGTCTTTCCCACCGCGACCTCAACCAGCGCGGGTCAGGGTGCGTGGCAAGCAGGTCCGGCATTTGCTGCGGGATATACCGGAGTTCCGTGGTTTGTCGCTGGTTTCCTGTTTCAGAATCCGGTCGCATTCGCATACACCTCGAGTAGGCGCACTCCTCTGAGTACGATTGAATTCCAGCCGATTCTGCAGGTTAGTGTTTGGCGCGGTTGGTATCTAAAATCGGCTGATGCATCGTGGAATCTTGGCTGGCGCAGTCATTCCCCGACGATGCTGCCGCTCAGTCTGGGAGTCGGCCGCGTGATGGTGCGTCCGGGACTGCCACTTGTCAATTTCTATGTTTCTGGACAGTGGATGGCCTATCGGCAGTTTGCGCCGGTCGCTCCCCAGACGAGCGTCAACTTTGGAATAACCGTCGGCTTCCCACAGTTCATGCGTTAGGTGAGTCCCGAATGCGGCCGGATTCGGTCAGGCCCAAGCCGACAACTCACCGCGGGCGAGCAGATTTCGCGGCGGCATCGAGGGGCCGGGTCGCGATCCGCCCTGGCAAGCCGGCCCGCCACGATGCAGTGAGTAGACGGCACGCCTGTCTGTGGCGAATTGTTGATTTTGCTGGAAAATCAGCAATTCGCCACACACGTCCCGACAAACGCCTTTCGGGGCTGGGTCCGTATAAGGCACAGGACGCGGTGAGCTGAAGGAGAGACGACAGGCTATGCTTCGATTGAATCGCGGTGTCGTAGTGTTAGGTCGCTCGGCTGATGCCATAGAAGATCACGTTACAAGTGGATTTCAGAATTCGCCCAAGACACAAGAGCGGCGCGCATCGGGCGCGGATAGCCCATAGCGCATTGCTGCCAGCACGACGGCGACGTCGGGTGGATGAAGACCGTCGCCTTGCGTCGGTTCAGCTCCCGCAAGATCGGGTCGAACTTCGCGTCTCCTAGGTAGATGCCGTGGGCGTTGGTCTTGAGCCCGATTCCGTCTGCCTGAAGCGTATCCATCGCGTAAGCGAGCTCTTCAAAAGATCCGTCGACGTCGGGCATCGGCAGCTCGGCAAACAGTCCAAACCGCTGGGGATGCTTCGCGACCGCCTCGGCGCCCGCCTCGTTGACCTTGCGCGCAAGCCGACGCGCGGCCATGTCATCGCCGAAGTGAACGCCGGGCGACGAGATCGAAAGCATCCCGGTTCCGATGCCGAGTCTTTCGTAGGTCTCGAGGGCCAGCTCTGGCTCCCACTTCGGATAGTCCGGCATGCCGTCAGGATGAACGACGCCGGCCTTGCGCAGTTCGTCCGCGTAGCCAGACGGCAGATAGTGCGCGTGCACGTCGATCTTCCGATTGGAATTTGCGGTTACACCCGTGATGCTTTTCCTCGGACCGTTCCCAGCCATGCCAGGCAAGAGACGTATGACACGAAAGTCGCGAGAATCGATAGCGACGGCCACCGCTCGACGAGTATGGTGCGCAGCGAGCGGAGGTCGCGGACCCCAAGTCCGACTCGCGACCTGGCTTGCTCCCAAGGGTCACCGTAGGCGATCTTTCCGACGGCCAGACTTCACTTACTTCTGGCTACGGAAGGACACCAGCAGAAAAACAGTCTTTTTCGATCCAATTCTGAATCATAGGCGTGGACAGAACCCTTGGGAGAGAAGGGGTTCGTGACGTGCAGGTTATCGCGAATCACATGTTCTGTGTGCGCGAACGGGCTGAAAAATACGATCTTGAGGCGGAAAATCGCCGGAAAAGCTGTGGGAAGAAAGGTGGCCATGGGCCGCCTCGCCGCGCTTCCATTCAATTGGCTCCGATCTTACTCTTGCATCGGTGTAAGCAAACTCCGATGGCGCGTCCCCAGGCAAAGAGTCTTCGTACTCCGGAACAGGTCCGGCGCTTTCCGAACGGTCAGATAGAAACCGTCTCTTACAACGAGACCACGGTCGGGCGCTTCCGCTTCCAACCCGGATGGCGATGGTCACGCGACGTCGGCCCGATCGCCAACACTCGCTCTTGTCAAATCCATCACCAGGGCATCGTTCTCAGGGGACGGCTTCACATCGAGAGCGACACGGGCGAGTCGTGCGAAGTGGGAGTCGACGACGTCTATGACTTCCCGCCGGGTCACGATGCCTGGGTGGTCGGGGACCAGCCGTTTGAAGCGATCGAGTTTGCGAGCGCGCGGCTCTATGCCGTGCCGGCCGATGGAGATCGCGTGCTCGCCGCAATGCTCTGCACTGACATCGTGGATTCAACCGCGCACCTGCGGCGGCTGGGAGACTCCGCGTGGCGCGAGCTGCTCCTGGAGCACAACCAGCAGGCACGCCTCGAGTTCAACCGGTTCCGCGGGCGCGAGATTCAGACCACCGGCGATGGGTTCCTTGCGATGTTCGATGCGCCCGCGCGTGCGGTTCGATGCGCCCGCGCGATCGCTTCCTCGGTCTCCCGTCTCGGCATCGCGATTCGTGCCGGGGTTCACACCGGCGAGGTCGAGGTGGTTGCCGACAATGTGCGCGGACTCGCGGTCCATGAAACTGCGCGCATTGCCGCCGTTGCGTCGGCAGGCGAGGTGTTGGTCTCCGCGACCACGATGCACTTGCTGTCGGGCTCCGGCCTCCCGTTCGAATCCGCCGGCGTCCATGAACTCAAGGGTCTCGGTGACACCCGCGAGCTATTCAGGCTTGCGGATTCCGCGTGACGCGCTTCGGCACTCAGCGCGCGGAGTAGCTCGATTCCCCGCCGGCTTCCGCCGACTCGGTTTCCCGTCCAAGATCGATCCGCCGCGCAATGCCCTCGACCATCACCCGCACGCGCGATGCGCGCGGCCAATCTATCGACATCAGACGAGCGCCACCATTGACGTTCACTCGATTTGTACCTGTCTGTGGCGAATTGTTGATTTTGCTTGAAAATCAACAATTGTCGGGTGGGACGATGGCGCGGACCGGGCTTCGAATGATGCCGACGTTTCCATCGTCCTCCCTAAGATTCCGTACGGCGGGTTTTCCCC
>JBKQNE010000209.1:0-11923 GCA_052146355.1 Binataceae bacterium (SeqCode) | reverse complement strand
TCGTCACCTTGGCAAAGCTTACGAGGCCGGGCGGTCTTGGCGCAGTGGCGGCGGAATCATTGGCGGTCAAGCACCAGCTGCTCATCATGAAGCGTGCGCAGCGCCGTGCGCCGAAGCTGACCCCATGGGATCGTGTGTGTGGCGAATTGCTGATTTTCAAGCAAAATCAACAATTCGCCACACACAGGATCGGCTAGCGATTAGCTACTCTTAAGGGGCCGATTGCCGCCTTAAGGCCCGTTCCGACATAGTTCGGCTCGTGTCTGTTTGCGGAGGCAACGGCGGGCCACATGTCAAAAAACTCTGGCCTTTTCGGCGAGGGCAGCAACCGTAGCACGGCGTTTTTTCACAGTCCTACTGATCAGCCTAATCCGGCAGAGGAGAACGTTGCAGCTCCACCTTTACGCGGATGAATCGGCTCGCCCTGGCCGGTTCCCTCGAGCAGCATTGGCCCGCCCAGATCTGATCACTGGGACCTCACGGGTTACACAGCCACTGGTTCAGTTTCGACCACCGCGCTTCGGCCCGTGAATCCTTTACCGCGATCGCCAAGGCCTTGCGCTGTCCCACCAGCACGACCAGCTTCTTGGCACGCGTGATACCCGTGTAAACCAAGTTGCGACGCAGCATCAAGTAATGCTGCGTCGAAAGCGGAATGACGACTGCTGGGTATTCCGACCCTTGCGCCTTATGGATCGTGGTTGCAAAGGCGGGTAAGAGCTCGTCGAGTTCACCGAAGTCGTAAGTAACCGGCCGTCTGTCGAAATCTACCACGACTTCCTGCGCGTCCATGTCCACGTCCCGCACAAAGCCAATATCGCCGTTGAAGACGTCCTTGTCGTAGTCATTCGCGGTTTGCATCACCTTGTCGCCAACTCGGAAGGACCACCCGAACCGTGCAACTGTAGGCTTGCTCTCGTCACCGTTGAGGCTCAACTGCAGATCGAGGTTGAGCGACCGCGCCCCGAGGCGACCTCGGTTCATCGGGCAAAGAACCTGCACATCGCGAATCGGATCGAGACCGAATCGCCGTGGAATACGGCTGCGAACGATTTCCAGAATTTTGCTCGCCGCGTCGTCGGGATCTGCCGCTTCAACGAAGTAGAAGTCCGAACCCTCGTTCGCTGAGTTTTCCAGCTCCGGCATTTGGCCGCGGTTGATTCGATGTGCGTTGACCACGATGCGGCTTTGCGCGGCCTGACGAAATACTTCGGTCAGACGCGCCACGGGTACCACTCCCGAATTAATGATGTCGGCCAGCACCTGTCCCGGACCTACCGACGGGAGCTGGTCCACGTCGCCGACTAGAACCAAGCCCGAACTCGCTGGCAGCGCCCTTATGAGCGAAGCCATCAGCGGAACATCCACCATCGAAGTCTCGTCCACAACCAGAAGTCCGCATTCTAGTTGATCAGCCTCGCCTTTCTTGAATCCACCGCGCCTCGGATCCGCCTCCAGCAGGCGATGGATGGTCTTGGCGATCAATCCCGTGCTCTCGGCGAGCCTCTTCGCCGCCCTCCCCGTCGGGGCGCACAACGCAACCGACACCGCCTTCGCTCCAAGAATCTTTAGCAGCGAATTGACCAAGGTGGTTTTGCCGACTCCAGGTCCACCGGTAATCACAAGCACTTTGTTGGCTAGCGCCTGGCTCAGCGCGGCGCGCTGGCTGGCGGCCAGGGACACCTCGAGCTTCTTTTCGACCCATGCGATAGCCCGCTCGGCGTCGATGGTCGACCACGAAGGCGGTTCCTTGGCGAGGGCTCGCAACCGTTGCGCGATGATGCGCTCAGCGCGCCACAGGTGGGCGAGAAAAATGCAAGGCCGGTCGCCGACCTCATCCGCTACCAAGAATCCGCTAGCGACTTCGGCAACCACTGCATCACGGAGTGTTTCGCTGGGAATTTCGAGCAGTTTTTCCGCCCGGGCGATAAGTTCATCTTCGGGCAAACCGCAGTGGCCATCGGCGACGGCTTCCGTCAGCGCGTAGATAACCCCAGCCCGCGCCCGAATCGGCGCGGTCTTGGAGATGCCGAGCCGTTCCGCAATGAGGTCAGCAGACTTGAAGCCGATGCCTACGATGTCACGTGCGAGGCAATAAGGGTTTTCGGTCACCACCGGTATCGCATCCGCCCCATAGGTCTTATAGATGCGAACCGCGCGCGAAGTACTCACCCCGTGACCTTGCAGAAACGCCATGATTTCGCGAATCACCTTCTGGTCGGACCAGCCCGCGATGATTCGCTTCGCGCGCTTTGGGCCGATGCCCTCGACCTGAAGTAGTCGTTGCGGTTCCTGCTCAATAGTCTCGAACACTGCGTCGCCGAAGGTAGTTACTAGGCGCTGAGCAAAGACGGGTCCGATACCCTTGATGAGACCCGAGCCGAGATATTTCTCCATGCCCTCGGCGGAAGTCGGCGGCGCAACCCGCAAGAATGTAGCGCGAAACTGTCGGCCGTGGTCGCGGTGGGTTTCCCATCTCCCACTGGCCTGAATGTATTCGCCGGCAGAGACCGAGGGCGCGTCGCCGAGCACCGTAACCAGATCATTCTGCCCACGAACTTTGACCCGCAATACGCAGAACCCGTTGTCCGGATTGTGAAAAGTGACCCGCTCAACCAGACCCGATAGCGGTTCCCGATCGCTGCCTGAATCGAATCGAGGGTTTCCGTTGGGTGCCACGTAACGAATCTTTCGGGCTCGTGATGTTAGGCCTTTGACCGTGCGGGCTCGGCCACCTGCGCCTTATGGCGGATCCAGCCACGACGAAAGACGTTCGAAAGATGTGGGTGAAGCTGGTATGCAGCCATATGCAGATTTCGGTCTTTTTGTGGGGCACCTTGGAACACGCCTGCCCTCAACCGCTCCGCGCCAGCCGCTTGCGCAGCCGGCGATCACGCTTCAGGTGCCATTCGCGGCTCATCGCTTCGCGTCGCGTCGGGTGCCGCTCCGCATACAGCAAGACCCAAACCCGTCCGCGCGTTGAACGGGCGCCGGTGCCGGCATTGTGCTGGGCAAGACGCCGGTCCAGATCGGTTGTCCAGCCGACGTAGGTTCGATAGCCGTCTTTGCCCCAACTACCGAGAACGTAAACGAAGCATTCCATGGAATCAATTTCGCTGAGCGGTCGCTGTCGTTGTCGGTGCGACTGAGGGACGGAATTCTGAAGTCGGAGGGTCCGTTTCGGCGGAACATCGGGAATTTGCAGCACTCTGAAGACTGCACGCATCAGGTTCGTACCGGGGCCGACTTGTCGAACAGCTTTCCAGCGGCGCTTGCGATCGCATTGTTCGCCAAGAATTGCGGATTCATATCACCGGAGAACCGAACCGGACGGATGAAGACCGAGGTCGCGAAAGTCTTCCTCGGTGAGGAGTCCATGGTCGACAAGTTCGCGCGCCTCCCCGCTCGTTCATATTGACTACATCGAAGTGGCCGATATCCGAGCCGAGCAGCGTCTTGAGCTTCGCGCTGAATGGATTGATGCGCGTGTTCGTTGCCCATGCATTCATCGGGTCGTCAGCCTCACATCCAAAATAGAAACGCTAGACACAAACTGCTCGCAAATGTCTTCGGCGCGCTCGCTTAGGCAAGCCGCGTAGTCATCCAGTTCGTGCCCCTCGTGTGGCGATTCATGAGCCTGACGCCATTCGTCCTGGAGCTGATGGTTTCGCGTCAGCTCGGTTTCGCCGCCTGGTTCACGGTCAGCACGAAAGCGCTCTCTTCGAGCGCCTCGACTTCGTGCTGAATGGCGTCGCCGAGGGCGAGCAGTCCGTCGCGGCGCAGCACCCGCTCCTCGCCGCGAGCCTTGAAGCGGATCGCGCCTTCGAGGACCGCTACAGTGATCGGGCCCTCAGCGTGATGTTCCTTCAAGATGGCGCCGGCATGCAGCGCGACCAGCACGATCGTGACTGCGTGGGTCTTGACCAGGGTGAGCGCGGCACGGCTCTCCCGCCGCCACTGGTCCGAGGCCTTCAGCTTTGCGATTTCCTGCTCGGTTGCGAAGGACATGAGTGGCAGGTCGAGAGCGTGATGGGGTGAGTCGGCCATGACAATTCTCCTTGCTGTCCCATTAATACATTTACTGAGCCGTTGAAGCTTGGCGAGGATCGAATCGGCGGTGGCGCAGACTCTCGGTGACGTCGTTGCGATTCCAGTTCTGGGAGGGTTACATCATCAATACATCCGGGTCTAGTTTTTATTATAGGAATGCCTTTTGATTTAAACGATTCTTGGAATTCGAGAACGTGGCGCACGACGTATTCATCAGCTATTCCGCCCGCGACAAACCGGCCGCGGATGCCATCTGCGCGAAGCTCGAAGCGCGTGGAATCCGCTGCTGGATAGCGCCACGCGACATCCCACCGGGAATGAGCTGGGGCGGCGCCATCATCGAGGCGATCGACGGCGCGCGTGTCATGCTGTTGCTGTTTTCTTCGCACGCCAACAGCTCGCCGCAAATCAAGCGCGAGGTGGAACGCGCCGTGCATCGGGAGACGGTGATCGTTCCGATCAGAGTCGAGGATGTGCAGCCCACCGGTGACTTCGAGTACTTTCTCGGAACCCCTCACTGGCTTGATGCGATCACGCCGCCCTTCGAGCAGCATCTGGAGACTATCGCCGATTCGGCGAAATACTGGCTCGAGCGCATTCCGCAGGAGGCCGGGAGCACGTCATCCAGCGAACCTAGCCGTGCCCGTCAAAAAGACCGAGACCGCCGCTCTAAACGTCGCGGCCTAGCCGCGAAAGTAGCTGATAAAGCCGCCGTTGCCGCGGCAGCTATCACGATAGTGGCAATAGCGGGATTCTTTGCCAGCAGGTATTACACCGCCCAGCGGGAACCGGAACGCGAGCGTCCGGCGAATGCTGTGCCTCCGGAAAAAGGCACGGAACAGAAACCTGCACAAACCAGCTTGCCAGCCAGACTTGCCGCACTTCATTTGCGGTCGATCGCAAGTGACGTACCCGCGACCATCCGCTTTACGAATAAATCGGCATTTGTACTCGTTGGCTACTGGGTTGATTTCGATGGAACTGCCGAGCGGTACTTTGAACTTAGGTCTGATCAGACGCTCGTGCAGCCTACGTTTCAGAATCACGTCTGGATGCTTGTCGATGATCGAGGCAGAACGTTACTGACATACACGGCAAGTGCCGGAGAGCAAAGCGTCACGCTGCCCGCCGCTCTCGCCGACGAACAACCCAAGGTGGAGCAGGAATGTCTAAGCTATGACTCCGCGTATGAAAACGCGCCGTTGTTCGTAGTCGAGCCAAGCTCGGGAGAGGAACGCGTCTATCTATACAAGCAGACTCAGCCCTGCCCGAAAGACAAGCCATGCGGGTCGCGTCAAGAAGCCTACCTGGTGAGCGGTGATGTGGTCTTTGCGGGTCCACCGAATCGAGGTTTTCGATGCGCCTATTACGGCAGGTTCAATGGCAAGATCGCCGCTGGCTTCATTCCGATCGAGAACCTTAAGGCGCTGGTTGAGGACAACGGCATGTCGATCGATTTCGTGATCGGAACATGGAAATACGAAAATGACTCCATCGAGATGAAGGCGGTCGCCGCGGGACAGGTCAGCGGCGATGGACAGGCGTCCTATCAGACGGCTGAAACCGTCAACGAGGGAGCCTTTTCGGCCCAAGCTCCGTTGGCGCCAGGACAGAAGGAGTTGGTGTTTAAGGAAGGCAATGACGAATCGTCGTGCGCGGTGAAACTTCATCGGCGCGGACCCTACTTGGTCGCATCGGACAACAACAACTGCGGCGGCCTGAACGTCAGCTTCAACGGGATCTACACCAAGGCCAAGACGAATTAGACTTCGGCAACCTGACAGGACGAGTGTGCCGGAATCACCCTCGACTCACCGAGGATGACGCAGTCTGGTACGAACTGCTCTCCGCATCAAATTCCCTGATAAACTGGGAAACTACAGGGAATTGCCTCGATTTCAGGGCCGATCCAACGGTTAGCGGCGTGAAAAAGGTCGGATTCACCTCCGCTTTTTTGCCAAATTCGGCACTAAGACGGCTGAAGGTTTCGCTCCAGGGCGTTCCTACAAACTCCGCTACAGCTCGATCAGGTAGCCGTCGGGATCGGAGACGTAAGCGTATGGAAATTTTCCGCCATGCTTGCCGCGCGAGACCAGGTTGCCGCCGGCCTTCTTGACCTGCTTGATCACGCGATCGTGATCGTTGACTTCTAGCTTGAACCCGAAGTGCTGGAATCCGCCCGCCATGCCAACAGGCTCGTCCGGTCCAACATGGTGTAATGCCAGTGAGTGCCCTCCTGCCTGCGGCACCATGAAGATCAGGTCTTTGCCAGCGCTGAAACCGACTTTGAGCCCGAATGCTTCTTTGTAGAAGCGAATCGAGCGCGCGAGGTCACGCACGTTGATGTGTAGGTGGTTGAACCCCTCTGCCTTGATCGGGGCCTCTGCGCCTTGGATCGGCAGGCTCGCCCGCTTTTCTTCTGCTCGGATGCTGGTAGCCATAGATCACCTCGTTACTGATGCTTTCGGGTAGGCACAAACCGTCGGGAAGTCTCGGGCACCGGATTCAGTCTGACAAGCGGAGGCCCGAAGAACAAATTCTAAGAAACTGAAGGGTCTACAGCCGTAAGGCAACCTCCCCGGCATTTCACCCTTGCTCGACAATATCCTTCTTTAGGCTCTGAACGAATGCGACTACTGTACGTCGTTAGAACGCATCGACCTGAAAGCAGTGCCGAGGGCCCGCCTTCCCTGAAGCACGCGGCCTTTTGGTAGAGGACGAGGACTCCGCGTTGGACTACGACAAGACCCAGATGCCCGCAGGCTACGATCGCGGCCGAAGCTACAGCCCTGAACAACTTGCTCTCTGGCTGGACACCATTTCGGACGCCATCGGAGACACCCCCGTCGCCAGAATCCTCGACCTCGGCAGCGGGACCGGGCGTTACTCGGCTGCGCTCGCTCGTCGCTTCAAAGCTCGCGTGATCGGAGTGGAGCCATCCGCGAAAATGCTCACCCAGGCCAGCATGAAAGCGGATACGCGGGTGAACCTCGTCCGCGCCACCGGCGAATCACTCCCGTTGAGGAGCGAGACGGTTGACATGGTGTTCATGTCGATGGTGTTTCATCACTTTACGGACGCAGCTGCGGTGCTCGGAGAATGCCGGCGCGTGCTAGGGTCGTCGGGGTTCGTCTGCGTGCGTGCAGGCACGACGGAACGAATCGGACAATACGCTTACGTCCCATTCTTTCCCGAGTCGGTTCGACTCCTTGATCGGACTCTGAACTCCGCGGCGGCGATCAAATCAACGTTCGCTGCGACCGGGTTCGAGTTGATCAATCATGAGCTGGTCCCCAGCGAGGCCGCGCCAACCTGGTCGGTGTACGCCGATCGACTCGCCTATCGGGCTGACTCGATCCTAGTCCAACTGTCAGAGGCAGACTTCCGGAGAGGACTCGCATCGCTTCGCGAGTATTCCGTAACAGCTCCGAAGGGAGCCGTCGTTGAATTAGTGGATTTCTTTGCCTTTCGAGCGGGCTGTCTAAGGTGAACTGAAAAACGACCCGATCGGGTCACCTTACAAGTGCTCGGTGATCATTAATCACGGCTCGTTCGGTGGAGAGTCTCGGAGGCTGTATGACTTTGTCTGAAACTGAGGTAGCCGCATACTGGAATGCCAACGCCGCTGCCTGGGCGGACCAGGTTCGGCGTGGATTCGACGTTTATCGAGAGCAGGTGAACAATCCCACCTTCTTCGCATTGATCGGCAACATAAGCGATCTGCGAGTGCCGGACGCAGGCTGCGGTGACGGCTTCCACACGCGCACGCTGGCACGAATGGGTGCACGCGTGACTGGCGTGGACATTTCCGAAGCAATGCTAGCCACAGCCCGCAAAGAAGAGGGTGAGAAGCCACTTGGCATTCGCTACGAGAAACTGTCGTTTGCAAAACTGGATGGGTTCGGCGACGCCAGCTTTGATGTTGTGGTCTCCACGATGGCACTTATGGACACTCCGGACCTCGAAGGCTCGCTTACGGAATTTGCACGCGTACTTCGACCTAACGGCACGCTAGCATTCAGCATTTTGCACCCCTGTTTTCTCACTCGCGCTTTTGGGTGGATCTTGGACGCAGAGGACAGACGAGTCGCGCTAAAGGTCGGAGATTATTTCGATATCTCATCAGACTGGATCGATCGCTGGCATTTTTCGGCCGCTGGAAAGGAGGCTGTCGACTTCGCGATCCCTCGATACCACCGAACGATTTCACATTATCTGAACGCGCTCGTGGAGCGTGGGTTCGTACAACGAGAATTCCGCAAGTTCAGACAAGAGCGGGCGCCGCGTCGCGGTGGTTTACCGGCCGCTAGCGGATCTCAGACTGGATCCCGGAAATCCACGGGCGCATAGCCCAAGGCAGATCCGCCAAATCGCCCGTAGCATCGAAACGTTCGGGTTTAACGTTCCGGTCCTAATCGACAGCAAATTCCAAGTTATCGCCGGTCACGGTCGAATCCTGGCCTCGCGCCTTCTGGCCTGGAGCGAAGTCCCAACGATCTGCCTCGACCATCTGACGGACGCCCAGACCAGGGCTTTCATGATCGCCGACAACCGGCTTACCGAGAACTCGATCTGGAACGATCGGCTGCTCGCCGAGCAGCTCCGGGATCTTTCGCTGCTAGACCTGGACTTTAGCCTCGAGGTAACCGGCTTCGAGATGGGCGAAATCGACCTGAGGATCGAAAGCCTGACTTCGGAAACAGAAAACGAAAAAGATCTCGACGACGCGATTCCCGCAGGAAACGTTGGGCCGGTGGTAAGCCGCGCGGGTGACCTCTGGCTGCTCGGAAATCATCGGGTCTACTGCGGCAGCGCTCTGGACGAAGTCTCGTACTCTGTGCTGATGGGCGGCGAAAAGGCCGCCACGGTGTTCGCGGACCCACCTTACAACGTCAGAATCGAAGGCAACGTTAGCGGTCTCGGCGCAATTCGCCACCGGGAATTCGCGATGGCTTCGGGGGAAATGAGTGAAGCCGAGTTTACCGGTTTTTTGAGCCAAGCTCTTGGTCTCCTTGTCCGCCATAGTGCCGACGGCTCGATCCATTTCATCTGCATCGATTGGCGCCATATGACCGAACTACTGGCCGCCGGGCGCCAGGCGTATACCGAGCATAAGAACTTATGCGTATGGGCGAAAAACAATCCTGGAATGGGCTCGCTGTACAGAAGCCAGCATGAACTCGTTTTCGTATACAAGGCCGGCCGCGGACGCCACCGCAACAACATTCAGCTTGGACAGTTCGGCCGAAGCCGCGGCAACGTATGGCGCTATCCCGGCGCCAACTCTTTCGCCCAGCGGAACGACGAGGGGAACCTGCTCGCGCTTCACCCGACGGTAAAGCCCGTCGCGATGGTCGCCGATGCGATTCTGGATTGCTCGGCGCGCGCGATATCGTGCTCGACAATTTTCTCGGCAGTGGCACCACCCTAATTGCAGCAGAACGCACCGGCCGATGCTGCTATGGACTCGAAATCGACCCGCTCTACACCGACACGATTGTTCGTCGCTGGCAGGTTTTCACCGGCGACGACGCGCGTCACGCATCTCGCGGCAAAACCTTCAATCAACTCGAAGCGGAGGCTCGAGATCTCAATGGCAAGGAATAGCGATGAATATGAGGTAGGTTTTGGAAAGCCTCCCCGGCACGCTCGCTTTCAAAAAGGTAAGTCCGGCAACTCCCGCGGGAGACCGCGCGGATCAAAAAATACCAACACGCTGCTGGCTGAGGAACTCAATGAAACCGTAACGGTACTCGAAAACGGTCAGCACAAACGGATCACTAAGCGCGAGGCGCTCATCAAACAGATGGTAAATCGCGGATTCAAGACCAAATGGGCGGCGCAACTGCTGCTGGACGAGATGCGCAAGCACGATCAGGAGCAGAAGCTGTCGAAAGGCCCACCGATAGAGACGCCCGAAGAGCAATTTCAGCGCTTCGTCGAGGTCGGCAGAGTACTCTGGGAGTGCGGCGCGATCGATCTGGCGATTGACCAGGCAGAGCGAGAGGGCCAGAAGGACTTGCCCCCGCGTCGTTTCCCGAAGCGATCTTAAGCGCCACTACGGCAGCGAATCTCAAAACTCTAGACTTTTCGCTGCCTTTCGGAATTTTTGGTATGCACAGCTTTTACGTCCGAGCTTTCGGCCGAGTCGGTCACCCTCCTCGCCGTCGGATATATCTACGGTGGCACCTGGGCACCTCCACCGACAGGACTTTCACCTGTGTGTGGCGAATTGCTGATTTTCGAGCAAAATCAACAATTCGCCACACACACCTGCAAATCGAAGACGCGCTGGTCTCCTGGGGCGAGGCGCATCACACGATTTCGGGCGCACTGCTCGACACGCTGAAGAACGAACGTCAAGAGATGCGCAAGCTGATCGCAACACTGCACGAGCGGTCTTTGGGCGTAGATCGCGAGCTAACAGCAGGAGACCGCAGTGCCTTCGCGCAAACGCTGCTGGCGTTGGCCCGGACACTCGACTCACACGTCGAGCGCTACGACAGCAAGGTCCTGCCCTCGATACTCCGCGCGCTCTTCCCCAAATAGCGTTCCTGCTATCGCGCGGGGCGAACAGACAATCCTCAGGCGAATTTCATTTCGTCAAACGCGACTAATTTCGGCCGCTTAGTTTGCGAAGGGCGGACCTCAACTCGGTGATGGTGTCTGTCCCCAGGCGCCGACTGACCTCTGCTTGAGCCTTTTGCCAAGCTGGAAGGGATTTGCGAATCAGAGCCTGACCCTTGTCGGTCACTTCGATCAGATGGCTACGGCGATCGGCGTCCTGCACGAGCCGCAGCCAGCCCCTAGCGCACATCCGCTCGACGTTGCGGCTAAGCGTCGATTCATCCAACTGGAGATGCTTTGTCAGTTCCGCTGGCCGAGCCTGTTTTCGATTAGCGACCGAAACCAGCACGCTGAACTGGCTCGTCTTCAATCCGGCCTTTGCCAGCGCGCCGTCATAGATCGAGCTGACCATCCTATTCAGCTTGCGAACGCAGCCGCCCACGCATACGCCTTCGACACTCCTGGTATCCAGACTTTTGGCATCCAAGGTCATGCTCATTGTATATGCATGCATTCGCCTCTCGTCAACTGTCAAGGTCGGCCATGCTGGTGGGAAATCTCGGCGACGGCAGCATCAGCGTGTTCAATCCGACCAACGGCGAATTCCTTGGCCAACTTGCTGACAAGGATTCTAATCGCATTCTGATTCCGGGATTGTGGTCGCTGGTCGACGGCACCGGCGTGATGAATGCCACCGCCGACGCGGTCTACTTTACGGCGGGTCCCGACGGATACACCGAGGGACTCTTCGGGACGATCGAGGCCGGTTCCGCAGTCAAGGCCACGGCGACCAAGACCCCCAAGCCGACCAAGACCCCCAAGCCGGCAAAGACTCCGGATCCGAAAGGGACTCCGAGTCCGGGGACTGGGCCTTACACGCTAATGCCCGGGATGATGTAGGAACCCGCTGGCCGCGCCTGACTCCGCTGGTTAACAGCTAGCGGTCGGCGCGGCCGGCCTTAAGGGGACGCGTTTGTCGCCAGCACCGAGGTCCCGCCATGACCGAACGGGACGGTGCGACATCGAGCGAGACGCAACCGATACAGCCGTGCGAAAACGAAGGGGAGCGCTGAAACCTCTTTTCACAATGGACGTCTACCAAGGGAGAGAAAAGAGCTTTCCAATGCAGTTAGGAAAGGAAAATCCCGCGGCCGAACGAAACACTGCCCTTTACGCCTCGCTGACATACACACGTAGCTTCGAACTTGTGCGTGAACGCTGCGCCCTTCCGACGAATGAATTCGACGAAAATAGGCGAGGCAAAATCGATGTTGCCCGTCACCACCAAGCGCAGACGGAATCGGAT
>JBKQNE010000208.1:0-7338 GCA_052146355.1 Binataceae bacterium (SeqCode) | reverse complement strand
AAGCATGATGCTGCTGGAGTGGTTTCACAAGTTCGCCGCCGATCACTATGCAATCGATGGCGTTGTCGATGAAATCACTCCGACCCAGACTCGCTACATCTGGGGTGATGCTGCCAGGTCATATCACACGGAATCTGGTGAATCCATTTGGCTGTTCAAGCGCCGGGACAACTAGCTGGTCGGGCTGCTGCTCGACGCTGATTTTTGGAGTTGGAGCAGGATCTCGCAGGTGCGACATGGAGGTCGGCGTTGGCGAAGGCTAAGCATAAGCGTGCGCGGTTGAAAACGGTTGGCCCCAGGGTTCTGGAACCACGGTTAGCAGCCACTTCCGCACGATCAGGAGATATACCGCTGCTTGAGCGGTGGTCGCCCTTGTACTCCTATGCACTGCTGGGAGTTCTAACGCTGGCATATCTTCTCCCTTTTTCCGGCCGATCTTTTCACGTTGATGATACTTTGTTTATTTTTTCAGCTCGTCTAATCAGCTAGCATCGCCTCAACCCATACGGCTTCAGTCTCATTTGGAATACGAGCGTGGAGCGCATGGCGGACATCACCAAGAACCCTCCACTGGCTTGTTACTACCTCGCGGCCGCAGGGCAAATTGCCGGGTGGTCGGAGTACGCATTGCATCTTGCATGCCTTGTGCCTGCGCTGGCCCTAATTCTTGGCACCTACCGCCTGGCAAAACATTTCACGGGATTTCCACTCTTGGCAGCGCTAGCCACGCTTCTGACTCCGGGGATATTGGTGTCGGCTTGCAGCGTGATGTGTGACACGATGATGGTGGCGTTCTGGATTTGGGCGGTCATTCTGTGGATCGAAGGCCTGGAGCCACGGAAAGACTGGTATCTGGCGGGGTCTGGAGCCTTGGTTGCCGCCAGCGCCCTGACGAAATACTTCGGGGCGGCGCTTATTCCTTTGCTGGCGGCATACTCCCTCATGCGTTTGCGCCGTGTGGGTCACTGGATCTGGTACCTGTTGATTCCGGTGGGCGCGCTGGTGGGCTATGAGCTGTGGACGCGGGCCCTCTATGGGCAGGGTCTGCTTTCGGGCGCTGCCGAATTTGCGCGTGCGGCGCGGGAGTTCGGACAGGCTTCTCCCTTGTCTGTGATATTGGTAGGCCTCAGCTTCACCGGAGGCTGCGCTCTTTCCGTACTTACTTTCTCTCCCCTAGAGTGGTCTCAAAAGACTGCGGGCCTGGTTGCGGCGGGCGGCGTTCTGGCGGCCCTGGCGCTGATCTTTGGATGGGCGGATTTAGGAAGGCGGGTCGGCGGAGCGGAAGCATTTAATTCCATGCGCGCCCAGTTAGGTTTGGTGGGCGGCCAGTTAACTCTCCTGATCGCCAGCGGCCTTTTCACCCTGGTCTTGACGATAACCGACTACTGGAAGCGAAGAAGCCCGGACTCCTTGCTGTTGGGGCTGTGGGTGCTGGGAACCTTCGTTTTCGCCAGCATCTTAAACTGGACGGTGAACGCGCGTTCCGTGCTTCCGCTGATTCCCGCCGCCGGCATATTGATCGCGCGACGGCTGGAAACAAGGCACGACGCCTGGACCCGAAGTCTGCTGATGCAAGTAGCCGCTGCATTGATTGTATCCGGAGGACTCTCCCTCTGGCTGGCCGGCGCCGAGGCGTATGTGGCCAACCTGCAACGCGAGGCTGTCACTCGCATCCAGGCGCAAATCAGCAACCAAGGTGGAAAACTCTGGTATGAAGGTCATTGGGGATTTCAATACTACATGGACCAATCAGGAGCCCAACCGGTGGATGCCCAGGACGTGCATATTCGCCCGGGCGACTGGCTGGCTATCCCGGATAACAATACGGAAACGTTCGGCTTTCCGCCCAAAGTGCCCTTCCATCAAGAGGCCGTATTCGATTTGGCTAATCCCTCCCTGGCGACGACGATAAGCTGGCAACTAGGTGCAGGCTTTTACTCGTCTTACTGGGGGCCGTTGCCGTTCACGTTTGGCCCGGTACCCTCAGAGGGTTACACTCTGTTGAGGTTAGAGCCACCTCGCTAAGCCAAGAGCTAATGAAAAGAAGAGCTTTCTAGCGTGATGCCACGAGTCAAGGCGCGTCCCAAAACAGCAAAACCACGGCGGGATATGGCGCAATGCGAGTCGACTTCCGCCGAGCTCTCAACGCCGCCTGCACTTCTGTATTCGTTTCTTCTTTGGGCGGGCACATTTGGTCTTTATCTAACGGCTTTCCACAACGCTTTCATCAACTATGACGATCCTCAATATGTAACGGCGAACGCACACGTACTCCGTGGTCTCTCGTGGGACAACGTCTCTTGGGCTCTTACCGCAACGACCGAAGCCAACTGGCATCCGCTAACCTGGATTTCCCATATGGCAGACGTGCAATTCTTCGCATTGAATGCGGGAGATCACCATCTGGTGAGCGTTGCGCTGCACGCGACGAATGCGGTGCTGGTCTTCTTGGCTCTTTACAAAGCAACCGGATATGCGCAGCGTAGCGCGCTGGTCGCGGCGCTATTTGCGGTAGAGCCTTTCAATGTAGAGTGCGTGGCGTGGGTTGCCGAGCGCAAATCGCTACTCTCTATGTTATTCATGCTGCTCGCCTTGCTGGCGTATGGATGGTACGTGCGGAACAGAACGCTTGGCCGTTATTTGAGCATGGCCCTGCTTTTCGCGCTCGGGCTCGCCGCCAAGCCCATGGTGGTTACTTTTCCATTCCTCTTACTGCTTTGGGATTATTGGCCCCTGAGAGGCGGCACGGTGGAATCGGAGATTGCGGCGTCCCATCCCACACTGCGGGAATTAGTGCTGGAGAAAGTACCTCTGCTGACGATGTCGGCGGGCAGCGCGTGGATTACGGTTTATGCGCAGCACAAAGGTGGAGCGCTTTCCGTCGCGGAATTGCTGCCCCTCAGGCTGCGTATTGGGAACGCCTTGTACTCGTACGTCGCCTACATTTTCAAAGGCGTTTGGCCTTCCCGGCTCGCGGTGTTTTATCCGTATCCTACGAACCAGTTAGTGCTGTGGAAAATACTGCTGGCGGCGGCGCTGATGGCAGCCATCACTACATTGGCTTGGTTCTACCGTGAGCGGCGATATGCGCTCACCGGGTGGTTATGGTACGTGGGCGCCATGGTTCCCATGATTGGAATCGTACAAGTCGGAAGCCAGGGGATGGCCGATCGCTATGCCTACCTTCCCTTCGTGGGGCTCTACATTATCGCAGTGTGGGGAATTTCTGAACTTCTGGCGCGTTACAAGACGCCAAGAATGGCCACTATTGGGGCCGTTTTCGCGGTGCTGGCTGGCTATGCATCGGTTTCCTATCATCAAATTCACTACTGGCGTGATAGTTATACATTGTTTTCACACGCCATTCAGGTTACCAGCCGTAATGGGGTCGCCGAGAATTCTCTCGGCTACTCTCTGACGGAAATGAGGAAGCGGGATCTGGCTCTGCCACATTTTGAAGCAGCGGTCGAATTTGAGCCTCGGCTGGCCGGTGCGCATTACAACCTTGCCGTTCTCTTAGAACAGCAGAATGACCTGGACCGGGCAAAACGGGAGTACGAATTGACCCTGGAGTACAGCGCAGATCGAAGGGAACAGGCGCAGGCTCACAGTAATCTCGGTTTTATTCTGATGCGACTTAACCAGCCGCTAGAAGCTACGCAGGAATTCGACGCCGCACTGCAAATCAATCCTGACAGGCAAAATAGCCTTCTCGGGCGCGGCATGATCGAATATCGTCAAGGCAATATGAGCGCGGCCCTGGCGGACTTTACCCGCGCTTCCCGGATCGCGCCGATGGCTCTGGCAGAGTTTTGGGTTGGCCGCACGCTGGAGGATACGGGACAACTCCAAGCTGCCTCAAGCGCTTATCAGGCTGCGTTGCACTTGGCGCCAGGCATGAAGGAAGCCCAGCAGCGTTTGGCGGCGCTGGGCGCGAGTCTCCACCAAAATACCACGCAGGGATCCGGCCCGCAGCCTTAAGGACAACGGGGCTCAGGCAACCTCCCGGAGTTTTACACTGCCCCGGAGTAGCCTCTCCCGTTGTTCACAGATTGCTAAGACCTTACGAGTAATTCCACCGTTGCCAGGGGTTCAGTCGACCGAGGCAAGTTAAGCCCGAGTTGTATCAGGCTTGGCAAAGGCGGCGGGACGTCGGCTGGCTGTATGAAATTTAGACGGGCTTTCGATGGACTTTGAGGCCCGAAACCTCCCTCCCCAGCGGCATTCCATCGGTCTTAGCCAATCAAACTATTTCTCCCGACCCCTCCGGATCCAGCAACCTGATTTCCACAGAATAGAAAGTTCTTGACGCGAACTTAACATCTCATTCATTTTTGCGTCATCTTGTCGTAACAAGACTGGGTTACGCTTTCCGCGCAGCAGTTCTAAGAAAGAGCTAGGAGAGCAATGTCTCGTCCCCCCAGACAAGCCTCGATCGCTGGACGTGCCGCTGATTCCTGGGAAGCTCGGACGTTGGGTCCCATGGAAAACACTGGGAAGAACGCTGCTCAGGATGTTGCGGGGCCGGCTGCCGCAGGAGCCAGAAGCGAAAACCGAGCACCATACGCCCCTTTCAACGGTGACTACTTGGTGCAGCAGGTTGGGGACGCATCACTCGCTCCGCACGACGTAATGGTAGCGCTGACGTACGGCCTCGACTTGGTGCAGCACGGGGCGATTCTTGTGTCTGCGGAAGGCCGTGCCCGTCTGGCTAACCGCACAGCTTTGACAATTTTGCAAAAGAGAGACGGGCTGTTGATGGCCAGAACCGGGCTGGTCGCCGAGCGGGCGGCTGACACACGGTTGCTCCACATGCTGCTGCAAGGGGCAATAACGGCCCCGGAGTTAGGTGAGTCCAAAGAGTCACCCATCATTCTGCAGCGCAAGACGACTCACAACGCGCTGATCGTGCGAGTGGTTCCCGGACCTGGGTTGGATTGCTGGCCGGGCAGCGAACATCGAACTGCGCTGTTGAAGCTTTACGACCAGGACATGGGTCTGCAGGTGGATCCTGAGGTCCTCTCGAGGCTCTACGGCTTGACGCGCGGAGAGGCGGGGCTGGCCGATTATCTCTTGCGGGGAAAGTCGATCGAAGAGGCGGCAGACGCACTCTTCATTAGCCCGCATACCGCCAGAACTCACCTCAAGCGCATCTTCATGAAGACCGACACTCACCGTCAGACCGAACTCGTCGTGCGAATGCTTTCGGTTGTCTTATAGACATTCCCGGCTCCCGCTCTTAGCCGCGACAAATTCAGTCCTTTCCATTCTTGTTTTCTCTCAAATTCTTTCAACCCCCTGTCCTCCTTTCGCTTCCGCCTAAGAGAAAAACGGGGCCGAAGAGTGCCTCGGTCCGTTGCCCCGGACAACCGGCAGCCACGCCGCCAGAAATACCCTATTTGGGGGATTACACGCCTTGCCTCTTCCACGATGATGCTTAAGAAACGATACCTAGGGAGTGAGGAGCACCATGCAGACTTGGGTTCTTCAGGAAGACGGCTACCGGGGAAATGTGAAACTGAGTCCGCAGCCGCGCCAGAATTTTTATCGCTACTCCCTCTGGCGCGCGGGAACAGGCGAACACCTTTTTGATGGTGCTGCGGGCGATCTGGCCGAAGCCCTGGACACAATGCACGCCCACGTCCGTTACTTATGTGCAGCAAGAGACTAGTTGCAGGGAGTAGTTACCGCCTATGAAACCAATTCGAGTGATTCAACAAGCAGAGCCAGATCGTAAGGGTGCTGCCGGCAACCCTGAGAGGTTCGAGGTTATTGATCTCGGCCCTTTTGACAACAACCGCAACGACGTCCTCGCTCTCAATGATCTGGCGCAATGTGCCGGAGTGTCTTTCAATCCGGAAACCGGCCGGATCGAAGCCTTTCGCCAGGAGAACGGGACGCGCAGCATGTTGGGAACGCTGGGTGGTTCTTTCAGCATTGCTCGCGACCTGAACAACCAGGGCGAAGTCGTCGGCGGGTCTCTGACCGAGGGTGACGAAAGCTTTCACGGCTTCCTTTACCGCGACAATCGGCTTCACGACTTGAACGAATTTCTGGACCCGGAGACGGGATGGGAACTCATTCAGGCGCTGGGCATCAACAATCACGGGGAGATCATCGGGATCGGAAACTGCACAGGTCGGGATCGTATTGTGCTGCTCCGTCCCAGAACGTGATCAACCCCCTGCCGGAGCCGTCCGCGGTGGCTTCGCTTAACGTACAGGGAGGGGAACAATGTCGGCCAGGGCATGCGTTGTAGGTCTCGGAAACGACTCGCGCAAACGGTTGGAGAGAGCGGCTGCCGGGCTTTGCCTTGCTGTGCTGCTCCTGGGAGGAACCCTCCACGCCACCCCGATCAAGAGCTATGAACAGAGTCAGGTTCAAGCCTCAGGCCAACTGGCCAGCCCCCGTGGAGTCGGCCAAGCTGAAACAAATGCAGCTGTTGAGCCGGCAGCAGCCAACGGGGCGGTCTTGACCTCTCACATTGACGCCGAGACCTCCGCGCCGCCAACTACGGGCATGTGCATGCTCGCCGGCGACTGTGCTGCAACCCTTCAAGTTCCGGAGCCACAGTCGTTGTTGCTGGTGGGGTCCGGTCTGATGGCCATGGCGGGGCTAATACGTCGGCGTTTGTTGCCCTGAGTGGCGCTTGGCGCGCGAATTCCTGGCGATTTCGCGTATAGTGGCTGATTGAATCCGAACTCGACATTCACTTCCCATGCGACCCGCCCACCGGGAGTGAGCGGATCAACGGGGATTTCATACCTGCGCGTCAGGAAGAGCTTGGCATGAAACCCCGGGTGACTTGGCTCGAGTCCATCGATGGTCAAGGCGCGAGTTCCGGTTCTGCAGAATTGCTGACGGGGCCGCGATACTGGGCTGTTTTCCTCGCGGTTTGCTTATTCCTTTTACTTCCCTGCCTCTTAGTTGCCTATGTCCCGCTTGTGGACTATCCCACACATTTAGCACGCGCCTACATCCTGGCGCACTATGACAGCGTCCCGGTGTACCAACAGAACTACGTTCTTACTCACCAGGTACTGCCGAATCTGGCTGTGGATCTGATCGTTTCCCCGATCTTAAAATTTGTCGGGGTGAAAACGGCGAGCCGGATATTTCTCTCCCTCATGATTCTTGTTTTTGCGTTTGGATGCTACCTTCTCGGACAAGCTGCCTGCGGTTATGCGACCAAACGCGCCATGTTGTGCGCGTTCTTTGTCTACAACTCCATGCTGTTCTATGGATTCGTCAACTATGTTTTTGGATTGGGCATGTTCTGCCTCAGCCTTGCGCTCTGGCTACGCTGGCGGGGCCGCTGGACGGTCGCGCGTTGCGGCT
>JBKQNE010000207.1:0-17029 GCA_052146355.1 Binataceae bacterium (SeqCode) | reverse complement strand
TGCCGGTCTATTTTGTTACCGATCTTGCCGGTCCGTACCATCCTTAAACCTCCCCGACTGCGGGAGAGGTTCCGCGGAAAAACGCCGGCGGGACGCCGGCGCCACTCGGACTCAAGTCTCAATCACGGCGCGTTTGATCAGGGACTGACCGAAAATTTCCAGTCGTATGACTTGCCGCTCGCCGTTAGTGAGATCTCATAGGTGGCGCCGCGATCCAGTGGGCGGCGCGGGATTACTACGACCGTGCCGTTTCCGTTCAACACGCCGCGCGCGGCAGATTGCGCGCTTGCGTCAGGATTTTCGTACGTCGACGCATCAAATCCGCAGGCCTCGACCTTCGCCTCGGTGCCATCGGGCGCGATCCTTTGCACGCTGAAAGACTCCAGCCGTGCGGCGATAAAGCTGCCGATCGTCAACGTGATCGGCAAGCCGGTCGGCGACGCGTACCCGGGACACGAAGTCAGCGGATCGGGCCATTCGTTCGTGAAGGTCCGCAAGTTTACTTCAGCGCCATCGGGAGGAAACTCCACCGGCGAGGCATACAGATTGCCGGTCCGCGGCGGATCCGCGCCCACAATCGCGTTCAGCGCCGCCACGCAGAGACCCTCCCCGCAAAAGTCGTCGTAGCCAATCCGATGGAGGTTTGGGTTCAGCAGCGGCAGGCGATGAAACGCGCCGCTTATCCAATCGAGAATCGCAAAATTCACCAGGCCGTTCGGCTTCGCGCCGTGCCAGTACATGAAGTCGACGTCGCTTTGTTTGCCGGCATCCGCGCCTTCCGGCGTGTAGCCGGGACTCCCCTCGCGCTCCAGATGCATCTCCTCGCCCGGCAGCGTGCCGCTGCGCAGCGTGTCGGAGTAGTTGGTCAGGAGATATTGCACGTGAGCGTGATCACCCGCACTGAGCCGGGGATCCTCGCTGACCGGCGCGAGCTTGCAGAGCCGTCGATACCAATTGAGCAGCGTCAGCCATTCGGGACCCGCGGGCGACGCGATCGCGGCGGCAGTCGGTGCTTCTACCGCGGCCGAAGAAGCCGACGATGCCGGCGATGAACCGCCGCCCGCCGACTCGCCCGCGCTGACGGTCGACACCGGGCTGCCCGAATCGACCGGCTCGGGGGTGCGGATGTGATAGCGCATCGCGGCGAACCCGATCGCGAAAAGAATCGCGCCGATGGCCGCTACCGCGCCCGCCTTTCGAACGCCGCTGAGCGCGCCGCCGCGTTTGGCCAGAAACGCAACCCGGGCCGTGCCGAAGCGGAGCTCGTCGCCAGGCTTCAGCGGAGATGGATTCGTGATGCGGTTCCCGTTGAGAAAGGTTCCGTTGGTCGATTCGAGATCCGCTACCGAATAGCGGCCCAGGCTGCGCCGAATCACCGCGTGGTAGCGCGAGACCGCGGATTCGTCGATTGCGATGTCGTTATCTTTGGCGCTGCCGATCGCGGTCTTGCCTGCTCGCAGCGGATACTCGCGCGGCTTGAGTCCGCCGATTGCGACCAGCCTCGCCTCGCCGCGCGCTACGCGGTCCCCTGGTCCCCGCGCCATCCTGCTACGCGAGATTCCAGAAGCGCCCGACGTTGCGGGAGGCGCGCTCGATTATCGGCATGACGGCATCGCCGTGCAGCGCGCCATGAATCGGTTCGTCGGCGAAACGGCCCAGTTCTTCGAGCACCGCGTGGCCGGAATTGACGAGTGCTTCGAGGTCGTAACCGCCCTCCAGCGCGGCAACCATTTTGCCGTCGCAACATTCCGCGGCGAGCCGCTTCACCCGCCGCGCCATCGCGACGAAGCCTTCTTCGGTCACGCGCATCTGCGCCAGCGGGTCGCGCCAATGACAATCGAACCCGCACGAGACGAGAATGAACTCGGGATTGAATTGCCGTCCGATCGGCAGAATGAAGTCGTCGAAGACGCGCAGATATTCCTCATCGCCGAAATCAGCGGGCATCGGCGCGTTGATGGTATAGCCTTCGCCCTCTCCGGCCCCGATCTCCCGCAGCGATCCCGTTCCCGGGTAGTGCGGGTATTGATGCGTCGAGGCGTAGAGCACTTCCGGCGACGTGTAGAACATCTCCTGCGTGCCGTTGCCGTGATGCACATCCCAGTCGACAATCATCACGCGCTTGAGACCGCGATGCTTCAGCAGCCACGCGGCCGCGATCGCGACGTTGTTGAACAGGCAGAATCCCATCGCCCGATTCGGCAGTGCGTGATGTCCCGGAGGGCGAACTATCGCAAACGCGTTGTCCGCCGCGCCATCCAGGACCGCCTCGACCGCCGTGATCACACCGCCTGCGGCAAGCAGCGCGGTTCGGTACGACTCGCGCGAAGCGTGGGTGTCGGGATCGAAATCGAAATGATCCACGCTCGCGGTCTGCTGCACCAGCTTGAGGTAGTCAGGCGAATGACACAGTTCAATTTCTTCGATCGTCGCTTCGCGGGGTGCGCGCAACTGAAGGCCCGGGCGATTCGTCGCGTTCACCATCTCGATCATCGCCTGCAACCGTTCCGGGCGTTCCGGATGGGACCGGCCGGCGAAATGCTTCAGATAGTTGCGATCGGTGATTACCGCGGTCTTGAGCATCGTTGACACCACGATCCGCTACAATGATGATTTGATGGGTGAGGCCGCATCGCGTTCGGGACCATTCGTGACACTATATATCCGGCGCCGCGCGTCGCCATCCCACGCTTGAACCCTTTTGAAATACTGCTGATTCTCGCCGTCGCCCTCATCGTGCTCGGTCCCGAACGGATGCCGGAGATGATCCGCGCGGCGGCGAAGCTGATGCGCGAGTTACGCGCCGCCAGCAACACCGTCATGCGCGAGCTGAGCGAGGCGATGGAAGAGGAGCCCAAGCGCGACGATCGAATCAGTACCCCGGTCTCGGAACCCCGCGACAAACCACCGGGCCAAGCCTGAGCCCCGGCAAGCACAGTGGCGACCGAAGATCAGACGCCGGCGGGCGAGATCATCCCCCACGGGGAGGGACGCATGTCCCTCATCGAGCATTTGCAGGAATTGCGGGTGCGGCTGCTGCGCGCCGCCATCGCGCTGGCGGTCGGGTTCATACTCGCCTACGCCATCGATGACCAGATTTTCTCCGCGCTCACCTGGCCCATCCGCGAGGTTTCGCATGGCAAGATTCTGCTGATCGGCACTGGAGTGGGCGAGGCGTTCTTCACCAAGATCAAGGTCGCGCTTGTTGCCGGGCTCTTTATCGCGAGCCCCGCGGTCTTCTATGAAATCTGGAAGTTCATCGCGCCGGGACTGTTGCAGAGCGAACGCCGGATGGCGCGGCCGTTCGTAATTTCGGCCACGTTTTTCTTCATCGCGGGCGGTTACTTCTGCTGGGCGGTAGTGTTCAAGATTGGCTACGCGTTTTTCTTGAGCCAATACGCGAGCATCGACATTACGCCGACCATCAGGATCAGTGAGTACCTCGCGTTCTCCACCAAGCTGCTGCTTGCGTTCGGAATCACCTTCGAGATGCCGATCTTCGCGTTCTTTCTCACGCAGCTCGGAATCATCGACTACAAGATGATGCTTCATTATTTCCGCTACGCGATTCTCGCCATCTTCATCGTGGCGGCCGCGCTGACACCGCCCGACATGATCTCCCAATTTCTGCTGGCGATTCCGCTGCTGATTCTTTATGGACTGAGCATCGGCGTCGCATACGTGTTCCGCGCGCGCGAAGAGACGGCACCAGCCGCGGCGGACGGACCCGAAACAACCTGAGCATCTCGGCCGGGACTCGCGCCAGAAAAGGAACCCTCGATGGCAACGATACATGAATCGCCCCGCGCCACGGGCGCGCCCGGAATCGAACCGCGATGGACCCGCAGCGCAAAGGACGTGGTCGGCACCGCGTACTCCTCGGCAAGCAGGGTCTGGTTCACGGCATCGAAAGGGGTTCTGAATGAAATCTACTTTCCTACCGTCGATCAGCCCCAGGTGCGCGATCTGCAATTGCTGATAAGCGACGGCGAGACCTTCTTTCACGAAGAGCGGCGCGACCTCGACACCACCACCGAATATCTCGCCGACTACGGGCTCGGCGTACGAATCATCAACAGTGACCCGCAGGGACGCTATCGGCTCGTCAAGGAAGTGATCTCCGATCCGCATCAGCCGTCCGTGTTGATGAACGTGCGGCTGGAGGGCGATCCGCAGTTCCTCGAGAAACTCCATCTATATGTCCTGCTGGCGCCGCATCTGGGCGTCGCCGGATGGGGCAACAACGGCAACGCGACCAGCATTATCGGACGCGAGTTCCTGACTGCGCATCGCGAGGGAAACTGGCTTGCGCTCGCCGCAACCTCGCCTTTCATCAAGCGCTCCTGCGGCTACGTGGGCCGGACCGACGGGTGGCAGGACCTCGCGGCGAATTTCCAGATGGACTACCAGTTCGCCGCTGCGCCTAACGGCAATATCGCGCTGACTGGCGAGATCGACTTGCGTGCCGGCCACCAATTCACGCTGGGCCTGGCTTTCGGCCGCACCCTCCATCGCGCGGTCACCACGCTGTTTCAGTCGTTGGGCACGCCGTTCCGGAGGCATCGCGATCGATTTCTGGAGCAGTGGGACCGCGCGAGCCGCCATTTCCACACGCTCGGCCAATGGTCGGGCGACGACGGCAAGCTCTATCGCCGAAGCCGCGACTTGCTGATCGCGCATGAAGACAAGAGCTACCCCGGCGCGATCATCGCCTCGCTGAGCATCCCCTGGGGCGAAGCAAAAGGGGACGAGGACCTGGGCGGGTACCACCTGGTGTGGACACGCGACATGGTCAACAGCGCCACCGGAATGCTCGCGTCGGGCGACCTGGCGACGCCAGTGCGCGCGCTGATCTATCTGGCATGTTCGCAGCACGACGACGGCGGCTTTTCACAGAATTTCTGGATCAACGGCGATCCGTACTGGCAGGGAATTCAGCTCGACGAGGTCGCCTTCCCGATGATGCTGGCGTGGCGGCTGCACAAGATCGGCGCGCTGCTGGACTTCGATTCCTATCCGATGGTGCGGGCAGGCGCGCGTTTTCTGATACGCCACGGGCCCGCAACCGAGCAGGAGCGATGGGAAGAGAACAGCGGATTTTCCCCATCGACGCTGGCGAGCAATATCGCCGCGCTGACCTGCGCCGCGTGCTTCGCCAGTGAGCGGGGCGACGCTGCCACCGCGCGGTATCTGCAGGAATACGCGGACTTTCTGGAGTCGCACGTCGAGACGTGGACCGTCACCAACCGGGGCGTTCTGGTTCCCGGAATCCGTCGCCACTACGTTCGAATCACGACGGCCAACGCCAACGACCCGCGTCCCAACGAAGATCCCGACCGCGAGCTCGTCACGATCCACAATCGTCCCCCCGGAACGCAGACGCAGTTCCCGGCCGCGGAAATTGTCGATGGCGGATTCCTGGAACTGGTTCGCTACGGAATTCGCCGGCCGGGCGATTCGCTGATCGAAGATTCACTGCGCGTAATCGATGCCGTGCTCAAGACCGATCTGCCGCAAGGCCCTTGCTGGCGCCGCTATACGCATGATGGCTACGGGCAGCAGGACGATGGCGGCCCGTTCCTGTCGTGGGGACGCGGGCGTCCGTGGCCGCTGCTCACGGGCGAGCGCGGGCACTACGAACTGTCCGCGGGCCGTGACCCGCTTCCCTATGTCCGCGCGATAGAGGCGTTCGCAAACGAGACGCAACTGCTGCCGGAGCAGGTCTGGGATCAGCCGGATCTTCCCCATACCCTTCTCGTCCTGGGGCGGCAGACCGGAAGCGCAACGCCGCTGATGTGGGCGCACGCTGAATATATCAAGCTGCTGCGGTCGATCGCCGACGGACAGGTGTTCGATCTATTCGGTGAAGTGGCGGATCGCTATTTGGGCGGCCACGCGCGCCGCCCGATGGAGATATGGAAGTTCAACCGCCGGCGCATCCAGTCCGTAAAGGCGCCCAATACTCTGCGAATCCAATCCGTGCGGCCCTTCACGCTTCATTGGACCCGCGACGAATGGCAGCACGCGCAGGATACCAGCGCCCTGCCTACACCGATCGGAATCGATTACGTCGATATAGAAATCGACGCCTCGCAGCGCGCACCGATTCGCTTTACGTTCCTATGGAACGACAGCGGCCAATGGGACGGCCACGATTTTGCCGTTGAGATAGAGAGCTAGGCCAGACGGCGAATTTCGAAGCGATCGCGAAGCGCTTCGAGCAGGCGTTCCACTTCATCTTTTTGATCCGCGGCGAAATAAAGCTTGAGATGATGGCGGCGCGGGTCCTCGGTGCGAAGCGTCGCGAGATTATCGTACGACTCGATGATCGCCTTGAACTCGGCGATTCGTTCCGGCGGTATCGAGAACACGATGCTTTCAAGCGAGGGCGTCATGTGCTTGACCACATGCTGACCGTATTGGCCCGCGGCTATCAAGCCCGCACTGATTGCGCGACGCACGCTGGATTCTGGCGGGCGGTTGAAATAGGACTCTCACAGCCTTCCATGAATTGGTTTTTTCAACCGCGCGCCAACCGATGACGCTGCCGCGAGTCCTCTTCGTGACCGGCAAGGGCGGCACGGGCAAAAGCACCGTGGCGGCTGCGCTCGCCCAGGCTTTGTCGCGCCGGCGACCCACCATCATGGCCGATCTCGACCGCCGCCTCAGCGCTGCCGCATTGCTTGGCGCGAGCCCTCAAAACGACGCGCCCGTTCGCGTGAGCGATTCGCTGCAGATCGTGGCGTTGAGCCAGCGCGCGGAACTTAACGCGTTCATCCGGCGCATCGTGCCGGTCGCCGCGATCTCGGAGCGGATGCTGCGAAGCCGGACGTTCGGCTATGTAACCGCAGCGCTGCCCGGGCTTGAGGCGTTCCTGCTGATGGAGCGGCTCAGACTGATGGCGGGAGACGCCGGGCTCGAAGACCGCTACGTGGTAATCGATGCTCCCGCGTCGGGCTCGGCGCTGGAACTGCTCGCGGTCGCATCGGGCGTCAAGGGAATCGCGCCCGCGGGAACGCTTAATCGGCTGGCGCGCGGCGTCGAGACATTTCTCGCCGACAGCGATCGCTTCGCCGCGATCATCACGACCACGCCCGAGGAACTGGCGCTGCGCGAAGCGCTCGACACCGCGCGTACGCTCCGCGATCAGATGGGTGTCGCGATCGCGGGCGCGATCGTGAATCGGACCGTCGATGCGCTGTTCGAACAGAGCGAATTGGAGACGCTGGCCGGGCTTCGGGCCCATCGCCAACTCGCGCAGAAACGGACCGCGGATTGTGTCGCGGCTCTTGCCGCGCGCGAACAACTGGAGCGCGCCGGAGTGGCGGCGTTCGAACTCCCGATGCTGTATCGCGCGGCGATGGGCGCGCGCGAGGTCTCCGCGCTCGCGCGGGCGCTCGAGACGGGAATCCTCAATCGATGAAACGGGCGGCCTTCGATCCGGCGCGCTTCAAGCTGGTCGTATGCCTCGGCCCGGGCGGCGTCGGCAAGACCACTATCAGCGCGGCGCTCGCCGTCGCCAGTGCGTCGAAGGGCTGCGCCGTGGACGTCATGACGGTCGATCCCGCGCCGCGCCTGCTCGACGCGCTCGGGCTTGGCGGGGACGCATCGGACCCGCGCGCCGTCCCGTTGCACGGCGTCAACGTCGCGCAAACTGCGCACGCGAAACGCGCCCGGCTGCGCGCACTCAAGCTCGACCCCAAGCAAACCTTCGATGCGCTCGTGGCGCGTTATGCGCCGTCGGCGGCCGCGCGCGACACGATTCTCGGCAATCGCATTTACCGCAATCTCTCCGGCGCGCTCGCGGGTGTCGGCGACTACATGGCAATGGAAAAGCTCCTGGAGCTTGCGTCCAACACCGCAACCGACCTGATCGTGCTCGACACTCCCCCCGCCGCGGAGGCGCTGGACTTCCTCGATGCGCCGCGCCGCCTGCTCGAACTTCTGAACTCGCGCGCCGTGGCTCTTCTCGGCACGCCGATTTTGGGCCTGTTTCGCAGCCGGCTCAGGATAGTCGACCTCGCAGCACGCGCGGTGCTGAGCGCATTCGATCGAGTGACGGGACTGAATCTGCTCGGCGATGTGCAGGCATTCGTACGCGGCTTCGAGGGGATGTATGAAGGGTTCGCTGAGCGGGCGAAAGCCGCGGATGCGCTGCTCCGCGCGGACGGCACCGCGATCGTGATCGTCACGACGCCGGAGTCCGGCCGTATAGAGCAAGCGCGGGAATTTATCGAGTCGCTGGAACGAACGGGCCTGCACGCGCGAGCCGTGATCGTGAATCGCGCGATGGGTCCATTACCAGATGCAAAAGAGCTGGCTGCCGCAAACATTCCGCCGGCCTTGAAACGCAAGCTGGCGCGCAACCTGGCCGACTACGCGGCCCTCAAGGAGCGCGAAACCCGCTCCCTCGATGCACTTCGTGGCGCAATGCCATCAGAGGCGCGCCTGCTGCTGTCACCCGAACTGGACCACGAACCCCGCAACCTCGCAGACCTGGCAAAGATCGGGGCAAATCTGCGGATCGCGGATTGATCTATCTCGAAAAAACGCCGGCGGGACGCCGGCGCCACTCAGAGATTTCTGTTCGCGACGATACCGAAAATGCGAATCATCCTGGAAGAACATTCCCGCGCATGATTTCACTCGAACAATGCTCTCAACTTGCTGCCCAACTCCAGACGTCCCAGCAGGTCGGTGCTGTCGGCAAACTGATCGATCGAACCGATCAATCCAACCCGCGCGTGGATCTGTCTGACCTCTTCGTCGCGAAGCGCAGCGACGATTGCTTCCGCGAAACGCGCGGCGCCGATCACACGATATGGCCGATCATGAAAACGCCGCACCTTCGTGTCGAGCGGCGCAGTAATCCCAAGCGTGTTGTGAATCCTTGCGACGCCTTCGAGCGCCGCACAAAGATGCTCTTCGCGCTCGGGCCATGAAGGCGCGGACAGAATACCGTCGAGACTCGTCCTTAGCTCGCCCGCGCAGTTCAACCGCGCGAATGCCGTGCCGAGCCATTTGCCGTATGGCGCGTACCTGCCTTCCATCAGCAGGCACAGGCGCATCAGATCGCGCGCGAGGCGCGCCAGCACGATGCGCGAACCTGGTTCATCGCCCGCCTCGTGGCATCGCCCCGCAAACGGCTCTTCCTGGTCGATTCGCTTCCATTGCGCGGCGAGGATCAAAAGCGCTACGTCGCGCGGGTACCATTCGAGCTTCCGACGAATCGGTGCCAGGCTGCCAAGTCCATCGTGATAAACCTCGCCGCTGGTCATCTCGAGCAAATTCTGTTGCGGCATCACGAGCCAATCGGCCACGGTCAATTGGTGATCAAGATCGATATTCAGCATGTCGCGCAAAAATTCGCGGAGCGTGTGAATTTCGATGCCGTGACGGACCTTACCCGGCGTCGCCGCCTCAAGCCATCGCACTCCGTGTTCATCGGGATTCGCGAAACCCGTCGAGTAGCCTCGGAACGTCGGCGCAAGATTCGCGGCCAGGGTCTGATCGATAGACGCCGCGATGGAACGGTGATCTTCTTCGCCGAGAAACAAGTGCAATCGAGGACCCCAGCTGTGATCGGTCGAACGCTCCGAATCTTAACCGAGCACATCGGAGCCGCGGCCAATCAGCGCCGCCGAGTAGCGCAGATCCGAAAACACAGAGGCAAGAATCGGCGCGACGGCTTCGCGATAGAAGCTTCGGTTCAGTTCCAGACCGCGAATGAATCGCTGTGCGGCCATACGATCGCGAGTAGCCGGAAAGTCCGACTCAACCTACCCCTGACCCCTTCCCTGACTGGAGACCGTTGCAAAACTAGGGAGCGCTACGCGGACGCGGAACCGGTACCGGGTTCGCTTGCGCGAACCTGTCCGGAGGCCAGAAGCCATGTCGACTTCGCTCGCGTTGCTCACTTCGCTCAGGATGACACCGTGGGGCAGCTGGCGCCGTTTGGCAGTTTTGCAAAGGTCTCCTGAGTGGGAAGGGGAACCAAATAGATGGAGAAAGGTCTCTGTCAGCTCTTTGCGGATTTGCCGCGCGGAGGCTTCGCTGTCGGCGGTTTGTCTTTTGCGGCCAGCACGCGGTCGAGCTTGATGCTCAAGTTCAGTAGCTGCGAACTCAGATGATCGAGGCGCGACTTCAACTCGCGAACATCCTTCTTCGACGGGATATTGACGAAGTCGAGCATCGTCTCGACGTTGCGATCGAACGATGCCTTGTTGTTCATGAGCTGCGCGCCGGCGCGGCCGAGTCCGCGCCGCACCCGATCGTTGGTCATCGCTTCGTTGAAGACGCTGGCGATGCCCTCTTCGCTCATCTTGCGGAGCCGCGACAGGATGCTCTCGACGTCACCTCGTGCCATGATTTGCACTATATATAGATGAGCGACGGGCGCGCAAAACGATGGAAACGCTGGCGAACATCCTGAGCCTCACCTCCGGCTTTGCCCTGATGGGCTATCGGCTGCCGCCGTTGACCATCCTGTGTACTTCGATCGTCGTCGATCTCGCGCTGGCCCCGCTGATCGCCGTGATCGCGGTTCGCCGCGGCAGAAATTGGATCGGATGGACGATCGCGGGACTGGCGCTTGGAATGTGGACGCTCGCCGTCGTGCTCATTCTGCCGACGGTCGGCCGCGCCCGATCATCGCGGCCGGAGCCGCCCGCGTTTCCACCTACTTCCGATGCCGCGTGAGCCACTCCATCGTCGGCGCGAATACGTCGGACTCCGCCTGCGTGCCGCAAAGCACATCCAGATGGCCCCATCCGTCCAATCGCTTGAAAGTGACATCGTCGCTGCCGGTTGAGTGCGCTGCCTGAACGACCCACGCAGGCCAATCGGCCGCGATATTCGTGCTGGCGAACGCGATTACCGGAATCTTCGAGGCTTTGAGCGCGGCGAGTAGCGGCGGACTAAAAGGATTTTCATAGTCCTGCACCGCCGGCCAGTAGCGGTCGTACCCAATCAACAGCCGCGCGACGATCGTCGGATCCGCATAGCCATTGAGTGCGTTGGAAAGTCCGCCCTGGCCGCCAAACTCCTTCGCGTCATAAAGCACGTGGACCAGGTTTTCGCGCGCGGTCCGATACTTGGGAATCGGTGCGGGACCGTCCGGATCGTCGATCACCGATTGCATCAGGAAGTGCCGCTTTTCATAGGTCAGATTCTTGCCGCCGATATCGTCCACCACACGGTCTTCGGGAACGGGTTCGCTGGGATGGCGCGGAATGAACCCGTCGAGCGCGACGATTCCGCGCACTTCATCGGGATGCATCGCGGCGAAGAGGTACGCGAACTCGACGCCGCGGCTGAACCCCACGACGAAGAGCTTCTGCGATTGCGTCTGGCTCAGGATAAAGCTGGCGGCCGCCGCGATATCCGATGCGAATACATCGTCGGTCCATCGCTTGAAGACGTAGCTGATCGCCACGGCGGTATCCGACGGCGCAACGAAATGGGTGCGATAGTCCAACGTCCATACGTCGGCGCCGTGGGTGGCAAGATAGACCGGCAGCGAGTAGCGCGGATTGTCGATCGAGATCTCGCCGTTCATGTTGGTGCCCGGCAGGTAGAGCACGGTGATGTCGCGATGCTCCTGTTCGCGGGGGCCGTGCGCGATGCGATGAAGGGCGATCTTGTCGTAAAAGCTCTCCCCCACCTTGTCCAGAAACCGCCATTCATAGATTCCCGGAGCGCCGGTCAGCTCGACCGGACCACCAACGAACTGGAAGCCCCCCGACTGGTCGGTGTCCTCAGCGCGCGCCGGCCCGAATGTCGCCAGCAGCGCCGCGAGAATCGACAGTGCTATCAAAAGTCGTGCAACCGCTGATGGTCGGGTTTTCAATCGGATTTCCATTCGGCCCCTTCGCGCGGGTCGGTAGTGAAGCATCGCGCGGCGCTTTTATAGCATCCCGCCCCGCTCTTCGCATGGGCGGTTGACCCCCCGCCGCCGGGCGTGCCAAACAATCTGCTACACGTCGATCGCATCACCCACGGGAGTTATCGAATGAGCAAGAAAGCGCAATTTGCTTTGTTTTCTCCGCAGGCCGGCCTTAACTGGAAGGCGCTGCACGACCGCGCAACGCTCTGCGAAAAGCTGGGCTACCACTCGATTTGGCTGGTCGATCACATGTGGACCGGCCAATTGCCAGATCTCGACCACGTCGAATGCCTGACCGCGATGAGCGCGCTGGCCGCCAGCACCGAGAAACTCCGCATCGGAACGCTGGTCATCTGCAATTCGTACCGCAACCCGGCGCTGCTCGCGAAATCGCTGTGCACGATCGACCAGGTTTCCAACGGCCGGCTTGAGATCGGAATCGGCGCGGGATGGATGGCCGAGGAATATCGCGCGTATGGCTACGAGTTCCCTTCGATGGGCGTGCGGCTCAAGCAGTTCGAGGAAGGCTTGCACATCCTGAAGCTGATGCTCACCGAGAAGCGCGCCACCTTCAAAGGCCGCCACTACACCATTACTGACGCCATCAACAATCCCAAGTCGGTGCAGAAGCCGCATCCTCCGATCACGATCGGCGGCAGCGGCGAAAAAGTGATGTTGAAGCTGGTCGCGCGCTTCGCCGACCGCTGGAATTGCCCCGCCGGCTACGAAAGCTTCGACCACAAGTTCAACGTGCTCAAGCAGCACTGCAAGGATGTCGGCCGCGACATCAACACGATCGACATTTCGGAGCAGTTGCTGGTCTGTATCGGCAAGACCGAAGACGAAGTTGCGCAGAAGTGGAAGATGGCGCAGGGACTGAAGCCGTTTTCGATCACCGGCATTAAGGGCACGCCGCCGCAAATCGTCGACGCGCTCAAGAAGCGAATCGCGCAGGGCATCACGACCTTTACGATCTTCTTCAGCGACTTCGCTCCGCCGCAGACCCTCGAGCTGTTCGCGAAAGACGTTATGCCGGCGTTCGCGTAGGATGGCTTTTTTTCGCGGCGCGGCTCCCGCACGGGTCATCCGCTCCGTGGTGCTGGCGGCGGCTCTGGTTGGATGCGCCGCCGATCCGGTGCGCTACGGCGCCGCATTCAACCAGGCCGATGGGCTCGGGCCCGGCGATGCCGTCACGCGCGACGGCGCGATGATCGGTTCCGTGACCGCCATCTCGCCGGTCGCCGGTGGCGATTCGCAGGTATCGGTGCAGCTCGATCACGACTATGCGAGCACGGTGCGCAACGATTCGATCCTGATTCTCCAAGGCGCGGGCACTGCCCCGTCGCTCGAGTTGATGAGTCCCGACCCGTCGAGCCCCAAGGCCGTCGAAGGCTCGCAACTGTATGGCGCATCGAATGAGAGCCAGGCGCAGCTTTTTCTCTCCAGTCTCGGGCCGCCCACCTTCGTGGGTCAGTACACGCAGCTGTTCAATAGAATGCAGGCGCCGCAGCCGTCGCCGTCGCCGGGATCAGCGGTCCTGCAAAACCAGCTCATTGACATCATGCGGCAGACACTCGCCGCGGCCAGCGCGGCGACGAACGCCACACCAACCGGACAGGCGCAGATGGACCTGTTTCGCGAAGATGCCGATGCGGTCCAGCGCCAGCTTGTGGCTCACGGCCGCCCAGCGGACGCGGCGCGGCTGCGCGACGAAGTTCAGCAGATGAATGCGGCGGCGGGCGCTGCGCCGGGAACGCTGACCGTGCCTCGCGCCGTTCCAACTCCATAGTCTCCGCAACCTCAACAATCGGAAATGGATCAGGCACGACTCACCGAATATCTACGCCGCAAAATGCCGCAGGCCGAAGACCTGCGCGTGGTCGGATTGAAGCGCATCTCGGGCGGTTCGTCGCGCGAAAGCTACGCCTTCGACGTGGAATGGAACGAGAACGGCGAGCGTCGCTCGCGACCGATGATCGGGCGGCGCGATCCCACCGGAGGCCTGCTCAAGTCCGAGCGAGAGCGCGAGTTCCGCGTGATCAACGCGATGAACCGGGCGGGACTGCGCGTGCCCCAGGCGATCTTTCTGGAACTCGATCCGACCGTGATGGACCGGCCGTTTTTTGTGATGCATCGCGTGGTGGGCGGCCGTACGTCGAACGGCGCATTTCCGGCGACCGAAGCGGACCATCTGCGCGAAAAAATCGCGCATCAGTTCCTCGATGACCTGGTCCATCTTCAATTGCTCGACTACAAAGCTATCGGTCTCAGCTTTCTCGGCGAACCGAAAAATTTGGGCGAGCCGGCGCGCGCGCAGGCTGCTCATTGGACCGAAATCTACCATCGCGATCGGATGTGCGAGCATTACGCGCTGCTCGATGCGGCGTTCGCATGGCTCAAGGCCAATCCCGTCGAAGCCGATCGCATCACGCTCGTCCACGGCGACTTCCGCTCCGGAAATTATCTCTACGACGACAACGGAATGATGGCGATGCTCGATTGGGAAATGGCGCACCTCGGCGATCCGATGGAAGACCTCGCGTGGGCTACGATGAGATTCTGGAGCCGCGAGGATATTGCTGCGGGCCTGATGGAGCGCGAGGCGTTCTATCGCTTGTATGAGGAGAAATCGGGCCATCCGGCCGATCGCAAGCGGCTGCGTTTCTACCAGGTGCTCGGCGACGCGAAGATGGCGGTGATTTGCCTGACTGGAATCCGCGATTTCGTCGAGGGACGCACTTCCGACTCGCTCATGCCATTTCTGAAAGTGCTGCTGCCCGCACTGTTCGATGATATCGCGTTGCAATTGGAGCTTGCCTGACATGCTGCGGCCCACGCTCAAGGAATTGATGACCGGATTGCAGGGGACTGTGACGCAAACGATTATGCCGGAGCTGACGTCGCCCTATGCGCAGGGACAGGCGATGTCACTGGTCCTGATGATGTCGCACGCGGTCGATTCGATCGAAAAGGAGCCAACGTACAATGAGGCGGAGATTAAAGACCTGCGCGCAACCATCGCGATGCTGCGGCGGCTGGAAAGAAACCATCTCAAGCGCGGCTGCGCCGACTTGAAGAAAGTGCTAGCCCGCGGCGCGAGAGCCGCAACCAATCACGACCGCCGCGAAATGGAAGCAACCGCTTCGGCGTTCGTGACCGCGCTGGCACTGGGGCGCCTCGATGGCACCGTCGCAAAGCAGGTGCGCGGCTGGGTGCACCGTCATCTTGAGCGCCAGAAAGCCTTTCTGGGAAACACCGTCCCCATCTGAGTACCTTGTTCCTCAGCCACTCCTCATCGCACCGACACTCATGTAAGTTGAAAGCGAATGGAAAACGCCCCCGAGAAGGACCAGCACGCCGATAGTCCCGCGGAACCGCCTAAAGTAATTTGGCCGGCTTGTGGAGCAGCGTGCGACATCTTCTGGTGGGCGCGGCGCAGGCCTGATCCTCAACCGCCAGAAGATCTCTCCCGCAATAACCTCAAAGATTAGCCACCACTGCGCGCGCGAACTCCGTCGTCTTCGCGTTGCCGCCCTGGTCTACCGTCAGCACACGCCCGTCCGCATAGACCTTGCGCACGGCAGACTCGAAGCGCGTGGCGGCATCGGCCAATCCCAGGTAGTCGAGCATCAGCGCCGCCGACAGCATCGTCGCAGTCGGATTGATGATGCCCATTCCCATGATGTCCGGCGCGGTGCCGTGCACCGATTCGAAATAGGCATAATCGTCCCCGTAGCATCCGCTGGGCGCCAACCCGAGCCCGCCCAGAGTTCCGGCGGCGGCGTCGGACAGGATGTCGCCGTACAGGTTCGGCATCACGACCACGTCGAGTTCATGCGGACTGGCAACCAGGCGACGCGCAAAGTCGTCGACGATGAACTGCTCGTACTTGATTTCCGGATACTTCGCGGCGGTCTCCTCGACTATCTGCCGGAAAAATCCGTCCGCCTCGCGCAGCATGTTGTACTTGGACGTGCAGGTGAGTTTGCCTTTGCCGCCGGACCGCTTGCGCTTGAGCGTCAGCTTGCAGGCGAACTCGGCGACACGCCGCGTGTTGCGCTCGGTGATCACCTTGACCGCGTAGACGCCGCGCTCCGACGTGTCGAGTTGACGGCGCAGAATCCTGCTGTTCAGCTTCAGCGGCGCGAGATCGTGGAGGGGGCCTTCGAGTCCCAGGTAAAGGTCTTCCAAATTCTCGCGCACGATCACGAAGTCGATTCCCTCGGGATGTGCCATCGGGCTTCGATATCCCGGCGACCACTTCGCGGGCCGCACGTTCGCATAGGTCTCTTTGCCCCAGCGCAGGTAGGTTATCGAAGTGGTTTTTCCCGAAGTCGAGCCGAACAGCGTCGTGTCCGATGCGTCGATAGCCTTGCGCGCTTCCGCATCGGTCTGGCCGCGCACCCATTTTTCGCCCGGCGGGAACTCGAGGTAGTCGATGGGCAGCTCCAGCGCGCGCAGCACTTCCATCGTAGCCGCCATCGCCTCCGGCGCCGCGTCGTCGCCGGGTAATACAACCACTTTCCTGTTCGCCACGATTTTTCCCCTCTCCGCGCCCGCTAACGGCTGCGGCGGAGCATTTCCGAAAGCGCCATCATGCAGATTCCCGTACCGAATGGCGCCGTTCCCACCTTGACGGAATTGTAGAAGGCGAAATCTCCCGGCGGAGTCTGCTGCGAGACGCCGGTAAACTCCCCCGCCTCGTTCACCTTGGAGCAGATGGCCGCGATCGCGCGCTGGTATGCTTCGGTTGCCCGCGGGACGTCGAGTCCGTCGAGCTTGCGCGCGACCGCGCGGCCGAGCGCAAGCGCGAATCCGGCGGTTGCGGATGCTTCCAGATACGAATCCGGCCGATCGATCACCGTGTGCCATAGACCCGACTTGTCCTGAAGCGGCACGACGGCATTCAACTGGCGCACCAGCGCTTCGTGCACCGCGGCGACCTTGTCTCTGAAACGCGCCTGGCCGGCGCTCGCGCCGATCGATCCCATTACTTGTGTCGCGGCGATCGAAAACCAGCTGTTGCCGCGCGCCCACAGGCATTGCGAATGCGATTCCTTGTCGACGTAAGCGACGTGCCAGCACAGCCGCGTGGCTGGATCGACGAGATTGCGATGATGCACGAGGAGTTGATCGAGCGCGCGC
>JBKQNE010000206.1:0-15602 GCA_052146355.1 Binataceae bacterium (SeqCode) | reverse complement strand
GAAGTCGTTGACCACAACCTTGGCGCCGCTAGCGGCCATCAACTTTGCGACCTCGCGACCGATTCCGCGCCCGCTGCCGGTCACCGCTGCAACTTTGCCGTCGAGGATTCCCATAGTGGCCTCCTGTGGCGCTCGGCTATCAACGAACCAGGCAATTAACCACCAAAGAACCAAGACACTCTAAGGGGAAAGCCGAGAGTAGTGCCCTTGCTGTCCCTACCTTGGTGCCTTGGTGGTTGAGACTCCTCTCGCTTCCAACATGCGGTGTGCGTTTTTCTCTGGGTTGCGCTAGTACCAGAGCAATTACATGGTGCGAGCTTGGTATGGCGCGGCGCGTAGCCGGCCTCCAGGCGCAACGCCGCGTAACGCGGACTCGGCGCTGCGGCCTGACGCCATGATTTGCGATTATCTCGACCGTCTGCGCGGTGCCTCCCGCGCACCAGAGATTCGCGCTCAAGTCTCTTTCGGGTTGGGGCCGCAGCCGCAGACCGTGGATTTTGTAGAACTCGCCATCGAAGTCGCACCTGCCCGTCGCCAACAGCTGCGTGAGCACTTGCAGCGACTCATCGCCCGAATGGTTCTCTCCTCGCGATCGCGGTGCTGAGCCTGCGCAAACGCGGGCGTCACGTGCAGGTGGGACTGACGACGCAAGAGGAGAAAGGCGAGGTCTCGCTGCCGGTCGACCAGATCGTTTTCAAGGAGATCCAGTTCACCGGCTCGCTCGCGATCCAGTCGTTCCGCTATCCAGCGATGCTGAGCATGGTCGAACGCGGCCTCCTGCAGCCGAAGAAGCTGATAACGGAGACTATCCCGATTGAAAAGGCCTTCGGAGTGCTGGAAAAGATGTCGAAATTCGAAAACGCCGGCATCAGCGTGATCAACCAGTTCTAACTCCCGCCGAAACTCGCTAGCTGGTCGAAGGAATCTGCCGAACCGGCACGTCTAGAGGCTGGCTACTGCTTAGAGAAACTGATTTCGGGAAGCGCTGCTTCCGTTGCAGAGACAGCGAGGCGCGAGGGTCTACCTAAGCAATACGTTGGGCGATTCCTACCGCTCGCCTTTCTAGCTCCTTCTATCGTCGGAGCGATCATTAAAGCCAACCCCCTGAGCTAAACGTTGAAGCACTTATCCGCACGGAACTGCCACTCGAATGGGCAGCGCAGCGGCATAAGCCCTACGCCAATTGAGCCGCAACCCAAAAGTAAACTGCGCGAAAGCGCCGATGGAGAGGAATCGGCAAATTTAGCTGTATCGGCCATCACCCGAATTTTTTGCGGAGCACAGCGAGTCGGATCCCCGCTTTCCTCTTGGTGTCTTTGTGCCTTGGTGGTTAGAATCCGATTTGATGCTCAAAGTAGCGCTCACCATCGCAGGCTCGGATTCGTCAGGCGGCGCCGGCATTCAGGCCGACCTCAAGACCTTCTGCGCTTTCGGCGTGTTCGGCACCAGCGCGATTACCGCGCTGACCGCTCAGAACACGCTGGGCGTGCTGTCGATCGTCGACATGGACCCCCGTTTCGTCGCATCGCAAATCGAAGCCGTGATGGACGATCTGCCGGTCGCCGCCGCGAAGACCGGGATGCTCGCGTGCACCGAGATCATCGAGGCGGTGGCCGAAGCGGTCCGCGAATGGTCGATCCCGAACCTGGTCGTCGATCCGGTGATGGTCGCGGCGAGCGGCGACCTGCTGCTTTCGCCGGGTGCGGTGGCCGCGATGCGCGAGCATATGTTTCCCCTTGCCGCGGTGGTGACGCCCAACCTGCGCGAAACCGAGATCCTGCTCGGGCGCGAAGTGGTGAACGACCCGACCGCGATGCGCAAGGCTGCGCGCGACCTGGTTCATATCGGCGCGCACGCGGCTCTGATCACGGGAGGCGCGCTCGAAGGCGACGCGCTGGATGTACTGTTCGACGGTCACGAAATTCACGAGTTCAGCGCTCCGCACCGTGGGGGCGGGGCCAGGGCCCATGGCGCGGGATGCACCCTTTCGGCTGCAATCGCCGCCGGATTGGCGCAGGGAGATTCGCTTGTCAACGCGATCGACGCGGCAAAACGCTACGTCTCCCGCGCGATAGAGGAATCACCCGGGCTGGGACATGGCTCGCGCCCGCTCAACCATCTGGTGCCCGTGACCAGAAAGACGTAAAGCCGCGATGGCCACCCAACCTTTTACAGACGTGCTTCGCAAAAAAGCCGCGGACGTCTGGACGCGGGAGCTGGAACATCCGTTCGTGCGCGGCCTCGGCGACGGCACGCTGCCAGTCGATCGCTTTCGCTTCTACCTGGAGCAGGACTACCTTTTTCTGATCGAGTATTGCCGCGTGTTCGCACTTGGGTCGGCCAAGGCGCACGACCTTGCCACGATGGAGCTGTTCGCCGGCTTGTTCGGCGGCACCTTGAGAGACGAGATGCGGTTGCACCGCGAATACTGCAAGCGACTCGGTATCGAGGCGGCCGAACTTGAGGAAGCGCGTCCCGCCCCGGTAACGCACGCATACACCCGCCATCTCCTGGCCGCCGCTTACAGCGGGACGATTACCGGAATAGTGGCGGCGGTGCTGCCCTGCCAACTCGGCTATGTTGAAATCGCCACCGCGCTCGCGCGGGAAGGCCGAGGTGGGGGGAATTCGTTCTATGCCGAATGGATCAGCACCTATACATCGCGCGAGTTCGTCGAAGGCGCGCAGCAGTTGGTAAGCCTGCTCGACCGTCTTGCTGAAGGCTTGCCGACCCGCGAAACGATTCATCTGGAAAGCCTGTTCCTCACCAGCAGCCGCTACGAATATCTCTTTTGGGAAATGTCCTGGACCCGTGCCATCTGGCCGGTCTGAACTTCCAGCCTCAGAGAGAATCGGGCGAATCGGCAGATTTACGCGGACTCAAAATCTGACTGCTAATCTGCGAAATCTGCGGATTCTTTCTGGTTGCTACAACGGCGCGTCGATGACGTCGTCGAAACGCGAATAGTCGAGAGTAACGCCGCCGTCCGGGTGAAACTCCGTAATGTCGCCCAGGCGTTTGCCCCATAAAATGTCGGCTGCGTCGTAATAATGGCGGGCGTTGACCGTCTGCGAGAAGGTCTCCTCCAGACCGGTGAGCGATAGAACGAGTTGCCCCCTTGCGGCCGCCAGCGACTCCGAAGTCTCGCCAGCGAGGGGACTCGCGGCGGTAATCTGATGCACGACGGTCCAGCTCAGTGTGAACAACGCGGTTCGGTCGCGTTGCACAGGAAGATCATAAAAACGCCGCAGCCGCTCTCCTTCGACGGTGGTTTCGATGCGCGCAAACACCACGTGAATCTGCGCTTCGAGAATCCGGCTCTCGCGCAAATTCGCCAACCTGAACATCACGCTCGGCACGCCGTCGCGCTTCGAAATCACCGCATAGTGGCTGAAACGCACCCGCGCCGTAGGTATCGAGAACTTCGCGAACACCAGCCCCGTCATCAGCGCGAGCCCCATCAGTCCCATCAGCGCTTCGAGAGAAACCAGCGCATTGGCCAGGAACGAAGAGGGATGAAGCACGCCGTACCCGATCGTCGCCATCGTCTGCACGCTGAAAAAGAACATGTCCGAGTACGACCCAGGGTTGCGTGAACCTGCGACGCCGCCGTCGACCCAATAGATGAGGCCGAACAGCCCATTCATCGTGATGAATGCGGCCAGCACGAGCAGCAGGAGGGTCGGCCACGAGGACTGGACGAGATAGTGATAGACGTCGGCAAATGGAGACGGATTATCGGCGGAGTCTGTGATCCGGGCGTCGGTGCGGCGCCCTGGTCCCTGCGATGCCATGGCCGGACTATGATATGGGTTTGCCGGCGCGCCCGCGAGGCGCTCACCGACGGCCCTGGCGATTTAGTCGGTTTTGGCGGCCGGAACAGCGGGCGTATCAGGATCACAGGCTGGAAGCCTGTGCCACTAAATCAGTCTCCTAAGTGGCCTCCAGCCGGTGTTCGCTCAGCCTTCGGCGGTGAGCGTTACCTCCCGAATATCGCCCGGAGCGCGTCGGCCGCTTCCTTGATGGCCGCCTTTCCTTTGTCCAGCACGTCGGCAAAGCTGACGAAGCCATGCGTCACACCATCGTAGCGCGTAAGCGTGACCTTCACGCCGGCTTTGCGCATCTGCTCGGCGTATCTTTCGCCTTCGTCGCGCAGCGGGTCATGGCTCGCGGTTTGGACGAGTGCAGGCGGCAATCCCGCAAGATTGCCCGCGGCGTTCGGACACGCGAGGGGATTTTTCCGGTCCGCGGGTCCGTTGAGGTAATGATTCCAGAACCATTCCATGTCGGCGCGTGAGAGAACGAATCCGTCCTCCGAGAATTCCTTTTGTGAGGGCGTGTCGTTGGCCGCGGAAATCGCCGGATAGAAAAGCAACTGAAAGGAAAGACTCGGGCCGCCCCGGTCTCGCGCCATCAGGGCAACCACCGTCGCGAGGTTGCCCCCCGCGCTATCGCCGCCGACTGCGATTCGATTGGGATCACCGCCGAACGAGGCTGCGTTGGCGGCAACCCATTTTGTCGCCGCGTAGCAATCCTCAGGTGCCGCCGGGAATTTGTGCTCGGGAGCGAGCCGATAATCCACCGACACGACGATGCATCCTGCTGCGATAGCGATCGAACGGCAGAGCACGTCGTGCGTGGTAACGCTGCCAAGCACCCATCCACCGCCGTGAAAATAAACCAGCACGCCCTTCGGCACGCGGCCTTCCGACGTGTAGATGCGGATGGGTATCTCGCCATGCGGGCCGGGGATGTGCCGATCCTCAACGCGATAGAGGGGAGGCGGTTCGACCGGGCGCGCTTCCAGCAGCGCCTGCATTTTTCCGCGCGCCTGCTCGGGCGTCTCGGCCCGCAGGAACATCGGCCCGGCAGCATTGGCGAAATCGAGCATCGCTTTCATTTGAGGATCGAGCGCAACAGCCATCGCAAATCACCTCACGGCGCGCGCATAGGCGCGCGAATGATCTACGGCAAACTAGGGCAGGCTCGGCATAGAAGGCAAGCTTCAGATGGACGACCTAACCGCTGACCCGATCCTCACAGCTTCACGCGGCGCAGGCGCAGAGCGTTCGAAATGACTGAAACTGAACTCAGGCTCATCGCGGCGCTCGCGATGATGGGGCTGAGGAGCAAGCCGAAGAACGGGTAGAGCACGCCAGCCGCGATCGGCACGCCGAGCAGATTGTAGAAGAACGCGAAGAACAGGTTCTGGCGGATGTTGCGCATGGTCGCGCGCGAAAGCCGCCGCGCTTTGACGATTCCGCGCAGGTCGCCGCGCACCAGCGTGACGCCCGCCGTTTCCATCGCGACGTCCGTGCCGGTGCCCATCGCAATTCCCACCTGCGCGGCGGCCAGCGCGGGCGCATCGTTGATTCCGTCACCGGCCATCGCGACGATCCGCCCCTCGGCCTGGAGGCGTTTCACCTCGTCCGCCTTGCCCGCCGGCAGCACTTCCGCGCGGACGTCATCGACACCGACCTTGGCGGCGACCACCGCCGCAGTCGCGCGGCTGTCGCCCGTCAACATCACGATTCGTACTCCCTCGGCATGCAGCATCTTTACCGCTTCAGGAGTCGAGGGCTTTATCGGATCGGCGACGCCAATCGCGCCGGCCGCGCGCCCATCGATCGCAAGCAGCATCGCCGTTTGCCCGTCAGCGCGCAGTTGGTCGGCGCGGGTTCTGAGCGCGGACATGTCGATGCCGAGTTCCTCGAACAGGACGGGATTGCCGAGCGCGACAGGGCGACTATCGACAACTCCGATGACTCCCTTGCCCGCGAGCGCGCGAAAGTCCTTTGCTTCGGCAATCGGTGCATGGCGTGTTTCGGCTCCCGCGACAATCGCCGCCGCGAGCGGATGTTCGCTCGCGCGTTCGATACTTGCGGCGAAAGTGAGGATGTCGTTCTCGCTCCACCGCTCGAGCGCGACCACCGAGACCAGCCGCGGCTTGCCTTCGGTCAGCGTGCCGGTCTTGTCGACGAGCAGCGTGTCGACCCGCTCGAGAATTTCCAGAGCTTCAGCGTTGCGCACCAGCACGCCCTCCGTCGCACCGCGTCCCGTCCCGACCATGATTGCCATCGGAGTGGCAAGTCCCAGCGCGCAGGGGCACGCGATTATCAGCACCGCCACCGCGTTGACGATCGCACGCCCGAGTCCCGCGCCGGCGGCCAGCCAGACGATAAACGTCACGACCGCCACGGCGAGGACCGCAGGCACGAAATACGCTGACACGCGATCCGCGAGCTTCTGAATCGGTGCGCGGCTGCGTTGCGCCGCACCAACCATCTGCACGATCTGCGCGAGCAACGATTCCGCTCCGACGCGTTCCGCGCGAATCACGAGGCTGCCCGTTGTGTTCACGGTGGCGCCGATTACGCGGTCGCCCGGATTCTTCTCGACCGGGAGCGGCTCTCCCGTGATCATCGATTCCTCGACCGCGCTTGCTCCCTCGAGAACGACGCCGTCGACCGGAATCTTTTCACCGGGGCGGACGCGCAGCCGGTCGCCGGGGCGAATCACGTCAAGCGGAACGTCGGTTTCGCTGCCGTCATCTCCGATGCGGCGCGCGGTTTTGGGCGCCAGGCCAAGGAGCGCGCGAATTGCGCCGCTGGTCTGGCTGCGCGCGCGCAGTTCGAGGACCTGACCAACCAGGACCAGAACGACTATGGAGGCGGCCGCTTCGAAGTAGGTTGGGATCAGGCCGTGTTCATCGCGCAGCGACGCGGGAAAGATTTCCGGCACCACCGTCGCGATCAGACTGTACGTGTATGCGACGCCGACGCCGGTCGCGATGAGGGTGAACATGTTGAGATTCAGCGTCTTGAGCGATTGATAGCCGCGCTCGAAGAACGGCCATCCGGCCCACAGCACCACCGGTGATGCGAGCGCCAGCATCAACCATTGCATCGTGGTTGGCGCGATAAACGACATCAAGACGCGATCGGGAAGCACCATCTCGGCGAGGATCGGTATGGTGAGCGCTAGCGCGATCCAGAAGCGGTGCGTCATGTCATCGAGTTCTGGATTCGCCTCCGCCGCCTCGGCCAGCGGCGACATCGGCTCCAACGCCATCCCGCAGATTGGGCACGCGCCGGGCGCATCGCGGACTATCTCCGGATGCATCGGGCAGGTGTAGGTCATGCCCGGCACCGCAGGTTGCGCGGCGAAGCGATCTGCAGCGGATTTTTCGGTGCCGGTTGCGAACTCGTCGGGGTTTGCTTTAAAAAGTGCCACGCACTTCTGGTTGCAGAAGTAGTAAGTCGTTCCATCATGAACGATCGAGCCCGCCGCGCTGGCGGGGTCGACGTCCATCCCGCAGACGGGATCTTTCAGGAGCGTCCCGTGAGCGGCGACGTCATGCGGATGGTCGTGCTGATGTGCCCCGTGATCCATGAATTTTGACGATACAACAGGAAGCCAGCCGAACTAAGAGCTGGATGGCTATTCGGGCACCGGGAGGAAGTCGGCGTGCCATAGCGCTTTGAACCACGGCGTGCCGTCGCGCGTTCCATAAACGCTCGCACTCACCGCCATCGCGTCGCCGCTGACTCTGCAATCGAGCATCGTCGTCTCATCGACGGCGAAAGTGGCGCCGCGCAGATCCGGATCGACGCGGTACTCGTCGAAATGCAGACTCGATCGCATCCTGGCGTATGCGCGCCCGTCGGTCGCAAGCGCCTCGACGTGGCCTTGCGCGTTCACAATCTTCTCGTCGGGCACCACGCCGGTCTCGCTGAAAGTAAGCTGGAAGGGCCCGTTGCCGAGGCGCTTGTAGCACAGGCGATAGGTTTTGGGCGTCCAGTAGCCGACCTTGTGCGCACCCGGCAATCGCTCCAGATGATCGACCATCGCCACTTGCCCCTGCCAGCATCCGCGGAACACCGCCGGCAGGACCGCCGTCGATTGAACCGTGAATGGTGGCGTCAGCGGCGCGGGTGTTGAAGCAGATGCCGGCCGCGGCGATGGGACAGCTTGCGACTGCGCAGCCAGCAATGAATTGACTGCGGCCGCGATCGCGGCTGCCGTGGGATCCTGGTAGGCGGGCGCGACGGCCTGCGCTGGAGTCGCCGCCGCAGTGGGCGCCGGCTCGATTTGGAGAGTGCTGCCCTCGCTGCCTTCCGGAACCACCACGGCGCGTGTGGGTTGAGGTTGCGGGACGCCCGGAATTGGCTGCTGCGATTGCGTCTGAGGAACCTGCAGAGTCGTTTGCGCGCGCACTGTGATTGCGAATGCGAGCACCATCGCACACGGAGCGATCAGCTTGATTGCGATCATTCGGAAATTGAACAGATGCATGCGCCGTGCCCGATAGACCCGTCTGATCACTACCTATAGCCTTTATTCGAGCGAAGGACCGGCAAATTCTAATGAGCGATCAGTCTTTCAATTTCGAAGCAATATGGAGTGCGAGCCAGGCGCCCGCTATCGGGCGCCGCAAGGAAGCGCAGCGGCTCGCCACAGCGATGCGCCGGGTTATTGACCATCTGGTGCAAGTCGCCGCGCCCGAAAGCGACCTTTCGGCGGCGGCCGATGCGCTGGAGCGTTACGCCGATCGGCTGGCGAAATATCCCGTCTCACGCAGCTACGAGGGTTTCGCGGAGACCGCGAACGCCGGCGACACGCACGCATTTTTCGATCACAGCCCGCTAATCGGGATGGCGAATCCGCTCGCGCCACCGATCCGGCTGGCCGTCATTGGCGATCACGTCGAGGGCCGCGCGACTTTCGGGGTCGCATACGAAGGACCGCCCGGCCACGTACATGGTGGATTTCTCGCCGCAGCCTTTGATGAAGTTCTGGGAATGGCGCAATCGCTGACCGGCAATCCCGGCATGACCGGGACACTGGCGATTCGCTATCGGCGGCCCACGCCGCTGCTCAAGGAAATCGTTTTCGATGCGCGGGTGGATCGCGTCGATGGCCGCAAGATTTTCACGCATGGAACCGTTTCATGCGACGGGGTGCTGACCGCGGAAGCGGACGGCGTGTTCATCGCCGTCGGCCAGGAGCGCTTCATGAGCATGGCCGCGGAAGTCGCTCGCAAGGATACTCCTTCCGAGTAGCGGCGACAGACGCACAGGCCGGAAGCCTGTGCCACTAAAACCTCTCCCTTGGGTGGCACAGGCTTCCAGCCTGTGTTTCTGATCATCGTCTGCTCGGCGAACCACCGGCCCTGCTCGGGCCAAGTCGGACATTTTTTGATCGATGGCCGCCATTATCCTCCCCAGTGGCGCCGACGGGTGAGGGCCGGTCGCGTACACGCCGATATTGGCGATGATTCCACCGACCCTCATCCGGCGCGCAACGCGCCACCTTCTCCCGGGGGGAGAAGGAATCAATCAGGGCGGATCAATCCAGACAGGCCCGCGAACAGCAGCGGCGTTAGCGTCCATCCCGCCAGGATGTGAACCCATAGGTACCAGCGCAGCAGCGTCGACGGGATGACGCCGGGGTCGAAGTCCTCCTGGCCGGTCCTCACCTTGCCGCGCGCGCTGTGGCGGGGATTTGGCCGCCAGTACTCGCCCTGATGAAGTTCGACCACCGGCAAGAAGTTTTCCAGCGAATAGACCAGCGCATTGAAAGGCGGGTAATGAGGCGGCGCGATACCCGTTTCGACAAAGCGGCTGTACGCATCGGCCTCCGTCGGCGTTACGATTCGCAATCGATAGCCGCTGCCGAACAGCGCCGCGCCAAGCAGCACGAACGCCGCCATCCACCAAATCGCGCGCAGCGGCCGAAAGCCGTAACCGATCGTCGCTTCCAGCATCATGTTCCACCAGCGCTCGGGTCGTGACAGATTTCCGAAGCGCCGCTGCGCTTCGCGCTGCGCGATGAGAACATCGGTCGCGCCGCTGTCGTTGCCGTCCGTGGCGAGCACCTTGGCCAGTTGCTGATAAGGCTGCGGCTTGTAGCCGGGCGTCTGGAGAGCGAGCCAGCGCAGGCGCGATTCCGAATCGGCCGGCCCATCGACGATCGATCCGTATACGAATCCATCGACGTCGAGATTTCCCTGCGCGGGCCAACTGGAGGCATCGTCGCCCAATCCCTCGGCGCGCGCGTTTGAGAGGTCCAGAACCGTGCGCGCCGTGAGCTTGATATTCTCCCAATAGAGAAATCCGGCGATCGTCGCCCGCTCGGAATTCAGTCCGTTGTCGCTGTCGCCTTCGAAATGCACGTCGTTGAAGCTCAGCGAATGGCCTATCTTGGCGAACTCGAAATTGACGATTCCATCGGTCGTGAATCCCTCGTGAAAACTGGCATCGCCGCCGACTGTCGCTTCCATCGCGGAGATCGAATCCTGTCCGGGATTGCTCACATGAGCGCCGTGGAAATCGAGGTTTCCCGCGATGTGCGCGCGAAACAGGCTTATCGGTCCGTAATGGCCGAGCAGCATTGTGACGTCGCCGTCGATCTGCGCCGAATCGCCTACGATCGGACCGGTCGTGCTGCGGCGCAGGTCGATGCTCTGCAAGTGAGCGTCGGAAAAGTCGACGCCGCCGGGAATATAGCAACCCAGCATCGTGATTGGTTTCGGGACTTCAAGGTACGAAAGGTCAAGCGTCCCCGCGATCCGTGCGGCAGTGAAGCCGAGCCCGCTGGGATGCACGTAGCGAACGGCGTCGGGGTCGGAGACGAGCCATCGGATCACTTGCGCGCGGATGGTTCGCTCGGGTCCCCATTTTTCCGCGTGGGCAACATCGTTCTCAGGACTCCTGGGGTCGTCGTTCGGCCCGATCCAGGCGAGGTCGCGGCCGCCGGCTCCGCGCAGCATCAACTGTTCGCCGCGGCTCAGCGGACCAAACTTCTGCTCACCCAATTTTTGAAGTGCCGCAGCTGATTGCTCCGCCGTGTCTGCCGCGTGGGCAAAGCCGGTGGAGAGCAAGAGCAGAAACGCGATCGCAATTGCGAATGCGGTGCGCGCCGGGCGCGGATTCATCCGCCGATCTCCGCGAGCCACTTCAGGTGCAGCGGAGTTTCGGGACGGCCGGCGAGGTACTGGCGAAACGCGTGTTGCGCCTCGTGCTTGCGCCCGGCCCGGTTGAGGCTCACGAAATGCGCTTGCGTGAAGACTCCGCGCTGCTCGTCGCTGCCGCCGCCGCAGGCTATTTCACCGAGGGCAGGCCCGAGCATCACGGCCGCGCGATCGTAGTCGCCGCGTGCGAAGGCGATCGAACCGTGAGCCTCGAGCAGACCCACGTCTTTCCATACGTGCGCGGCCCGTCCGGTCAGCGTTTCCGCGTACCTTTCCATTTCGGAGAGAGCGCGATCGACTTCGGCCACCTCGCCCGCGCGCTCCAGTGCGTAGAGATAAATCGTGGTCAGAAAGGGAAACACCTGTTCGTGCGCCTTGGCCCGAATATGTGGTGCAATCTCGCGCCATCGCGCCTCGCCCGCATTGCCACCCGCCAGCTCAACGTACCATAGCAGCAGGATCGCATCGGTATGCTCGACAGCTTCCTGCGACCGAAAGCCCCAGATATGCCGCCGGTACGCGTCGAGCACGCGATCGAAATCGAGCCGCGCCAGGTACAGCGTCGCGAGATGAAACCACTTGTGGGTCTGGATGTACTGGCCGAAGCTGGTCCACTCGGGCGCGTACTTCTCCAGCGCGGCGATTCCCTCGTCGATTCGCGATGCCTCTCCGTAGACGTGCGCGAGGCAATGCTGCGCCCACATCGTGTGCGGATCCTGCCGCAGCGCATCAAGCGCGACCTGCTCGGCGTGATCGCGCCGCCCGGTCAACTCGAGCGCGAAGGCATACATCGCCTGCACGTGCGGCGAGTCGGCGTTGGCAGGCGCGATCTTCTCCATCAGCCGGAGCTGGCGATCCGCGTCACCGGTCTCGAAGAGATGGAACTCGGCGAGTTTGGCCGCCAGCATGTCGCGGGGCCATCGCTCGGCGATTCGCTCGTAGCAGCCAATCGCGCGATCGAAGTCACCTTCACTGCCCGCGGCAACCGCATCGATGAAGATTTTTTCGCGGTCGTTTAGATCGCTTGACCGCGCGCGCTTCAGAAGTGGCAGCGCTTTTTTTGCCTCGCTGCTCGATTGCGAGAGAACATAGAGCGCCGCTGCGCAGGCCTGAAGCATCGCGCAGTCCGGATAGGCCCTGGCCGCCGCAGTCACATCTTCCATACCCGCCTTCAGCGTCAGTGCGGCGTCGGCAAAATGGTCGATCGCGGCTACCGCTTCGGCGGAATCGGTCGTGACGGCGAGCCCTCGGCTATCGAACTTCATCGTTTTCCAATGCGAGCACGAATTTCAGAAGAGAACCCTGTTCAAATGCGCTCGAACGCGACCGTGCCACGCGCTTTTGGAGCGTGTCAACCGGCAAAGCGCGGAGAGCGAGCAAAAAAAGAAGCGCCCCGCGAGAGGGGGCGCTTCGGTTGCGGATTTTGAGAAGTCAGGACCGGTTCGTTAGCGGACTCCCATGAAGTTGCCGAACAGTGGTGCGAGGACCGAGCCATTCTGTCCGGACGCATACCTGGAGAGCGGGGCTACCGAGGACATTCCGCCGCAATTCCGCATCTCACGCGCTACGTCATTGGCGGCCGCGGGATGACCGGTGGCGCGGTCGCGACGGTACACATTCTGCAGCCGCGCCTCGTTGCACCCGCCGCCGTATGCTCCGCCGCCGTATCCGCCCGCGGCGTATGGAGGGGCATATGCGCCCGCGCCGTAGCCGTACGCCGGCGCCGCAGGAACAATCGCCTGAGGCGCGTAGTAGTTGGGGACGTAGTCCCGATGCGCCATGCGATAATTGTCCCAGCCACGGACCGAAGCGTCATGACGTACCACGTTTTCATGACGTACCAGGTTCTGATGGCTTACGTAGTTATGATGGGTCCAATCGGCCGCCATCGCGGTCATCGGCATCGCCATCACAATCGCCGCAGCACCCGCGAGCACCATCGGAACAATCTTCTTGAAAGTCTTTATCGAGGTCACTTTAGTTTACCTCCTGGTCTTACTGTCGACTTTCTATAAAGCACTTACGATGCCACTCGCGTTGACGCATCAAACCGTGCGCAAACGCGGAGAAATCGTGATTCGCGCGGTTTCATCGACGCACTGTTCAGGCGCAACGCCGCCTTGAGGGGTGCAAAAAGACCAACTATTTCCAATAGTTAATGAACTGTAAGCTTAACGAACGTTAAGCTTCGCGCGGTTCGAGATTCATTTGCCCGCGCCGCAGTCTGCGCTTCGGATCGGCCGGCGGCCGTCGCCAAAGCTGACGTTGCGCTCGTACACCGCCTCGCAGTGAGTCGCATCAACGGGAATCTTCTCGGAAATCTCCGCGGAGGTATTCGAGTATCCGCACTTGATCCAGTAGCCACGCGGGTTCGGCGCGAGCTTCCACGTTTGCACAAGGGTATCGTCTACCGTTTTCTGATCGTCATAAACCAGCGACGCCCCCTGGTCCGGGGATCCATCGTAGATGGTTACGGCGGCGAGTTCGTTTTTGAAGCCGTTGTAGTTGACCGCCCACTGCGGCGCCGGCGCCGTGGCCTTCTGATCGACGGCGATTTCAAGTGGACACCGCAGATCGCCTGCCGCGGCGCTTCCGAGGAGGCAGATTGCGGTGACGACACCTGCGGCTGACCGGCCGATCCATCTCGTGATGCGCTTCATCGGTGCCAGCGTAGCGCGTCGGCACGTTCTGGCAAGAGACCGCGGGAAATGCTAGCGTCAGTCCATCTTTCGGAGGCCAACGCGCTGACCATGATTATCCCCAATGTCGACATCACGGCGAAAGCCCGTGAACGCGCCTTGTGCCCGCCGCCTGCCCATTAGGTAGCAGCAGACATCGGTCATAGTACGGCGACCACGGGTGCAAACGCTGCATCCGATGGTCGCCGTTTGTTTTTTGCCGCCGGCGGAACTTGCGCAGGCGTAGGAAGGAGATCTCGCAATGCTGGTCCAAGTTGAAAATCTGACCAAACGCTTTGACGACTTTACCGCGGTCGACGGGCTTTCGTTCGGGATCGAGCGTGGCGAGATTATCGGGATCCTGGGGCCGAACGGCGCCGGCAAGACCACCACGATCCAGATGATCCTCGGCTTGATCACGCCAAGCGCCGGCGAGATCCGCATCTTCGGCAAGTCGATGCGGACGCATCGCGAAGAAATTCTGGGGCGGATGAATTTCACATCGCCATACGTGGCGTTTCCGTTCCGGATGACGGTGCAGGAGAACCTGAACGTGTTCGCTCGCCTGTACGACGTGAAAGACCCGCAGCGGCGTATCGACGAGATGCTGGAGCGGTTCGACGTCGTCAAGCTGCGCGACAAGCCGATCGCGCGCCTGTCATCGGGCGAGAACACCCGAGTCGGACTGGCGAAGGCGATGCTCAATGACCCGGAGCTGCTGCTGCTCGACGAGCCCACCGCCTATCTCGACCCCGAGATTGCGTGGCAGGTGAAGCAGGCGCTGTTGGAGGCTCAGCGCGATCGCGGCATGACGATCCTCTACACCTCGCACAACATGGCCGAGGTGGAGCAGTTGTGCAGCCGAATCGTGTTCCTGAACCACGGGCGCATCATTGCGATCGGGAGCCCGATCGAAATCACCCACGCCATCCTCAAGGAGGAGCGTGCAGAACCCGCGCTGGAAGAAGTGTTCCTGCGCGTTGCGCGAGAGGCCCGGCAATGAAACCGCATCGCATAATGGCCGTAATCGTGCGCCACACGTACGAGGCGCGGCGCAACGTCGATCGAATAACCGACATGGTCTACTGGCCGGTACTCGACATCATCATGTGGGGCTTCTTCACGACCTATCTCGGGCGCGGCATCGGCATGCAGCCCGACATCATCAAGTTCCTGCTGGGCGCGACAATCCTGTGGGGAATGTTCTATTCGTTCCAGCGCGACATGGCGGTCGGATTTCTTGATGAGCTGTGGTCGCGCAACCTGATCAACCTGTTCTCCACGCCGCTGACCGTGTGGGAATACATCACCGGGCTAATCTGCGTGAACCTGGCGAAGACGATGGTCGGAGTCGGTGCGGCATCGCTGCTGGCGTGGGCGGCCTACCACTTCGACATCTTTCCGTGGGTGCCGGCGCTCGTGCCGTACCTGATGAACCTGGTGCTGTTCGCGTTCGCGCTGGGCATTCTGATTACGGGATTGATTTTCAGGTACACGACGCGAATCCAGGGACTGGCGTGGAGCTTCGCGGGATTGCTGACGCCGGTGTCGTGCGTGCTCTACCCGCTGAAGTCGCTGCCGCGATGGCTGCAGGCGATCGCGTGGATGCTGCCGACGACGCATTCGTTCGAAGGGATGCGCCAGGCGATGGCCGGCCATGGGTTTTCGCGGACCCACTTCTGGTGGGGGCTGGGCCTTAACGTGATGTACTTCGCGATCGCGCTGACGATTTTCCGTGTCGTCTTCGCGTCCGCGAAGATGCGCGGGCTGCTGGTGAAGCTGGAGTAGTGAGCGAAAGAAAGGTGGCGCGGGCGCTGCGCCCGCGCCACCTATTCAATCAGCCAGTCGACGGCGTTGGCGGGCGGGTCGCCCCCGGTGCTAGGGGAGGTGGGGGTACGGCTGTTATTGGCGGTACCGGTGTCAGGCCGGCGGGCCGCCCGCCCAACAAGGAG